>NZ_JACIHC010000014.1:0-224612 GCF_014198205.1 Bradyrhizobium sp. SBR1B
TCGCCCATTGGGCATCAGTCAAAACGAATCGGTTCATTCCAAGCTTGAATCACAATCAAGCGGGAATGAGAATCCTGAATCCAAACAGACCCTAGGCGGGAACCGTCAGCGATGGTTAACGACGGGCTCTTGTTCGGCGGCATCAAAATTGGGAGCACCGCTTGATAGTGAGCTAGCACTGCGGACAACGCGCTTCTCTGAATAGGCCGACGGAGCGGACACGCTGCGACCTTGACTGCTCCCAGCCCGACAGCCGACATTCTGAGGCCAGAAACAGAAGGCAGCTAAGGCGCCAGAAACGGAAGCCGAGAACTCACTCGACCGTCCTGTCGGCACGAGAGAGTAGCATCGGCGGCATTTCGACACCTAGCATTTTGGCTGTCTTGAGATTGATGACCAGTTCGAACTTTGTCGGCTGCTCAACAGGCACCTCGGCTACCTTTGCGCCTCGCAATAGTCTTGCGACCTGACGCGCGCATTGGTGGAAAACCGCGCTGAGGCGGGGACCGTATCCCATCAGTCCGCCTTCTTCCGCCTGCTCGGGCCACTGCAGAATGGCGGGCAGGCGGCGGAGGGCCAGCCGATCGCGGATCAGGTACTGGAATTTCGATGCCAAGATCGGCGAGGCCAGCAGGTTGACGGCCCCGATCTCTTCGACCTTCAAAGCGTCAATCACACGGATGAGATCTTCCTCGGATCGTGCGGCAAACGGAACGATCTCGACGCCGAGCCTCTTGGCGGCGCTTTCGAGAGTACTCATGTTTGGTATCGGCAGGCGGTCTGCGAGAGCGGCTATTCGCCGGACAGCTGGCAGTGCTTCATGCAGCAGCTCCAATCGCTTGGCGTCGAGCTGAAACGCAAAGATGGCAACACCAGTGGTGTTACCTTCGGGATGCGGCATCGAGGCGACCAGCTTGCTGCCAAGCAAGTCGTCCGCGATCACCACGATTGGAATACGCTGCGTTGCTTTCTGTGCTGCGCGCCCTGCTTCGGCCCCGACTGCCATCAGCACATGTGGACTTGCCTCGACCAGTTCAATGGCCACACTGGCATAAGACGCGGCAGCCGCCCTTTCGCCACGGCTGTCGATCTCGAGGTTTTTGCCTCTGACAAAGCCGGCTCTGCCCAGTTCATCGAAGAAGCTGAGCGGTACCGGCCCCAATGCCGCAACGCGGTACCGCTGGCCAGCCCGCTGTGCGCGGGCTTTGAGCGGCAATGCCGCAGCGCCAGCAATCAGCGTGACGAACTCGCGCCGCTTCATGAGGATCCCGGGAGCATTTGACCGGGTCTCAGTCTAGCACATTGGAGGCGAGGAGTGGCGTCGGCTTCGGGTCAAAAGGCGACGATCCCCGTAGGTGGACTGCGTGTCCGCTTTGCTTTCCGAAGCAGGTATCGCGGACTCCCGGTCCCCTCAGTTCAGTCCGTGTGGCCCTGCCAGCAGGCCAAGCACGATTCCGAACAATTCGTTCTGCGAGGAGATGCCGAGCCGCTGATAGGCGCGCTTGCGGTAGGTCAGGGTCGAATGCAGGCTGATGCCGAGTCCTTGCGAGATTGCTTCGGAGCTGAAACCGAGCAGGATGCGGCGGCAGACCTCCTGCTCGCGCGGTGTCAGGTCCGAGAGTGGCGCGCGCGTCGCGAACAGTGTGGCGAGGTTCTGATCGGGCGTCGCGGTCGCGGCCTGCTGAAAATGACGCGCGACGCTGGCGCCGATCGCGGGCGCGATCGTCTGCAGCCGTTCGCGTTGCGCGGCGCTGAAGCGGCCCTGGGACGTGATGCGGTAGAAGTTGACGTAGAAGCAGGTGTCGCCGGTCCAGATCGCGGTCGCGCATTTGTCGACGATGCCGGAATCGTGGAAGAAGATCTTGCGGTATCGCGCGCCGTACATGCGGGGTGCGAAGCTCGGCAGCATGATCGGCCCAGTGCCCTCGCCTTCGAACAGCGCATCGCGGTTGGGATCGGATTCGTGGAACTGGCCGGCATAGGCGGCGCCGAGATCGCCGCCGATCGGGATATTGCCGGCATCGAGCAGGCAGGTCGCGGCACCGGCACGGCTCAGCGCGAACACCATGCAATGGCCGACATCGGCGTGGCGGCGCAGCGTGTCGATGAGGACTTTGGGGAAATCGGAGCGGCCGATGGCGAGCACCGCGGGCGTGATGTCACTAGCCGCTGGAGTTGTGGCCGTTCCGTCGGGCCGCATTGGTTTCCTCCGTCTGACGCTGTTTTGCGGAAGGATAGCAGCAACGATCGGGCGCCGAAAGCCGGCAACGCCTCCGTATGCCGCTTCTGGGTCTCGGCTCTGCGCCGCGACGCTGGCGCGTTGCGGCTTGTCCGGGACACGAGAGCGGCTGCGTCGATTGACAGTCTCGTGCCCCGGACGCAGCGCAGCACTTTAGTGATGCGCTGCAGAGCCGGGGCCCATGCCGGATGCAGATCCCCTACCCGGCCGCCTTCGCTGGCGCCACGTTGACCGCGAGCTTGCCGTAGCGGTCCGTGAACGCCTCGGTGTCGATCTCCTCCAGCTTGATCTCGCCGCTCATGACGCCCTGCTTCCATTCGACCTGCGCCGGGTCGTTCTGGAACTCCGGCATCACCTCGCGGCCGAACAGCTCCAGCGATTCGCAGATGTGCTCGTGGCTGTTCTTGCCGGCCTGGTTGAGCAGGATGACCTGGTCGATATGCGAGGACTGAAAGCGCTTCAGCTTCCTGCGGATCGTCTCGGGCGAGCCGATCAGGCCGCCGCGCAAGGCCGCCTCCTGCGCCTCCGGATTGTCGCGCTTCCACTTGTTGTACTCGTCCCACATGTTGACGGTGTAGGGCGCGGGCCGCTGGCGGTTCTGCGAGGCACCGTAGAAGCGCAGCGCGAACTGGAAGAAGGTGGCGCCGTCGGCGCGGGCGCGCGCCTCCTCATCCGTTTTGGCGCACATGAAGAACGAGACCAGCGCCATGTTCGGGTTGATCTGGTAGTCCGCCAGTTTATGCAGCCGCTTGGTCATCGCGTTGTAATAGGCGTGCACCCAGGCATGCGCGGCATCCGCACTGACGAACTGAAAACCGAGCGCGCCAAAACCGTGACGGCCGGCACGCTCGATGGTCGGCAGCTGCGAGCACGCCATCCACAGCGGCGGATGCGGCTTCTGCACCGGTTTTGGCACGACATTGCGCAGGGGAATGTCGAAATACTTGCCGTGATGTTCGCTGCCCGCGTCCTTGAACATCGGGAAGATCGCCTGCACGGCTTCTTCAAAGATCTCCTTCTTGGTCTCCATGTCGCGGCCGAACGGCGTGAGCTCGGTGATGGACGCGCTCTCGCCCATGCCGAACTCGCAGCGCCCGTTCGAGAGCAGATCGAGCACCGCGACACGCTCGGCAACGCGCGCCGGGTGATTGGTGGTGAGCTGCAGGATGCCGTGGCCAAGCCGGATGTTTTTCGTGCGCTGGCTGGCCGCGGCGAGAAAGGATTCCGGCGAGGGCGAGTGCGAATATTCCTCGAGGAAGTGATGCTCGACCACCCAGGCATGGTCGTAACCGAGCTTGTCGGCGAGCTCCATCTGCGAGAGGGCATTCTGGTAGAGCCGGAGCTCGTCGCCGGCCACCCAGGGCCGCGGCAGTTGCAGCTCGTAGAAGATGCCGAACTTCATGGCGTCGCTCTCCCGCTTTATTGTTGTTAAGCTCATCTTAAGGTGTGAGGCGGAGCTGTCTACGGAGCAGCAATTCCGCCGCGCGGGAGACTGATCCCGAGCCTGGCATGGCGACCTATACCCGCCTCGGCGCCGCCGCTGCGACATCCGCGCAAGTCGACAGGTTGATCCAGATCAACGCCACCACGGCCCGATTGCAGCAAAAGGGCTGCAAGGCAACGGCCCGGATGCCGTCCCGCTTCCCATACCATCCCGAAGAGACCGAATATGTCGGCCCCTGACGACACGACTTCGCGCGTGCGCCGCAAGCGCATGGAGATTTTCGCTTTCCTATTCCTGACCGCGATCGTGATGCCCGTCCTCGCGGTCGGAACAGTCGGCTCCTATGGGCTCGGCGTCTGGATCTACCAGATGTTTGCTGGCCCTCCCGGCCCGCCGCCCTCCCCGCATTGATCTCCTCCAAGCGAAAGACCGGCATCATGGCCCAAGCTTCACTCAACCGCCGCGCATTGATCACCGGCCGCGTGCTCAGCACCGACCGCATCGTGCCGCCACCGGGCGCCGAAATCGCCAGCATCATCGTGCAGGCGCGCCCCGAGCGCCTCGCCGAACTCGAAGCTGAGATCACCGCCCTGCCCGGCTGCGAGATCCATGGCCGCGACCCACGCGGCAAACTCGTCGTCGTGACCGAAGCGCCCGATGCCGGCAGCCTCGGCACCCTGCTCAACACCATCCAGTCGCTGCAACACGTCTATTCCGCGGCGCTGGTCTTCCACGCCATCGAAACCGCCTGAGTTCAGGAAGAGCCATCATGACATCGCCAAAGCTCGACCGCCGCCAGATGCTGAAGCTCGAGGCCGCCGCGATTGCGGCCGCCGCAGCAGGCATGCCGGCTCCGGCGCTCGCCGCCAATCTCATCACCGAGCGCGACAACAGCGAAATGAAATGGGACAAGGCCGCCTGCCGCTTCTGCGGCACCGGCTGCTCGGTGATGGTCGCGACCAAGGACAATCGCGTCGTCGCCACCCATGGCGACATCAAGGCCGAGGTCAACCGCGGCCTCAACTGCGTCAAGGGCTACTTCCTCTCCAAGATCATGTACGGCCATGACCGGCTCACGCAGCCGATGCTGCGCAAGACGGGCGGCAAATACGACAAGAACGGCGAGTTCACGCCCGTATCCTGGACCGAAGCCTTCGACACCATGGAGGTGAAGTGGAAGGAGGCGATCAAGAAGCGCGGCCCCAACGGCGTCGCCATGTTCGGCTCCGGCCAGTGGACGATCTGGGAAGGCTATGCAGCCTCGAAGCTGTTCAAGGCCGGCTTCCGCACCAACAACATCGATCCCAATGCGCGGCACTGCATGGCTTCCGCCGTCGCCGGCATGATGCGCACTTTCGGCATCGACGAGCCGCCCGGCTGCTACGACGACATCGAGGCGACCGACGCCTTCGTGCTGTGGGGCTCCAACATGGCGGAGATGCACCCCATCCTGTGGACGCGCCTCGCCGACCGCCGGCTGTCCGCGCCGCATGTCCGCGTCGCCGTGCTCTCGACCTTCGAGCACCGCTCGTTCGACCTCGCCGACATCGGCATGGTGTTCAAGCCGCAGACCGACCTCTACATCCTCAACGCCATCGCCAACCACATCATCAAGACCGGCCGGGTCAACAAGGACTTCGTCGCCGCGCATACGATTTTCAGGCGGGGGCAGACCGATATCGGCTACGGTTTGAGGCCGGAGCATCCGCTTCAGAAAAAGGCAACGGGTGCAGCGAAGGCCAACGACTCCACCGACATGAGCTATGACGAGTACGTCAAGTTCGTGTCGGAATACACGCTGGAAAAGGCAGCCGAGATGTCCGGCGTGCCGCTGAACCGGCTGGAGGCGCTCGCCGAGCTCTACGCCGATCCCAAGACCAAAGTGGTCTCGTTCTGGACCATGGGCTTCAACCAGCACACCCGCGGCGTCTGGTGCAACAACCTCGTCTACAACATCCATCTCCTGACCGGAAAGATCTCCTCGCCCGGCAACAGCCCGTTCTCGCTGACCGGCCAGCCCTCGGCCTGCGGCACCGCGCGCGAGGTCGGCACCTTCTCGCACCGGCTGCCGGCCGACATGGTCGTGACCAACAAGGCGCATCGCGACCACGCCGAGCACATCTGGCAGCTGCCCGAAGGCACCATTCCCGACAAGAACGGCGCGCACGCCGTGCTGCAAAGCCGGATGCTGAAGGACGGCCTGATCAACGCCTATTGGGTGCAGGTCAACAACAACCTCCAGGCCGGCCCCAATGCCAACGAGGAGACCTATCCCGGCTTCCGCAACCCCGACAATTTCATCGTGGTCTCGGATGCCTATCCGTCGGTGACGGCACTGGCCGCCGATCTGATCCTGCCGACCGCGATGTGGGTGGAGAAGGAAGGCGCCTACGGCAATGCCGAGCGGCGCACCCAGTTCTGGCACCAGCTCGTCCCCGCGCCCGGCGAGTCGAAATCCGATCTCTGGCAGCTCATGGAGTTCTCCAAGCGCTTCAAGATCGAGGAGGTCTGGCCCGAGGAGCTGATCGCCAAGAAGCCCGAGGTTCGCGGCAAGACGCTGTTCGACGTGCTCTACAAGAACGGCCAGGTCGACAAATTCCCCGTGACCGACATCGAGCCGGGCTATCTCAACGACGAGTCCAAGGCCTTCGGCTTCTATGTGCACAAGGGCCTGTTCGAGGAATACGCCCAGTTCGGCCGCGGACATGGCCATGACCTCGCGCCGTTCGACATCTATCACCGCGAGCGCGGCCTGCGCTGGCCCGTCGTCAACGGCCAGGAGACGAAGTGGCGTTTCCGCGAGGGCAGTGATCCCTACGTCAAGCAGGGCACCGACGTGCAGTTCTACGGCTATCCCGACGGCAAGGCGCGCATCTTCGCGCTGCCCTACGAGCCGCCGGCGGAATCGCCCGACAACGAATATCCCTACTGGCTCTCGACCGGCCGCGTGCTGGAGCACTGGCATTCCGGCACCATGACGCGCCGCGTGCCCGAGCTGTACAAGGCCTTCCCCGAAGCCGTGTGCTTCATGCATCCGGACGACGCGGCGGATGCCAAGCTCCGTCGCGGGGACGAGGTGAAGGTGGTCTCCCGCCGCGGCTTCATCCGCGCCCGGGTCGAAACGCGCGGTCGCGACCGGCCGCCGAAGGGCCTCGTCTTCGTGCCGTGGTTCGACGAGTCCAAGCTGATCAACAAGGTGACTCTGGACGCGACCGATCCGATTTCGCTGCAGACCGACTTCAAGAAATGTGCCGTGCGCATCGAGCGGGTGAGCCTGTCATGATGAAACGATCTGCAATCGCCTTGCTCGCCTTCGCGATCGCCGCGGCCTCGAGCTCGCTGACCGCACAGACCGTCACCTCGGGCCTGCGCGGTCCGGCTCCACTCAATGACGAGGGCCCGGCGCCGCCGATGCTGCCGAACCGCAACACGTCCGAGAAGGAGGTGCGCAATTATCCGGAGCAGCCGCCGGTCATCCCGCACACGATCGACGGCTATCAGATCGACCTCAACGGCAACAAATGCCTGTCCTGCCATGCGCGGGCACGCACGGCGGAATCGCAGGCGCCGATGGTCTCGATCACGCATTTCATGGACCGCGACGGCCAGTTCCTCGCCTCGATCTCGCCGCGGCGCTTCTTCTGCACGGAATGCCACGTGCCGCAGAACACCGCCAATCCGCCCGTGAGCAACGACTTCGTCGACATCGACACGCTGCTCTCGCGTGCAAGCCCGGGTGGCCGCCGATGACGACGACTGCTGACGAGCCCAATGCAGAGCTGAAAACCAAGCGCGGCTTCATCGCGCGAAGCTGGGACTTTGCGCTGGAGCTCTGGCGTGTGCTGACCCGGCCGAGCTCGGTGTTCGCGCTCGGCACGCTGGTGCTCGCGGGCTTCGTCGCCGGCGTTATCTTCTGGGGCGGCTTCAACACCGCGCTGGAATTGACCAACACCGAAAAATTCTGCACCGGCTGCCACGAGATGAAGGACAACGTCTACGCCGAGCTGAAATCCACCATCCACTTCAGCAATCGCTCCGGCGTGCGCGCGACCTGCCCGGATTGCCACGTCCCGCACAACTGGACCGACAAGATCGCGCGCAAGATGCAGGCCTCCAAGGAGGTCTGGGGCAAGATTTTCGGCACGATCGACACCCGCGAGAAATTCCAGGATCATCGCCTCGAGCTCGCCGCGCACGAATGGGCGCGCTTCAAGGCCAACGATTCCCTGGAATGCCGCAACTGCCACAGTGCCGATTCCATGGACATCACCAAGCAGTCGCCGCGGGCCTCGGTGGCGCACCAGCGCTTCCTGTTCACGAAGGAAAAGACCTGCATCGACTGCCACAAGGGCATCGCCCACCAGCTGCCCGACATGCGCGGCGTTCCCGGCTGGCAGTAGGACCAAAAGGCAACCGGGTTCGCCCCGCTTGAACCGGCGGGGCGAATGGTTAGTTTTGGGGGATGGCGAATCGCCTCGTTTCGCCCTTCCTCAAGACAGATATGGCCAGTTTCACACCGCATCAGGATGCCGCTCTCAAGGCCGTCGGCGACTGGCTGAAGGCCAGGCCGGGCCGCAATGGCACGCCGCCGATCTTCCGCCTGTTCGGCTTTGCCGGCACCGGCAAGACGACCCTGGCCCGGCACATCGCCGAAGGCGTCGACGGCGAGGTGAAATTCGCGGCCTTCACCGGCAAGGCCGCCCTCGTCATGCGCAACAAGGGTTGCGACGACGCCTCCACCATCCACTCCCTGATCTACCGCGCCCGCGAATCCGGCGAGGAGCAGCCGAGCTTCGAATTGTGGGACGACGCGCCGGCCTCGAAGGCGAAGTTGATCGTGATCGACGAATGCTCGATGGTCGACGCCGAATTGGGCCGCGACCTGATGTCGTTCGACTGCCCGCTGCTCGTGCTCGGGGATCCCGCGCAGCTGCCGCCGATCCAGGGCGGCGGCTTCTTCACCAACACCGAGCCCGACGCGATGCTGACCGAGGTGCACCGCCAGGCGCAGGACGATCCGATCGTGCGGATGTCGATGGACGTGCGCGAGGGACGCGAGCTCGACATCGGCCGCTACGGCGAGAGCGAGGTGGTGTCGCGCAAGGAGCTCGATCCCGACCGCGTCATGGGCGCCGACCAGGTGCTGGTCGGCCGCAACAACACGCGGCGCGCCTACAACATGCGGGTGCGGCAGCGCCAGAACATCGAGGACGTCTTCCCGGTCGCGGGCGACAAGCTGGTATGCCTGCGCAACAACCGCAAGAAGGGCCTGTTCAACGGCGGACTGTGGCGCGTGAAGTCGCGCAACACCTCGCGCTCGAAATCGCGCATTCTCTCGATGCGGCTGTCGCCGGACGAGGATTTCGGCCACAAGGTGACCAAGGTCTCGGTGCGCGCCGATTGCTTCGAAGGCGGCGTCGAGCAGATCGCCTGGGAGCAGCGCAAGCCCTATGACGAGTTCGATTACGGCTACGTGCTCACCGTGCACAAGTCGCAGGGCTCGCAATGGGACGACGTCGTGCTGTTCGACGAGAGCTTTGCGTTTCAGGACTCGCGGGCGCGGTGGCTGTATACGGGGATTACGCGCGCAGCGAAACGGCTGAGCATCGTGGTGTGACCCTGCCGTAGGGTGGGCAAAGGCGCATAGCGCCGTGCCCACGATCTCTCTCCATAAGCAAATAAACGCGTGGGCACGCTTCCGCCTTCGCTCTTCGAGCTACGGCGGACAAGTCGCTTTGCCCACCCTACGGCACCGTGAACGAGGCACGGATATCGCGCCCCTTACTTCCCCGCCACAAAGTAAAAATCCTCCCGTCCCGGCGGTGACCCATACGTGAATGGCTGCTGCTCGTGCTTCGTCGCAGCCCAGACGTCGTCGCGGATGATGTCGAACAGTTTTCGGATCTCGATGCGCGGCTGCTTGATCTCGCGGGCCAGCGCGGTGGCAAACGGGCTGTTGGCGCTGCCGTCGCCGTCCATCGCGGTCTCGCCGTGCTTGGCGGCGTAGACCACCATGAAGCCGGCGCCGGGCTCGATGTTGGAAAAGCCCTTGTCGACCAGCTTCAGCGACAGCGTGCGCTGCATGCTCGGCGCGAACGGATTGTCGCGGCAGGCATCCAGAACCACGAGGCGCATTTTCCGCGCGGCACCGACCGCGGCGATCACCTGCTCGAGGGCGACCGCCTGGGTCTCGGCGTCCTTGTCGGCGGCGAGCTTTGCGTCGACGGGAACGAGATAGTTCACCCCGCCGATCTCGAAGCCGTGGCCGGCGTAATAGACCACGGCCCAGTCGGCCTTCTCCGCTTCCTCCGCAAAGGCCTTCAGCGCGTCAAAGAACTTGTCGCGGGTGAGGTCGTTGACGGAAATCACGCTCTGGAAGCCGACGTCGCGCAGCACGCTCGCGATCAGTTTGGAATCGCGCGGCGGATTGGGCAACGCATGGACGTTCTTGTAGGCGCCGTTGCCGATCACCAGCGCCACGCGGCGCCCGGTTGCTCCGGCCGGCGCCTGCAGCGTCAGCGCGGCGAGCCGCTCCTGCGCGACGGCACGGGCGCGGGCGACGTCGGGCTCGTCGAACTTCGTCAGCGAATAGGCGGCCGCGCGGTAATCGGCGCGCGCCTGCGCGAGATCTTTCTTCCGCTCGTAGATCTGGCCGCGACCGGAATGCGCGCGGATGTTGTTCGGATTGATCTGGATGGCCGTGTTGTAATCCTTCAGCGCGGCGTCGAGGTCGCCCTTCATCATGCTGACGTCGGCGCGGTTGTTGATCGCGAACACGTTTTTCGGCTGCCGCTCGATCAGGCCGTTGCAGTCGGCAAGGGCCTGCGCGTACCTGCCCATCATGCCGTAAGTGATGCAGCGGTTGCTGGCGATCTGCGGCGCGGCCGGGTCGATCTTCTCGGCCTCCGCGAAATCGGCGATCGCGCCGTCGAAATCCTTCATCAGCGTCCGCGCGCGGGCGCGATTGGTCCAGCCGAGCAGGAATTTCGGCGTGTATTTGATCGACAGGCTGAAATCGTCGAGCGCGCTCTGCAACGCGCCGCGGCGCGCGTGGATGACGCCCCGATTGTTGTAGGGGACACCGTAGGTGGGGCGCTTCTGGAGGGCGAGGTTGTAGTCCGCCATGGCGAGGTCATCCTGGCCCTTGCGCTCATAGGCGAGGCCGCGCAGGTTGAGAGCAATGACGTAATCAGGATCGAGATCGATCGCGGTGGACAGGGTCTCGATCGCGCGGTCGTAGTCGCGCTTGCTGATCAGCGTGTTGCCGCGCACGGAGAGCGCGATGGCCTTGTCCTTGCCGGTGAGCTTGTCGGCCTTCAGCAGATTGTCGCAGGCGCTCGCGCGGGCCTGGGCCTCCGCCTGGCGGTCACGGCAGAGGGTGAGATCGTCGGCCTGCGGGTCGGCCGCCGCGCTGAACAGGCCGGCGGTCAGGATGACAAGGCTCAGGGAAACGACGCGCAGCATGGGTCAGGCCTGCTCCAGCCGGATTCTTCTTAAGTCGATCATCGATCGCACCGGTTCATCTAGCGCGGAGTTCCCGGTCTCGCCAAGCCGCCGGCGCCCTTCTATCCCGCGCGGCTCATTTCATAGACTCGTGTCCGTCCCGTCGTAACAACCGGCGGCCGCGTCCGTACCTCGGATGGTGCGAAAACGCAGCCGGGCAACTGTTCGTCCGGCCCCGACCGCCCTAGACTGTCAGACCTTTCGAAAGAGGATCCGCCATGCGCCGACCTGCCCTCGCCTCCCTGCTCGCCGCAACCACCGCCCTTTCGCTAACCTTCGCGCTGGCCTTTGCCGCGCCGTCTCAGGCCGCGGAGGACGCGGTCGTGATCCCCGCCCCGGCCATGGATGCGGCACCTGCGAGCGGGATCCAGACCGCCGTGATCGCCGGCGGCTGCTTCTGGGGCGTCCAAGGCGTCTTCCAGCACACCGCGGGCGTCGTCAACGCGGTCTCCGGCTATGCCGGCGGCACCAAGGCGACCGCCGACTACCAGACGGTCTCGAGCGGCCGGACTGGCCATGCCGAGGCGGTCGAGATCAAATACGACCCGAAGAAGATCTCTTACGGAAAGATCCTCCAGATCTATTTCTCGGTGGCGCACGACCCGACCCAGCTCAACCGCCAGGGCCCCGACGTCGGCACGCAATATCGCTCGGCCGTCTTCACCACCTCCGACGAGCAGAAGAAGGTGGTGGAGGCCTATATCGCCCAGCTCAACGGCGCCAAGGTCTTCAGCAAGCCGATCGTGACCAAGGTCGGCGCGCTGGAGGCGTTCTACCCGGCGGAGGCCTACCACCAGGACTATCTGACGCTGCACCCGAACCAGCCCTACATCGCCTATAACGACCTGCCCAAGGTCGAGAACCTGAAAAAGCTGTTCGCGGATAACTACATTGAAAAGCCGACGCTGGTGAGCGCCAGCAAGGCCACCAACTGATCGCGAGATCATCTCAAGAACGGGAGACCCATGCCCGACACCAAAATGAAAACCACGGACGACAAGGTCATCAAGAGCGAAGAGCAGTGGCGGCGCGAATTGTCGCCGATGCAGTACGCGGTGCTGCGCGAGAAGGCGACCGAGCGTCCCTTCTCGGGCGAGTATGAGCACGACCACCGCGCCGGCACCTATGTCTGCGCCGGCTGCGGCAATGTGCTGTTCGAATCCGACGCCAAGTTCGATTCGGGCTGCGGCTGGCCGAGCTTCACCCAGCCGGCCGTCGAGAGCCATGTCGACGAGGAGCGGGACGTCAGCCACGGCATGATCCGCACCGAGGTGCTCTGCTCCAAATGCAGCGGCCATCTCGGCCACGTCTTCCCCGACGGCCCCGGGCCGACCGGCCTGCGCTACTGCATCAACTCGGCCGCGCTGAAGCTGGAGCCCAAATAAACGTTGCCCGCGGTCGGGTTCCTTCATGGAACCCGACCGCGCGATGTGCTTTTCTTGTCTGGCGGTGCGGCCGATCATCGCATTTGGCGGCCGCCAGGGGAGGATGCCATGTCAGTCGGGACCGTCCTGATCATCCTGGTGATCATCTATCTGCTCGGCGGCCTGTCCGGCCGCGTCGGCGGCTACGGCTATGGCATGGGCCATTCCGGCATGGGCATCGGAGGCGTCGTCTTGGTCGTGCTGGTCGTCCTGCTGCTTCTTGGCAAATTGTAATCCATATAAGCCATTGAAATAATTCAGTTAATTTCATCCGCGGAGCTGCCATGCGCGGATTCATCATCTCCCATCGCAGGGGTCGCATTTTTGTCAAAACGGCCTATATTAGTGGGCGAAAATGGCATGTGCGGCGGGCCCGCTCGATTGCGGCCCCTGCCCTCCCAAACCCCACGCGCTTAAAGCCCCAGAGAGATCACGAGGTCTTTGACCATGCGTCCACTGCGTCCGTTCAACTTCAACACGTCTGCCGAACTCTTCCCCGCCGCGATCCGCAAGAAGAAGCGCGCAGGCTTCACCTATCGCCGGTTCGGCACCGCGGCCGAAGCCGTGCAGTTCGCGATGGAGCAATTGCCGACGGATTCGCTGAACGGCGCCTATCTCCAGGTCGAGGAAGCGCGTTTCGACCAGAACGGCATCCGCTCGCTCTATGAGAGCGAAGCCTTCCCGTTGCCCCGCCGTCCCAAGCCGGCGCCGGCCGAGACCGACGCCGCCGACGCGGCATAAGTTTTTTCGCTGAGCCTTACGATGTGCGCAGAAAGCGCGATGGCCAAAAGGCTGTCGCGCTTTTTGCGTTTCTACTCCCTCTCCCCGTTCTTACGGGGAGAGGCGAAGAGGGGAAGCTTCAGATCCGTGGCTGCTTGTCGAGCCAGCGGCGCAAGAGGCGCACGTTGCGCATGTTGGCGCGGAACATGACGTCGAAAGCGTCGCCCGCGAACGGGACCAGGCCGACTACGCCGTCGAGCGCGACATTGCCGAGCATGCGGGTGGTGATGTACCAGGGCGCCCCCAGCGCCCGGGCCTCGCGCACCAGCCACAGCGAGATCGCCGTGGTGATGATGTCGCCGACGACGGGAATCAGGCCGATCAACCCGTCGATGCCGTAGCGTATGTTGGTGCCGGGCAGGATGAAGGCGACGTCGAGCAGCTTTGCGATCGCCTCGATCCGCGCGATCCGCTGCTCACGCGTCAGATTGCCGAACGGGCTCCCGGCGAACGGATGATCCTTGCCCAGCTCGAAACCGAACTCGCGAAAGCCCTGCTCCAGCGTTTCAGGGCGGATTTCCCGACCATCCTGGTCGATGATCGGCCCGCGTGCCTCCGGGCCGGAAGCGGTCGCGCGCGAGCTCCCCGTACGGGATCTGCGTGGAGCAAGGATATCGTCGTCGGACATGGTCATGGCCTTCAGGGAACGCGCTGGGGCGGCAGAGGTTGCTGCGCCGCGCCCGAACGTCGCGCGCTCAGGTCGGCGCCGCCACTGCTTGCGGCTCCTTGATGTATTTATGCACGAGCCAGGACGAAATCACCGCCGGCACGAACCCGACGAGGCCATACAGGATGAACTGCACCGCGCCCGAATCCGGCCCGCGCGAGCTGTAGGTGAGCGAGGCCAGCACGAAGGCGAACAGGCCGACCAGGAGCATCCGCAAGCCCGGGCCGATCCGCCTGACATGGGTCAGGATGTCATCGACCGCGCCGATCATCAGCGAGGGCAGGAAGCCGAACAGGTAGCTGTATTGCAGGGTCTTGAAGAACACCGCGAACAGCTTGCCGACCTCGCCGAGACTGGTCTGGGCCCAATAGCCGGACTGATAGGTCGTCGTCAGCAGCAGCAGGAACCCGCCGACGAACGGGCCAACCAGGGCAAACACCAGATAGCGTTTCATCAAACACCCTTTCACTTCGCCGACGTTTATAGCAGCGCCGCGGGAACCTTGAATAGCGGGGCGGGCTCTGCCATTGGGGGAACAAGTGGCAAGGCGACGAGTTCAGACAGGACCTGAATTATCCCTGTCAGATTGGAGCCGCCGATGGCCCGCAAATTTCTCATGGCGACGATCACGCTGGCAGCCCTGAGTGGCCTGTCGAACGCACCCGCTCTTGCGCAAGGCCACATGGGCTCGCCGCAGGAACAGCAGGCGTGCTCACGCGACGCCTCGCGCTTCTGTCGCAAGGACCTCGGCAATGACGGCGCCGTGCAGGGTTGCCTGCAGGCCAACCGGGCCAAGCTGTCGCGCTCTTGCAGCAAGGTGTTTCAGAGCCACGGCATGTGAGGACCGACCATCCCCAGCGAACGGAGAGTGAAGCCATGTTGCGCGACGAACAGCTCTCGATCCTGCGGGACATCAGCCAGTCCGTTGCCTTCGCCGACGACCGCCACGGCAAGATCGGCGAGCTCATCGCCGACGGCTACGTGATGAAGGACGGCGATCTGTTCGAGCTGACCGCCAAAGGCGTCACCGCCGTCGAGGAACACGCCGCCGCGCTCGGCGCGAGCGACGTGGAACAAGCGAGCGCATCCTTCGATCGGATGATCTGATCGCGCGCGCAAGCTTTGTGCGTGACGTCCACGCAACAATTGCAAATTCCTTTGCGCCTGCCATTGCAGCCGCGTGACAATGGCGCATACTTCGCTCGGGCGGCGCAGCACCTTTCGATTCGAACTTCAAGAAATCGAGCGACCACATGCGGGACCAAAGTTCCCGACGTGAAGGCTGTGACATGCGGCAGATCAAGCCACGTGCGGCGCCCCAAAAACCAAGTGGCTCAAGCCCACGGAACTCGGGGACGCATTCTGCATGACACGCTATCAAACCATCGCTTCGCTGCTTAAGACCACCGCTTCGCTCTTCGCCGTCGCAACCACGGCCATCGCACTCCAGACTTCACCCGGCCTCGCCTTCTCATCCGAAGCGCAGCAGATGTGCACGGGTGACGCGATGCGTCTGTGCTCCAGTGAGATCCCCGACATTCCCAGGGTCAGGGCCTGCATGGTGCGGAACAAGGCCCAGGTCAGCCCCGGCTGCCGCGCCGTGATGGACCGCGAAGCCGCGGCATCAGCATCGCGCAAGCGGGAAGCGGCGGCGCAGTAGTCGGGTCGAGTTCGGCTGGATCGTTGAGGCTCGGTCCGCCTCTTCCCGCCGGACAAGGTTCTCGCATGTGACTCTTGGCGGCGGCCGGCGCGCGCGCCTCGTCCTTCGAGACGGCGCTTACGCACCCCCTCAGGATGAGGCTAATTGGCGTCAGTGCCCTTGAAACTGCTGCCTCACACTCCGCCCTCATCCTGAGGAGCCCGCCTAAGCGGGCGTCTCGAAGGATGGCTGCAGGGAAAAGCTCTCAAACGCGATAGCCCTTCCGCAAGCGGGGGAGGTATCCCCTCGGCTCGCATCGACTCAGTCGCAGCTTGAGCCCCTAATCGCCCCACTGGGCGAAGGCGTCGTTGAAGGCGCGTTCGCCGGGGGCGCCCTTCTCGATGGCGATGATGGCGCGGCGCTGGTTGGCATAGACCAGCGGCACGTCGAACCACGAGCGCTCCTTCAGGAGCTGGACGTTGCGGGAGCGGTCGGCGTCGACATTGGACAGGCCGACCAGGAAGAAGCCGTCGGTGACCTTGACCGCGAGGCCGGCGAGCGGCGTGCCGCGCGCCTGCTCATTCGACTTCATCAGGATGCCCGGCACGTTGGAGACGCTGCCGCCCGGAAAATCCGGCGGCAGGATGAAGGTCAGCTCCGCCGTGTGGCTCGCCGGCAGCGAGGAATCGGTGTTGCGGCGGAACGACATCGTCATCTTGAACTTGCGGTCGGGGATCTCGATGTCGGCGCGCACGGCGACGTCGGCCTTCTGGTTGCCGGACGCCTTGATCGGCTCGAGCCGCCACACCACCGAGCCGACATATTGCTTGCCCTTCGGATCGGACGGATCCTCGTCATAGAGCACGACCTTCTGCGCCACCGGCGCGACCGGCTGATCGCTGGCCGAGGGCTGCCCGACGCGATCCGGAATCTTCGGCTTGCTCTGCGGCTGGGACGGATCCTTCGGCGCCTCCACCACCTGGGTCGGCGAGGACTTCAGCAAATTGGTCGCGATCTGGACCAGCTGCTTGCCCCAGAGGATGCCGGCACCGACCAGGATCAGCACGATGCCGACGGCGATCGCACTCTTGAACGGGAAGGTGGAGCGCGCGCGGGCGCGTTTCTTGGCGTCGCGCTCGGGCGCGATGCGCGGACGCGGCGACGGCGGCTGCGGCGCGTAGCGCTCGGCCTCCTCGACCGACTCGTCGTAGGAATAAGGCGCGTCCTGCTCGCCGGCGCGGTTTTCCAGGCTCGGCTCGAGCCGGTCGAATTCCGGCGAGGGCGAGGGCACATTGGCATAGGTGCGGCGCGCGGCGCGGCTGGCCTGCGCGGCAGCGCCGCCGAGATCGTTGGCGTCGGCGGTGATGTCGCGGAAGCCGCGCACGCCCGGTGCCGGCGGCAGCGGCGGCGGAGGTCCGACATCGGGAGGACGGCGCGCACCGGCGCGATCGCGTCCGGCCGCCGGCTCCGGCATCGGTGGCGGGGCGGACGGCCCCGGTTGGCGCGGGGCGTCGAAACGGGGCGCGCGCGGCGGACGCGGGGCCTCGCCTTGGTCATCGACGTTGATGGATGGACGGTCGGCGCGCGGCGGCGGCGGGGCCGGACGCGTCCGCGGCGGGGCCGGCGCAGCCGGGCTGCCTTCGGCGGCTCGGGTGCTGGCGCGGCGAAAGGCGTCGCCGCTGCTGCCACCGCGGGCGCCGCCACCGGGGCGCGAGGCCTCGCGGGCGCGCTGGGCAGCCTCCGATTCGACCTTGCGGACCGCCTCCTCCAGCGACAACCTTTCGCGGGTGATCTCGGATTCGGAGAGCGGCGGCTGCACGCTGCGCAGCTGTGCGATCAACGCCGTGCGCGCCCGCTCATAGAGCGCGCGACGGCTTTCGCCGGGAGCGTTCGGGTCCAGGGCGGCAATAGCGCGGGCGATCAGCGGATAGTAATCAGCCATTTCAACTCAACTATACGCGCGTCCCGGTAAGATATCGTTAAGCCTCAAACGGATTTTGCACCAGGATAGTATCTTCGCGTTCGGGGCTGGTGGAAAGCAGCGCAACCGGGCACCCCACCAATTCCTCGATCCGCCGGACATATTTGATGGCCTGGGCCGGCAGGTCGGCCCAGGACCGCGCATTGGCGGTCGGCTCCTTCCAGCCCTCGATGGTCTCGTAGATCGGCTCGACCCGGGCCTGGGCACCCTCGCCGGCCGGGAAGTGGTCGATCTCCTTGCCGTCGAGCTTGTAGCCGGTGCAGACCTCGATCGTGTCGAAGCCGTCGAGGATGTCGAGCTTGGTCAGCGCCAGGCCGTTGATGCCGCAGGTCCGGACCGCCTGGCGGACCAGCACGGCGTCGAACCAGCCGCAGCGGCGCGGACGGCCGGTGTTGGTGCCGAACTCGCGGCCGCGCTCGCCGATCCGGCGGCCGGTCTCGTTGTCCTGCTCGGTCGGGAACGGGCCCTGGCCGACGCGGGTGGTGTAGGCCTTGCACAGGCCGAGCACATAGCCGACCGCACCCGGTCCGAGGCCGGCGCCGGTCGCGGCCTGCGCCGCCACCGTGTTGGACGAGGTGACGTAGGGATAGGTGCCGTGGTCGACGTCGAGCAGCGCGCCCTGCGCGCCTTCGAAGAGCATGCGCTTGCCTTCGCGCCGCTTGATGTCCAGCAGCCGCCACACCGTCTCGGCGTAGGGCAGCAGCTCCGGCGCCAGCGCGCTCAACTCCTTCAGGATCACCTTGCCGTCGAATTCGGGCAGGCCGAGGCCGCGGCGCAGCGCGTTGTGGTGGGCAAGCAGCCGGTCGATCTTGTGCGGGAGCGTGTCGAGGTCGGCGAGGTCCATCAGGCGGATGGCGCGGCGGCCGACCTTGTCCTCATAGGCCGGGCCGATGCCGCGGCGGGTGGTGCCGATCGCGGTCGCGGCGCTGGCCGATTCGCGGTGCGCATCGAGCTCGCGGTGCAGCGGCAGGATCAGCGTGACGTTCTCGGCGATACGCAGGTTCTCCGGCGAGACCGCAACGCCCTGCGCCCGCAGCTTGGAGACCTCGTCGAGGAAGGCGGCGGGATCGAACACCACGCCGTTGCCGATCACCGACAGCTTCTGCTCGCGCAGCACGCCCGAGGGCAGCAGCGCGAGCTTGTAGGTCTTGCCGTTGATCACCAGCGTGTGGCCGGCGTTATGACCGCCCTGGAAGCGGACAACGATGTCCGCCTGCTCCGACAACCAGTCGACGATCTTGCCCTTTCCTTCGTCGCCCCACTGGGCGCCGACGACGACAACATTGGCCATTCGCGGGTAATCCTTCGAAGATTTCTCTGTAGGTGGCATGATCCGAACGGAAAATTGGTACCCACTTTTCCGGAATCATGCCTGCGCCCAGCCCAATTCCCGGCCAGAGGCCGTTCGCACGCGAGGCAGCCCAACCGGATAAAGGAAGCAGCCTCTCTAGGCAAGCAAGAACGGGGCATTTTCAGGGCTTCGAGGCTACTCCAAGCCTTTGATATCCCCGGAAAATCCAGAAACCTTCGCGGCGGCGCGCGGGGCTTCGACCAAAGCGTGAGAGGCGCAATCCGCCGCTGCATGGTCGCGATGCGTCCGCCCCCCGTTGATGCAGCCCCGATTTCCGTGTCTTTGGACAGCGCCGGGCGATCAGCCGGCCCGGACCCCGCCGGGCTGGAAGCCTCGGCGCATGCGGGGCACGCCAATCCCAATGTCCGCCACCGGCCAGACCACCAGCGCGGAGACATCCGGCCACAGCTGGATCGCCAACCAGCCCTACCTGCTGCTCAGCATCACCGCGCTGTGCTGGGCCGGCAACGCCATCGTCGGGCGGCTCGCCGCCGGCCACATCCCGCCGGTCACGCTATCGTTCCTGCGCTGGTTCTTCGCCTTCCTGCTGGTGCTGCCGTTCGCCTGGAAACATCTTGCCCAGGACTGGCCGGCGATCCGCGGCAGGCTTGGCCTGATGATCACGCTCTCGGTCACCGGCATCGGCGCCTTCAACACGCTGCAATACTGGGCGCTGGAGCATACCCAGGCACTCAATACGCTGCTGCTGCAGTCGGCCGCGCCGCTGATCGTGGCGCTGTGGTCGCTGGCCATCCTCGGCATCCGCCTCACCGCCGCGCAGGCGTTCGGCGTGCTGCTGTCGATGTGCGGCGTGCTGACCATTCTGCTGCACGGCGATTTCACCACCCTGTCGAACATCGAGTTCAACAAGGGCGACCTCATCTTCATCGTCGCGCTCGTCATCTTCGCGCTGTATTCGGTGCTGACCTTGAAACGGCCGCCGATGCACGGCCTGTCGTTCCTCGCCTTCACCTTCGGGGCCGGCGCGGCCTGCCTCATTCCGCTGGAGATCTGGGAATTGTCCGCGCGGCCCGTGATGAAGCTCGACGGGCCGAACCTCTTGACGCTGTTCTACGTCGCGGTGTTTCCCTCGACGCTGGCCTATCTCTGCTTCAATCGCGGCGTCCGCCTGATCGGCGCCAACCGTGCCGCGCCGTTCTTCCACGTCGTGCCGGTGTTCGGTTCGATCATGGCGATGGCGTTCCTGGGCGAACACCCGCAGGCATTCCACTTCATCGGCTTCGCGCTGGTGCTGTCGGGCGTGTTCGTGGCGTCACGGAAGCAAGCGACGTAATTTCTTCCTTCTCCCCTTGCGGGAGAAGGTGGCGCGAAGCGCCGGATGAGGGGTTGCATCCGCGCACTCAAATGAGAATTGGACTCGCGGAAAGAGACCCCTCACCCGTCTCGCCGCTTCGCGGCGAGCCACCCTCCCCCACAGGGGGAGAGGGGGAGACGCGCGCCAGCGATGTTCAACATATTAACCGCCAAAGGCGCTCCTCAGGGTTTGCCTGCATTGTAGCATTGCGGCCGCGTGGCTTGTGCGGCGACGGCAATCCGGCGCAAGCTTTCGTCCAACGCCAATGACGATTGCTCCGCCCGCGCCAAAGACCGCCAATCCGGCCAGTTGGCTCAACAACCAGCCTTATCTGTTGCTCAGCCTGAGCTCGCTGTTCTGGGCCGGCAACATCGTGCTGGCGCGTCATGTCGGCGCGCATGTGCCGCCGCTGACGGTGACCACGATCCGCTGGTTCGGCGTTTTCCTGATCCTGTTGCCGTTCGCCTGGCCGCATCTGAAGCGCGACTGGCCCGACTTGCGCAACAGCCTGCCGCTGATGCTGTTCCTGTCGCTGGTGGGCTTCGCCTTCAACAACGCGATCTCGTACTGGGCGATGCAATACACGGAGGCGCTGAACGCGCTGCTGATCCAGTCGGCAGGTCCCCTGTTCGTGGCGCTGTGGTCGCTGGTGCTGTTCGGCGTGCGGCTGACGGGTGGGCAATTCGCCGGCATCGCGATCTCGCTTCTCGGCGTGCTGATCATCATTCTGCGCGGCGATCTCGCCGCGCTCGCGAGCATCAGCTTCAACAGGGGCGACATCATGTTCGCCTCCTCGCTGGTGGCGTTCGGGATCTACTCGGCCTTCATCCCGCGCCGGCCCAAGATCCACCAGCTGTCCTTCCTGTCCTTCACCACCTGCTGCGGCGCGACGATGCTGCTGCCGACCGCGATCTGGGAGGCGGCAAGCGGCCGCGTGCTGCAATTCGACGGAACGACGCTGGCGACGCTGGGCTACATCCTGATCTTTCCCTCGACGCTGGCCTATCTCTTCTTCAACCGCGGCGTCGCGCTGATCGGCCCGAATCGGGCCGCGCCGTTCTTCCATCTGGTGCCGGTGTTCGGCTCGGCGATGGCGATCCTGCTGCTCGGCGAAAAGCTGCAGCCGTTCCACCTGATCGGCTACGCGCTGGTGCTCGCCGGCGTCGTGATCGCCTCACGCCAGGGCTCCGCGGTGAAGTAATTCCGCGACGCGGAGACAAGGCGACAAACTCGCGCCTTCCGATTTCGACGAGGAGGCGCTAGGTTCCCCGCCAACCAAAAAGAGGGAACGTTCAAACATGCTTTCAGGGCTGATTCGAAACCTGCGTGCCGCCGGAGCGGCCGCATTGTGCCTCGCCGCCGCATCCACGGCCCAGGCCGACAATTATCCGAGCCGCAACATCACGCTGGTTTTGCCGTTCGCGGCCGGCAGCGGCACTGACACGACGACACGGCTGATCTCGCAGCATCTGTCGCAGGCGCTCGGCGTCGGCATCGTGATCGAGAACAAGGCGGGCGCCAACGGCATGCTCGCCGCAAGCTATGTCGCGAAGGCCGCCCCCGACGGCTACACGCTGCTGGCGACGACCAACACCACGCATTCCGCCAATCCCTATCTGCTCAAGAACCTCACCTACGATCCGGTCAAGGACTTCACGCCGATCGCGCGCACCGGCGACCTGCCCTTCATGCTGGTCGTCAATCCGGAAGTGCCGGCCAAGACCGTCGGCGAGCTGGTCGCCTACGGCAAGGCCAATCCGGGCAAGCTGAGCTACGCCTCGGGATCGTCCTCCGCGATCGTCTCGGGTGCGACCTTTGCGCACAATGCCGGGCTCGATCTGCTGCATGTGCCCTACAAGAGCTCGCCGCCGGCGCTCAACGACGTCATGGGCGGCCGCGTCTCGATGATGTTCGTCGACATCCTGACCGGCCTTCCCCACGTCAACGGCAACGCGCTGCGCGCGCTTGCCGTCACCACCAAGGACCGCTCGCCGCTGGTGCCGAATCTGCCCTCGATGCAGGAGGCCGGCGTGCCTGATTTCGACATCTCGTCCTGGCAGGGCTATTTCGGCCCCGCCGGCATGCCGAAGGAGATCGTGACCCGGCTCAACGCCGAGATCCGGAAGATCGTCGAGAAGCCGGAGATCAAGGCCCAGCTCGCCACGCTCGGCATGGACGCGTTCTCGGGCACGCCGGAGCAGCTCGGCACGTTCGTGAACGAACAACTCGTGCTGTGGGAGAAGCTGATCACGAACGCGAAGATCGAGAAGCAGTAGGACGGTCTCGTGTCCCGGACGCGGCGCTGAGCCGGGACACGGCTCTCGTAGGGTGGGCAAAGCGAAGCGTGCCCACGAGTGTCAGCGAACTAAAAAGAAAGGTGGGCACGGCGCTTGCGCGCCTTTGCCCACCCTACGAATTCAGTGCAAGAATCTACGCCGCGCGCACCTTGGCGAGGAAGCCGTCGACGGCGCTGCGCAGCGCGCCGGACTGATTGTCCAGCTCGCGGGCGTTGGAGAGCACGTCGGCGGCCGCGGTGCCGGTCGCTTCCGCTGCGGAGGTGACGCTGCCGATATGGGCGTTGATCTCGCTGGAGCCGGCCGCGACCGACTGGATGTTGCGGGCGATCTCGCGGGTCGCCTCGCCCTGCTGCTCGATCGAGGCGGAAATGCCGGCGGTGATCTCGCTCATCTCGGCGATAGTCTGGGTGATGCCGGAGATGGCCGTGACCGCGTCGCTGGTCGAGGTCTGCATCGCCGCGACCTGCGCGGAGATCTCCTCGGTCGCCTTGGCGGTCTGGTTGGCGAGCGCCTTGACCTCGGAGGCGACGACCGCGAATCCGCGGCCGGATTCACCGGCGCGTGCCGCCTCGATGGTGGCGTTGAGCGCGAGCAGATTGGTCTGCGCGGCGATCGAATGGATCAGCTTGACGACTTCGCCGATCTTCTCGGCGCCGGTCGAAAGCACCTGCACGGTGGCGTTGGTACGCTCGGCGTCGCTGACGGCGCGGCTGGCGACTTCGGTCGAGCGCGTGACCTGGCGGGAGATTTCCGCAACCGAGCTCGACAGCTCTTCGGCGGCCGCCGCGACGGTGCCGACATTGCCGGAGGCTTTTTGCGAGGCAGCGCCGACCGTCGCCGCGCGCGAGGAGGCGTCGCTGGCGGTCGCGGTCATCGACTGCGCCGTCGTCTGCATGCCGGCCGCGGCCGAGGAGACCGAGCGGACGATGCCGTTGACGCTGCGTTCGAAGTCGCTGGCGATGCCCTCCATCGCGCTGCGACGTTCGGCCGCGACGCGCTCCTTGGCATCGGCTTCGGTCCTTTCGAGGTCGCGGATGCGGACCGCGTTGTCCTTGAAGATCTGGACGGTGGAGGCCATCGCGCCGACCTCGTCGCCGCGGCCAACGCCGGGTATGTCGCCCTCGAGCTTGCCGTCGGCGAGATCCTTCATGCGGGCGCCGAGCAGCGCCAGCGGGCGGCTGATGCCGCGGCCGATCAGCCAGGCAACGCTGCCGGCGACAACGAAAATGCCGAGCATGGCAAAGCCGAGCAGCCAATAGACCGGGCCCATCTTGGCGTCGATGTCGTCGAGATAAGCGCCGGTGCCGAGATACATGTCGAAGCCGGGCACCGCCACCGCGTAGCCGATCTTGCGGATCGGCGTCGGCTGACCGGGCTTCATATATTCATAATGCAGCAGGATCGAACCGTTGGCCTTGACGCCGTCCATCAGCTCGACGGACAGCTTGCGGCCGTTGGTCACGACATCCATGCGATTGGTGCCGATCTGCTTGGGATCCGGCGCGAGCTGCGTGATGCCTTCGTACGATGTACCGAACAGATAGCCCGCGCCGTTGTCGTAGGTCATCGAATTGCCGTAGCGGCGAAGCTCGGCCATGGCCGCGTCCTTCGTCAGCTCGCCGGCGTCGACGCGCTTCTTCAGAGCGCCCGCATAGTTGCGTGCCAGCTCGACGATCGCCTTGGCCTGATCGATGCGCGCATTCACCATCTCGCGCTTCATCAGATAGCCGGCGAGGACGCCGGAGATGCACAGGCCGAACAAGGTGACGCCGACAAGGATGCCGAGCTTCGGGGCGATCTTCAGATTGCTCAACTTCACGATTAGCTCCGGCAATAATGGGATATGGGCGCGCGACAGATCGATCGAAATCGAAACAACTTTTAGGGAGAGAGCCTTAGCAAGTTACTTACGTGCCTCCGTAGAAGCCCGGACGCAGCCGCAAAAAGCGGCAATTTATCCCCGCACCGGCAACCGACGATTGTACGCGACCGCTCCGATTTCGCGTAAAAGACGCAAAGGCCCGCCCGCGGAGGCGGGTCACAACAAGAACCGACAAACCAAATCGGGAGCGAGAAAATGCCGAAATACAGGGTGGTGACGCCGAAGGGCGCGAGCTTCACGGTCGCGGGCAGCGACTATTCCTTTGAGCGCGAGGCGCTCGATCCGATCGACGCCGAGATCATCGAGGCTCCCGCCGACGAGGCCGGCTTCATCGCCGCAGCAAAGACCGCGGACGCCATCTATGCCAAGGGCATCCCGATCACCAAGACCATCATCGACAGCTTGCAGACCTGCAAGGTCATCACGCTCGGCTCAGTCGGCGTCGACAGCGTCGACGTCAAGGCTGCCACCGCGCGCGGCATTCCCGTCACCAACATTCCGGACACCTTCATCGAAGAGGTCGCCGATCACGCCATGATGCTGCTGCTCGCCGGCTTCCGCCGCCTGATCGAGCAGGACCGCATGGTGCGTGACGGCCGCTGGGCGGAGGGCCGGCCAGCGCTGCTCAAGGTCCCGAGGCTGATGGGCCAGACGCTCGGCTTCGTCTCGTTCGGCCGCGTCGCGCGTGCAGTTGCGAAACGCGCGGCGCCGTTCGGCCTGCGCATGATGGCCTACGATCCCTTCATCCAGGAAACGCTGATGTACGACCACGGCGTGATCCCGGCGACGCTGAACGAGGTGCTGTCGCAATCCGACTTCGTCTCGATGCATGCCCCGGCAAGGCCCGAGGTGCATCACATGCTGACCGAGAAGCACTTTCGGCAGATGAAGAAGGGTTCGATCTTCATCAATACCGGGCGCGGCGCAACCGTGGACGAGGAGAGCCTGATCAAGGCGCTGCAGGAGGGCTGGATCGCGCACGCCGCGCTCGACGTGCTGGAGAAGGAACCGCCCTCGCACAACAATCCCCTGCTCGGCATGGAGAACGTGACGCTGACCGCCCACGTCGCCTCGGCCTCGGCACGGTTTGACGAGGCACGCAAGCGCCGCGTGGGCTACGAATTGTCACTGGTGCTTCAGGGCATGTGGCCGGTAAGCTGCGTCAATCCGTCGGTGCTGCAAGACACCACGCTCCGCCGCTGGCAACCCGTCAGCATGGATCGCGGGCCGAACAGCTAGGCGGCCGGCGCCCGAGGCGCCAACGACCGAACGGCCCTTCACCGGCGATCAACGCCGGGAAGGGAACATCATAGGGAGGTACTGATGAGGAACGACATCACACGTCGTGATGCCTTGGCGCTGGGCCTATCCGCTGCAACGCTCGCGGCCACCGGTGCTGCAGCGCAAACAACATCATCGACAATCAAGGCCGCCGACGTGGCGGCACCCAAGCTCGAGATCGAGAAGGGCGCATCGCTGCGCATGCTGCGCCCGGTGCGCTTCGTCCAGGCCGACGAGGACGTGTTCCGTGCCAATGCAGCAAAGTTCACCAAGGAGACCGGCGTCGAGGTCAAGGTCGATTTCGTCGGCTGGGAGGACATCAACCAGCAGACCGCGGTGACCTCGAACTCCGGCGCCGGCCCCGACATCATCATCGGCTTCTCCGACGCCCCCCACATCTACGTCGACAAGCTGATCGAGCTGACCGACGTCGCCGATTATGTCGGCAAGCGCTATGGCGGCTGGCTGCCGCTTGCGCAGCGCTACGGCAAGAAGAACAAGAGCGACGCCTGGATCGGCCTGCCGTTCGGTGCAACTGCGGGGCCCCTGATCTACCGCAAGTCGATCCTGCAATCGGTCGGCTTCGACAAGGTGCCGGAAGACCATGCCGGAATCATCGACCTGTGCCAGAAGCTGCACAAGGCCGGCAAGCCGGCCGGCTTCGCGCTCGGCAACGCCAAGGGCGATGGCAACGGCTTCGCCAATTGGTCGCTGTGGTCGCACAATGCTTCCCTGCTCGACGAGGAAGGCAATGTCGTCATCAACAGCAAGGAGACCATCGCGGCGCTGAACTGGGTCAAGCAGGTCTACCCGACCTTCATCGCCGGCACGCCGTCGTGGAACGACGTCAGCAACAACCGCGCCTATTCCTCGCAGGAGATCTCCCTGACCGCCAACGGCGTCTCGCTGTACTTCTCGCTCAAGAACGACCCGGCGACCAAGGCGATCGCCGAGGACAGCGAGCATCAGCTGCTGCCCAAGGGCCTGGCCAAGGTCTCTCCGATGGCGGGCCTGACCCTCAATGCCATGGTGTTCAAGCACAGCCCGTACCCCAACGCCGCAAAGGCCTTCCTGCAATACATGCTGGAAAAGGACCAGTACGAGCCCTGGCTCAACGCCAACTCCGGCTACTGGTCGCAGCCGCTCGCCGCCTATGCCGAGGCCGCGGTGTGGTCGCAGGATCCCAAGGTGAAGCTGTTCAAGGACACGATGAACAGCACTTACTATGACGGCTACAAGGGCCCGATCTCGACGGCGACCGGAGCCGTCAGCGCCGACTACGTGCTCATTCAGATGTGCGCGTCCGTTGCGACCGGTGCGGCCACGCCAGAGGCCGCCGCCGCGGAAGCCGAGCAGCGCTGCAAGCGGTATTTCCGGCGGCAGCGGTAACGCGCGACGATAGAACCGTCGTCATTGCGAGGAGCACTTGCGACGAAGCAATCCAGACTGCAGCCGTGGCGACAGACTGGATTGCTTCGCTTCGCTCGCAATGACGATGTAGTGACGTTCAACGATAGGACAACACATTAATGTCCGTGACGACAGTCTCCTCTCCCGCACTTGCCCAGCGGCAACCGAACTGGCTGGTGCGGCTGTTCGACTACAAGCCGTTCCTGATCGTGATGTGCCTGGCGCCCGCGATCGGGCTGCTCTCGGTGTTCCTGACCTACCCGCTCGGCCTCGGCATCTGGCTCGCCTTCACTGACACCACGATCGGCCGTCGCGGCGTCTTCGTGGGCCTGGAGAATTTCCAGTATCTGCTCACCGATCCCCTGTGGTGGAACGCAGTGTTCTACAGCGTGGTCTATACGGGCATCGCCACCTTCGGGAAGTTCGCGCTCGGCTTCTGGCTCGCGCTGCTGCTCAACAACCATTTTCCGTTCAAGAGCATCCTGCGTGCGATCATCCTCTTGCCCTGGATCGTCCCGACCGTGCTCTCGGCGCTGGCGTTCTGGTGGATCTACGATCCGCAATTCTCGATCATCTCCTATTTGCTGGTCGACGTGCTGCACTGGCGGTCGGGCAATGTCGACTTCCTCGGCTCGCCCTGGCCGGCGCGCTTCTCGCTGATCGCCGCCAACATCTGGCGCGGCATTCCCTTCGTCGCGATCTCGCTGCTGGCGGGTCTGCAGACCATCTCACCCTCGCTCTACGAGGCCGCGATGCTCGACGGCGCCAGCGCCTGGCAGCGTTTCCGCTACATCACCTTCCCGATGATGATGCCGATCCTCGCCATCGTCATGACATTCTCGATCATCTTCACCTTCACCGACTTCCAGCTGGTCTACGCCATCACCCGCGGCGGACCCGTCAACTCGACCCATCTGCTGGCGACGCTGGCGTTTCAGCGCGGCATCGCCGGCGGCGAGCTCGGCGAAGGTGCGGCGATCGCGGTGTCGATGATCCCGTTCCTGATATTCGCGACGCTGTTCTCCTATTTCGGCCTGGCGCGCCGCAAATGGCAGCAGGGAGAGGCCAATGACTGACACCGTCGCGCAAAGCTCCGCCGTCGCCGACGCGAAAGCGGCACCCGACACCATGGCCTGGGATTCCGGGCTGCGGCGGCTGATGATGATCTATCTGCCGCTCGGCTGCTTCGTGCTGATCCTGCTGTTCCCATTTTACTGGATGGCGATCACCTCGTTCAAGCCGAACGCGGAGCTGATGAACTACAAGGATCACAATCCGTTCTGGATCTCCTCGCCGACGCTTGCCCACATCAAGCATCTGCTGTTCGACACTGCCTATCCGCGCTGGCTCAAGACGACGATGCTGGTGGCGATCGGCTCGACCACGCTGTCCCTGATCGCGAGCACGCTTGCCGCCTATGCAATCGAGCGCTTGCGCTTCCGCGGCAGTCCTTATGTGGGCCTTGGCATTTATCTCGCCTATCTCGTGCCGCCGTCGATCCTGTTCATTCCGCTCGCCACCGTCGTGGTGCAGTTCGGCCTGTTCGACTCGCCGCTGGCGCTGGTCCTGGTCTATCCGACCTTCCTGGTGCCGTTCTGCACCTGGCTGCTGATCGGCTACTTCAAGTCGATCCCCTATGAGCTCGAGGAATGCGCGCTGGTGGACGGCGCAACACGCCTCCAGATCCTGCGGCGGATCACGCTGCCGCTGGCGGTGCCTGGGCTGATCTCGGCCGGCATCTTCTCCTTCACGCTGTCCTGGAACGAGTTCATCTACGCGCTCGCCTTTATCCAGAGCGGCGCCAACAAGACCGTGCCGGTTGCGATCCTGACCGAGCTCGTCACCGGCGACGTCTATCAGTGGGGTGCGCTGATGGCTGGCTCGCTGCTGGGATCGCTACCGGTCGCGATCTTCTACTCGCTGTTCGTGGACTACTACGTGTCCTCGCTGACCGGCGCGGTAAAGGAGTAGATCGCGGCTGCGGCGTTTGGCCCGGTTTCACAAAACTGCAACACGCTGACAGCATAAGGCGTGCGTCCGCCAACAGGAGACGCACATGCGCGCGACTTTTTTCAGCACCGTCGCAACGATCATTCTCGCCGCGAGCCCAGCGCTCGCGCAGAGCGAAGGTGAATTCCCCGCCAAGCTCGCCGGCCACGTGGTGATGCCGGCCGCAACGTTCATCGACGCCCCCGCCGACGCCCCCGCCGATCTCAAGACTTCGGGGAAATACACCACCGGCAAGCGGGTCGACGCGCTCGGCACCGTGATGGGCAAGTCCTATGAGCGCGCGACCGGCGTGTCGCTGCCGTTCAAGGGCCAGCCGCTGCAGGGCCATTCCGGCATCAAGACCATGCCCGATGGCAGCTTCTGGGTCATCACCGACAACGGCATGGGCGCGCGCGCCAACTCGCCGGATTCGATGCTGTATTTGAACCGCTACAAGATGGATTGGGCGAGCGGCAAGATCGATCGTCAGGAGACGATCTTCCTGCACGACCCCGACAAAAAGGTCCCGTTCCGCATCGTGCACGAGGACACCGAGAGGCGCTATCTCACCGGCTCCGACTTCGACACCGAAGGCTTCCAGATCATCGGCGATACCTTCTGGATCGGCGACGAGTTCGGCCCCTACATCCTGAAGGCCGACAAGTCAGGCAAGATCCTGGCCGTGTTCGATACGGTTGCCGACGGCAAGCCGGTGCGGTCGCCGGACAATTGGGCCGTGGCAACGCCGGGCGCGCCGGGCGCAACCTACACCAACGTCAACCTCCGCCGCTCCAAGGGCTATGAGGGCTTTGCGTCCTCCAAGGACGGCAAATTCCTCTACGGCCTGCTCGAGGGACCGCTGTGGGATGCTGAGAAAAAGGACTGGGAGAAGGTCGACGGCAAGGAAGCCTCCCGCATCCTCGAATTCGACGTCGCCGCGGAAAAATTCACCGGCCGCTACTGGCAGTATGTGTTCGAGCAGAACGGCAACGCCATCGGCGATTTCAACATGATCGATCAGGCCTCCGGCCTCATCATCGAGCGCGACAACGGCGAAGGCACCGCCGACAAGGCCTGCCCGCAAGGCACCCGCGGCGAGACCTGTTTTCCGGATCTCGCCAAGTTCAAGCGCATCTACAAGATCGAGCTCACCGAAGCCAATGTCGGCAAGCCCGTGCGCAAGATCGGCTATATCGACCTGATGAAGATCAGGGATCCCGACAAGAAGGCGAGGAAGCCGCTCAACGACGGCGTCTACACCTTCCCGTTCTTCACCATCGAGAACGTCGATCGCGTCGACGACACCCACATCATCGTCGGCAACGACAACAATCTGCCGTTCTCCTCCAGCCGCGATCCCAACAAGGCCGACGACGACGAGTTCATGCTGCTCGAAGTCGCGGACTTCCTGAAGGCGAAATAGGCTGACGCTATGCTCCTCTCCCGCTTCGCGCGGGGGAGGAGTTCGTCGCAAATCAATTACCAAACGCGACGCCCACGTTGATGGGAATCGTCGCATAATTGATTTCGGACGGCACCGGCGGGAATGGCTGGGCCTGACGCACCATGGCCATGGCCTGGGCATCGAGCACCGCCACACCCGAAGAGCCCCCGAGGCGGCTGGACAGCACCTGACCGCCACGGCCGAGCGTGAAGCTCAGCTTGACCACGCCCCTCTGACCATTCGCACTCGTCGGATACTGGTGGAAGCGCATGAGGTGCGCGCGCACGCGCTGATAATAGGTTGCCATCGCCGAAGCAACTGAGCCGGCACTCACGGCGGATGCCAGCGGAGCCTGGCGCTCGGCACGTGGCGGCGCGCTGGTGCGCGGCGCGGGCGGCGCATCCGACGGCTTCCGAGCATCGGGACGTACCACCCGAGGCTTTGCCGGTGCCGGCTTCTCCACGGGCGCGACTTGCACCGGCTCGGGCTTCGGCGGAGCCGGCTCCAGCTTCTGCTCCGGCGGCGCAACCACGTCCGGCTTTTCCTGCGGCGGCGTCGGCGCGATCGTCTCTTCAACGGCCTGCTGCTGCATCGGCTCCGGCGGCGACGCATCCGCCTGCTCCATCACGGGGCCCGGCGCGATATCGAGCGGTGTCGACGGCGGCGCCGATGTCTCCGGCGTCATGTCGATGAGGATCGCCGGCATGTTGACACCTTGCTCGGGCTGCGACCTGATCCAATTCATCGCCAGCAGTGCGGCGGCGATGTGCAACGCCACGATCACCGCCGCCGATGCGCCCCAGCGCGCGGTCTCGCGCTCTCGAAGCGGCTCATGCAGGGCAAAGGCGTTTGCGGCCATCAGTTGCGTCCGTCGAGGCCGACGAGGGCGACCTTGAGGTAGCCGGCGTTACGCAGGGTGTTCATCACCTCCATCAGGTCGCCGTAGGAGACGGCCTTGTCGGCGCGCAGGTAAATGCGCTCGTCCTTACGGCCTTTGATGACGGCATCGAGGGCGGCGGCGAGACCGTCGCGGGCCATCGTGTCCTCGCCAACGGCAATTGTGAGATCCGGCTTCACCGTCACGAAGGTCGGCTTGTCCGGCCGCGGCGCCGGCTCGGCTGCGGTCGCGGGCAGCTCGACACCGATATCGACGGTGGCGAGTGGGGCTGCCACCATGAAGATGATCAGCAGCACCAGCATCACGTCGATGAACGGCGTGACGTTGATCTCGTTGACGACGTCGAGATCATCCGGGTCACCGCGCTTGAGCGGAGATCCCCCGCGCGCGCCGAGCTTCGCAGCCATGAGCCTACTCCGCCGCCCGCGCCAGGCGGAACTCCCTGTGGTCGCGCTGACGGCTGACCAGCAGCATCAGCTGCGCCGAGGCATCGCCGAGCAGCGCGCGGTAATTGGCGATACCGCGGACCAGATGATTGTAGATCACCACCGCCGGGATCGCCGCGACGAGGCCGAGCGCGGTGGCGAGCAGCGCCTCCGCGATGCCCGGCGCGACCACCGCGAGGCTGGTGGTGTGGCTCTCGGAGATGCCGATGAAGGCGTTCATGATGCCCCAGACGGTACCGAACAGGCCGACGAAAGGCGCAGTGGCGCCGATGGTCGCGAGCACGCCGGTGCCGCGCGCGATCTGTCTGGACATTGCCGCCTCCACCCGCTCGAGCCGCAGCGCCACCCGCTCCTGGAGGCCGTCGTCGAGGATGCCGCCGGAGAGCTCGGCTTCCCTGGCGCAGGACTGGATCAGCTGGGCGACGGCGTCGCGCGCGTCACCGGCCCGTGACGATATCTCGGCCAGCGTCATGTTGCCTTCGAGCGCGCGCGTCCGCCGCAAGGCGAGTGCACCCTTGCGACGCAGCTCGATGGTCTTGGCGAGCCACACCGTCCATGTCACCAGCGAGGCGACGGCGAGCCCGATCATCACCGTCTTCACGATGATGTCGGCGCTGACGAACATGCCCCAGGGCGACAGATTGCGCGGTAACAGGGCTTCGTCGATCGCGAAGGCCGGTGTCGGCGCCAGCGCGATTGCAACGACCATTTGCCGAAGCCTGGACTTGCCTTGCATCCTGATCTCCCGACAACAAAAGAAAGCTACGCAGCCGGCTGCGCCGCGATCCGGGCCGCGAGCTGCCGGAACCGCGCCAGCTGATCAGCCCGCAGCGCCCTTGTCTCGTCGCGACCGACGAAGACCTTGAACATGATGCCGCCGTCGGCGTTCACGAACGCGACGAAGGCCGACGACTTGCCCATGAACGGGCGCTCGACGAAGGCGACGCCCGCGCAGCGCTCGTGGCGAAGATGGCCGTGCAGACCCTTCGGCTGCATCAGGTTGAAGTAGCCGCGGCCGATCTCGCCCGCGGGAATGGCGCCCGTGAACTCGAATATCGCGTCATCGGTGTGCACGATCAGCGTGACCTCGCCCCACTCCGCGATGTCCTGCATGGCGGCGGCAAAATGCGCGCCGCCGCCAATATGCACCATGGAGGATGGCAGCGCCTCGATCACGCTGCGCGGGGTGACCTTGCGCTGGCGCGCAACGTCCTCGATCACCGCGCTCGGATTGTCGGCCATATGGGCCCTGAGATCGGCAAGATCGGTGCTCAACATGTCCGGCTCCTCTGCCATTGCAATCTAGGCGGCCGCGGCCTTGCGCTCGCTCTGGATCACCTCAAAGCCTTCGAACTTGGGATGGCCGAGATACAGGCTCTCGCCGGTCGAGTTGTCGGCGCGGGCATGGGCACGACGAAACTGGTCCGAGCGCGTCCAGGCCTCGAACGCCGCCTTGTCGACCCAGGTGGTGTGCGACGAATAGAGCGTGTGGTCGTCGGCCTCAGGGCCCTTCAGCAGGTGAAACTCGACGAAGCCCGGCACGCTGCCAAGATAGGATTCACGGGTGGCCCAGACGGTTTCGAACGCGGTCTCCGCGCCCTTCTTCACCTGGAAACGATTCATGGCGATGAACATCAAAGTCTCTCCTTCTGATCAAAACGAAACACGCCGAAGCCGCGCTGGAGCATCAGCGCGGCCCGGCGGAGATGTGGTGCTGCGAAGCTGGCGGCTACGCACCTCCAAAATGAATCTTCATGCCGGCCTTGTAGACCCTGCCCGGTCCCGGGGCTGACCACAGCACGTCGTTCTGCGACGTGCCGTCGGTCGAGCTGCCGGGAATGGCGTAAGGCCGGTAGTACTGGTTCAAGAGATTGTCGATCGAAGCCGTGAACACGATGTCCCTGGTCGCATTGTAGGTCATGTACAAATTGACCAGCTCGTAGCCGGTCGCAGGCAGATAGCCGACGGGTACATCGTTGTTGGCACCAAACGAGGCCCATTGCGCCGACAGGATCAGGGTGCGATCGAGCAGGCGGACGCCACCGGTCGTGACGACCTTGCGCGGGGTGATGGTCGCGAGCCCGACATTGGTGACAGCGTTCTTGCCCTGGATGTAATGACCGGCGACACCGATGAACCAGCTGCCGGCATCGTACATCGTCTCCGCCTCGAAACCCTGGATGCGGGCATTGGCGATGTTCTGGTACTGGTAGAACTGGCTGAAAGAGCCGAACGGTGGCACCGCGACCCGCGCCGAGGCGACGAGGTCGATGTAATCGCTGACATCGTTGCGGAACAGATTGATCTTGCCGCGGAACGAGTCATTGGCGCTGAAGATGTTATCGTACTTCAGATTGAAGCCGACCTCCTTGTTCTTGCCGACCTCAGGACGGAGGTTCGGGTTGGGCAGGAAGCAGAACAGGCCAACAGTGCCGTCAGGACAGGGGAAGAAGGCCGGTCCGCCACCGGTTGCGTGCGCGCCGGAGATCACCGTCTCGGTGATCGATGGGGCGCGATAGCCTTCGGCGTAGCTGACATAAGGCTGGAAGCCCGGGACCGGCGTCACACCGAGGGTGATCTTGGGCGAGAAGCGATCGCCACTCGCATTGGTACCGCCGGACTGCAGATTGTAACGGTCATAGCGGATCGCGCTCACCGCCTCGAACCAGGTGTTGTAGTTCTGTTTCAGTTGAATGAAGCCGCCCGACACGGTGCGGATACCGCCCGGCGTGGTGATGTTGGAATTGCCGCGGCTGTCGGTCGTGATGACGTCGTCCTGGAATGCGTCGACGCCGTAGGTCACGGCATTGCGCCAGTCGCCGACGTTGAAGCGCGTGGTGTTGTTGGCGTCGAAGCCAAACGTATCGAGGACATAGCCGCGCTTGTCGCCGACACAGCCGGAGATGTTGTTGCCGACATTGCCGGCGCCGCAATAGGCCGCGCCGGATGTCGAGTAGTGATAGGTCTTGGTCTGGTCGTTGTCGGTGCGATTGCCGTAGACCGATATGTGCGAGTCGAACAGATTGTCGCTCGGCAGCGAATAGTTCCAGGTCACCGTTCCGGTGTAGTTCTTGGTGTCGGACGCATAGACCGACGAGCCCTGATACAGCGCGCGCTGCGCCGCCGTCGCGACCGGGCCGCGGTTGAACTGGCCGACATCGTACTGGTAGTCCTGAAAGACGGCGCCGAACTTGACCTCGTGGCCGATCGCGGGCCGCACCGTGAGCTTCATCAGCCCGGCCTCGACCTGGTTGCCGGTGTTGCCGATCTCGGTGCCGTTGCCGTCCTTGTAATTGCCTTGGGTGCGATAGACCGCGCCGCCGAAGATATCGACGTCGGGCGTGGCGCGCACGCCGCCGAAGACCGAGCCGAGGCCGCGATTGTTGTTAAAGCCGTAGGAGCCGGAGAGATCGACGCCCCAGCGCTCGCCAGGACGTAGCACGTCGTCGATGTCCTTGGTGCGGAACGAGACCAGGCCGCCGATTGCGCCGGAGCCGTAGATGTTGGCGGTCGGACCGCGCACGACGTCGACACCGCCGATCAATTCGGGATCGAGGAAGAAGGAGCCGTTGGCGTTGTGGCCGGTGCGCTGGTAATTCTGCCGCGCGCCGTCGACGACCACGGCGACGCGGCCGAAATCCTGCAGGCCGCGGATGTTGATGACGGTCGCGGGATCGTCGCCGCGTTCCTGGAACGACACGCCGGGTACGGCATAGAAGATGCCCGACAGCCGGTTCGGCTGAAGACCCTGGATCTGGTCGAGCGAAATGGAGCTGACCGGCGCGAGCGCATCGATCGCGCGCTCCTTGGTTTTCGTTGCAGCGACCGTGATGGTGTCGAGCGTCTGAACCGGCGCGGTGCCGCCGGCCTGGGCTCGGGCGTTGAGGACCTCCGGCGCTGCCTGTTGCGCGACCAGCGGCTTGGTCGGCTTGCGCCTGGCTTGCCTCGGCCGTTCCGTCGACGCACTTTCGGCCTGCGGCGCGGCGGTCTGCGCAAGACCGCTCTCCGTCGTCATTGCCGCAAATGAAACCACCGACGCGCCCAAAATCAAGGCGCGCGAATACCTAGCCCCGTCAGCCATATCAGCCCCAGCCTGCACTTCACTCTATTTTTTCAGGTCGTTTGGCTGGCGTGCGTTCGCAACGCGAACGACTGGCTGGCTGATTTTCTCGAGACGCGGGCAAGTCACCCCGCCGCCATAATTGGTTACGTGGCAACACTCTGACGGTCAATGACATCAGCTTGCAGTTTATATCGATTGTAAATTGCGGCCGTTGGAATGCGCTTCGTGCCGCTTATACAAACAAGCAGCACTCCAGAGTTTCGAAAGCGCATCACACCCAACATGTCGGCAACATCAGGAGACAGCAGCGGCGACGCGGCGGGGTCGGCAGGAAGCCCTTCTGCGACAACGCGAACCCTCACCATGCGTGGGAGCCGGATCGACAGTCGCGAGCTGTTTGCGGTCGAGCGCGAGATCATCATCGCGCACGGCGAGGACAGCTATCGGCTTCGCCTGACCTCGCAGAACAAGCTGATCCTGACGAAGTAACCTGTAATGACATTTTGTCGCACCCTCGCAAGCCTCCTGCTCTCCAGCACGATCGCGCTCGCCTCTGCCGCGCACGCCGCCGGCATCACCGTGCATGACGCGCGCAATCGCGACGTCGCCGTGACCGACTTCGCGCGCACGGTCTCGATCGGCGGCGCCATCACAGAGATCATCTATGCGCTCGGGCTCGAGAACCGGCTGGTCGGCGTCGACACCACCAGCCTTTATCCAGCGGCGGCGCTGCAAGACAAACCCAATGTCGGCTACATGCGCCAGATCTCCGCCGAAGGCGTGTTGGGTCTCAATCCCACCCTGATCCTGGCGATTCAGGGCTCGGGCCCGCACGCGACCATGGAGATCCTGGAAACGGCGAAAGTGCCGTTGGTGCTGGTGCCCGACACCTTCTCCGAGGACGGACTGATCGAGAAGATAAGACTGGTCGGCCACGCCATGGGTGTCGACGCACGCGCCGCGTGCCTGAGCGCCGCGGTCGGCGCCGATTTTGCCCAGCTGCGCGCCCTGCGCGCCAAGGTGACCAAGCCGGTGCGCGTGATATTCGTGATGTCGCTCCAGAACGGGCGCGCCATGGTCGCCGGCCACAAGACCGCGGCCAACGAGATCATCCAGCTCGCCGGCGCCGCGAATGCCGTCGACGATTTCGACGGCTACAAGATCATCGGTGACGAGGCGATCGCGGCGGCAAGTCCCGACGTGGTGCTGTCGATCGAGCGCGGCAAGGACTCGCTGCAGGCCGACGCGATCTATGCCCATCCCGGCTTCGCCCTGACGCCGGTCGTGGCCAACAAGAGCCTCATCACCATGGACGGGCTCTATTTGCTCGGCTTCGGGCCACGGACGGCGGCGGCGGCGCGCGACCTTTCGGTGAAACTCTATCCGGGATTGGCCGAACCGGGCGCTGCCTTCACCTCGGCGCTGTCGGCGGCGAATTGCCGGCAATGAGCGTGGCGATCGGCATGGAAGCGCGCGGCACGGAACGACGCGCCAACGCGCGGCGGCGGTCCGCATCGCTCGCAATTCCTCTCTTGATCGCATTGCTCGCGGTCGCCGCGATCGTGGCGCTGAGCTTCGGCGCCGCCGGCATTCCCCTCTCCCGCCTGCCTGCTGCACTGGGGCTATCAGGCGAAAGCACGGCCATGACGGCCCGCGACCAGCTCGTGCTGTGGTCGATCCGCGTCCCCCGGATCGCGGCGGCGGCGATGGTCGGCGGCCTGCTCGCGGCCGCCGGCGCGATCATGCAAGGGCTGTTTCGCAATCCGCTCGCCGATCCCGCGCTGGTCGGTGTCTCTAGCGGCGGCGCGCTCGCAGCCGCAAGTGCGATCGTCTTCACCGATTCGCGCTTCGGCGAGACGCTGCGCTTCCTCCAGACCGAGCTCCTGCCGCTCGCGGCATTCGCGGGATCGCTGGCCACGACCGCGATCCTCTACGGCATCTCGAGCCGCTCGGGACGCACCTCGATCGCGGTCTTCCTGCTGGCCGGCGTCGCCATCACCGCCATCGCCAATGCCGGCATCGGGCTGCTGGTGTTCGTCGCCGACGACCGCCAGCTCCGCGACATCACGTTCTGGCTGCTGGGCTCGATGAGCGGGGCGACCTGGACCAAGGCCGCCATGCTGGCGCCCATCCTCATCATCGGGCTTGGCGCCTGTGCCTTCATCGCGCGCGGCCTCGATCTTCTGGTGCTCGGCGAGGCCGACGCCTTTCACGGCGGCGTCGACGTCGAGCGTCTCAAGCGAATCTCGATCGTCATGGTCTCCGCCATGACCGGCGTCGCGGTGTCGATCAGCGGCGTCATCGGCTTCGTCGGCATCGTCGTGCCGCATCTGCTCCGTCTCGTCATTGGACCTGCGCATCGACTGCTGCTGCCGGCCTCGGTCCTGCTCGGCGCGATCCTGATGGTCGGCGCCGACACGCTGGCGCGCACCATCGTGGCGCCGGCGGAGATGCCGATCGGCATCCTGACCGCAGCGGTCGGCGCGCCGGTCTTCCTCTTCATCCTGCTGCGGCAGCGCGGGCTCGCCTCGCTATGAGCGCCGTGATCGAGGCGCGCGGCTTGAGCAAGCGCGCCGGCCGCGCGACGCTGCTCGATGGCGTCGACCTGACGGTTGCGGCCGGAGAGATGGTCGCGATCATCGGCCCGAACGGTGCCGGCAAGTCGACGCTGCTGCGGTTGCTCTCCGGCGATCTCCGCCCGAACGAGGGTGCGGTGCGCCTGAAACAGCGTGACATCGGCAGCTTTAGGCCGCGCGAGCTTGCCGCGCGCCGCGCGATGCTGTCGCAGCACATCAACGTCACCTTCCCCTTCACCGTCGAGGAGATCGTGCTGATGGGCGCGGGCGAGCGCAGCGCGCGTGAAGCAGGCGCGCTCGCCGACGCGGCCCTCGACGAGGTTGGGCTCGCCCATTTCCGCGAACGGCAACTGCCGACTCTATCAGGCGGCGAACAGCAGCGCGCCCATTTCGCCCGCGTGCTGGTGCAGCTCGCCTGCGGCGAAGCCGAGCACGGCCCGGGCCTCCTGCTGCTGGACGAGCCGACCTCGAGCCTGGATCTGCGCCACCAGATCGACCTCGTCGAAGCCGCCCGCCGCCGTGCGGCCGGCGGCACGGCCGTGATCGCGATCCTGCACGACCTCAATCTCGCGATCCGCTTCGCCGACCGGCTGGCCGTGCTGGCTGGCGGCAGGCTCGCCGCAGATGGCTCGCGCGCGGATGTCGTCACCCGCGAAACCATCCGCGAGATCTTCGAGATCGATGCCGTTGTCCATCAAGGCGACGACGGCGTGCCTTACGTGCTTCCGCAGTCGATGCAGGCGGCGCCGCCGCCACGATGAAGGTGCGCTCCCTCCCCCGCAAGGAGAGGAAGCGCATCTCGTTTGGGGCGAACAGCCTACCCCGCCGGGACGATCACCATGCTCTTGTCCTTCGGCCAGCGGATGCGCCAGGCGAAGTTGATATCCTTGACTTCGCCCGGCTTGGCGTCGAACGACCATTCCAGCACGCCGCGGCGGTCACGGATGTTGCTGGCGGTCGGCGGCGTGGTCGCGGGCAGCATTTCGACGACGATGTCCTCGCTCTCGCTGACCGGCAACTGATCCTCGATCGCAACCTTGATCGGGAAATCATGACCGTTGCGGATGGTGGTCTTGAACGTGCGCTCGTCGGTCTTCGACGTCGTGACCAGGAGACCGGCCGAGCCCTCATTGCGCTTGAGCACCGCGCGCTCGATTCTCACCTTGTCGTCGGCGCCGAAGCCGAGGCGGACGATGTCGTCCTTGGCGGAAGCGGAAAGCTTGCCGCGACCGACAAAGACGCCGTCGCGGTAGATCGCGACCTTGCCCGGCAGCAGCGTCGTGTCATCGGTCTGCTTGAAGCTGGCTTCGAGGAAGGCGGTCGGGTCCAGCACCGGTGCGGCGCGGACCGCGAGGTCGGCGGGCACCGTCATCGCTGCAATCCGCAGGCTCTTGGCGCCCTCGGCGGCGCCGAGGCTGACGCGGCCGGGAATTTTGAACGTCGCCTGGAAGTCCCCGATCTCGGCAATTGCCTGCTGCTCGTCGGCACGTTCGCGCGGCTCGGCCGCTTCCGCAATCTTGGCCATCGCTGGCGATTGCATCTGTCGCAGAACCGGCGCGGGCCGCGCCAGATCGGAGACCGAACCTGCTGCCAGCGGCTTCGGCACCTGTGGATATTGCGCGACCAGCGAATGCAGCTCCGGCGCAATGCCGCCGCGGCTGATGCGGGTCGTGGAGACGCCGAGCGTCACGTTGGACCAATCCTCGCCGGTCGATTGCGTGATCTCGGCGCGGCGGATCAGCTCGAGCTGCGGCTTGCGATCCTTGGCGCCGGTGTCGAGCCGAGCGTCATAGAGCGGCATCCAGCGCGCATTGCGCACGGCGTAAGTCACGCGCAGCGTCGCCTTCGTCGCAGCAGTCGCGGCAACGTCCATGCGAACCTCGAGCTTGCTCGGCGGCTTGGCCTTGCGCTCGACCTCGAGTTGGGCGATCTGCCGGTCGATTTCCCGCGTCTTGCGCGTGGCATCGCGGATGACGGTGTCGGCGCTCGCAATTTCTTCGCCGACCGCAGCAAAGGCCGCGCGCCATTCGGCGATCGGCCGCGCCTCACCCTTGTCGCCGATCCCCGCGGGAGAGGTTTCCGCAAAGTGCTCCGCAAACTTGCGCCGCGCATTCGCCGAGTCGATCGCGCCCTGCAAATCGGCGCGCTGATCGTTCAAGGCCTCGATGCGCTTTTCCAGCTCGGGCAGATTGACCGGCGCGGCGCGAGGCGCCCGCGCATCGATCGTGCCGATGGTGAGCTTTGCGCCGCCCTCACCCTCGACCCGGATGGAGGAGGCATCGAGACCAAGCGGGAAATCCTTGGCGACCAGGGTCGAATCCCCGGACGGCAGGTCGACCGTGATGACGCGGGTGACGGTGGCGCCATCGGGGTACCGTGACCGTATCGATCGCCGATGTAGCGTCCAAATCGGCGGCCCATGATGGCGAGGCCGCAGCCATGGTGACCAGAACCAGGCTTGTCGTTGCCAAATATCTTGCGGTGATGCGCATGAAGTCCCTCCTGCCGTATCGCCGCGCCGCCAGCCGGACGCGCGCGATCAAATGCCTCGCCAACATGGTTGGACGCGGCAGGGAAGGAACTGGTTCGATTGGGGTTTCCGTGGGGCGCCGCGGCGGCGGCACCAAGGCTGCGGAACGTATCGCCCGCGGCAGGCCTCAGGCCTGGGTGGGCTACCCCTGGCCGAAGATGCGGCGGAGCAGATCGGTCACGTTCTTGGCCCCGGCCTTCTTCAGGACGCCGGCGCGATAGCCCTCGACGGTCCGTGCGCTCAGATGCATGCGCCGGGCGATCTCCTTGTTGGTCAGGCCGGCCGCGAGGTGCTCGAGCACGTCGCCCTCACGCTCGGTCAAGGGCTCGCAGCCGGGCAGCCAGCGCTGCCGGCTCGTGCCGGGCTGCGCGAATTCGTCGATGGCGGCATCGATCCGGCCGATGATGTCGTGGGTGCGGAAAGGCTTTTCGATGAAGTCGGTCGCGCCGCTCTTGATGGCGTCGACCGCCATGGCGATGCTGCCATTCGCCGAGGTCACCAGCACAGGCGCCATGCAATTTTCCTCGCGCAGGCGCCTGAGCATGTCGAGGCCGGAGCGATCGGGTGGCAGCTCCATCAGCACGCAGGCCGGCATGCGTGCCTTTGCTTCGGACAGGAGTGAGGCACCGTCAGCGAAGCAGATCACGTCATAGGCGCTCTGTTGGAGCGCGGTCGAAAGTTGTTCGCGGGAGGCAGCGTCGGTGTCGATGACGAATACCTCGCCCTTGGAAAGCATGTTCCCCGGCATAATCCCGATCCAGCAATGTCTTGGTCAAATGGGTCCGAGACGGAAAGCGGGCCGCATCGCCCTGCCGCGTCGTCGTGAGCACAGCATTCACGCCAGTGCTTCGGTTTCCCCTATGTATGTTCCGGCCGGTTCCTGGATTTGACGGATCGAGACAGAAATTTTACATTTCGGGACATCTGCGGGAATGGCTGGCAGGAACGGTTCGCATGACCGACCTCGTTCGCAGCGCAGGCTTGAGCTATTATCCGGAAATCGCCCGGTCGGTCGGGCTCGATCCCAAACAGATGATGCGCAAGGCCAGGCTGCCGCTGGCCTGCCTCGACAAGCCCGATACGCCCATTGCCGTCGCAGGCCTGCGCCGTCTGCTCGAATTGTCGGCGGAGACCTCCGGCGCCGAAGATTTCGGCTTGCGTCTCGCCGAGCGCGGCGGCCTGACCAATTTCGGTGCGGTCGGCCTGATCGTGCGCGAACAGGCGACTGTCGGCGAGGCGATCGACGCATTTTCGCGCTTCATCCACATCCATCATGACGGCATGCGGCTGGATGTTGCGCGCGACCGGCAGATCGTGACGGTCACGCTGCACCTGCGCGGCAGGCGGCCGAGCGCGCCGCGCCAGGCGATCGACATGGCGCTCGGCAGCATCCACCGCATCATCCAATCGCTGCATGGCCAAGACTGGCGGCCGCAGGAGGTCCAGCTGCATTACCCGCCGCCGCGCGATCGCAAGCGCTACCGCGAATTTTACGGCTGCCGCGTGACCTTCAACGCCGAGCACGATGCGATCCTGCTCTCGGCGCGCGACATGGAGCGCCGGATCCCGAGCGCGCATCCGCTGATCGCAAGCTATCTGCGCAAGCGGATCGAGGCGATCGAAACCCGGCCCGCAAGCTGGGAGGGGAAGGTCGACGAGGTCGTACGGACCTTGCTCGCCGGCGGCGACTGTACGGTCGAGCGCGTGGCCGAGCATCTTGCCTGCACCCGCCGCACCATCCACCGCCACCTCGCTGCCTCAGGCACCAGCTTTTCGGCCATCCTGGATGTGCAACGTGCCGATCTCGTGATCCAGCTGATCGAGGACCCTGGCCGGCCGTTGGCTGACATCGCGGTGCAACTCGGCTTCTCCGCGCAAAGCGCCATGGCGCGCTGGTTCCGCGGCCGGTTCGGCTGCACCATAACCGACTGGCGCAACGGCGTGCGGCCTCCGACGCCGCCGCCCGATGCGCCCTCGGCGACCGCAGCTTGAGTTCAGCGCGCCGGAGCAGGCACGCCCATCGTGGCGAGGGCACGCCGCCGGCTGCCGGCGAGCAGCGGGCCGAACGCGACGGCAAATCCGAGGAACGCGACGAGCCAACCGCAGGCGGCGATGTGCAACAACACATCACTATGCGCGGGCAACACCACGGCGGCGACCCGGGCCAGGGCCGCGATGATGATCGCAGCATAGATTGCCTGCGTCGCCGGCGAAGCGGTCAACGCCTGTCCGGTATGGCCGAGGCTCGCGCGGGTCATCACCGCCAGCGTCATGGTTCCCGCCGCGCCCGCCATCCAGGCGTGGATGCCGGCGCTTGGCGGCAGCGCTCCGAAAACAGCGACGGCGTGCAGGATGAAGCCGAGCGGCACGAAGACGTAGCCAATATGCAGGATCACCAGCAGTCGCTCGCCAAACGTGCGATCACCGGCCCAGCGCGCAAGCCGCACCAGATGCAGCCCGCCGACCAGCGCCATCAGGACACCGGTGACGACATTCAGCGGCGCCACGATCCAGAAGACGAGCGCGAGCGCGCTGCATCCGATCACTGCGCCGTCGAAGCGTCCGAACGGCACCGGCAGGCGGCCGGGATTGAACTTGACCAGCCAGTTGCGGGTGAAGCTCGGAATGATGCGGCCTCCGATCAGCGAGATCAGCAGCATGACCACACCGATGCCGACGCGGATGCTGACATCGGCCGCGCCCTGGTAGTGCGCCTCGAGATGAAAAGCGACGTTGCCGGCGAGCAGAACGGACACCAGCGCCACCACGGGCAGGTTGCGCCAGTTGCCGCCTGCGATGATCTCGCGCGCCGCGGCGGCGACGACCAGCGCCAGGAAGGCGGCATCGACGAGAAGCGCAAACGCCCAGCCGGTATCGGCCGACAACGTCACCGCGATACGCCCGGCAAGCCAGACCATCACTAAAGCCCCAAGCGAGGTGCCCTGGATCGGCAGCCGCCCGGTCCAATTCGGGATGGCCGTGAACAGGAACCCGGTGATGACAGCCGGCAGGAAGCCATAGAGCATCTCGTGGACGTGCCAGTCGCGCGGCGCGAATGCGGAACTCACCGACAATTCACCGTAGAACATCGGCAGCCAGGCCAGGATCGATAGCCCCGCCTGGATCGCGCCGAGCAGGAAAAAGGGCCGAAAACTGTTCGCAAACAGCGGCCAGCCCTCAAAGTTGCGGGATCGGGCGCCAGCCATGGGGTCAACTCCAATAAAATTCAGTCCGTTGTCTGGAAAAATACTGCCACTCAGCCATCCCGTTTTGCGCTATCGCAAACTATCGGACGATTGCAGGTGCCATCACACTCCCTGATGCCAAGGAGGCAGAATGGCCAAGGTCGACACATCGCTGGTTGCGCATTTGCCGCTGTTTGCCGGGGTCACGCCGGAAGCTCTGGATGAGATCCTGCGTGAGGCCCGTTCGGCGCGCTATCCCAAGAACAGCGCCATTTTCGAGCAGGGGGCGGATGCGCAGTCCTTCTTCCTGCTGCTGCACGGCCATGTCCGCGCGGCCAAGACCACGCCGACCGGCGAGCAGATCGTGGTCCGCTACGTCGCGCCCGGCGAAACGTTCGGGCTCGCCATGGCGATCGGAGCCGTGCAGTATCCGGCGACCGCGATCGCTGTCGATGACAGCGTGGTGCTGATATGGCCAACCTCGGCCTGGCCGCGGCTGGTCGAGCGATTTCCCTCGCTGGCCGCCAACACGCTCCAGACCGTCGGCGCGCGCCTCCAGGAGAGCCACACCCGCATCCTGGAAATGTCGACCCAGCAGGTCGAGCAGCGCGTCGCCCATGCGCTGCTGCGTCTCGCCAAACAGTCCGGCAAGAAGCTCGACCACGGCATCGAGATCGACTTCCCGATCAGCCGCCAGGACATCGCGCAGATGACCGGCACCACGCTGCACACCGTCAGCCGCATCCTGAGCGGCTGGGAGAGCCAAGGCCTCGTCGAGAGCGGCCGTCAGCGCATCATCCTGCGCGATCCGCACAGGATCGTCGTGTTGGCAGAGCGGAGCGCCGACAGCGGCGCGGCGTGACACAGCCGCACCGGGGCGTCTCCGCCCAAGATAGGGACCAGGATAGGGATCGAGATAGGGGTGAGGGGCGCTTCCGCTTACGGCGAAAGCCGTCCCTCACCCGGGAATCCGCGCGCGCCCGCGCGAATTCGAGACTGCTTCACGCCGGCACGCAATCGCACAACGCGGCGAGGAATTTGTCGCGGTCGATGCCATGCTCGCGGCAGGCATCATCCACCGTGTGGAAGGTTGCGATAGGGCAACCGACACAAGCCATCCTGAAGGCCAGAAACACGCGGATCGTGTGCGGCGCGGTACGCATGATGTCATCGACCAGATCGTCGGATCCGAAAGACATGGGCAACTCCGTTCCGACACGACGATAACGGAGGTGACCTGAGTTTCTTTGTTGGAGCGCAAGCTGTTGCCCGTTCCTCCGCCGTCATTCCGGGGCGCGCCTTTTGGCGCGAGCCCGGAATCCATCGTGCAGCGGATGACATGGAGGAATGGATTCCGGGCTCGCGCTTCGCGCGGCCCGGAATGACCAGCTACACAGCCCGGCTGTGCAGCTGCTTCGCCGGATTGAGATGCGCGTCGAACGCGGCCGCGACGCTGCGGACCAGGAAGCGGGAATCTTTTGCGACTGCGAGGCGGTTGCCGTCCAACCTCACGATGCCGTCGGAGACCAGTGGCTTCAGACGTGCCGCCGAGTTCAGCATCGCCGCCGCCTCCGCGCCATGGCGCGCGCAGATGTCGTCGAGATCGGCGCTGAACTCGCACATGATGCGTTCGATGATGTCGGCGCGCAGCCGGTCGTCGTCGGTGAGCCCATAGCCCTTGGCGGTGGCGAGACGGCCGGCGGCAATGCTCTGCGCATAGGCGCCGATCTGCACCTCGTTCTGGACGTAACCCTGCGGCAAATGCCCAATCGCGCTGGCGCCGAAACCGAGCAGGACTTCGCTCTTGTCAGTGGTGTAGCCCTGAAAATTGCGCCGCAGCGTCCGTTCCTCAAAGGCCACGGCCATGGAGTCGCCGGGCCGCGCGAAATGATCGAGCCCGATCTGCACGTAACCGGCCTCCTTCAGTGCATTCGCGATCGCGCAGGCCTGGTCGTGGCGCGCGAGGCCGTCCGGCAACACAGCCTCGTTGATCATCTGCTGGTGCTTCTTGAAGCTTGGCACATGAGCATAGCCGAACACGGAGAAGCGGTCGGGCGCGAGCGTGAGGCTGCGCCGGACGGTATCCAGACACGACGCGACGGTCTGGTGCGGCAACCCGTAGATCAGGTCGAAATTGAGTCCCTCGATGCCGGCGCGCCGGAGCATGTCGACCACGGAAGCCGTCTGCTCGAAGCTTTGCACGCGGTTGATCGCCCGCTGCACCACGGGATCGAAGCTCTGCACGCCAAGGCTCGCGCGGTTGACGCCGGAGAGCCGCATGGCATCGACCATGTCGGCGGTCAATGTGCGGGGATCGATCTCGACCGCGATCTCGGCCGAGGGCAGCACGAAGAACTTCTGGCGCATCGTCGCCATCAATTCGGCGAAGGCTTCCGGCTGCATGATCGTCGGCGTGCCGCCGCCGAAATGGATGTGCTCCACCTTGATGCGGCGACCGATGGTTTCGGCGACCTGCTCGATCTCGTTGCGCAGCGTGCGCTGATAGCCGGCGATCAGTTCGTCGCGGCGCACGATCTGGGTATGGCAGCCGCAATACCAGCACATCTCGCGGCAGAACGGCACGTGGAGATAGAGTGACGCGCTGGCGCCCGCCGGCAGCTCCGCCAGCCAACTGGCGTAGGCGTCCGATCCGACCGCCGTGGAAAAATGCGGCGCGGTCGGATAGCTCGTGTAGCGTGGCAATCGTTCTTCGCCGTAGCTCGCCGCAAGATCAGCTCTCATGTCTTACCCATTCGTAAATTTCCGCCGTGTGCAGACCACGGCAAATCACGGAATACACCCCACTACCTCGGATCCGAGGGGGTGACCTTGCGCTTGCGCAAAGTCGGCCGGGGGTGCCGCAGACATTGCGCTCGCGCAAAGCGCAGCGGCCATTTCGGGGCCATGATCATGCCAATTCGCACGCCATCCGGAGCGTTTGCCCATGAGGCTTCTCGCACTCGAACTGCTTCTTTCCTTGCTCGACGTCCGCGGCCATATCCCGCGTTTCGACGACTTCCGGCCGGCCCCGCTCGCAGCGGCCCCGGCCGGCACCGTGCGCGCTCTGGCCGCAGCCATCGCCATCTTCGTCGTGCTGTCACTGGTGATCTGGGCAACGGTCTGGCTTGCCACATCTCTCGTCTAGTGGCGTCTTCGCGAAGGCCTCGACCATGATCTCATCCAAGCGTGCATTCGCCGGCGCGGTCGTCCTGACATGCCTTGCCGGGGTGCCGGCCTTCGCGGCCGACACGACCAGCGGCGACCTCGTCATCACCAGGGCCTGGAGCCGGGCGACGCCCGGCGGAGCCAGGGTCGCCGGCGGCTATCTGACGATAGAGAACCGGGGCCGCGCGCCGGAGCGACTGCAGGCCGCATCGGCCGCGCATGCGCTTCGAACAGAGATCCACGAGATGACCGTCAACGACGGTGTCATGACCATGCGCGCGCTCGACAGGGGACTTGTCATCGCTCCCGGACAGATCGTAACGCTTGCGCCCGGCGGCGGACACCTGATGTTCATCGGTCTCGATGTGCCGCTTCATGCCGGCGACCAGATGCCCGTGACGCTGTCGTTCGAGCACGCCGGCGCGGTGAAAGTGACGCTGGACGTGCAGGCCATCGGCGCACAGGCTCCCGAAAGCATGGCGACCACGGCGGCCGCAGAGCCTGCGCATCGCGCGGAGCAGGCGGCGGTCCCTGCCGCCGCGACATCCGACGCGGACGAGAGCTTCTTCACGCATCTCCATGCAGAAAAAGCCATGGCCAACGTCACGGTCTCGCCCGGGCGCGCCGGTCCGGTCGAGATCGCGATCCAGCTCGAAGATGCGAACGAGTTGCCGCTGAGTGCCGATGCGGTCGCGGTCACACTCGGCAATCCCGAGCATGGCGTGGCGCCGATCACCGCAAACGCCGAACGCGTCGGTAACGATCAGTGGCGCGTCAGAATGTCGGCACCGCTGTCAGGCCGCTGGTCGCTCGGCCTCGACATCCGCATCACGCCAAAGGATGCCGTCAACGTCGTGTCGCCGATTCTGCTCCGCTAAGGCACCTAAGTACTGTAGCGGAGCCGAATCCGGCAAAACCTTGTCGCAGCGCAAACACTCTTGCCGAGATAGGCGCACACTGCATCCGTCATCAAAACCTTTCCAGATGAAGGATGCTTCCGATGTTCACCCGCAGAGTCGCATTGATCGGCGCCGCCGCGACAGCTCTGATGCTGGCGACCCCCGCTTTGGCTGGCGACGATCTCAAACTGCCGCGTCAAAAGGTAGAGCTGGTCGCTCCGCCGTTCGTGCATGCGCACGAGCAGGCGACCAAGCAAGGCCCCAAGATCATCGAGTTCAAACTCACGATCGAGGAGAAGAAGGTCGTCATCGACGAGAAGGGCACCACCTTCCAGGCCATGACCTTCAACGGTTCTATGCCGGGTCCGCTGATGGTCGTGCACGAGGGCGACTACGTCGAAACGACGCTGGTCAATCCTGCGACCAACTCCATGCCGCACAACATCGACTTCCATTCCGCGACCGGCGCGCTCGGTGGCGGCGCGCTCACTCTGGTCAATCCCGGCGAGCAAGTCGTGCTGCGCTGGAAGGCAACCAAGACCGGCGTCTTCGTCTACCATTGCGCCCCGGGCGGCCCGATGATCCCCTGGCACGTCGTCTCCGGCATGAACGGCGCCGTGATGGTGCTGCCGCGTGACGGCCTCAACGACGGCAAGGGCCGCGCGCTGAAATACGACAAGGTCTACTACATCGGCGAGCAGGACATGTACGTGCCCCGCGACGAGAAAGGCAACTTCAAGTCCTACGAATCGCCTGGCGAGGCCTTCACCGAGACCGAAGAGGTGATGAAGAAGCTGATCCCGACCCATGTCGTGTTCAACGGCAAGGCCGGTGCGCTGACCGGCAAGAACGCGCTGACGGCCAATGTCGGCGAGAACGTGCTGATCGTGCATTCGCAAGCCAACCGCGACAGCCGTCCGCACCTGATCGGCGGCCATGGCGACTACGTCTGGGAGACCGGCAAGTTCGGCAATGCGCCGGAAGTCGGGCTCGAGACCTGGTTCATCCGCGGCGGATCGGCGGGAGCCGCGCTGTACAAATTCCAGCAGCCCGGCATCTACGCCTACGTCACGCATAACCTGATCGAAGCCGCCGACCTCGGCGCCACCGCGCACTTCAAGGTCGAAGGCAAGTGGAACGATGATCTGATGATGCAGGTGAAGGCCCCCGCCGAAATACCGGCTGCCAACACCAACTAAACGCGACAAGGGGCCGGTCATCACCGGCCCCTTCTTTCTTCGGGGAATGACCATGCTGATCGCATTCAAGCTCAAACTGGCCCTCGCCTGCGCCGCCGGGCTCGCCGGACCGATCGCGATGGCGCCGCTGGTTTCGAACATGACGGTCCGCGGCACCGCGACGGAGCCAGCGATCGTCAGGGTCGCGCCGGGCAGTCTGTCCTATCGCGAGGCCGGCGATTTCACGCGCGGCGGGCAGCAGGCGGAGGCGCCGCTGCGCGCGATGCGCGTCGACCGACCGCTGCACATCATGCGAAATCAGGTCTCCTCATCCGATTATCAGCTCTGTGTGCAGGAGGGCGCCTGCCGCGCGCTCGATCGCGACGTCACGGTCGCTGCCGATCGTCCCGCGGTGCAGGTGAACTGGCACGATGCCGAGGCTTATGCAGGCTGGCTGTCGCGCAAGACAGGCCACCATTACCGCCTGCCGAGCGATGCGGAATGGGCCTTTGCAGCGGGCTCCAGATTCAAGGACGACGGCGTCGCTGTCGATGCCGACGATCCTTCAAAGCGCTGGATCAGCCGCTATGAGCGCGAGTCCGAACGCGATCTTTCCGACACCACTGCCTATCCCTTCGGCAAGTTCGGCCCGAACGAGCACGGCGTCGAGGATCTCGCCGGCAATGTCTGGGAGTGGACCTCGACCTGCTTCGTGCGCTCGCGCGTCGACGCCGCCGGCAATGCCGGCCGACCCACGGTGAACTGCGGCGTGCGTGTCGCCGAGGGCGCCCACCGCGCCTATGTCACCGATTTCATCCGCGACGCCCGCGCCGGCGGTTGCGCCCAGGGCGTGCCGCCCGCCAATCTCGGCTTCCGCCTGGTGCGCGAGGAGACCTCCTGGGTCGCGAGCGTGTCGGCGCGGTGGAGCAAGGTGTGGGCGGTGAGGTCATAGCCAAGATTATCGCCGCGTAGCCCGGGTGAGCGAAGCGACACCCGGGAAGGTCCCGCATATCGCTTCGCTCATGCGGGCTACGGACACGTCAAATCGCGCGCGCGAACATGCGAAAGCCTGGAGCTCCGATGATCGTCTCGAACGCGGGATCGCGTTTCTCCTCCGCAAAGACAAATCCGGCCTTGGCGTAGGCGCGCTCGGCGGGCTCGTTGCCGATCAGGAACGATATCGTCGTCCGGGCAAACCCGGCCGCCCGCCCCTTGTCCAGCGCGTGCGCGATCAGCGCCTGCATCAGGCCGCGGCCACGATAGGCAGGGTCGGTCGCGACATGCTCGATCATCCAGTCGCCCTCGCCGCCCTGGACCCAGCAAGTCCGCGAATAGGCGCCGCGCCGGCGGATGGCGTCCAGCTCTGACGCCGTGAGCCCAATTGAGAAACCGACCTCTTCGAGCGCGCGCCAGGCCGCAGGTCCGGTGCCGGCCGCAGGCACGGCGCAAAGTGCAGCAGCAGGCTTGCCATCGATTTCGGTGACCAGGAACTGCGACACATGCCACATCGACACCGCGCGTGCGACGGCGACGCGTGCGATGAAATCGAGGCACTCCGCTTCCGGCCAGCCAAGCGCGACGTCGAACCAGCCCCGCGGCCGGCAGCCGCGCATCGAGTGCAGGATGGTTCGTGCGATGAAAGCAGCGTCCTCGGGACGCGCTGACCTTATCGTCATACGCGCCCCATTCTCGAAGACCTTACGTGTTCTTCAGCGCCACGCGAAACTCGGCTTCGGTCTTGGCCTTGACCTCGTCGAGCGAGACGCCGTCGGCGAGCTCGATCAGGGCCATGCCGCCATCACCGTGCTTGTCGATGGTGAAGACCGCCAGATCCGTGACGACCATGTCGACCACGCGCTCGCCGGTCAGCGGCAGATTGCACTTCTTCAGGAGCTTGGAGCCGTCCTTGGCCGAATGCTCCATCACCACGACGACGCGCTTGACGCCGGCGACGAGGTCCATCGCGCCGCCCATGCCCTTGACCATCTTGCCGGGGATCATCCAATTGGCGAGATCGCCGTTCTGGGCCACCTGCATGGCGCCGAGGATCGACAGGTCCATATGGCCGCCGCGGATCATCCCGAAGGAATCCGCGCTCGAGAAATACGAGGTCGAGGGCAGCTCGCTCACCGTCTGCTTGCCGGCGTTGATCAGGTCCGCGTCCACCTCGTCTTCATAGGGGAACGGGCCCATGCCGAGCATGCCGTTCTCGCTCTGCAGGCTGACATCGACCCCGTCGGGGATGAAGTTCGAAACCAGCGTCGGGATGCCGATGCCGAGATTGACGTAGTAGCCGTCACGCAGTTCCTTCGCGGCGCGCGCGGCCATCTGTTCACGGGTCCAGGCCATGTGTGTCTCCTGATACGCTTAAGCGGCGGTACGCGGGCGGGTGTTGCGGAATTCGATGCGCTTCTTGGCCGTGCCGACCTCGACGATGCGCTTCACGAAAATGCCGGGCGTGTGGATGTGGTCGGGATTGAGTTCACCCGCCGGAACCAGATGCTCGACCTCGGCGACGGTGATCTTGGCGGCGGTCGCCATCATCGGGTTAAAATTGCGCGCGGTCTTGCGGTAGATGAGGTTGCCGGCGGTGTCGCCCTTCCAGGCGTGGACAATGGCGAGGTCGGCGAACAGGCCACGTTCCATCAGGTACTTCTCGCCGTCGAACTCCTTCACTTCCTTGCCTTCGGCGATCAGCGTGCCGACGCCGGTCTTGGTGTAGAAGGCCGGAATGCCGGCGCCGCCGGCGCGGATGCGCTCGGCAAGCGTGCCCTGCGGATTGAATTCGAGTTCCAGCTCGCCGGCGAGGAATTGCTGGGCGAACAGCTTGTTCTCGCCGACATAGGACGAGATCATCTTCTTGATCTGCCGGGTTTCCAAAAGGCGGCTGAGCCCGATGCCGTCGACGCCGGCATTGTTGGAGACCACCGTCAGGCCCTTGACGCCGGACTCGCGGATCGCGTCCGAGAGCTCCTCGGCGATGCCGCAGAGGCCGAAGCCTCCCGACATGATCATCATGTTGTCTTTCAAAATGCCTGACAGAGCCGACTTGGCGTCGGGATAGACCTTGTTCATGCAAATAACCTTCGACTGAACCTTCGGCTTGGAGGCGGCGCGCCCTATTGGCGGCGATTATTAGGCGAAATCCTCCAAAGCCGTCAATGATACGGGGTTCTCCGCACGGCGGCCGGGTGATAGAAGCTGCCCACACCGTGGGCAGAACCGTCCGCGGCCTTGAAAGCGACAAGAAAACCCATCAAGTTGCGGGGGTTGGGCGTGGGCACGCAGGTTTCCCGACCCGCCCTCCTGGCTCCAACGACCAACCCGATCAGGACATGCCATTGACCATGGCCCAAGGAATGAAGCGCCTCGGGACGCCGATCGCGGCGCTGCTCGGCGTCGCGCTGATCGCCCTGATCGCGACCTCATGGCTCATCAACCGCGACGCGCTGCGCAAGGCGGTCGAAGCGCAGATCCGCGACGTCACCGGGCTCGAACTCAGTGTCGCGGGCGCAATCGACATCTCGGTGCTGCCGGCGAGCTACATCTCCTTCCGTGACGTCGGCCTCAAGGGCGGCGGCACCAGCGATCCCGCGCTCCAGGTCGACGTGCTCACCGCCAATCTGCGGCTGCTGCCGCTATTGCTGCAACGGTTCGAGATCGCCGACCTGACGCTGCTGCGGCCGCGCATCCATGTCAGCCTGAAGCCGGACGGCCAGAGTAACTGGACGCCCTTCATCCAGACCATCGCGCGCACCATGAAGCCGGGGGCTGAAAACCAGCTCTCGTTCTCCGAAATCCGGATCCAGGACGGCGTGCTCGACTACCAGGACGCCGCCACGCACGGCACCGAGAAGTTCGAGGACATCGACCTGTCGCTGGCCTGGCCTTCGATCTCGCGCTCCTTCGCCGCGACCGGACAGTTCGACTGGCGCGGCGAGCGTGTTGACGGCTCGATCAGCTTTTCCGACTTCGTCGCCGCCCTCTCCGGCGAGCGCTCGGGCTTGAAGGCGCGGATCGCCAGCGCACCGCTCAAGCTCGCTTTCGACGGCAGCGTCGCCAACCGCACCAGCCCGATGATGGAAGGCACGCTGACGATCGACAGCCCCTCCTTGCGCAACGCGCTGCGCTGGACCGGGCAGCCGCAACCCGCCAGCGGCGGCTTCGGCCGCTTCGTGCTGAAGGCGCGCGCCAACGTCGTCGGCGCCTCGATCGCGCTCACCAACGTCAATGTCGAGCTCGACGGCAATGCCGCCGAGGGCGTCATGACCTACGCCAATAACGGCCGGCAGACGCTGCAGGCGACGCTCGCCGCCGACGCGCTCGACTTCACGCCTTATATCTCCACCTTCCGACTGCTCGCGAGCGGCGCGCGGGACTGGAACAGGCAGCTGTTCGATCTCAACGGATTGTCGACGACCGATCTCGACATGCGCCTATCGGCAGCAAAGCTGACGGTCGGGCCGACCAGGCTCGGCCGCACCGCCATCGGCGCCAATCTGCGCAACGGCACGCTCGCACTCTCGGTCGGCGAAGCCCAGGTCTATGGCGGCATCGCCAAGGGCTCGTTCGGCATCGCGCGCTCCGACACCGTCGCCGACATCAAGGCGCAATTCCAGTTCACCGACGTCGACCTCCAGGCCTGCGCCACCGAACTGTTCGGCCTCAGCAAGCTATCCGGTCGCGGCAACATCAACGTGTCGCTCTTCGCCTCGGGCTCGAGCCCGTTCGGCCTCGTGCAGTCGCTCGACGGCAGCGCCACCGTCACCGGTCATGACGGCGCGATCTCGGGCTTCAATGCCGAGCAGCTGCTGAAACGCCTGGAGCGGCGTCCGCTGTCGGGCGGCGGCAATTTCCGCAACGGTTCGACGCCGTACAACAATCTCACCATCGCCGTGAAATTCTCCGATGGGGTCGCCACCGCCGAGGACATCCGTGTCGAAGGGCCGGCGGCCAAGATTACGCTCACCGGCACCGCCTCGGTGCCGACGCGCGAATACGACATGAAGGGCGTGGCGAGCCTCAACAGCACGTCGGGATTCGAGTTGCCGTTCGTGGTGCAGGGTCCCTGGGACGATCCCCTGATCTTCCCCGATCCGGAAAGCCTGATCCGCCGCTCGCCGGCCTCCGCGCCGCTGCTCGACATGCTGAAGGATCGCAAGGGGGGCGACGCCGTGCGCTCCGCGATCGAGCGCATCACCGGCAGCGGAAAGCGTCCTCCACCGGCGGAAGCGCCGACGGCGGAGAACGCCAAAGAGAACGTGAAGGAGAACGCCAAATCCAACTAGGCTGATCAACGCAGCCTTCGCGGATTTCGGTAGCCCGAGCTCAACAAGCTCGACATGCCGGCGACTTGGCAAACCCGAATCGAGCAGTGCGGCCGATTTCATCCCGGAGGTGGCGTCAAGCGGCCGATTGCGTCGTCGAAATCCAGGCCTTGTCCCCCTGCAGCACTGCTCCTCCGCCGATCTTCGATCCGGCCGCGACCTTGAGAGAGCCACTCCCTCCCAGCTCGCGAGCCAACACCTCTCGGTCACAAGCGTCCTCCCACAGCGAAACGGTGATGGCTGCGACGCAGTTGCTGATCATACTGGTCAGCGCCCGCGCTTCCGACATGAAACGGTCGATGCCGACGAGCAGCGCAACGCCCGTCACGGGCAGATCCGGCATGACGGAGAGGGTCGCGACAAGCGCGACGAAGCCGCTGCCGGTGACGCCGGCCGCGCCTTTGGACGTCAGCAGCATCAGTCCGAGCATCGCCGCGATCTGCCCCCACGACAGGTGGATGTCGCAGGCCTGCGCGATGAAGATGGAGGCCAGGGTGAGATAGATGGCGCTGCCGTCCAGATTGAAGGAATAGCCCATCGGCAACACGAGGCCGGACACGCCTTTCCGGCATCCGAGCTGCTCCAGCTTGCGCAGCGCCCCAGGCAGCGCCGGTTCCGACGATGACGTGCCGAGCACGATCAGCAGCTCTTCCTTGAAGTAGCGGATGGTCCTCCACAGGCTGAAGCCATTCAGCCGCGCCAGCGTGCCGAGCACGACGACCACGAAGAATGAGCAGGCGATATAGAATGTTAGGATCAGCAGTCCGAGCGAGCCAATCGATCGAATGCCGTAGCGGCCCACCGTGAACGCCATGGCGCCAAAGGCGCCGAGCGGCGCGAGCTTCATGACGAAGCCAAAGGACACAAACAGGACCTGAGAGAAGGAATCGACGGCCTTCGTCACCACCGCACCCCCATCGCCGGCACGGCTCAGGCCAAAGGCGACCAGGATGGAGACCAGCAGGACCGGCAGCACTTCGCCGTCGGCAAACGCGCCAAAGAAGGAATGCGGGATGATGTGCAGCATGAAGTCCGCAAATCCGGTCGCACTCGCCTGCTTGGTGAACTTCGCGGCCACCGACGGATCCAGCGTGCTGACGGACACATGCATGCCGACGCCCGGCTGGATCAGCGACACGGCGACCAGTCCGGCCAGCAATGCGAGCACGGTCAGCAGGTAGAACAGCGCCATGGATTTCACCAGCGTGCGGCCGACCTCGCGCGAATCGCTGATGCTGTTGATACCGCTGACGATGGTGCAGAACACGATCGGCGCGATCATCATCTTGACCAGCTTGACGAAGCCGTCGCCGAAGGGCTTCAGCGCGGCACCGAAGTCAGGCCAGAGATGGCCGGTGAGGACGCCCAACATGAGACCGATCAGCACCTGGACGTAGAGGATCCGGTAGAATGGTTTTCGCGTCTCACCGTTCGCGGGCCCGACCAGCGCTTGCTTCTGCATTCTCGTTTCTCCCATGGCTCTGATTTTTCATGGCTCTGATTTTTGAAGGCTTTGAAAGCGGTCCGGCTTCAGGCCGCCAGGACCGAATGAGGGACGTGCGATCGACGGGCGAAGACATGGCCCTCGAGAATTCGCCGGGCTGTCCGCTGCACCCGGGCAACCGGGCCGGGCTCGAGCCGAACCACGAGCCGGCCGGAGGGATGGGCGAGCGTGATCGGCACCGGCGGTGCCAGCGATCCAACCATCTCTGCGGCGATCGTCCCGGGCGTCACACAGGCGGTCGCGATCGCGACGGCACCGGTCACCGCCAGCGCGCTATGGCAGTCGTGCGGCATGAAGTACCTGACGTTCAACGTCGCCCCGCTTGCGGGCGCGATCAGAACCGGCTTCGGAATCACCATTGACGCGGAATCCGGAAAACCCATCCGGCGTCCAGCCTCGATGCGCAAATGTTCGAGCCGCCCGCGGAAGGCGCCGTCGGCGAAGGCCGGAGGGGCCTCGCGGCCGGTCCATCCGAGATCTGCCGCGCGGACCAGCATGACGGGCATGGCTGCGTCGATGCAGGTCACGTCGACCCCTCCGATGCGATCGACCGGACGTCCTGTCGGCAACAGACGGCCGGTGCGTGCGCCGGCGGCGTTGGGGAACGACAGTTCGATGGGCGCGGCCGTTCCCGGCACGCCGTCGATCCGCGCTTCTCCCTCATAGGTCACCCGTCCTCCCGGAGTGGCGACCGTCGCGTCGATCAGCTTGCCGGTGTTGACATTGTGAATGCGTACATGGGTGCGATCCGCAGTAGCGGCGACCAGGCCGGCTTCGATTGCGAATGGCCCGACCGCCGCAAGCATGTTTCCGCAGTTCGGCGAGGTATCGACGATCCCTTCACGGACCCTCACCTGGGCAAACAGGTAGTCGACATCGGCACCGGGCACCGTTGCCGATCCGATGATCGCGACCTTGTTGATCACGGCATTGTCGCCGCCGATTCCATCGATTCCGAGATCGTGCCCAGCTCCCATTACCGACAACAGCACCGCGTCGCGCGAGCTGGGGTCGGCCGGAAGGTCGCGGGCCAGGAAAAACGGTCCGCGCGAGGTCCCACCGCGCATGACCACACAGGGAATGGCAATCTGATCGTTCATGATGTTCTTCCGTTCGGCGACGTGCTCGTCTGAGCCAGAGCATCCTCCGTCCGAACTATTTTGTGAAATGCAAATATCTGAGGTATTATTTCGTTGTTCGACATAATGGAGCCCTGGCATGAACGCAGAACTGCTCGACCTCAAGGCGTTCATCACCGTCGCGGAGATGGGCAGCTTCGTCCGGACCGCGAAGGCGCTGAACTTGTCCCAGCCGGCGCTCAGCCGACGCATTCAGAAGCTGGAGGAAAGCCTTGGTGCGCCGTTGCTCGAACGGTCCACGCGTCACGTCAATCTCACCATGACGGGACGCGACTTCCTGCCGAAGGTCCGCCGCCTCATCGACGAGTTCGAGACCTCGGTGCTCGCCATCCATGATATCGGCGCGCGAAGTTCGGGTTTGGTCTCCGTGGCTGCGGTGCCGACGGCGGTGTTCTATTTTCTTCCGCGAGCGATCGGTCGGTTCGCCGAAGCCTATCCGCGAATTCGCATCCGCATTCTGGACATCGGCGCCAATGAGGGGTTGGAAGCGGTGGCGCGCGGAGAAGTCGACTTCGGCATCAATTTCATCGGCGCTTCGCATGCCGAAATCGAATTCGAGAAATTGGTTGAGGACCCGTTCGTGCTGGCCTGCCGCCATGACCATCCGCTAGCATCGCGCAAGCAGGTGAGCTGGTCGGAGATCGTGTCGCACCGGGTCATCACTGTCGGTCGCAACAGCGGCAACCGCGCGCTGATCGACAATGCGCTGGCGCGGCAGGGCCTGCAGCTGAACTGGTCCTATGAAGTCGCCCACCTCTCCGGCTCGCTTGGTCTGGTCGAGGAGGGATTGGGCATCGCCGTGCTGCCGAGGCTCGCGACGCCCGCCGCCGGTCATCCGATCATTCACACCGTTCGGCTGGTCGAGCCGGAAGTGTCGCGGACGATCGGAATTGTGCGCAGGCGCGGGGCGACGCTATCGCCGCATGCCAGCCAGTTTCTCAAGATGCTGCTCGAAGCATGGCGCTCTCCATCGCGGACGAGTGGGCAAGGCAGGTCGCGGCCCCGATCAACCGAGGCAAGTTCGAATGCCACTTCGACGGGGCCAAAGCGCAGACGCTGACAATTCACCCGCAGAACGGCGCCAGACTGTTCCCGAGCCAAACCGGAACCCCTCGGATCGCCCCTGTAATGTCTTCAAAGACACATGTTGGATCCACCGCCGCGGCGGTGGCGCGGGTGCCTGCCACGTTGCACCCGGTGCTCGCACCGCTTACAACAGCCGGTCTTTCGGCAATCCGGCGTTTGACGTCGCGGATGGCCCGGCGAAGCCAGAACGCACAAGGCGAATTGATGGCCGCGAATTGATGCGGCGATTGGATCGATGCACGCGTTAAGCATCTCCGCAAGGCCCATCCCCACGACCTATGTCTGACAACATGCCGCTAGATCGGGTTAACGCCATGCGCTAGTGTTTTATACGACCGGTTAAAAACACCGGCCGTTTGAGGGAGAAAAACGTGAAATCCAAGGTTATTGGCGCAGTATCACTGGCGGTCGCTGCGGCCGGGCTGTTTGCAGCCGCTGCACCCGCATTTGCGCAGCAGAAGACGATCACGGTGTGGTGGGGCAAGGGCTTCTATCGCTCCGAAGACGACGCGCTGATCGAGACGATCAAGAAGTTCGAAGCCAAGACCGGCATCAAGGTCGAATTGTCGCAATACGCGATCCAGGACATGATTCCGAAGACGGTCGCCGCGCTCGATGCCGGCACCGTGCCCGATGTCGCCTATTCCGACTCTTATGACGTGCAGGCGCAGGGCAAGTGGGCCTATGAAGGCAAGCTCGAGGATCTCTCCGACGTGATGGAGCCGATCAAGGGCCGGTTCGTGCAGAACACGCTGGATGCGTCGATCCTCTATAACGACGTCACCAAGAAGAAGGCCTATTACGGCTTCCCGCTGAAGCAGCAGAGCATGCACGTCCAGATCTGGAACGACATGCTGGAGAAGTCCGGTTTCAAGCTCACCGATATCCCGAACGACTGGACCGGCTACTGGACGTTCTGGTGCGACAAGGTGCAGCCGGCGATCCGCAAGGCCACCGGCCAGCGCATCTATGCCGTCGGCCAGCCGATGGGCGTGGAATCCACCGACGCCTTCCAGTCGTTCTACACCTTCATGGACGCCTACCACGTCAAGCTGGTCGACGACGACGGCAAGCTCACGGTCGACGATCCCAAGGTTCGCGAGAACCTGATCAAGGCGATGAAGGATTACACCGACACCTACATCAAGGGTTGCACACCGCCGTCCTCCACGACCTGGAAGGATCCCGACAACAACGTCGCCTTCCACAACAAAACCATCGTGATGACCCACAATTTCACGATCTCGATCGCCGCGAAGTGGTTCGAGGATTCCCAGAACCAGGCGCTCACGCCGGAACAGCGCGAAGCCGGCAAGAAGGCCTATGAGCAGGACATCGTGACGGCGTCCTTCCCGAAGGCGCCGGATGGTTCGACCATCCGCTACCGCTCCGACGTCAAGACCGGACTGATCTTCACCGCGGCCAAGAACAAGGCCGAGGCCAAGCAGTTCATCAGCTTCCTGCTCCAGGAAGAGAACGTCCGTCCCTACATCGAGGGTGCCCTCGGCCGCTGGTTCCCGGTGACCAAGGAAAGCCAGGAAAGCCCGTTCTGGCAGGCTGACAAGCACCGCAAGGCCGTCTACACCCAGTTCAAGGGCGGCACCGCGGCGTTCGACTTCACCAAGAACTGGAAGTTCACGATCCTCAACAACGAGAACGTGTGGGCGAAGGCGATGAATCGCGTCGTCAGTGAGAAGGTTCCGGTCGACAAGGCCGTCGACGAACTGATCGCCCGCATCAAGCAGGTCGCGGGCTGAATCATCCTTTCCCTCTCCCCGCTGTGCGGGGAGAGGTATAAGAACAACACCGGCCGCGTTTCGCGGCCGGCATCTCTTTGAAGAGTCCGAAAAGAATGGCGATCACGCTCTCTGGCGACCAGGCAATCCCCGCCCCGCCCCTGTCGTCGCGGCTGACCCCGGCGCAGGTCTGGGGCATCGTGCTGCTTGCGCCCTATCTGCTCGTTTTCCTTGCCTTCGTCGTCTATCCCGTCGGCTACGGGCTGTGGCTGGCGCGAGCCCCGTCGAATTATGTCGCGCTTTACAACGATCCGATCTTCGCGCGTGCCGCGGTCAATACGCTGATCTTCCTGGTCATCGGCATCAACATCAAGATGCTGATCGCGCTATTCCTCTCCGGCTTCTTCGCCGTGCAGCGCCCCTGGATCAAATGGCTCTCGGTGATCTTCATCCTGCCCTGGGCGGTGCCGTCGATCCCGACCATCCTGTCGGTCCGGTTCATGCTCAATCCCGAATGGGGCATGGTCAACCATTTCATCTTCTCCCTGACCGGCGATGACGGCCCGAACTGGCTGAACGATCCGACCGTGGCACTGACCATGGCGATCGCGGTGCATATCTGGAAGTCGCTGCCGTTCTGGACGCTGATCCTGATCACCGGCCGCCTTGCGATATCGCACGATCTGTTCGAGGCCGCCGAGGTCGACGGTGCGAGTTGGTGGCAGAAATTCCGCTACATCACCTGGCCGTCGATGCAGACGCTCTACGTCACCTGCACGCTGCTCTCGATGATCTGGACGCTCGGCGACTTCAACAGCGTCTATCTGCTCACCGGCGGTGGCCCGGCCGACCTCACGCATGTGCTGTCGACCCTCGGCATCCGCTATCTCCGGCTCGACCAGCTCTCGCTGGCCATGGCATCGATCGTCTGCGCAATGCCGTTCGTCCTGCCGCTCGTGTACTTCATGATGAAACGGTTGTCGCGATGAAGCTCCCTACCCTGCGCGAAGTCGCAACCGAAGCGCGGTTGCTGCTGATCGGCATTCCCGTCTTCCTCTGGACGATGATTCCGATCTACCACATGTTCCTGTTCGCGATCTCGCCGAAGGAGGACGCATTCTCCGGCAAGCTGTGGCCGGACCATCCCACGCTGCACAACTTCGAAATCGTGTTCAAGCAGCAGCACTACTTCCTGCGCGACTTCTACATACAGTTCTGGAACTCGCTGGTGATCGCGGCATCCGTCGGCGTGCTGACGCTGTTCATCGCCACCGCCGCGGCGTTCTCGATCTCGCGGCTGAAGGTGCCCGGCGGGCGGGTCGTGATGAATCTCGCGCTGTTCACCTATTTCATCCCGGCGGCATTCCTTGCCGTGCCAATGTACCGCACCATGGGTAATTACGGCCTGCTCAACAATCACTGGTCGCTGATCCTGGCGATGGTGACCATCGCCAGCCCCTACGCGATCTGGGTGCTCAAGCAGGCCTCCGACAAGCTGCCGGTCGAATTGGACGAAGCCGCCGTGATGGACGGTGCGACGACGCTTCAGATCTTCCGCCTGGTCTACCTGCCGCTGATGATGCCCTCGCTGGTCGCGATCGGCACCTATGCGGTGCTGCTGGCCTGGAACGAATATCTCTACGCGTTCCTGCTGCTCTCGAACGACCGCGAGATCACCCTGCCCGTCGCGCTCGGCAACTTCCTCGCCGCCGACGACTCGCCGTGGGAGCTGTTGATGACGACCGGCTTCATCTACGCACTGCCGCCGGCCGCGATCTACTATGCCTTCCGCCGCTACATGGTGGGCGGGCTCACGGCAGGTGCGGTGAAGTCCTGACGCGACAGGACGCATCGGGTCGCCGCAAGCAGGACGTTCGAGCGACAAGGTGGACAATTGCGGGTTGTCCACGCCTGCTCTAACCTCCGTGCCCCAATGCAGGGCACGGCATCATGCGCAGCAACGACGCGATCCATCTCGGCCTGATGCTGCTGGCGCTCGCGGCGGCCTATCTGATGCCGTTCGAGCTGTTGCTGCTGGCTTATGTCGTGCTCGGCCCGGCGCACTACTTCACCGAGATTTCATGGCTGCACGACCGCAGCTATTACCTGCCACATCGCGGGATTGCGGCAGCCCTCGCAATCATCGCCGTGGTCGCGGCCCTGATCGACAACGCCTCCTGGTTCGGCTTTGCGATGTGGGGCGCGCTGATCGCCTGCGCCATGCTTGCGGCCACCACCTCGGCGATCGAGAGCATGTTGCTGTTCATGACGGCGATCGCACTGTCCGCGCTCATGTATTCGAGCGGATCCTCGCTCGCCGTGATCGGCATCCTGATTCCGACCCTGATCCACGTCTCGCTGTTCACGCTGATCTTCATGGTGCTCGGCGCGCACCGATCCGGCAGCCGCGTCCAGGCTGCGCTGGTGGCTGTCTACCTCGTCGCGATCGCTACGATTCTGCTGCTGCCGCCAACCGCTGAAATCCGGATCGCGAGCTTTGCCCGGGTCGGACAGGATTATTTCGGCAATGTCGGTCCGGCGCTCAGCCGGCTGTTCGGCGTGCCCGGCCTCGTCCTCGACACCAGGCTGACGAGCCTGCTCGCCTTCGTCTATACCTATCATTACCTCAACTGGTTCATCAAAGCCGACGTGATCCGCTGGACCGCGGTCCCGAAGGCGCGGCTGGCGGCGATGGCCGCCGCCAGCGCAGCTTCCACCGCGCTCTATTTCTACGACTACGCGTTCGGTTTCACCTTCCTGCTGGCGCTGAGCCTGATCCATATCCTGCTGGAATTTCCGCTCGACGCCCTGGCGCTGCGGCAGCTCGGGGCGGCGGCGCAGGGCGCATTGCGCGCGCGGTATGCCGCCCCCGTCGCAGCCACCGCAACGCGGCCGCGTCCCACAGGCACCAGAGGCTCGAAACGTCCGCCCCGGTCGCGCTGATCATCCGAGGGTGCGTTTTCGTCGATAGGCCATCACCAGCGCGATCGTCGAGCCGATGAAGTAGCCGGCGGTCGCGCCCGAGATGGCGCGGCCGATGATGATTGCCAGTGCGCGGTCGCTCGCATCGATCACCGAGATCACGCCGACCGCATATTGCAGTGAGAACACGACAAGGTTGCGGATCAGGGCAAACGCGCTGCCCTGGCGGATGATCTCACCTGTCGTGTGATCGACCTCGAAAGGACGCGGCGTCAGCACGCCCAGCGGCAGCAGTGCCAGCGCGGCCGCGATCCACGCGATCAGCGGCCACGCGTTGCCCTGAGGCCCGAAACCGATCCGAGACATCCCCCAGACGATGAACACGACCGGCAGGATCAGCGCGCGCCAGATCGGCGTCGTGCGTGGCTGCATCGACTGGATACCTTGCCAGACCAGATAGGCGAACAAGATCCAGACCCATAGCGGGGTATGGGCGGCGATAGCGAGCCAGCTCTTCATGAGACCTCCAGTCCTGCCGACCGGGCCGAGAAAGGCAAGAATCGGATTGACAACCTAAGTGTGCGCGCAGGATATTCTCTACTTATTGCCTGTGCCGCGTATTTTTCAATTCAATTGCCCGACGGATAGCAAAATGCTGCTACACCGACTGACAAGATTTGCCCTCATCGTGCTGATGCTTCTCTGCGGCGGCCTGGCTTGTGCGCAACAGCTTCCCGACAATCCGAGCCCCAGCGCCACCGCGACGCCCTCAGACGTCAGTCAAGATCAACGGATTACCAATCCGCCGCCGACGGGACAATCGCCCGCAAGCGTGGGGACCGGCAAGCCGGCGCAGCAACAGGGTTACATCACCTACAAGACGCCTTATGAATTCTGGTTGACCGGCCTCGCCATCGCATTGGTGGTCACAATGGCAATCCTGCTGTGTGTAATGGCGGCGATCGGCAAACTCACACAGGAGTTCTATAAGGCCTTCCTACTTCTCGTCGTGGTTTTTGCCGCGTTGTTCTTGATCGTAGCCGGCTACACCGACACGCAGACCGCACCCGTATTCAGTCTCCTCGGCACGATCGTCGGGTATATTTTTGGCAAGTCGGCGGCCGGGGCGGCCGAAGAACCTCAGGGCCAACCGCCAGCCCTCAATGCTGCCAACGCGGCTCCTCCCAATCAAGCGGCACCGCCGGGCACCGCGACCGCACCTAGAGGTTAACGTTAGACAAGAGGGCATCGTCATGGACTGCTTAAGCACCGCAGCAGCGACCGCCGGCCTTATTCTGATTTCGGCGCCCCAGTTGGCATCGGCTCAATCAGCCTCGCCTGGAAATCTTGGTTTGCGAGCCCCAAATCCGCAGACGGCGATCGAGAGAAACGCGATCAGGCCTGATCTGGCTCCGATGACTCCCTATGTGACCCGGATGCCGCTCCAAGTCCCCGGACTTGCGCCGGGCCACGTTCCAACAGCCACAGGGCTGGCTCCGAATGGCAATCAAGGTCTCACCGTTCCCGTCCGCTCGCTCGCCGAGCCGGTGGTCGCAGCAAACAGCGTCGGCTTTTACAACGACGCCGGTCAGCCACTCGGCTTCCAGTTCGTTGTCGGGGGAGTTTCACAAAAGATCGAGCTGGCGCCACGGCAGATCCTGACCGTACAAGCCGATGCAGCCGGCAGCGAGCTCAAGGCCATCATCGGAACGGGAAATGCCGACTTCCAGACCGTGTTGGCGCGCGGCAAGCTATACATCTTACGCGCGGACGGAGCCAAGTGGGTGTTGGCTGCTTTCTGAGAAGCGGGCCCCGCTTACAGCGGCGCGGCGCTCTCGCCCTGCGAGCTCGACAGTTTTGAGGCGAGCGAAGCGATCACGATCACCACCGCGATCAGGGCGATCACCAGCGTGCAGATCGCGTTGATCTCGGGTTTCACGCCCAGCCTCACCTCGGAATAGATCCGGATCGGCAATGTCGCCGAGCCGGGGCCGGTGGTGAAGCTCGCGATCACGAGATCGTCCAGCGACAGCGTGAAGGCCAGCATCCAGCCTGCGACGATCGCGGGGGCGATCAGCGGCAGCGTCACCGAAAGAAAGGCGCGCACCGGGTCGCAGCCAAGGTCCATCGCCGCCTCCTCCAGCGAACGATCGAGCGAGCCGAGGCGGGACTGCACGACCACGGCGACGAAACACATCGTCAGCGTGGTATGGGCGATCGTCACGGTCCAGAAGCCGCGCTCGGCGTTCAGCGCCACGAACAGCAATAGCAGCGACAGCCCCGTGATCACCTCGGGCATCACCAGCGGCGCGTAGAGCATGCCAGAGAACAGCGTACGGCCTCGGAAGCGCTCGCCGCGCGACAAGGCGACCGCGGCGAGCGTGCCGAGCAGCGTGGCGATGGTCGCGGAGGAGACCGCCACGCGAAAACTCATCCAGGCCGCCTCGATCATGGCGCGGTCGTTGAAGAACTCGTGATACCAGCGCAGCGACCAGCCGCCCCACACCGTCACCAGCCGCGAGGCATTGAAGGAATAGATGACGAGGATGAGGATCGGCAAGTAAAGGAACGCCAGCCCCAGCGCGAGCGAGGCGACGTTGAAACGGGACAGGCGCGAGACCTTGCGCATGGCGTCAGCGGCCCTGTTCCAGCTGCCGCTTCTGGAGCCGCTCATACAGCAGCAGCGGCACAAGCAGCACCACCAGCAGCACGATGGCCGCTGCAGAGGCGACCGGCCAATCCTTGTTGGTGAAGAATTCGAGCCACAGGGTCTGGCCGATCATCAGCGAATTGGAGCCGGCCAGAAGGTCCGGGATGACGAATTCGCCGACGATGGGAATGAAGCACAGCAGCACGCCGGCACCGACGCCGGGCAGCGACAGCGGGAAGGTGACGAGCCAGAACACCTGCCACGGCGGCGCGCCGAGATCGGAGGCCGCCTCCTCCAGCACCGGCTCCATCTTGGCGAGCGTGGCGTAGAGCGGCAGGATCATGAATGGCAAATAAGAATAGACGATGCCGATATACATCGCGCTGTCGGTTGAGAGCCAGACCACGGGCTGGCTGACCAGATGTAGCGCCAGCAGGATCTGGTTCAGCAGGCCGTCGTGCTGGAGGATGTTGATCCAGGCATAGATGCGGATCAGGAACGAGGTCCAGAACGGCACGATCACCAGCACCATCGCCACAGCCTGCCAACTCTTCGGCAGCCGCGCCATGCCATAAGCGATGGGATAGCCGATCAGCAGCAGCAGCGTAGTCGCGGTCAGAGCGACGGTGAGGCTGCGCACATAGGCGAACACATAGATGTCGTCGGAGACGAGCAGCTTGAAATTCTCGATCGACAGTGCGGCAAAGGCCGCCTTGAGCGCATCCCACCCCGCCGTCAGCGCGAATACCGGCTCGTAAGGCGGCTGCGCGATCGCCGTCTGCGACAGGCTGATCTTCAGCACGAAGGCGAACGGCACCAGGAAGAACAGCACCATCCAGACATAGGGCGCGATCGCGGCAAAGCGCGCCGGGCGCGCAAAGATGCGGCGGGAGCTCATGACGGCAGCACCACGCAATCATCCGGCGTGAACCAGGCGACGATTTGCTGGCCCACGCTATAGGCGTCGACATCCAGGCGGGCGCTGTTGGCGACCGAGGCCCGTACGATTCCGCCGGTATCGAGCTTCACTTTATAGGTCGTGGTGCCGCCGAGATAGCAGATGTCCGCGACCACGCCGTCCAGGCTGTTGATCATGGTTTCACGACCGGCTTCGCTCACCGGGGCGCGCCGCGACAACTTGATCTTCTCGGGACGAATCGCGATCGAGAATCTTCCCGCACCGACCGGTTCGCGCGGCTCCGCCACCACCAACGTACCCGCATCACGCGTGCCAATGACCAGGCGATGACCGTCGCGCAATTTCGTCTCGCCGTCGAACAGGTTGACGTCGCCGACAAACTCCGCGATCCAGCGCGAGCGCGGCGCTTCGTAGAGATCGCGGGGACTCGCGACCTGAGCGAGCTTGCCTGATTTCATCACGCCGATCCGGCTCGCCATCGTCATGGCTTCCTCCTGGTCGTGCGTGACGACGATGAAGGTCATGCCGAGACGGCGCTGCAGCTCCATCAGCTCGCCTTGCGTATTCTCGCGCAGCTTCTTGTCGAGCGCTGCGAGCGGCTCGTCGAGCAGCAGCAGTTGCGGCCGGCGCGCCAGTGCGCGGGCAAGCGCCACGCGCTGGCGCTGGCCACCGGAGAGCTGATCCGGCTTGCGCTTCTCGAGCCCTTCGAGCTTCACCAGGGCGACCATCTCGGCCACTCGGGTGGCGGTGTCGGCGCGCGACAGGCCGGCGCGCTTCAAGCCGAAGGCGATGTTGTCACGCACCGACAGATGCGGAAACAACGCATAATTCTGGAACATCATATTGATCGGGCGCTCATGCGGCAGCGCCTGCGCGATGTCCTTATCACCAAGCAGGATGCGCCCCTCGTCCGGCGCCTCGAAGCCGGCGAGCATGCGCAGCAGCGTGGTCTTGCCGCAGCCGCTGGGCCCGAGCAGCGCGAAGAATTCGCCGGCCTTGATGTCGAGCGAGACGCCATCCACCGCGCGGAAAGTGCCAAAGGTTTTGACGACGCCCTCGATGCGCAGCAGCGGCCGGCCCGCCGCGGATGCGTCTCCATCGGCCGCACCTGTCGCGGCGTGCGTTTTGGGCAATTCGTCCGTCATGTTCCCTGCCAACCCCGATTCCGCCGCACGCTAGCGGCCGATCGGCTTTTGCTCAACCAATTAGCGGTGCATCTTTCACACCCGCCATGAACGCCGCCAGAGCGTCACGATCCGCCGCGGGCATGGTCAAGCCGAGCTTGGAGCGGCGCCAGAGGATATCGTCCGGAAAGCGCGCCCATTCGCTGGCAATCAGATAACGCACCTCGGCACCGGTCAGCTCGGGGCCGAACGCCGGGCCAAGTTCGTCGCGGGTCTTTGCCTCGCCTAGCACCGCGGACAACCGCGAGCCATAGGCTCCGACCAGACGCTGGGCTTCTGGCTCCGACAGAAAGCGCCAGCGGTCGCGCGCGAGGTCGACTTCGATGTCGAAACGGTCCCAGGCGAAATCTCCGCCGGGCAGCGCAGCTCCAGCAGTCCAGGGCGGCGACATCGGATAGAACGGCGTCAGCTTCGTCACCGCCCACTCCGCGCGCAGGCGCGAGGTGGTGACGTCGCCGCCGAACATCGTGAGCAGCGGCGCCTTGCGCCGGCGTGCATGGAACAGCATCGTGCCGTCGCGTCCGCGCACGGACGCCAGCGTCAGGTTGACGCCGGAGACCGTCCGGACCACGTCGGTCGGGGCGACGCGCTCACGAAAATAGCGGCTCGCCGCTTCGCAGAGATAGCCGACGTCGGCCCCAGGCATCGCCACAATTGCGGGATCGCCGGTGAAGGCGTGCGTGACCGTGCCGATCAGCGTGAAGTCGCGCTCGAAGGGCCGGGCAAAGATCAGCCGCCCATCATTGTTCTGAAAGACGTAGACGTTCTCGGAGTCGAACAGCTTGGGCACGATAATCTGGCTCATCTGCGTGGCCGCCATCGCGGGCTGCGGCTGCCGCAGCACGGTCTCAGCGACCATTGGCGTCCAGCCGCCGGTGGCGTTGGCCAGCGCCCGCGCCGTCACCGTGCGGCGGTGGCCACGATCGACCACCGCGAGCCGCCAAATGTCGGTTCTGTCGGCACGGACGCAACGCGCACCGGTCCGGATCGCCGCGCCATGTTCAGCGGCATCCAGTGCCGTCAGCGCCACCAGGCGGGAGTCGTCGACAACGCAGTCCGAATATTCGAACGCCGTACCGAACGGGCGTTTCAGCGCGTTGCCGACCGGATGATGCGTGATGTCGATGGTCGCCGAGGGTGGCAGACCGCCCCGGTTCGTTAGACCGTCATAGACATAAAGGCCGACCCGCAGCAGCCATGGTGGACGCTCGTCGGCATGCGCGGGGATCACGAAACGCATCGGCCGGACCAGATGCGGCGCGATCCGGAGCCAGGTCCGGCGCTCGGCCAGGGCCCGGCGCACCCGCCGGAACCGGCGCCGCTCCAGCACCGACAGATCGCCGTGGATCAGCCGCGGTGTTGCCGAGGAGGCCGCGCCGCCGAGATCGCCCTGCTCGAACAGGATGACCCGCAAGCCGCGGCCGGCCGCATCGCGCGCGAGGCTGACACCGTTCAGCCCGCCGCCGATGATCGCGAGATCGTAATCCGCCATGAAGCCGTCGAATGGGAGCAAAGCGCCCCATCATCACTAGAGCCATTTCCGTTCCGATGAAATCGGAACGGGGGCTCTAGATTTTTATTCTGACGCTCTTTCTTGACGCGAACCGGTATCCACGTCGCTCGAAAACGCTCTAACCGGTCTTGAGCGCAAGCTCCATGAGTTCAGCGCGGCCGACCAGCCCGGCATATTTCCCGATCGGCAGGGGCTTGCCGAGCAGATAGCCCTGCACGCCGTCACAGCCCTCCTTGGCGAGGAAGGCGAGCTGCTCGACCGTCTCGACGCCCTCGGCAATGATCGACATTTCGAGGCCGTGGCCGAGATCGATCACCGCGCGAACGATCGCAGCCGATTGCGGGTTGCGGCCGAGATTGATGATGAAGGCCCGGTCGATCTTGATCTTGTCGAACGGGAACGCCTGGAGGTAGCTCAGCGAGGAGTAACCGCTGCCGAAATCGTCCATGGAGATGCGCACGCCGAGCGCCTTCAGGCGGCGCAGCAGCGCAAGGCCCCGGTCGAAATCCTCGATCAGCACACCCTCGGTGATCTCCAGCTCGAGCCGGCCGGGTGCAAGGCCGGTCTCGATCAGGATCGAATGGACGAGGCCGACCACGTCGCCGTGCATGAACTGCGCCGGCGACAGATTGACCGCGACCTGAAGCGGCTTCGGCCAGGACGCCGCCTCGCGGCAGGCCTGGCGCAGGATCCACTCGCCCATCTCGACGATCAGACCGCTCTCCTCGGCGATCGGGATGAATTCGGCCGGCGAGACCTGGCCGCGCACCGGATGCTGCCAGCGCGCCAGCGCCTCGAAACCGATGATCTCGCTCTCGGCAACGCTGTGGCCGGCGACGCCCTGCGGCTGGAAGGCAAGCGAAAGCTCGCCGTTCTTGATCGCCACCGACAGGTCCTGGTGCAGCACGCGGCGGTCGCGGATCTGGTGGTCCATCTCGGGCTGGTAGAGGCTGATCGTGCCGCGCGACTTCTGCTTGGCGCGGAACAGCGCCGCACCGGCATTGGCGAGCAGCGAGGCGCCATCGGCGCCGTTGTGCGGGAAGATCGACATGCCGGTGGTGACGCCGGCGCGGACCGCACGGCCGTCGATCTGGAAGTCCTTCGCGACGGCGTCGCCAATCTGCTGCGCCAGTGCAAGACCTGCGTCCGGCTGCTTGCCGTCGATGATCAGGCCGAATTCGTCGCCGGACAGGCGCGCCACCACGCCGCCACGGGCGGAGTCCTGGAGCCGCTGGGCCACCTCGATCAGGAGCTTGTCGCCGAGCGCATGACCGAAGACGTCGTTGACCTCCTTGAGGCCGTCGAGGTCGACGCAGAGGACCGCGAACTCCTCGCCGGTGCCTTCGCAGGCCTCGATCATCTGGGTCAGCGCCTGGAGGAAGGCGGCGCGGTTCGGCAGATCGGTGAGGCCGTCGTGATAGGCCATGTGCGCCATGCGCGACTCGGTCTGCCGGCGGTCGGTGACGTCCTCGTGGGTCTTGATCAGATATTGCGGCTCGCCGGTATCGCCGAGCACCGTGGCACGCCGGGTCAGGAACAGCCGCAGGCCGTCCTTGGTGGAGATCGGATGCTCCTCGGTGATCATCCCGCGTTTCTTGATCGCGGCCTCGTCGCGCGCGATGATCAGCTTGGCTTCCTTGGGGTTGAAGATGTCGGACGCGGTCAGGCCCGTGGCCTCCTCGCGCCGGCGGTTGAGGATCGTCTCCGCGCTGCGATTGGCGAGCAGATAGCGGCCGTCCTTCACCTGCTCGACGATCAGCGCCACCGGGATGTTGTCGACCACGAGCTCAAGGAACTTCTTGGTGCTCTCCAATTCCTGCGACAGCGACCGGCGGTCGGTGATGTCCTCGAACACCAGCAGCAGAAACTCGGGCTTGTTGCTCTCGTTGCGGACCACGATCCGGATCGAGGCGACCATGCGCCGCTCGCCGCCGCGGTCGACCTCGAATTCGTTGCGGAACTGGCCGTCCGGGGAGTTGAGCGCCGCCCGGTCGGTCGCCTCGATAATGGCTGCCGAGACCGGCGCAAACAGCTCGCCTGCGTTCTTGCCGACGGCGTGATCCCGCGAGAACCCCCAGAATCGCTCATAGGCGCTGTTGGCGAAGATGTAGCAACCATCCTCGATGTTCTTCGCGGCCACGCAGGCCGGCACATGGTCCAGCACCGATTCCAGGAATTGCTTGGTGGAAGCGAGCTGTCGCGACAGCTTTCGCTGCTCGCTGACGTCCAGATGCGTCGCCACCGAGCCGCCGTTCGGCAGCACGAAAAACTTCACCAGGATGGCCCGGCCGTCGGGCAGCTCGGTGATCAGGCCGTTGTGGCTTGCCGCCTTCTCGTAGAACTCATCGTCGGAGATGCCGCCAAGCACCCCGCGCTTGCGCCTGAGATCGAGAAGCTCATGGCCGTCCATATTGGCCCAGAGTTCCGACCGCGTCAGGCCGTAGATCTCGAGATAGCGGTCGTTGCAGAAGATGATGCGGCGGTGCGCATCCGTCATCACCACGCCCTGATTGAGATTGTTCATGGCGGAGGAGACGAAGGCGTTGCGCCGCAACTGCAAGCGCCTGGTCCGGCGCAGCGAGGAATGGATCCACAGCACGATCGCGGCGAGGAACGCGCAGACGACGATGCCCGCGATCAGGACCTCCCAGACCACGTTGGGATCGAGCTGGCCGAGATAGCTCGGCGCGGCGAAGCTGTCCGACAGCGCAAAGGCGCGCGCAGGCGCAACCGTGCCGGCCAGGCACACAACGGCCTGCACAGCAATCGGAAGCGTGCTGCCCTCGTGCCAGTTCTTCTCAGCCATCAGCCACCCGCGATTTCAACGTCGGATTGTCTGGCTTCACGCGTTTGGATCGGGTAAACGCCTGTACGCGCAACAGAAAAATGTGACGTGAAATACGGCAATTGCCCTGACATGATAAATTCTTCCTTAACGGAAAATGGCCCCGCGGCATTCTCTCCAGGCCTGACGCCACCGGCGCTTCCAGCGGACATCCTGCACAACCATGGATAGGGTCGATTGCGTCGTCATCGGAGCCGGCGTGATCGGGCTCGCGGTGGCTCGAAAGCTTGCGCAGGCCGGGCGCGAGGTCATCGTGCTCGAGGAGGCCGAGGCGATCGGCACCATCACCTCCTCGCGCAACAGCGAGGTGATCCATGCCGGCATCTACTACCGCGCCGGGAGCTGGATGGCGCGCATGTGCGTCGACGGCAAGCACGCGCTCTACCGCTACTGTGGCGAGCGCGGCATCCCGCACAAGAATTGCGGCAAGCTGATCGTTGCGACCAGCCCGCAGGAGACCGCGAAGCTGCAATCGATCAAGGCGCATGCCGAGGCCAATGGCGTGCTCGACATGCAGTTGCTCACAGGCGAGGCGGCACGCGCGCTGGAGCCGGCGCTGGCCTGCGACGCCGCACTGCTGTCGCCCTCTACGGGCATCATCGACAGCCACGCCTACATGCTCTCGCTGCGCGGCGAAGCCGAGGAAGCCGGCGCGGCCTTCGCGTTTCACACCCCGCTGATCCGCGCCAAGGCGGCGAACGGCCTGATCGAGATCGACGCCGGCGGCGAGGCGCCAATGACGCTGCAATGCAGCCTCCTCGTCAACGCCGCGGGGCTCTCGGCGACGAATGTGGCGCGCAACATCGACGGCATGCCGCTGGACCGAATTCCACGGGCCTATCTCGCCAAGGGAAATTACTTCAGCTGCAATGCCAAGGCGCCGTTCTCGCGCCTGATCTACCCGGTGCCCGAGCCCGGCGGGTTGGGAGTGCATCTGACGCTGGACATGGCAGGCCAGGCGCGCTTCGGCCCTGACGTCGAGTGGATCGAGACGATCGACTACGAGGTCGACCCGTCACGCGCCGAGCGGTTCTACCCGGCGATCCGCAAATACTGGCCGACGCTGCCTGACGGCGCGTTGATGCCGAGCTATTCGGGTATCCGGCCGAAGATCGTACCGCCCGCGGTGGCCACGCAGGACTTCCTGATGCAGGGCCCGCGCGATCACGGCGTCGCTGGCCTGATCAATCTGTTCGGCATCGAATCGCCGGGACTGACGTCGTCGCTCGCGATCGCAGATCACGTCGCCGAGCTCGCAGACATCTGAAGGCGTTTTCGAGCGAAGCGGGTACCGGTTCGCGGCAAGACAACGCGTTCAGACAAAAACGAAACACCGCGCAAACTTCTTTGCACGGTGCGCACTTTGCTGCAGGGATGAGCGCAAAAGCTCTCACCCCTGCGGGATAAGGGTACGATCAACTCTACGCTGTTACGGGGGTCACTAGTGGAGCGTGTCGCCGTGCCTCAGACGCTCGATCTGGTCCTTGACCATCAACTTCCGGCGCTTCAACTCAACAATTTGCAGGTCGTCTGTTGAAAGGTGCACGAGAGCTTCGTGCAATTCGTTTTCGAGAAGTTTGTGCTTCCGCTCCAATTCAACGAGATGTGCCTGAATTGTCATTCGAAACCTCCTCGGTAGGGTTGAACCTCAGGATTCGATCCGGACAAGGAAGTGTACATCAGCGATTCGTTCTGTCGATGGATAACCGTCGTGACAGCTTCATTTTTGAAAATTCATATGTAACGAAGCGTGAGTAAAGGAACCGCACGGGAAAAATCCATGATATCAATGCGCTTGCGCAGCGCCGCGGCGATCAGCGGAAATATGTCGCTGGAGATCGGCGAACGGTGGTCGCAGATCGCTTGCGATCACGCCGCGCAAGGACGATAATTTCCACAGGGCATCCACAGCCTTAATCCCACGCCTATCGGTTTTCGGCCACCGCAGACATGACCAATGAAGACGAGCGTGAGCTCGAAGCCGAGCTCACCCGGTTGCAGCAGGAACACCGAGATCTCGATGCGGCGATCGATGCACTGCATCAATCGCCCGCCCCCGACCTATTGCGGTTACAGCGCTTGAAGAAGCGCAAGCTGTTGTTACGAGACCGCATCGCGTTCATCGAAGACCAGATCACCCCCGACATCATCGCCTGACCTGCGAGCCGGCTTCCCTCGTGCAGATGAATCCGCTTGACTCGAATAGAACAAAATAGGAACATTCGAGCGCCCCAGCGCCCCCAGGAAACGTCCAGCACAACTGACAAGGACAATGCAGATGTCGACCGCCGCCCTTCTCGACAACAGCCATTATGAACAGGCCTGCGATCAGGCGATCGCGATGTGCGACGGCAATCTGCGCAGCACCATCAAGGCGCTGATCATGGCCAACGAATATCTGGAGGCCGAGCTGGAGGAATTGCAGGCGGCGATTTCCGCCGGCTGCATTCCGGAGACCTCGCGCAGCAAGATGCGGAGCAAGAGCAGCGCCGCCTGAACCGTCAGCTATCGGAGCCGACCATGCCCGACGTCACCTACTACGTTGCATTGCCCTTCCTGATCGACGAGGACGGATCGCCGGTGGCAGGTGCGGCCGAGGAATGTCAGACATCGGCTGCCGCCCTGCGTCGTGCGGAAATGCTGGCGCACGGCGCCGGCCATATCGGCGCCGTCGCCTTCAGCCGCAGCGGCGATCCCCTGACCGGCGAGTTTGGCGACGCCAAATTGCTGCGGACATTCGGTAACGTACCGCCAGATCTCAGCGCGCTTTAGCTGCCGACCAGCCGGACCCGCGGCTCGTGCCGCCGGTGCGCCTTGCGCACATACATGGCGGCATCGGCCTCCTCCAGGGCGCGGCCCGCGTCGGACTGCGCCCCCAGCAGCGCGACACCGGCGGAGGCGCCCGCGGTCACGTGCTCGCCGCGAAAGACAAAGGACAATTCGTCGACCGCCTGCTCGAAGATGGCCGCCTTTGCCTTGGCGTCGGTCTCGCTGAGATTCCACAGCAGCAGCGCGAACTCGTCGCCCCCCAGCCGCCCGACCACGTCGGAGGCGCGGACCTGCCGCGTCAGCGTGGCGGCAATCGCCTTGAGCACCTCGTCACCGGCGCCATGACCGAACGAATCGTTGATCGGCTTCAACCGATCGACGTCGAGCACGATCAGTGCCCCGCTGGCGCGGTAGCGCTTCATGTAGGCGATGGCACGCGCCAGCTCGCGCTCGAAGCCGCGCCGGTTGGGAATCTCGAGCAGGAAATCGGTGTCGGCCGCAGCTTCCAGTTCCGCGACCCGGCGCTGCGCCTCCTTGAGCTTGGTCCGCAAGCCCCGGATCGTCGCCCTGACGGTATCCTTGGCCCCATCATCGCCCGACGCGTCACGCCCCGGCGGCTTCGCCGGCCGCCTGGTCAGCCGTTTTGGGGCGGTTTTGGATCGGCCGGCACTGGTCTTCCGGCCCTTTTTGGCCTTCGCAGCGCCTGCCCTTTTTGGTTTCTTCATGGGCATCCTGCTCAATGAAGGCTTGCGGGGATTCACCAAGACAGGATAGTGGATTCCCTTCTCCTTGCCACCGCCTTGCGAGCCGCCGGCCGGAACCGTTAATCTGGCCTATCTTTCTGTTTTTCGGGCACAATTAACGTCATGACCGCGCCGATCGCCATCATCATGGGAAGCCAGTCGGACTGGGACACGATGCGGCATGCCGCCGACACGCTTGCCGCGCTCGGCGTCGCCGCCGACACCCGCATCGTCTCGGCCCACCGCACCCCCGACCGTCTCTTTGCTTTCGCCAAGGGCGCCAAGGCCGCCGGTTACAAGGTCATCATCGCCGGCGCAGGTGGCGCTGCACACCTGCCCGGCATGGCGGCGGCGCTGACCGAACTCCCGGTGTTCGGCGTTCCCGTCGAATCCAAGACGCTCAAGGGCCTCGATTCGCTCTATTCGATCGTCCAGATGCCCGCCGGCATCCCGGTCGGCACCCTCGCCATCGGCAAGGCCGGCGCGACCAACGCCGCGCTGCTGGCGGCGGCCGTCCTGGCGTTGTCCGACCCGGCCTTGTCCGATCGCCTCGCGGCCTGGCGCAAGGCGCAGACCGAGGCGGTCGCCGAGCGCCCGGAGGACAAGGCGTGACCGACACCAGGCAGGTGAAACTGAAGCCCGGTGACACCATCGGAATTCTCGGCGGCGGACAATTGGGCCGGATGCTGGCCATGGCTGCGGCGCGGCTCGGCCTGCGCTGCCAGGTTTTCTCGCCCGATCCGGACTCGCCGGCCTTCGACGTCGTATTGAACGCGACCTGCGCCGAATATGCCGATGTCGAGGCGCTCGAACTGTTCGCCAACGACGTCGACGTCATCACCTACGAATTCGAGAACGTGCCATCGGCCGCCGCGATGGTGCTGGACGCGCGCCGACCCGTCCTGCCCAACCGCAAGATTCTCGAGACCACCCAGGACCGGCTCGCCGAGAAGGATTTCGTGACGCGGCTCGGCATCGGCACCGCAGCCTATGCCGACGTCACCTCCGTATCCTCGCTGCGCGAGGCGATCGCCAGGATCGGCCTTCCGGCCGTGCTCAAGACCCGCCGCTTCGGTTATGACGGCAAGGGCCAGGCCATCATCCGCGAGGGCGACGACATCGCCAAGGTGTGGACCAGCCTCGCCACCAAATCGGCGATCCTGGAAGCCTTCGTGCCCTACGAGCGCGAGATCTCCGTGATCGCCGCACGCTCGGTCACAGGCCAGGTCGAGTGTTTCGACGTCACCGAGAACGAGCACCGCGACCACATCCTGAAGATATCGCGCGCGCCCGCGCCGATCCCGCCTGCGCTTGCCGAGGAAGCACGCAGCATCGCCGGCAAGATCGCAAGCGCGCTCGACTATGTCGGCGTGCTCGCTGTCGAGATGTTCGTGCTCGCCAACGGCACCGGCCCGAAGGTGCTGGTCAATGAGATCGCCCCGCGCGTGCACAATTCAGGGCACTGGACGCTCGACGGCGCCTCGGTCTCGCAGTTCGAGCAGCACATCCGCGCCATCGCCGGCTGGCCGCTCGGCAAGCCCGTGCGCCACGGCGAAATCGTCACCATGACCAATCTGATCGGCGACGAGATCAATGATTACGAAAAGTGGCTGAGCGTGCCGGGCGCGACCGTGCACATCTACGGCAAGGGTGCGCCGCGTCCCGGCCGAAAGATGGGCCACGTCACCGAAGTCAGGCCGACGAAAGGCAAGTAGCGGGACCGCAGCTTCGAGCTGCGATCCCGCTCCGCGATTAGGCCGTCTTCGCGCCTGCGACGACGCCCGTGGGCTCCTCGCTGAGCCAGCGATAGATCACCCCGCCCAGCGCGCCGCCGATCAGCGGTGCGACCCAGAACAGCCAGAGCTGCGCCGTCGCCCAGCCGCCGACGAACAGCGCGGGGCCCGTGCTGCGCGCCGGGTTCACCGAGGTGTTGGTGACGGGGATGCTGACGAGATGGATCATCACCAGCGCGAGCCCGATCGCGAGCGGCGCGAAGCCTGCGGGCGCGCGGCCATGGGTCGCGCCCATGATGATGAACAGGAACATCATGGTCATCACCACCTCGGTGAGGAAGCACACGATCATGCTGTACTGGCCGGGCGAATGCGCATCATAGCCGTTGGATGCGAAGCCCTTGCTGACATCGAATCCGGGAGCTCCGCTCGCGATGACGTAGAGGAGCCAGGCGGCCACGATCGCGCCGGCCACCTGCGCGATCACATAGGGCAGGATCTGCCCGGCCGGAAAACGCCCGCCGGCGGCAAGACCGACCGTGACGGCCGGGTTGAGATGGCAGCCGGAGATATGGCCGATCGCATAGGCCATGGTGACCACGCTCAGTCCGAATGCGAGGGAGACACCGACCAGACCGATTCCGACCTGCGGGAAGCCGGCAGCGATCACCGCGCTTCCGCAGCCTGCGAATGTGAGCCAGAAGGTGCCGATGGCTTCAGCAGCGTATTTCTTGATATCCATGTGTAGTCCCCTGCTTTCAAAGATTCCGGAACAAAGCTCCGGAAACGGCCCCATCCCTGGCGTCGAATCGCCCAAATCAGGGCCGCACAGAGGTATTTTTGCCTCATTTAATGGCTGAACTTGGCCCGAAAACCCGCTTGTCCGGTGGACATCCCGGGATTTGTCTGATACATCCGCGCCCTCAAGGTTAAGGGCTTGCGCGTTTTCGCCATCCCCTTCGTCTTACCAGAATTCAAATCCGATCCACTGAAGAGGATGCCGCGTGCAGGTTCTCGTTCGCGATAACAATGTCGACCAAGCCCTCAAGGCTCTGAAGAAGAAGATGCAGCGCGAGGGAATTTTCCGCGAGATGAAGCTCCGCGGTCATTACGAGAAGCCCTCCGAGAAGAAGGCCCGCGAAAAGGCCGAAGCCGTGCGCCGCGCGCGCAAGCTGGCCCGCAAGAAGCTGCAGCGCGAAGGCCTGCTGCCGATGAAGCCGAAGCCGGTGTTCGGCGCAGGTCCCGGCGGTGATCGCGGCGGTCGTGGCGGCCCGGGTGCAGGTCCGCGCGGACCGCGCTGATTCACCGAATTTTGCAAGATTTCAGTTTCGATGACGCGGGCCTCTGGCCCGCGTCATTGTTTGTGCGCGCTGCTCTTTGGGCCAGGCACCACGGATGCGGCACGCAAACGCGATGAGATTTGGATTGAACGTCGTCGCGCTTTAGTTTGTTGTTTGACCTTGATCTCTACGCAAGCGCGTTCCGCCTTTGTCGCGAGGGAAAACCGCTTCATACTTTTCGTCAACGCGGCCCTTCGGGTCCGGATCATGCTCTAGCGCGAGCGAACCGCAGATGGCCTCCCCCTTCCCCCAGCGCGGCTTGGCGCGGCGACGCCGGATCTGGCAGCCGCCGTTCGTGCTGGCATTGATGGGGATTGCGCTGTGCGGCTGCTCCTTCGATCTGGGATCGTTGATGCCGGAGAAGGACAAGCCGCAGGAAGCCCCCCAGGCGGCTGCGCCCGCCGAGAGCGCGGTGAGCGCCGGCAACGTCACCGAAGCTCAGGCCCACACTGCAAAAGCCCAATCCCTGGCCAAGTCAGGCGAGGTCGCGGCAGCGCTCGATGAGTTCAATCGCGCGGTCGGACTCGATCCCTACAATGCGCAGGCGCTGTATGGCCGTGCCCTGATCTACCAGGGCAACAATCAGCACGCCTTCGCCATCGCAGATTTCAGCGCTGCGAGCGGACTCAATCCCCAGAAGGTCGAGCCGCTGCTCGGCCGCGCCACCAGCTATCTCGCGCTCGGCAAGGTCAAGGAGGCCACGGCCGATCTGGATGAGGCCTCCGAGGCCGATCCGCACAACGCCCAGGTCTGGACCACGCGCGGACAGGCCTATGAGCGGCTGGGCGACAGAGCCAAGGCGGCGGCGTCCTACACCAGGGCTGTCTCGCTTCGCCCACGCGACGACGCCGCGCGCAACGGTCTTGCCCGTGTCGGCGGCTGACGGTTTTGACGGCGCAGGCGCCGTCTTAATCGGGGGTGGCGCTCTTCGGCAGAACCGAGTGGAACATCGACTTCATGCCCGACAGCATCTCGTCGGCGACATTGGTCTTCTTCGGCCGCGGCATGGAGCCACCGGCGTCGGCGCGCAGATCGAGCGGTGGCGCGATCATCGGCACGGGAATGTCAGCCGGCGGCGTCATCCGATTCGGATCATCGTTGCCGACCGAGGCCGTGTAGGGCGGATTGGCCGGCGAGGAGCCATCCTTGCCATAGGCCTCCGATGAGGGCGTCGATACCGTGATCGGCGGCGGCAGCGGACGGACCGTAGCCGGCTCCATGCTGACGACCCGCGGGGCCTCGGGCGTGCGGGCTGCTTCCCGCACGGCAGGCTCAGTCGGCCTCTCGGCTGACCTGGTCTCGGACGGCCTGACCTCGGCAGGTTTGGTTTCGGCAGACGACTTTCCTTCGGAAGACTTGCCCTCGGAAGATTTGCCCTCAGGAGTCTTGCGCAGGCGCTCGATCGCGGCACGCACGAGGTCGTTGGCGTCGGGGGCCGGAGCCGCAGCAGCCGGCGCCGAATTGGCCTCGACCACCGGAGCGGCGGGAGCGGGCGTGCTGGTGGCCGGGGTCGACTTGGCGACCGCCTTCTCGCGCGCCGACGGCTTGCCACGCGGGCTGGCCTCGGCCGGGGCCACATCGGCAGCCTTGTGCTCGGCGGACGGCTGATCGGCAGCCTTTTCGACCGCCGGCTTGTCCGTCACGCTCTTCTCGGGGATGCCTTTGGCCTTGACGCCGGGCGCAGGGAGATTGGCGACATCGGCGGGTTTGCCGTTCTTGCCGGCCTCGGCAGGGGCCACGACGGCCGCAGGGGCATCAGCCGCCGGCTTGGCGTTGATGTAGTGGTTAACGATGTACGCCCCGATGATCGTCGCGAGCACCGAGGGGAAAATATCCATCGAGATTTTAGCGAGGTATTTCAGCATTCCGGCCACTCCCCGCGCGATCTGATGCGGGAACTTTAGGGCATTGTAAGGGATCAACTGCGACGGATCGATGGCAAGTGTTAAGGCCGGATCTACGGCTTTAGCTCGATCTCAAGGAACACGATCTCGGTTGAGGTTTCGTTAAGTACGTCATGTTGGACGCCCGCCTTGCGGAAGTAGGATTTCCCGGCTGCCAGTTGCGCCTTGGACCGCTCGCCGCCCGGCGCCACGATGGTCATTTCTCCCGCAACGACGGGAACAATCACATAGTCCATGCCGTGGGTGTGATGGCCGGTGGCGCTACCGGGCGGAAGCCGCCATTCGGTCACCCGGACCTCCTCGTTGTCGACCTGGACCTCGGACTTGGCGGCAAGCATTGGAACCTCTCTTGGGACGCAGCGCTTCAGGGCACGAAAACCATGAAGGCGTAGACGGCAAATACCACCATATGGACCAGCCCGAACAGGACATTGGTCCTGCCGGTGCCGAAGGTCAGCATGCTCAGGAAGAAGGTCAGGAGCAAAAGCACACTGCCCTGGGCGCTGAGGCCGAGCGTGAGCTCCTTGTCGAGCGCGTAGGTGGCGACCCCCACCGCCGGGATGGTCAGCCCGATGGTGGCGAGGGACGAGCCGAGCGCGAGGTTGATGCTCTTCTGGAGGTCGTTCTTGCGGGCCGCCGATACCGCCGCGACGCCTTCCGGCATCAGGATCAGGAGCGCGACCAGAAGGCCGGCAAAGGCCGGCGGCGCGCCGATCTTGGCCGCGACGGCGTCCACCACCAGCGAAAACTTCTTGGCGAGCAGCACCACGGCCAGCAGCGCAATCAGCAGCAGCACGACGCTGACCACCAACATCCGGCCCGGCAGATGCGCCACGCCGCTGCCGCCGTCAGCCCGTTCATGGACGAAGTAATCCTTGTGCAGGACGGTCTGGGTGTAGAGGAACACTCCGTACAGCGCGAGCGTGACCACGTCGACGAAACCGAGCTGAACCGCCGAATAGACCGGCCCCGGCGCGGTGGTCGTGTAGTTCGGCATGATCAGCGTGATGGTCGCGAGCGCGAACAGGACGCTGAGATAGACGTTGGCCCCCGAGAGCTGAAAGCCCTGCTCGCGATAGCGCAGGCCGCCGATGAAGATGCAGAGCCCGACGAGGCCGTTGCAGACGATCATGACCACGGCGAACACGGTGTCGCGCGCCAGTTCCGGGGCGGGCTTGTCGCCCAGCATGATCGTGGTGATCAGCGCCACCTCGATGACGGTCACCGAGAGCGTCAGCACCAGCGTGCCATAGGGCTCGCCGACCCGCTCGGCGATCACTTCGGCATGATGAACCGCGGCGAACACGGTGCCGAACAGGATAACCAGAAGGACGATGGCGAAGACGAGCCCGCCCAACGACAGCGTGAAGACGTAGCCCGTCGCGCTGACGGCTGCGAACAACAGCACGGCCAGCGCCGGAAAGATCCAGGCCGACCGGGGCATCGGATTATGCGCGCTCATCTACCGGCTCCAATCACTGAAGACGAGCAGTAGCAAATCGGCCGGCAGATTCAATGCCAGCGCAGGATCGGAGCGACCGGCAGCAGCGTCAGCAGCATGAACAGCGGGATCAGCACGGCGCCGGCACGCAAGAGATAGCCGAAGAAGCTCGGCATCTCGATGCCGTTCTCGCTCGCGATGCTGCTGACCATGAAGTTCGGCGCATTGCCGATATAGGTGAGCGCTCCCATGTAGACGGCGCCCATCGAAATCGACGCGAGCGTGCCCGACAGCTCGTGCATCAGCGTTTGCGGATCACCGCCGGCAAGCTGGAAGAACAACAGATAGGTCGGCGCATTGTCGAGAAACGCTGACATCAGGCCGGTAAACCAGAAATAGGCGACCTCGCGCGGCGCACCGTCCGGTGCCGTCACGGCCGACAACAGCCAGGCGAAGGCGCCGTGGTGGCCGGCATTGAGCATGGCAATGACCGGGATGATGGCGACGAAGATGCCCGCGAACAGTTTTGCGACCTCGCGGATCGGCTCCCAGGTGAAGCCGTTGGCCTCCCTGTGCTCGTCCGGTGTCAACCACACCGACAGCGCCGCAATGGAAAGCAGCGCCACATTGCGCGCGATGTCTTCCAGCCCCAGCTTCGTTCCGAGAATGTCGAAAGCAACAGCGGGCTTCCACATCGCCGAGGCCAGCAGGCTCGCGACGATGGCTGCGATCAGCACGAGGTTGACGAGACCGCGAATGCGGACCGGATCCGCGGGACCGGCGTCGCTGAGCTGAGGTTCGCTGCGGAAGCGCCAGAAATCGATGGCGGTGAAGATCGCGAGCAGCAATCCGGCGACGATCGCGGTCTGCAGCCAGATGCTCCGCGTGGTCCAGAAGAAGTCGACGCCGTGCAGGAAACCGACGAAGAGCGGGGGATCGCCGAGCGGGCTCAGCGCGCCGCCGACATTGGCGACCAGGATGATGAAGAAGATGATGACATGGGCATTGTGGCGCCGCGGCCGGTTGGCGCGGATCAGCGGACGGATCAGGATCATCGCGGCACCCGTGGTGCCGACAATGCTTGCACCCAGCGTGCCGAGCGCGAGGATGCCAGCATTGATCGCTGGCGTGGCCTTGATGTCGCCGGTAATGAGAATGCCGCCGGCCACGACATAGAGCGCGAACAGCAGCACGATGAAGCCAAGATATTCGGCGAGCAGAGCGTGCACGAGCACAGCCAGCGTGACCGCGCTTCCGGCAAAAATCACGAGTGAGACGAGCGCCGCCAGCGACCAAGCAGCGGCGATCTTGCCGTAATGATGGTGCCAGACTTTCGGAAACAACAGCGGTCCGAGCGCGATCGACAGCAACAGGCCGGCAAAGGGCAGCGCATAGGGCCAGCGCATCGCCGCACCATCGAGCCCGGCTGCGGCCCAGGCCGGCTGCGGCAACAAGGTGAGGATGGCAACGAGCGATACGGCCGGGATTCGCGTGACGAGTCGTTTATTCTCCAATGAAGCGCCTTGCCGTTTCGATCGCACCGAATGCATCGAGATTGTCATGTCCGCCGCCCGCAAAGCGAACGAACTGCTTCGGTTCATGCGCGAGCGCGAACAGACGTTCTCCGAACACGATTGAAATGACAAGGTCATTGGTGCCATGCATCACCAGGAGCGGCACCGTGACGCGCGCGATCCGCTGGTCGGAAGGGAACGGATCGCGCATCAAGAGGCGCACCGGCACGAACCAGAATGACGAAGATGCAATGTCGGCCGTCGACGTATAGGGCGCCTCCAGGACCAGCTTTCCAACACGCTGTTCTGCGGCGAGCGCGACCGCCACGCCGGTCCCGAGCGAGAAGCCCCAGGCGACGATTCGTTCCGCCGTGTAGCGCGCCGTGGTGAAGGCGTAGGCGGCGGCGGCATCGCGCAGCAGCCCCTCCTCGCTCGGCGCGCCGCTCGAGCCGGCATAGCCGCGGTAGGACAGCGCAACGAGGCCGGTGCCATCTGCCGTCATGACCTTGAAGCGGCTGACACGGCCGGCAAGAAAGTCGCCATTGCCCGGAAAATACAGGATCACGGGACGACCGGGCCTCGCCGGCACGTGCCAGACGATGATCTTCTCGCCATCCGAGGTGGTCAGGACATGCTCCTCCGCCTCGGGACAATCTGCCGCCTCAGGCGGGGTCCGCTTGGCGGTCGGTATCGGAAACAGCATCTCGCGCTGCCGGGCATAGAGCACGAGGAGCCCGGCGAGATAGACGGTCGCAAGCAGAATGACGGTCCATTTGGCGATGGTGATCATTGCGCGGCCGGCCCCCGGTTCAGGCTCAGGGCTTGCGACGGCTCCGCAGCAATTTCATGACGTCGGGCCGGAGGCTCGCCGGTACGTCCCGGCAGCCGCACGCCGCCTTGTGGGCGGCATGCCATGCGACGCGCTGCTCGCGCGTCGCCTTGAGAGGCATGCGATGAGACCGGTGCCAATCCCTGTTGATGGCCACGGTCCGTTTCCTTCGCGTGCTACATCGCCTTGACGATGTTCTCGGTGACCTTCTTGGCGTCGCCGAGCAGCATCATGGTGTTGTCGCGGTAGAACAGCGGATTGTCGATGCCGGCATAGCCGGACGCCAGCGAGCGCTTGATGAACATCACGGTGCCGGCCTTCCAGACCTGCAGCACGGGCATGCCGTAGATCGGCGAGGTCTTGTCCTCCTCGGCCGCCGGATTGGTGACGTCGTTGGCGCCGATCACGAAGGCGATGTCGGCCTGCGCGAACTCGGAGTTGATGTCCTCGAGCTCGAACACCTCGTCATAGGGGACGTTGGCTTCGGCGAGCAGCACGTTCATGTGGCCGGGCATTCGGCCGGCGACCGGGTGAATGGCGTATTTCACCTCGACGCCTTCCTTCTTCAGGATGTCGCCCATCTCGCGCAGCGCGTGCTGCGCCTGCGCCACCGCCATGCCGTAGCCGGGCACGATGATGACCTTCTGGGCGTTCTTCATGATGAAGGCCGCGTCGTCGGCCGAGCCGAGCTTGGCGGGCTTCTGCTCGCCGCCGCCACCGCCGGCCGCCGCGGTCTCGCCGCCGAAGCCGCCGAGGATGACCGAGATGAAGGACCGGTTCATCGCGTGGCACATGATGTAGGACAGGATCGCGCCCGAGGAGCCGACCAGCGCGCCGGTGATGATCAGCGCGGAATTGCCGAGCGTGAAGCCGATGCCGGCCGCAGCCCAACCCGAGTACGAGTTCAGCATCGAGATCACGACCGGCATGTCGGCGCCGCCGATCGGGATGATCATGAGCACGCCGAGCGCCAGCGCCAGGATGACGATCAGCCAGAAGTCGAGCGCGCCGCCGGTGAGGACCAGGCGGACGATGAAGAACACCAGCGCCACCGCAATCGCGATGTTGATGATGTGACGGGCGGGCAGGATGATCGGCGCGCCGCTCATGCGTGCGGACAGCTTCAGGAACGCGATCACCGAGCCGGTGAAGGTCAGCGCGCCGATGGCGACGCCGAGCGACATCTCGACCAGGCTCTGCGGATGGATGTTGCCGGGGGTGCCGATGTCGAAGGCTTCGGGCGCGTAGAACGCGCCGGCGGCGACCAGCACCGCGGCCATGCCGACCAGCGAGTGGAAGGCGGCGACCAGTTCCGGCATCGAGGTCATCGGCACGCGGCGGGCGATCACCGCGCCGATCGCGCCGCCGATGGCGATGCCGACGATGACGAGCACCCAGGCGAGGCCGTCTGCCGGCGGATGGTTGGCCAGCGTGGTGGCGACCGCAATCGCCATGCCGATCATGCCGAACAGATTGCCCTGGCGCGACGAAGCCGGGCTGGACAGCCCGCGCAGCGACAGGATGAACAGCACTCCCGCCACGAGATACAAAAATGCAGAGAGGTTGGCGCTCATCTCAGGTCCCCATTAATCCTTCAGCCCGAGGTGGCCGCTTACTTCGACTTCTTCTTGTACATCGCCAGCATGCGCTGGGTGACAAGGAAGCCGCCAAAAATGTTCACGCAGGCGAAAATGAGCGCGACAAAGCCGAAGGCGCGGGCCCAGCCCGAGCCACTCGAGACGTTCGCGACGCCGCCGGCAAGCAACGCGCCGACCACGATCACCGAGGAGATCGCGTTGGTCACGCTCATCAGCGGCGTGTGCAGGGCCGGTGTCACCGACCACACCACGAAATAGCCGACGAAGACGGCGAGGACGAAGATCGACAGCCGGAAGATGAAGGGGTCGACGACCTGTGCAGCATGCTCCATGGCGGGTCTCCTTAAACCTTCGGCTGGAAGTTCGGGTGGATGACGGCGCCGTCTTTCGTGAGCGCGGTCGCCTTGACCAGCTCGTCGTCCCAGTTCACGGCGAGCTTCTTCTCCTTCTTGTCGACCATGGTCTCGATGAAGGAGAACAGATTGCGCGCGTAGAGGCTGGAAGCCGAGGCGGCAACGCGGCCGGCGACGTTGGTGTAGCCGACGATCTTGATGCCATCGCGGTCGACGACCTCGCCGGCCTTCGCGCCCTCGACATTGCCGCCGCGCTCGACGGCGAGATCGACCAGCACCGAGCCCGGCTTCATCGACTTGACCATCTCGCCGGAGACGAGCTTCGGCGCGGGCCGACCCGGAATCAGCGCCGTGGTGATCACGATGTCCTGCTTCTTGATGTGCTCGGCGGTGAGCGCGGCCTGCTTGGCCTGGTATTCCCTAGACATTTCCTTGGCGTAGCCGCCGGCGGTCTGCGCGTTCTTGAACTCCTCGTCCTCGACGGCGAGGAATTTCGCGCCGAGCGATTCGACCTGCTCTTTGGTCGCGGGCCGCACGTCGGTCGCGGTGACGACGGCGCCGAGACGGCGCGCGGTCGCGATCGCCTGGAGGCCGGCAACGCCGACCCCCATCACGAACACCTTGGCCGCGGGCACGGTGCCGGCGGCGGTCATCATCATCGGGAAGGCGCGGCCGAACGCCTCGGCGCCCTCGATCACGGCGCGGTAGCCGGCAAGGTTCGCCTGCGAGGACAGCACGTCCATCACCTGCGCGCGCGTGATGCGCGGCATCAATTCCATCGCGAAGGCGGAGACGCCGGCATCGGCGATCGTCTTCAGCGCAGCCTCGTTCCCGTAGGGGTCCATGATGGCGATGACGAGCGCACCGCGCTTGTACTGCGCGAGCTCGGAGGCTTCAGGGCGCTTCACCTTGATGATGATGTCGGCATCCTTCAGCGCATCTGCGCTGACGGTGGCACCCACGGCGGTGAATTCGGAATCAGGCAGGCCCGATTTGATGCCGGCGCCCGGCTCGACGGCGATCTCGGCGCCCAGCGCCTTGAACTTCTTCACCGTATCGGGCGAAGCGGCGACTCGCGGCTCGAGCGGATCGATTTCCTTGGCAACGGCGATCTTCATAGGTCCTCCGGCGGCGCGGGACAGCGCGCGCGCAAACTAAGCGTTACTCCCGCGGCGTTCGATACCGGTTTTGGCACCGGCTTGGATGCAAATATTCTGGGCAGCTGCTGCCGCTGGCGTGGGCAGCTGCCGACAGATCAGGTCAGGAAGATCGCCATCAGGATCACGATGAGCGCGACCGAGGCCGTGCCGTACTTCACCAGCTTGATGAAGCCCTCGTAGGTCTGCTCGTGAGCAACGTAGTCGTTGCCGTCGGCGGTGCTGTACGCCACTTCGCTATGATCAGCCATGGATTGTCCCCAGTCGAAAGTCGAATTCTTGGGCTGGGATACCGCAAAGTTTCGGGCAGGGCAACGGCACCGGGACGCGGTTTTCCTGCAAATCAGGTCATTTGGAATCCCAATTGTCGCGGATCCAGCGCGTCAGGTTCTCCTCGCTGACCTCGCCGGCAGCGAGCGACAGGATGATGGCTGCCGCTTCAGCCTCGGGTACAACGAAGTCGATGCCGTTCACGCCGAGAAACGTGTACAACGCCAGCAGCGACGTGCGCTTATCGCCGTCGACGAACGGACGGTTGCGCGCGATGCCGAAGGCGTACGCCGCCGCCAATTCGGGAAGATCGGCGCTCTCGTAAGACCATTTGTTTCTGGGCCGATCGAGCGCGGATTCGAGCATGCCTTCATCTCGAAGGCCGCTTGCGCCGCCATGGATCGCCAGTTGTTCGTCGTGGATCGCAATGATGATCCGACGCGTCAGCCAGAACGGCTCGCTCATTTGGCGAGTTCGGCGAGGGCGTTGTGATAACGCTTCATGCTTCGCCGTGCGATCTCCATCGCTTTTTCGAAGTCGGGATCATGCGGCGTCAACAAGACGCCACCGTCCGACTGCTCGACCGGAAACAGCTTGTCGCCCTCTTTGAGATTCAGACGACCGGCAAGTTCCTTCGGTAGGATAACGCCGATGGAATTGCCGATCTTGCGGACCTGAAGCACGGTAGAGCCGCTCTTCAGGTCCTTGGGGTCCGCCTTCTCGTTCATGGCCGCACCTCGTTATACATCTGTATAACGTCCGGCGAACAGAAGTTCAACAAATGTTTTACGGGCCGCCCACCGCCTCAGCCCATCGCCTCAAGTTCGTCGATCATCCCGGCGATGACCGAGAGACCGCCGTCCCAGAATTTCGGGTCCTTGGCATCCAGTCCGAACGGCCGCAGCAGCTCGGAATAATGCTTGGTGCCGCCGGCGGCGAGCATGTCGAGATAGCGCTCGGCAAAGCCCTCGTTCGCGTTCTCGTAGACAGCATAGAGCGAGTTCACGAGGCAATCGCCGAACGCGTAGGCGTAGACGTAGAACGGTGAATGGATGAAGTGCGGGATATACATCCAGTAGTTCTCGTAACCCGCCTTGATCTCGATTGCCGGCCCGAGGCTGTCGCCCTGCACCGACAGCCAGATCTCGCCGAGCCGGGTCGCGGTGAGCTCGCCGTTCTTGCGCTCGGTGTGGACCGCGCGCTCGAACGAGTAGAACGCGATCTGCCGCACCACGGTGTTGATCATGTCCTCGACCTTGCCGGCCAGCAGCGCCTGGCGCTGTTTTGCATTTTTGGTCTGGGCAAGGAGCCGCCTGAACGTGAGCATCTCGCCGAACACGCTTGCGGTCTCCGCCAGCGTCAGCGGCGTCGGCGCCATCAGCGCGCCGTTCTTCGCCGCCAGCACCTGATGCACGCCATGGCCGAGCTCGTGGGCGAGCGTCATCACGTCGCGCGGCTTGCCCTGGTAGTTCATCAGCACATAAGGGTGCGCCGAGGGCGTGGTCGGATGCGAGAATGCGCCGGGCGCCTTGCCCGGCCGCACCGGCGCGTCGATCCAGCGATCGGTGAAGAAGCGCTCGGCGATATCAGCCATTTTGGGCGAGAAGCCGCGATAGGCCGTCAGCACCATGTTGCGCGCATCGGGCCAGCCGATGACGTCCGTCGCGGCAAACGGCAGCGGCGCGTTGCGATCCCAATAAGCCAGCCGCTTCTTGCCGAACCACTTCGCCTTCAACGCGTAATAGCGATGCGACAACTTTGGATAGGCAGCCTGCACCGAGGCGACCAGCGCATCCACCACCTCGCGCTCGACGCGGTTGTTGAGATGGCGGGAATCCGCGACGTCCTGGAAGCCGCGCCAGCGGTCGGAGATGTCCTTGTCCTTGGCGAGCGTGTTGGTGATCAGCGCAAAGGTGCGCTCGTTGGCCTTGAAGGTTTTTGCCAGTGCCTCGGCCGCGCTCTTGCGCTTGGCGCCGTCGCGGTCCTGCAGCAGATTGAGCGTCGGCTCGATCGCCAGCTCCTTGGCCCCGACCTTGAAGCGCAGTCCGGAGATGGTCTGGTCGAACAGCCGGTTGAAGGCGGAATAGCCGGTCTGCGCCTTCTCCAGGAAAAGCTGCTCGAGCTTGTCGTCGAGCTGATATGGCTTCTCCTTGCGCAGATCCTCGATCCAGGGACGGTAGTGCGCGAGCTCGGGCGCTTGCATGGCCCGGTTCAAAATATCGTCATCGACACGGTTGAGCTCGAGCGCGAAGAACAGCAAATGCGTGGACGCCGCCGTCAGCCGCTCCGACACATCGCCGTAAAACTTTGAAATCGCAGGGTCGACGCTGTCGCCGGCGTGGATGAGCCCGGCATAGGAACCGAGCCGGCCGGCAAGATCGTCGATTGCCTCATAGCGTCGCACGGCTTCCGCGAGCCATTTTCCGCCATCTTCGTTTGCTGTCCCTGTCGCCAGCTTGCCCTTGTAGTCCGTCTCGAACGCGACGCAGTCGGCATCCATCTTTTCGAGATCGCGCGCCACTTCCGGCGCATCGATCCCGGAATAGAGATCGGCAAGGTTCCACTCCGGAAGCTTGCCGGTCTTGCTCGCAGGCTTTGCGCGTGAAGACCCGGAGGACTTCGTCTTGACGGTAGATTTCTTGGCGGCGGATGTCTTGGCAGCTGGCTTGTGGAGGGCGGACTTTTTAAGAGCAGGCTTGGAGCGCGAATTCATTGTGTGGGAAACCTGTGTTCAACAAGCGCGACGGCGGGCGGGGGCATCAAGGTTTAAGAGTGCGTTAATCGGCTTCGGCCAGAGTGCCCCGATTCGAGACAGATAGTAGTAGCGTGCGGGGAACACCATGGCTGCCAGTATTTTGATCGCCGACGACGACGCCGTAGCCCGCCGGCTGGTCGAGAACATGGTGCAGAAATGCGGCTATGAGACGGTCGTCGTGGACTCCGGTGACGCCGCGATCGCAGCCCTCACCGCGCCCGATGCTCCGGCCATCGACGCCGTCATCCTCGATCTCGTGATGCCCGGCCTCGACGGCATGGGCGTGCTGGCGAAAATCCGCGAAGCAGGTCTCAGCGTCCCCGTCATCGTGCAGACCGCCCATGGCGGCATCGACAACGTGATCTCGGCGATGCGCGCCGGCGCGGCCGATTTCGTGGTCAAGCCGGTTGGTGTGGAGCGGCTCCAGGTCTCGCTGCGCAACGCGCTCAACGCCTCCGCGCTCAAGGGCGAATTGCAGCGCATCCGACACAGCCGCGAGGGCCGGCTGACCTTCTCCGACATCATCACCCGCGCCGAGGCGATGGCAGGCGTGATGCGCGCCGCGCAGAAGGCGGCGAACTCCGCGATTCCCGTTCTGATCGAAGGCGAGTCCGGCGTCGGCAAGGAGATGTTCGCGCGAGCCATCCATGGCAGTGGCGAGCGCAAGGCCAAGCCCTTCGTCGCCGTCAATTGCGGCGCGATCCCCGACAACCTCGTCGAGTCCATTCTGTTCGGCCACGAGAAGGGCGCTTTCACCGGCGCCACCGAGCGGCACATGGGCAAGTTCGTCGAGGCCCATGGCGGCACGCTGTTTCTGGACGAGGTCAGCGAGCTGCCGCTGACCGCGCAGGTCAAGCTGCTGCGCGCGCTCCAGGAAGGCGCGGTCGAGGCGGTCGGCGGCCGCAAGCCCGTCAAGGTCGACGTCCGCATCGTCTCGGCCACCAATCGTCGGCTGCTGGAGCGGGTGAAACAGGGACACTTCCGGGAAGACCTGTTCTATCGTCTGCACGTGCTGCCGCTGACGATCCCCTCGCTCCGGGCGCGGCGCGAGGACATCCCGCATCTGCTCCGGCATTTCCTGGCGCGGTTTGCCGCCGAGGAGAACCGCGCGATCACCGGCATCAGCGGCGAGGCCATGGCCCATCTTGCCCAGCTCGACTGGCCCGGCAACATCCGCCAGCTCGAGAACGCGGTCTACCGTGCTGTGGTGATGAGCGACGGCGACCAGCTCGGCCTCGGCGACTTCCCTCTGCTCGCTTCGCCGCCGCATCCCGTAACCGAGATTCCGACCGCTCCGCTGATGCTCGAGCCGGCGGCGACCCCTTCGGTGGTATCGGGCAATGAAATACCAATCGCGCCGCTCCCGGCTGTGGGAAATCTGGCCATGCTGACCCCCACCGGCGACGTCCGCGCGCTCGAGGACATGGAGAACGAGATCATCCGCTTCGCGATCTCGCACTACCGCGGCCAGATGTCCGAGGTGGCCCGCCGCCTCAAAATCGGCCGGTCCACCCTCTACCGCAAACTCGACGAGGCCGGGGTTCCCGGACATGGCGGGAAAAGCGGCGAGGAGACGCACTGAGCCCATGCGAACGAGGGTTCGTGCGGCGATGCGAGACCGGCTGTAAGCCGTTCGCATGACGACAGAATTCGACTGCTTCTTGAACCGTGACTTGGAAGTGACAGACACAGGGAAAAGCGCGCTGGGCAGGCGCACAATCCGTTGCCAAGAGGCTCCCTTGAAGTCAGTTTGGCGTGAGTTGTCCCGGTTAGCGCTGGCTGCAAAACCGGGGCCTGTATATCGTCTACGTATGAATCGTTGCGTGCAGGCGTGCAACTTTCGAGAGGCCGGCGCGATTTAGCCGAAGCTCAATAGGCGATAACAAAGCTGTTCCACGAGGGACAGTTCACCCGAGGGGTGCGACACAATGCGTGACTGTTTGAACCACCGTGCGGGCTTCGACCGTGTCTTGATGACGGTCGCGGCAACCTTCCTCACGGTGTCGGCCAGCTCGGCCCTGGCGCAGGATCAGGCGCGCAGCAGCGCCGCCGAGCTCGCGATCGAAGCCGCGATCCCGCGCCCCGAGCCGGCCAACGTCCCGCCCCCGACCGCATCCGACATCAAGCTCGACACCACCGCCACGGTGCAGGATTCCGCCAAGGAGCCGGCGAAGGAGCCTACAAGGGCTGACGTCGTGCCGGCCCCGGCCCCCGAGAAGGTGGAAACCAAGCCGTCCGACGTCGCCACCACGCCCGCGCCCGAGGCGCCGAAGAGCGACACCGCGAAGTCCGAGCCCGCAACCGCTGCGCCTGCGGCACCCGCCACGGCTGCGGCCCCTGCCGCCGAGCCCGTGAAGGCTGCGAGCAACGTTCCCGCCGCCGACCAGCCGGTCGCCGACAAGCTCAAGGACATCATCGGCGCCAAGGCTTCGCGCCATTTCGACCGCAAGAACGAGCGCGCGGCGATCGAGAAGTTTTATGGCGCACGGGACTTCGCGCCGGTCTGGACGCAAGGCGGCAGCCTGACCCCCGCGGCCAAAGGCGTCATCGCGCGGCTGAAGGACGCCGCGTCCGACGGCCTCAATCCCGCCGACTATCCGGTGCCGGACTTCGCCAGCGCCAGCACGCCCGATGCGCTGGCCGATGCCGAGCTCAAGCTCACCGCCAGCATGTTCGACTATGCGCGCCAGGCCCAGAGCGGCCGCATGCATTGGTCGCAGGTCAGCGGCGACATCCTCTATCCCGAGCATCCGGTCGACCCGAACGAGGTGCTCGCCAAGGTCACGACCGCGACGGACGCCTCCGCTGCGCTCGACAGCTACAATCCGCCCCACAAGCTCTACAAGGAGCTGAAGGCCAAGCTCGCGGAGCTTCGCGGTCAGGGCAGCAGCCCGGCGATCGAGATCGCCGATGGTCCGGCGCTGAAATACACCCCGGCCAGCAAGAAGCAGGCTGAGATCGTCGTGGAAGATCCGCGCGTGCCGCAACTCCGCACCAAGCTCGGCCTTGCCGAGAACGCCAGCGACACCCGCTATGACGCAGCGGTCGCCGACGCCGTGCGAAAATTCCAGAGCGGCGCCGAGATGAAGGCGACCGGCATCCTCGACGACAAGACGGTCAAGGCGCTCAACACCCCGAAGCGCGACAAGCAGATCGACGTGGTGCTGGTGAACATGGAGCGCTGGCGCTGGCTGCCGCGCGATCTCGGCGCGCCCGCGCTGGGCGATGCCTATGTGATCCTCAACATTCCCGACTACACGCTGAAGGTGATGCAGCGCGGCCAGCAGGTCTGGACCACCCGTGTCGTCACCGGCAAGCCAGGCACGCACGCGACCCCGCTGCTCACCGAGACGATGAAGTACATCACGGTCAATCCGACCTGGAACGTGCCGCCGTCGATCGTCTACAACGAGTACCTGCCGGCGTTGCAGCAGGACCCGACCGTGCTCCAGCGCATGGGCCTCAAGCTCGAACAGAACCGCGACGGCTCGGTGCACATCTCGCAGCCGCCCGGTGAGGCCAACGCGCTCGGCCGCATCCGCTTCAACTTCCCGAACAAGTTCCTGGTCTATCAGCACGACACGCCGGACAAGAACCTGTTCGCCAGGGAAGATCGCGCCTTCAGCCATGGCTGCATGCGCGTGCAGAACCCGGATCAGTACGCGTCCGTGCTGCTCAACATCACCATGCCGAACGAGAAGTACACGCCCGAGCGCGTGCGCAGCATGTACGGCAAGAGCGAGATCGACCTGAAATTCCCGACCCCGGTCCCGGTCAACATCACCTATCAGACCGCCTTTGTGGACGATGCCGGCAAGCTGCAGTTCCGCAAGGACGTCTATGGCCGCGACGCGACCATGATCAACATCCTGAAGAACAACCGCGGCAAGGATCTCGAGGCCGTCGTTGCGCACTCGCAGCCGAGCTATTCGCGCCCGGCGACGACCCTGCCCTCGGGCGTGGCGGTGGCCAACAATGGCGGCGGCTTCGGGTCCTCCGGCCCGAACTTCTTCGAGCGGCTCTTCGGAGGCGGGGCGCCGACGCCCCCGCCGGCTCCGGTCGGCCGCCGGCCACAGCAGCAGCGGGTGTTCACCCGGTAAGCCTGCGCGGACCCGGCTTTTCGAATTTCACAACGATATCAACGGCCCCGTCCCATGGATGGGGCCGTTTAACGTTAACCATTGTCCACCTGGCTCCCGGCACCGGGCGTTTTTTTGCCACACTCAACGGGTTAGGATTGTAGTCTGACTTGGTTTGGGGGCGGGAAGGTCAACCTCGAATTAACCTTCTTGCTTTAAGAAAGCGTTCATCCTCTTTCGCGCTGCTACGGGGTTGGCGGGAGAGTCCATTTGAACGCTCGTCGACTGGGTGGGCTCATACGTGCTGACTGGTCTCGCACGCCAACTTGCTGTGCTGTCGTTGTCCCATGCGGGAGTGAAGACCGGTTCGCGGATCGGCCTCGCTGCCGTATTGCTGCTTGCGGGCGCAGGCTCGGTTCATAACGCCGCCGCGCTGAACGAGACCAAGACGCTCTCCTTCCACCACACCCATTCCGGCGAAGACCTGACCGTCACCTTCAAGCGCGATGGCCGCTATGACGAAGCGGCGCTGAAGCAGCTCAACCACTTCCTGCGCGACTGGCGCACCCAGGACGAGACGGTCATGGACCGCCGCCTCTTCGATATCCTCTGGGAAGTCTACCGCGACGTCGACGGCAAGCAGCCGATCCAGATCATCTCCTCCTACCGCTCCCCCGCCACCAACGCCATGCTCCGCCGCCGCTCCTCGGGTGTGGCGCGCGCCAGCCAGCACATGCTGGGCCATGCGATGGACTTCTACATTCCGGGCGTGGCGCTGGAGCAGATCCGCTTCGCCGGCCTGCGCCTCCAGCGCGGCGGCGTCGGCTTCTATCCGACCTCCGGCTCCCCCTTCGTGCATCTGGATACCGGCAGCGTCCGGCACTGGCCGCGGATGACGCATGACCAGCTCGCCCGAGTCTTCCCGGACGGAAAGACGGTGCATCTGCCGACCGACGGCGTGCCGCTGAAGAACTATGAGCTCGCCAAGGCCGAGATCGAGCGCCGCGGCAATGGCGACGACTCCAGCAGCAGCAAGCCGAACTTCTTCGCCGCTTTGTTCAAGGGCAAGTCCGCCGCTCCGGCCGCCAGCAGCGACGAGGACGACGAGGGCGCGCCCGCCCCGGCCGCCAAGCCGGCGACACCGACCGTGGTCGCAGCCGCCGCCAAGCCCGCCGAACCGGTGCCGACGCCGCGTGCCAAGCCGCAGATCCCCACCGCGATCCAGCTCGCCTCGGCCGATGCGCAGCTCGTTGCACCGCCCAAGCCGAAGCCCGCGCCGGTGGCCGACAAGCCCGCTGCCGGCAAGCCGGAGACCCCGGCCGACATCATTAATGCCCGCGGCTTCTGGGATGATGTCCCGGCCGCGCCGCAGCAGGCGACGCCGGCGCAAATCGCTGCGCTGAAGGCCCGCCAGGCCCTTGCCGCCGCCACCGATCCGCAACCGACCGCGAGCGTGTCCAACGCCGCTCTTCAGGCGCTGGCTTTCGCGCCGGCCGCCTCCCCGGTCGATCGCGCCAATGTCGTCGCCGCCTCCGCGCCGATCCCGCGCTCGGCCCGTCCCGCGTCGCGCAACATCGCTCAGGCGACCGAAATCAACACGGTGGTCGGCAAGAGCGTCGACGGCGCGGTCGCGACCGCGACCCGCCTCTCCGCCGCCAAGAGCGAGAGCATCTGGCTCAAGATCGTGATGCTGTCGCCGAGCGCCAGCCGCGCGATGTCGGTCACGCTGATGGGTGAGCTCGATACGGCCGCGCTGCGCGGCTATTTCGTCAAGCCGCAGGCGGTGATCGCGATGGGCTTTGTCGACGACCCGATGCACGGCCTGTCCTGCGACAGTTTTTCGGGCAGCGCGACCGCGAAGCTCCAGACGACGTCGTTCGTCATGCGCACCGCGGCGCTGCGCTGAGGCGCCGAGCTACCTCCACGAATTCAGTCTCGTAGCCCGGATGAGCGAAGCGCAATCCGGGAATCGCGCCACGAGCAACGACGGCCCCGGATTACGCTTCGCTCCATCCAGGCTACGAGGGCGCCCTACCGCGCTTTCCTCGCTCGCCGGTCCAGATGATAGGTCAGCGCCAGCGACAGGCAGACGGATAATTCCCGCTTCGGCAGCCTGCCCGCCACCGGCAACAGCAACGCCCGTGTCTGCCGGTACTCGAATTGATCGGGAAAGCGTTCGCGGAAGCTATCGATCAGCGTCGTCTTGCAATTGAACAGGATGGCGGCAAGTGCGGAGTCCTTGACGCGGCCAAGCCGGATCGTCGAGCCGCTGCCGGTCTGATCGGTTAGATAAGCCGGCTCGCCCCATTTCAGCGTTTCGGTGAGCCGGCCGACCTCTTCATGCGCCGCGGCGGTCGCGAAGATCAGCGCACGCACCTGAAGCAGCCGCTTGCCGATCGGCGTTGGAAGAGCGCCGAAGGCACGGCTCACCTCGCGCGGCAGCGGTGGCGCAGTCATTCGCGACTCCGTTCGCAAACGAAACACGCGCAATTTGTAGCCCGGATGGAGCGCGGCGCAATCCGGGGATTGCTTTCACACTGCGAGAGCCCGGATTTCGCTGTCGCTTATCCGAGCTACGGCAGTCGTGCTTGAGGCGCTAACGCCTCAAAGCATGCCCAGCGCCTGCATGTAGGTCTCGAGGATGGTCTCGGCCTCGGCGCGCTCGTTGGGGTCCTGCTTGCGCATGCGCACGATGGTGCGCAGCGCCTTGACGTCGTAGCCGTTGCCTTTGCTTTCGGCATAGACGTCGCGGATGTCGTCGGAGATCGCCTTCTTCTCTTCCTCCAGCCGCTCGATGCGCTCGATGATGGATTTGAGCTGGTCCTTGGCAAATTTCGTCGCGGGCTCGTCGTCGCGGACGGCGGCGGAGGTGGCCATCTAGGTACTCCCAATGGAACTGGCAAAACGAGGTGACGCCGGCATCCCTCACCGCGCGTGCTGGTAGACCCTTAGGGTTGGTACCGACGGCGTTCAAGGCAGCATCGCGCTCGTCCACAGCGCGCCCACACCTTCCTGCGGCGAGGCCAAGAAAGCTGTTGTGTGGTGCGACTCAGGCGAGGCGCGCGCCCGGGCCGTTCAGTGCCCGTGCCCGTGGGGATGGACCTTCTTCATCATCTCGAGCTGTTCTGCCGTGGCCGTGCCCTGGTATTTCGACTTCCAGGTCTCGTAGGGCATGCCGTAGACGGCCTCCCGGCTCTCGTCCTTGCTTAAGGCGACGCCCTGGGCGTCGGCGGCTTCCTTGAGCCAATTGGACAGGCAGTTGCGGCAGAAGCCAGCCAGATTCATCATGTCGATGTTCTGGACATCCGTCCGCGACTTCAGATGATCGACCAGACGGCGGAAAGCGGCCGCCTCGAGCTCCGTTCTGGTTTTGTCGTCGATTGCCATGGCTGTATCCTTGGTATCCCCTTGGGCCTGACCCGATGGAGGTCACCCTTACGGGATCAGGTGGGTCCTGTCACAGATTTTGCCATATCCCGGCGCAAACCGACCCGAGCCCGGCCTTGAGGCAGTTCCCCGGCCCCCTACGCCAAATCGTCAATGATCTGATATAGCTTCCGCGACAATGATCGCCGAATCTCCCCGCTCCCCCCTTCGCATGCTCGTCCGGTTGGTCCCGGTGCTGGCGATTGGCCTGCTGTGCTTGTGGAGCAGCCCGGCCTCCGCCGATTTCCGTCTCTGCAACAACACGTCGAGCCGGGTCGGCATTGCGCTCGGCTACAAGGACGCCGAGGGCTGGACCACCGAAGGCTGGTGGAACATCTCGTCCCGCTCCTGCGAGACCCTGCTGCGGGGAACGTTGGTCGCCCGTTACTATTACATCTACGCCATCGACTATGACCGCGGCGGCGAGTGGTCGGGGCAGGCCTTCATGTGCTCGCGCGACAAGGAGTTCACCATCCGCGGCACCGAGGATTGCCTCGCGCGCGGCTATGACCGGACCGGCTATTTCGAGGTCGATACCGGTGAGCAGCGGGCGTGGACGGTGCAGCTTACCGATGCCAACGAACAGCCGGCGCAGCAACGCGTACCCGGCCTCCCCGGTCCGGTTGGCCCGGGCGGGGTTCCGGGTTTGCCCAATAGCCCGCCCGGTGGTACGCCCCCCGCCCCGCCTGGCCTCCCGCCAGCTCCCTCGCCCCCGTCTGGAAATAAGCCATGAGGCGTCTTCGCCGTATCAAGATTCTCGCGACCCTGGGCCCAGCCTCTTCAGACCTCGCGATGATCCGCCGCCTGTTCGAGGCCGGCGCCGACCTGTTTCGCATCAACATGAGCCACACCCCGCATGACAAGATGCGGGAGCTGGTGGCGACGATCCGAAACGTCGAGAGCAGCTATGGCCGGCCGATCGGCATCCTGGTCGACCTGCAGGGCCCGAAGCTCAGGCTCGGCTCCTTCGCCGAAGGCTCGGTGCAGCTGCAGAACGGCCAGACCTTCACGCTGGATTCCGACAAGGCCCCCGGCGACACCACGCGCGTCCACCTGCCGCATCCGGAGATCCTGGCGGCGCTGCGCCCCGGCCACGCGCTGCTGCTCGACGACGGCAAGGTGCGCCTGATCGCGGAGGAAACCTCGAAAGAGCACGCGGTGACGCGGGTCGTGGTCGGCGGCAAGATGAGCGACCGCAAGGGCGTCAGCCTGCCCGACACCGACCTGCCGGTCTCCGCCATGACCTCGAAGGACCGCGCCGACCTCGAGGCGGCGCTCGTCACCGGCATCGACTGGATCGCGCTGTCCTTCGTGCAGCGCGCCGACGACGTGATCGAGGCCAAGAAGATGATCCGCGGCCGCGCCGCAGTCATGGCCAAGATCGAGAAGCCGCAGGCGATCGACCGTCTCGCCGACATCATCGAGGCCTCCGACGCGCTGATGGTGGCGCGCGGCGACCTCGGCGTCGAATTGCCGCTCGAGCGCGTGCCGAGCCTGCAGAAGCAGATGACGCGGATGGCGCGCCGCGCCGGCAAGCCGGTGGTGATCGCAACCCAGATGCTGGAATCGATGATCCAGTCGCCGGTGCCGACCCGCGCCGAAGTCTCCGACGTCGCCACTGCCGTCTATGAGGGCGCCGACGCCATCATGCTGTCGGCGGAATCGGCGGCCGGCAAATTCCCGGTCGAGGCGGTCTCGACCATGAACCGCATCGGCGAGGAGGTCGAGCGCGATCCGATTTATCGTTCCGTGCTCACCGCGCAGCGTCCCGCGCCGGAATCCACCGCGGGCGATGCCATCGCCGACGCCGCGCGGCAGATCGCCGAGACGCTCGACCTGCCCGCCCTGATCTGCTGGACCTCATCGGGCTCGACCGCGGTGCGGGTGGCGCGCGAGCGGCCGAAGCCGCCGATCGTGGCGATCACGCCGAACATCACCGCCGGCCGACGGCTCGCGGTGGTCTGGGGCGTGCATTGCGTCGTGGCGGAAGACGCGCGCGACCAGGACGACATGGTCGGCCGCGCCGGCCAGATCGCGTTCCGGGACGGTTTCGTCCGCGCCGGCCAGCGCGTGATCATCGTCGCCGGCGTGCCGCTCGGCATCCCCGGCACCACCAACATGGTGCGCATCGCCTCGGTCGGCCCCGAGGGCGACGCGATCATGTAGGCCCGCCAGGGCACGCCAAACAAAAAGTCGAAAAACAACCCCATGCACAGTAGCCGGAGGGCCCGGTGAGCCTGCTGCGGTTTTGCGAAAAGGCTCGTTCAGTCAACCAGCTGAGCGCTGTCAGGCCGGCCGCTTCGTGCGCACCGCGATTTCACGCCCCAACGAGCGCCTTCGCGGTCGGCAGCAGCGTCTGCTGCACCACCAGACCCCGGGCGCGGGCGTCCATGACGCCGACGGCACGGAGCGCCAGCAGCGTCACGGTCTGCACCGCATCGCGCATCTTGACGGGATCATCGAGATTGTCAGGCGCAAGCGGCCCGACCAGGGCCTCATGCAGCGCGCCGAGCAAGGCGGTCGCGGCGAGCGCGGTGTCCTGCGCCGGCAGGTGACCGGCACGCACGGCGGCATCGATCCGGGCGGCAATCTCGCCGGCAATCTCCCGCCGGCTGGCAAGGCGGGAGGCGCTGACATCGACATCGACGGGTTCGGCCAGAATGCCCCAGGCCAGCCGCCGCTGCGACAGGGTATGGACCGCCACGGTGGTAACGGCGGCCGCCAGCGCCGAAGACGGCCCCGGCGCGGCATCGGCCGCCCGGCGGATCGCCGCGAGCTCATCGCGGGAGACCTCGGCAATCAGCTCGGAGATCAGCTCGGCCTTGGAGGGGAAGTAGCGGTAGACCGTGCCGGCCGCGACATTGGCCCGGACCGCGACGGGCGCGATCTGCACCGCCGCCATCCCGCCTTCCGCCGCAGTCTCCCGCGCCGCCGTCAAAATCGCACTGCGCCGCGCCGCAAGGCGCTTCACCACTTGATGCGTCCGCCGATAAACCATGGCGCGCTTCCTGTCCCACACGCCTGCCGCACGCCCTGCGGCCAAACGCTTCGTCACGCAAAAGATGCAAATCGCCCCGCAAGGACTGAACAACTATTCAGGCGGGATGACAAGATGCAAATGCGTGGGAGCGCCACCGGAGGGGCCGCGCCGCAAGCGCTAAAAGTACTCCGCGCTGGTTGTAAGACCGATAACCACGGTTCTTACCACGATCTTAAAGGCGGTCCGTAACTGTACGGTGGTAATGCAATTGCACCTCGGCGCACCATGCTCGACACGGACTCCCGGACCGCCTGGCAGCTCTTCCACCTCAACTGGATTCCGATTCTCGGGATGGCCACCCTGCTGGCGCTCGGCCTCCCCTCGACCGGACTGAGTCTCGAGCCGGTCGCCTACGGTGTGACCCTGGCGATCCCGCGGCGCTACTCGCGGCCGCCTACGGCCACCGGCTCGTCAAAGGCGAGCTTGCCGGCTGTTCTCTCTGTCCGTCATCGTCTCGTTTCCGAGCTTTCACGCGGCGTCGGCCGTGCTCTATATGTGGGCGCTGTGGCCGGTGCGTGGCATCGGCGGCATCGTGGCCGTGCTCAGTCTGTTGATGATCGCGGCGACGCCGGTGATCGGCGCGCATTTTATCATCGACGTCGCTGCCGGCGCCGCGCTCGCCGCAGCCTCGATCTGGGCCGCGAAATTCTATCTCGACCGGAGTTACGGCGTGTGGGTCCGCAGCGCCGGCTTCGTTAGGGCCCTTGCCAGCCTCGCCCAAAAGAAAAGAGCCCCGTCAGCGACGAGGCTCTCAGAAATTCGCAGTTCGTCCGGTCTTACTTGAGGCCGGTCGAGATCGCGGTGAACTTGGTGTTCAGCGTGGTGCCGAGATTGTTGACGACGGTGATGATCGCCAGCGCGATGCCGGCAGCGATCAGGCCGTATTCAATGGCGGTGGCGCCGGATTCATCCTTGAGGAAACGCGCAACGAGGTTCTTCATAGAGTGCTCCAAATGAGTACACGAGGCTACAACTGATCTGGTCTCTTCGGCTTCCCAGCGCCGCCCGACCATGGAACCAAACGTAGAGGCAAAGAATTGCGCCGCAGTTAATTCGACTGCGTAAACACCGAGCGGTTCGCGTGTATTCGCCGATGGTAAATTGAAATCTAAAACAATCTGTTAAATTTGTCGGGACCTGAAACCGGCGTGGCGTGCTGATTTACCCGAAGTTATGACCGCCCGTGGTCCAATGCCGCCCGCTCGGACTGGCGCGCGATGAGACAAATCGTTCATCGCGATTCAGGCGATTGCTCGAGCATGATCTTCTCGGAAGCCGCACCTCACTTTGCGCCAACGCGGCCCGCCGGGTCCGGATCATGCCCGACCGACAAGAACAACAGGACGACGAGGCGGCATGTCACTTTCCTTTGCCAACAGCATCGCGGCGCAGAGCCGCGCAAGGGCCCTGGTGCCGCTCTGCGTCGGCGCCGGCGTCTATCTGTTGTTCCTCTATCTCGGCGACACCCGGCTGCAGGACTCCGACTCGTTCTGGCAGGTCAAGATCGGGCAGTGGATCCTCGATCACCGCGCCATGCCCACCACCGACTTCTATTCGTTCACACGAACGGGCGCGCCATGGATCTCGACGTCGTGGCTGTCGCAGGTGCTGTTCGCCTATTCCCATGCGCAATGGGACTGGGCAGGTCCCGTCATCCTCACCGCGGTCGCGGTCGCGGTCACGGTCGCGGTCTTCGTCTATCTGCTCGATGCTCAGATCGAGGCGCCACGCGCAGTGCTGTTCGCGATGCTGGCGCTGCTGCTGTCGGCCCATCACGTGCTGGCGCGGCCGCATATCCTGGCGCTGCCCGTCATGGTGGCGTGGGTCGGCCTGCTGATGGCAGCTGCCGACCGCAAGAGCGCGCCGTCCTGGTATTGGCTGCCGCTGATGGCGCACTGGGCGAATTTGCATGGCGGCTTCGTGCTGGGCCTCGTGCTGATCGGCCCGATCGCGCTCGAGGCTGTCGAGCACGCCGAGAAGGGACGACGGCTCCAGCTGTTCATGCGCTGGGTGTTGTTCGGAATCGGCGCTCTGATCGCGAGCTGCTGTACGCCGTATGGCTGGCGGACGCTGCTGGGCGCGACCAATATTCTCGGCCTCGGCGAACTGCTGTCGCTGATCTTCGAATGGATGCCCGCGAACTTCTCCACATTCACCCCATTCGAAGGCGCCCTGCTCGGCTTGATCGCATTCGGCTATTATCGCGGCCTGGTGCTGTCGGCGCCCCGGATCCTCCTGATCCTGTTCCTGACCTGGAGCGCGCTGACTCATGTCAGGAGCATCGAGGCATTTGCCTTCCTGGTGCCGCTGGTGCTGGCAAAGCCGCTCGGCGAGATGTTCCCGCGCGCGGCGCCTGACGCCGCCGGGGCCGGGCGCTGGCCCGCCCGCTATGTCACCGCGCTTGGCGCGCTGATGATCGTGGCGGCGAGCTGGACCTCGACGTCGCTCTACATGGCGCACCACCGCTTCACCTTCACGACGACGCACACGCCGGTTGCGGCCGTCGACCTGCTCGAGCAACGCAAGATGCAGCGCATCTTCAATGCCTACCAGTTCGGCGGTTATCTGATCTCGCGCGATATTCCGGTCTTCGTGGACGGCCGTGCCGAGCTCTATGGCGAGAAATTCGTCATGGACTTCTTCAAGGCGACGGAGGGCAAGAAGCCCGAGCTGCTGCCGCGCCTGCTCGACGAGTACAAGATCGATGCGACGCTCCTGGTTGCCGATGCGCCGGGCCCGCAGATCCTCGACCAGATCAAGGGCTGGAAGCGGATCTATACGGACGACATCGCGGTGATCCATGTGCGAGACCATGCGGACGGCGCGACCGCGGCGCCTTCGAAGTGAGAACCTACTTGAGGGCGCGTACGCGTAATCGTGAGACGTCCTTCCAAAGGCGGCGTGGACGCGACCACTGCGCTCAACCCCCGGCGATCCCGCGACATGTCTTCTTTTGACAGGCCGATTTTGACAATCCCGGCTCGGCTCGGCTCGGAGCGGTCCCTTGCGATCGCCGTTCTTGCGGTGCTGGCGGCGGTCTCCTTTCTTCCGGTGCTGCTGACCCCCATTCCTGCGATGGTGGATTATCCCAATCACCTCGCCCGCATGTACATTCTGAGCCGGAACGGCACCCCCGACGCCAATCCGTATTACGAGGTGGCCTGGGCCTTCTATCCCAACCTTGGAATGGATCTGCTGGTGCCGCAGCTGGCGCGGCTGATGAGCGTCGAGAACGCCACGCGGCTGTTTCTGCTGCTGAGCCAATTGCTGATCGTCGGGGGCGCGCTGCTGCTGGAATGGACCCGGAAGGGACGGGTCTATCTTGCCGGCTTCGCTGCGCTCGCTTTCCTCTACTGTCTGCCGTTCAGCTGGGGCTTCGTGAATTTCGAGTTTGGCCTCGGCCTCGCTCTCTGGGGCATCGCAATCTATCTGATGCTGGCCGAAGGCCCATGGCCGCTGCGCTTCGTCGCCAACGTGCTGTTCGTCGCTGCGCTCTACGCGGCGCATTTCTTCTCGCTCGGCATCTACGGTGCGACGCTTGGCCTCTACGAGCTCTCGCGCATTCGTCAGCAGCGAATATCGTACCGGGTAGCGGCCGCGCGGCTCGGCGCGCTGGCCCTGCCGGCGCTTGTGTTGTTCGGGATCATGCAATTGACCGCGGGCTCGATCGGAAGCGAAGGGACGAGCTGGTTCTTCGGATTCAAGCCGATCTGGCCGCTGCGCATCCTGAACGGCTACAGCCTGACGGCATCGGCAGTGACCGGGCTGGCGCTGATGATCTCGTTGCTGTTCGCCGCAAGGCGCGGCGTCCTCAAGCTCGAGCCGGCCGGCCTCTGGCTCGCGATCGGCTTTGCACTGCTTTACCTCGTCATTCCCTCGAAGCTGTTCGGAACCTCGTTCGTCGACCTTCGCGTGATTCCCGCTGCAGCTCTGATCCTGCCGGCCTTCTGCTCGCTGCCGCTGCCCAGCCGGGCCTGGAGAACGGCTGCGCTCGCCGCGATCAGCGGCATCATACTGATCAATCTCGCGGTCGTTTTCGCGGTGTGGCTGCCTTACCGCGCCGACTATGCGGCGATCATCGCCTCGTTCCAGAAGATCGAGCGCGGCTCACGCGTTCTCGTTGGCAGCACGGGCGACAATGGTGATCCGCCCTTCGCCGACCTCACCTCGTATCCGATGTACTATGCGCCGACGCTGGCCGTGCATTATGCCAACGCATTCGTGCCCAACCTCTTCACGGAAGCGGGCAAGCAGCCGGTGCGGGCCCGCGAGGCCGTGCGACGGCTTGCCATTCCCTACGGAGGACCGGTGCCGTCGGAGCTGCTCACCGCGATTGCGACGAGCCAGCCGCCGACGGACGTTCCGCCGTTCATCCGCACCTGGTACCGGGACTACGACTATCTCTATGTGCTCGGACCGCCGGCCGCGAACCCGCTGCCGGATCTGCTGGACGTGCTGGATAGCTCGCAGCGATTTGTTCTCTACAAGATCCGCCGCAGGTCCTAGACCGACGCCGCAGCTGCACAAGCATGGTTAATCGGGCATCGCCATTCCGTTCCGCCTCCGCCCTCAATCGCCCGAGGGCCCTAGATCCTTAATAGTTGCGGCAAGGCGACCTTAACCACCGCCGAACTAGACTCCCGCCCCTGCAACCCAGACGGAATCTCTCGCATGGCGGCCAATTCCAGATCGATCCGCTACAGCCTCGTCATCCCCGTGTTCAACGAGGAAGCCGTGCTGCCGGTCCTGCTGCGCCGGCTCGACCTGGTCTTGTCCCGGCTCGACGGTCCGGCAGAAGCGATCTTCGTCGATGACGGCAGCAGCGATTCCAGCTCGATCGTGCTCCAGGCGCTCGCCAAGCGCGATCCGCGCTTTCGCTATATCGGCCTGTCGCGAAATTTCGGCCATCAGGTCGCCATCACCGCCGGAATGGACGCCGCGGAAGGTGACGCGATCATCGTGATGGATGCCGATTTGCAGGATCCGCCCGAAGTGATCGAGCAATTGATCGCAAAATGGCAGGAAGGCAACGACGTCGTCCACGCCCGCCGCCTGTCACGCGAAGGCGAAAGCCGGTTCAAGCGTGCGACGGCGCATCTGTTCTACCGGCTCCTCGGCAGGATGTCCTCGGTCGGCATCCCCGCCGACGTCGGCGACTTCCGCCTGATCGATCGCAAGGTGCTCGACGCACTCAGGCAGATGCCGGAGCAGGATCGCTTCGTACGCGGCATGATCGCCTGGCTCGGTTTCCGGCAGGCCGAGGTCGCCTTCCACCGTCTCGAGCGCGCTGCGGGCGAAACCAAATACCCGCTGTTCAAGATGGTGCGGCTCGCGGTGAACGCCGCGCTCGGCTTTTCCGATCTGCCCTTGCGGCTTGCGATCTGGTGCGGCTTGACGGTCTCGGGACTGGCCCTGCTCTACGGCGGCTGGGTGATCCTGCTGTGGCTCAGCAAGGACAGCCATCTCGTGACCGGCTGGTCGTCGACGATCGTCGTCGTGTCCCTGCTGTGCGGAATCAACATGCTGATGACCGGTATCGTGGGGCTGTATGTCGGCCGCATCCATGCCGAGGTGAAACGCCGCCCGCTCTATGTGGTGCAGACGCGCGCCGGCTTCGATCGCAACGAGGCGGCGGCAGCACCTGCCATCCACGCCGTCAACGAGTGACCCGGCGCATGAGCGAGCTCTTCGACGGCTATCACGCCAACTACCGTGACGTTGTCCAATCCTCGATCGACTTCTCCGGCTTGCCGCATGATTTCTTCATGCGCGCGAAGGCCGATCTGCTGCGCAATCTGATCGCGCAGCGGCTGAACACCGAGAGGCCCGACATGCTGGACGTCGGCTGCGGCGTGGGCAGCCTTCATCCCCTGCTGCACGGCATGGTCGGCCGCTTGAGCGGTATCGACGTTTCGTCGGCCAGCCTGGCGCAGGCCCGCGCGGCCAATAGCGGGGTCGACTACCGCGAGTTTGACGGCCGCAGTTTTCCCTTCGAGGACGCCAGCTTCGATCTCGTGACGGCCATCTGTGTGATGCACCATATCGTGCCGGCCGAATGGACGCATTTCATCACCGAGATGCGGCGGGTGGTACGCCCCGGGGGGCTCGTCTGCGTGATCGAGCACAATCCCTACAACCCGCTGACACGTCTTGCCGTTGCCCGCTGTGAGTTCGACCGGGACGCCGTCCTGCTCAGTGCCGGCAAAGTCCGAAAGCTGATGGCTGCGGGCGGCTTGCGCGAGATCGGCGCCCGCCATTTCCTGCTGCTCCCCTGGGACACCAAACCCGCGCGTCGCCTCGAAGATGCCCTGAGCGGCGTGTCGCTCGGCGGCCAATACGCGGCCTTCGGGACCGTCTGACTTATCTTTGCGGCGTATCCCGCCGCTTGTGCACGACCGCCACGTCGTCGCTGTAGACGCGTTGCCACTGCGGCAGCCGGTCGAGCATCGCGACCGCCGGTGTCCGCGGTGCGAGCAGCGTCGCGCCGATGTCGTATTCGTCGAGCAGCTTGAGGAAATCTGCGAGGTCGACCAGCGCCAGGGCACGATTGTAGCGGTCGATGAACGGCCCGCCATACAGTTCGCCGCGACCATCGATAAAGGTGGGAATGCCGGCAAAGATCAAATAGCCGCCGAAGGAATAGTCGTTGAGCACGCGCCCCGCCTTGGCGAGGTCGGCTTGAGCGATGGCAGCCTGAGGGGTGATGACGGGAGCCGGCCGTATGTCGCGCGCCAGCGCCACCCCGCTCATCGCGATCAGAACACCGAACGCGGCCAGATTCAGGCCACGCGACGCACCCTCCGCATCGTCCGTGATCCGCCCGCCGAACTTCCTGCCCAAGGGAGCCGCCAGATAGAGCGGCGCCAGCATGGCCAGCAGATCCGCGTTGCGGACCTGCGCCAGTGCGAAATGGAGCAGGCCGATCACCACCAGGGCCCGCACGACCGGCAGCGTCACGCCGCGCGCGAGCGCAAAGATGCCGGCCAGCAGCAGCAACTCGAAGCCACCGACATGGCTGAAATCCTGCGGCCGCCATTCCCCGATCCAGGCGAGCGCAGAGCCGAGCCCGAGCGTCGTCAGCGGCATCAGCAGCGGCTCCGGCCCGTGCGGCGTCAGGCAGGACGCTGCGAGGGCAAGGGCCGAGAAGGGCAGCCATCGCAGCAGCACGCGCGGCCATTCGCTTCGCTCCTCACGCAGCAGCGCCTCGAGCACCGCCGGACCGATCAGCCCGAGCGCGAGCACGACGCTGCCATGCAGATTGGTCCACAGCACCAGCAGCGGCAGCGCCCAGTATGGCGGAGGCCCGCCGCGATCCATGCAGCGCACTAGGGCAGCCGCCCAGATCACCATCACCGGCAGCACGAGGACATGTGGCCGCGCCAGCATATGCGGCGCGAGCAGGATGACGGCCGCGATCACCATGAGCAGGGTCAGGGCCGGCGAGAGCTCGCGCAGCAGGAAGAAGGTGAACAGGCCAAAGGCGAGCGCTATGGCCGCTGCTGCGACGACGACGACGCCGGGCCAGCCGGACAATGCGTAGGCTCCGGCGTAGACGATTTCGGAGAGCCATTCGAACGTGATCCAGGGCGCGCCATGCTTCGAAAACGAAAAGGGATCGCTCTCCGGCAGGGTGCCATGCGCGAAGATCCAACGCCCGACCTCGATATGAGAATAGCTGTCGGGATCACCGAGCAGCCACGGCCCAACGATCAGCAGCAGGGCATAGACACCGAGGCCCACTGCCCAAGGGAGCGCTGCACGTGCCGAAAACGGTTGAACCGCGCTGTGGACGACCTGGTCAGTCATGGCGGGCCAAAATAGGCCGCAAGCGTTAAGTTCTTCTTTAGTGATTCCCGCGTTTGCCCCGGAAGCCGCGCGCCTCGCTCGCGCCGGGGACGCCCTGCATCCACGAACCGCCGGCCAACAAAAAACGCGGCGTTTCCGCCGCGTTTTGCAATCTCATCTGTCGCTCGCGATTACGCCTGCGGCTGCGGCTCCAGGCCGGGATCCGCATCGGGCCGCGGGCGCGGCGACTTGCCGGCCGGGGGCACCGCGGAGGCGCGCGGCGTGCTCGGCTCGAGCACGGACTCGCGGTTCGGCTTCTTGCCCTTGAGCAGATCGACGATCTCGTCGCCGCTCAGCGTCTCGAACTCGAGCAGGCCCTTGGCGAGAGCTTCGAGATCGGCGCGCTTCTCGGTGAGAATACGCGTCGCTTCGTTGTAGCCCTCTTCCACGAAACGCCGGATCTCGGTGTCGATCTTCTGGACCGTCGCCTCCGATGCGTTCTGGGTGCGCGACACCGACATGCCCAGGAAAACCTCGTCCTGGTTTTCGCCATAGGACACGGTGCCGAGCGCCTCGGACAGGCCCCAGCGCGTCACCATCATACGTGCCAGGCGTGTCGCCTGCTCGATGTCGGAAGACGCACCCGAGGTCACCTTCTCGCGGCCGAAGATCAGCTCTTCGGCGACACGGCCGCCCATCATGATCGCGAGCCGCGAGGTCATCTGCTCCAGAGACATCGACAGCTTGTCGCGCTCGGGGAGCTGCATGACCATGCCGAGCGCACGACCGCGCGGAATGATGGTCGCCTTGTGGATCGGGTCGGTCGCGACGACGTTGAGGCCGACGATGGCGTGGCCACCCTCGTGATAGGCCGTCAGCAACTTCTCTTCCTCGGTCATGACGAGCGACTTGCGCTCGGCGCCCATCATCACCTTGTCCTTGGCCTCTTCGAACTCGGCCTGCGTCACCATCCGCTTGTTGCGGCGGGCGGCGGTCAGCGCGGCTTCGTTGACGAGGTTCATCAGGTCGGCGCCGGAGAAGCCCGGGGTGCCGCGCGCGATGGTCTTGAGGTTGATATCGGGGGCCAGCGGCACCTTGCGAACGTGAACCTTGAGGATCTGCTCGCGGCCGACGACATCCGGATTGGGCACCACGACCTGGCGGTCGAAGCGGCCGGGACGCAGCAGCGCGGGATCGAGCACGTCGGGGCGGTTGGTCGCGGCGATCAGGATCACGCCCTCGTTGGCCTCGAAGCCGTCCATCTCGACCAGCAGCTGGTTCAGCGTCTGCTCGCGCTCGTCATTGCCGCCGCCGAGACCGGCGCCACGGTGACGACCGACCGCGTCGATTTCGTCGATGAAGATGATGCAGGGCGCGTTCTTCTTGGCCTGCTCGAACATGTCGCGGACGCGGCTCGCGCCGACGCCGACGAACATCTCGACGAAGTCAGAACCGGAGATGGTGAAGAACGGCACGTTGGCTTCGCCCGCGACCGCACGCGCGATCAGCGTCTTACCGGTGCCGGGAGGGCCGACCAGCAGCACGCCGCGCGGAATGCGGCCGCCGAGGCGCTGGAATTTGCCGGGGTCGCGGAGGAATTCGACGATTTCCTGAAGGTCCTGCTTGGCCTCGTCGACGCCGGCGACGTCCTCGAAGGTGACGCGGCCATGCGCTTCGGTCAGCATCTTGGCGCGCGACTTGCCAAAGCCCATCGCCTTGCCGGCGCCGCCCTGCATCTGCCGCGACAGGAAGATCCACACGCCGATCAGGGCGATGAACGGCAGCCAGGAGACCAGCAGCGAGACGAACCACGGCACGTTGTCGCCCGGCGGCTTCGCGGTGATCTGGACCTTGCTGTCATAGAGGCGCTTCACCAGCGTCGGGTCGCTGGGCGCATAGGTCTGGAAGCTGGAGCCGTTGGTGAAGGTGCCGTGAATGTCCGGCCCCTGGATCACGACGTCGCGCACATTGCCGCGGTCAACCTCGCTCAGGAGCTGCGAGAAGGCGATGTCCTGCGAGGAGGCCCGCTGACCTGGATTCTGGAAGAGCGTGAACAACGCCAAAAGCAGCAAGACAATAATGACCCAGAGGGCGAAATTGCGCAGATTGGCGTTCATCGATCTTCCTTCGTGGTCGCGCGGATCGCGGCCTCATCCTTGGGCTCTACGAGGAAATCCCCAAGGAATCCTCATCGTTAGACGCATACAATTTAGGTGCCGCCCCGGTCGCTGCCAAGGGAACGAGATGGGACTATTTATCCCATCTTAGAGCGATTCCCGCTGAAATAATGGCGACCTGACGGTGGTTTTTCCTGCCTGGTTAAGGTGTCCTGACGGCACGGGGCCGAATTGGCCGGTGTCATGATCCGCCCACGCCCACGCCTATCCGCCCTTGCGACGCCGGGCCGGCGCCGGTGCGATGTGGATACGCCCGCCGGCAAGGCTGATCAAGGCTCCCGCAAGGGTCTGCCTCATGGCCGGACGGCCATTTGCGCCTGCGCGAGGGCTTGCGGCGATGGCCTGGTCGAGCACGGCCAGGAGAGATTCAATCTTGCCGAGTTCCGCCGGCCCTTCATGCCCGAGCGCGTTGATGGCCCGCAGTAGCAGCCGCAGCCGGACCTCCTCCGGCAGGCCGGCAAAGGTGGCGGCCTCGAAGCTGCGAACGCCTGCCTGCGGCGCATCGCCGCGATCCCGCAAACGGAGGAAGCGCTCGGCGCCGTCGGCCAGCACCTCGACCGCCGCATTGGCCCGCGCCAGCCGGGCCGCGAGCCGCACCAGCGTGCGGGCATCGCCACCCTCGGCCGCAAGCAGCGGCAGCAGCGCGCGCAGCCGCGGCCGGGTGAAGGCGGTGTCGCGGTTGGTGGGATCGTCGGCAAAGCGGATCCTGGCCCGCCTCAAGGTCGCGATCAGCTGCGCCTTCGGGACCTCGAGCAGCGGACGCGCCAGCACGATCCCGTCGCGCTCGCTGAGGGAGGCCATTGCCGACAGCCCGGCAAGTCCGCTGCCGCGCAACAGGCGCATCAAGAGGGTCTCGGCCTGATCGTCGCGGGTGTGAGCGGTCAGCACATGGCTCGCGCCAACGGCACGCGCGGCCTGCGCGAGCAAGCGGTAGCGTGCCTCGCGCGCCGCCGCCGGCAGTCCGGTCTTCGGCTTTGCGCCGCGCCAGCGCAGGGTCCGGTGCGGCAATCCAAGCTCAGTGGCGAGCCGCTTGACATCGCGCGCCTCACGCGCCGCCTCTCGCCGCAGGCCGTGATCGATCGTGACGACGGTGAGACGCGGGCCCCGCGCAAGGCTGCGCTGCCAGCGCGCCGCAAGCCACATCAGCGCGACCGAGTCCGGCCCGCCCGACACGGCGAGCACCAGCGCCGGCGCGCGCTTCAGGCCGGCGAAGAGCCGCCTCGCCTCGCGTGCCGAGATCGGAGAATTGTCATCGTCTGACATGACGCGGGCCCTGACTGCCGCAGGCGGATGGTTACGATGTCTAGCGCAGCACCATCCGCATTGTCAGGACCCTGACGTCAGCACTTCACCCGTTTCTGCTCGCGGTCGACCGCGGCTTTGACGCCGGCGGAGGCGCGCGGATATTTGCGGCCGACCTCGCCGAAGGCGGCGCAGGCGGCCTCCTTCTCCTTCAGCGCGGCGAGCGACTGGCCGAGCCGCAGCAGCGCATCCGGAGCCTTGGCCGATTTTTCATATTTGGTGGTGACGGCGAGGAAGGCTTCCGCGGAGTCCCGATATTGCTGGCGCTGGAAGTAGCTCTCGCCGAGCCAGTATTGCGCGTCCCCGAGCAGCGGGTCGCTCGGATATTTCTGCGTGAAGTTCTTCATGGTCTGCTCGGCGAGCGCGTAGTCCTTGCGCTGCATGTAGCCGATGCCGAGGTCGAACTCGTCGCGCGGCGTCGCCGAGGGCGGCAGGGTGGTCAGGCCGGCGCCGCCAGCCGGCGGCGGATAGCCGGATTGGGCCGGCGGATAGCCGGGCTGCGCGGCCGGGGGAGCGGCCTGCTGCTGATAACGGGGGCCGGTGTTGGCGAGATCGAGCGGCTCGCCGGCGCCGCGGCCGCCGGGTGCTCCCGACGGCATCGGCTGCGGGCCGCCGCCGAGCGCGCGCGGCGCACCGGGCGCGTTCGGGTTCTGGCTCGGATCGAAGGCATCGCCGCGGCGACGCGTGCCGGGAGCGCCGGGCGCCGGCTGCTCCTGAATGATCGGCGCCGGAGCGGCGCTCTGCGGCTGCTCGTAATTCGGCTGCACGGCCTGCTGCTGCGGCTGCTGGCGATAGCCGGGCGCGACCTGACCTGGTCCGACCTGGGCGGGCGGCATCGCCGCGACGTTGGGCGCCTGTCCGGGCGCGCCCTGGGCGCCGCCCTCGAGCGCCCGCAGCCGCTCTTCGAGCTGGCGGTTGCGGTATTGCAGCTCTTCGTTCTGGCCGGTGAGCTGGCGCAGCTGGTTCTCCAGCCGCTCGATCCGCATCTCGGGATCATCATCGGTCTGGGCGAAGGCGGGCGTGCACAAGGGGAGCAGCGCGGCGATGGCCACGGCGCCTGTAAGGACCTTAAATCTGGATGACATCTTGCCCTGACGACGAAAGCGAAATGGCCTGCGACGGAACATGCGACGCGCCACACATTGAAGGGGAGTACGCCAAAAATGTGTCTGGCACCACGGGGATTCTGTCACGGATTGCTGAAACGAAACCGGCGCCCGAGAGGGCGCCGGCATAATCGGTCTTGGAAGATGAACGGCGCCTGACTGAGTGTCAGTATCTCGGCGTCAGGAGCTCGCGTTCAGCACGGTGACGGCACGACGGTTCTGCGACCAGCAAGAGATGTCGTTACAGACGGCGACCGGCCGCTCCTTGCCGTAGGAGATCGTGCGCATGCGGTTCGGATCGATACCGCGCGAGGCGAGGAACGAACGCACCGACTGGGCACGGCGGGCGCCGAGCGCGATGTTGTATTCGCGGGTGCCGCGCTCGTCGGCATGGCCTTCGACGGTGAAGCTGTAGCGCGGATAGGTCTGCAGCCACTGCGCCTGCTTCTCCAGGGTCACGATCGCCTGCGGGGTCAGATCGGTCTGGTCGCTTTCGAAGAACACGCGGTCACCCACGTTGACGACGAAATCCTGCTGACTGCCAGGCGTTGCCGCATTGGCCATCGCATCCGTCGCAGCATTCTTGTTGGCGCAGGCGCCCATCGACAGCGCGACGGCGAGCACCGCGACCAGCTTCAATCCCTGGAGGATACGCATAGGATGTTTCATTCCGGAGCCTCCACGCTCACGTTAGTCCACTGCTGTCCGGTCTACAGGGGGTTGGTTAAGCGAACGTTCCGTCAACCTTGACGGAACCTTGCCTCAGCCGATCAAATGCCCCCAACCAGCGAAAAGCACCCGTCATGGTTAATGGGTTGTAAATGTGGCGCGAGGGTGAAGGCAAGTCGCACCGGCCGGCAAAAACGCCGGCTTTCGCCTGAATTTTGGGCCCAGGACGTGATGGCGACGCGCGACGGGTAAAGGGTGACGGGCAAAGGCCGAGCCCAGGCTCAAACCTGGCGCCGCATCCGCGCCACCGCCGACTTTAGGCGTGCGCGGCGTCCGCCACGAGCACCGGTCGCTGCGGCACCTGGCGCTGGCCGCCGCGCCCGAACAGCATCCGCCGCTCGAACGCGGTCGACCGCATGATCGGATAACGCTCGAACACCTTCTTGCGGAAGGTCGGGAAGTCCGCGGCCATCAGTCCGAACGGCTTGGTGAGGCCGGGAACCAGGCGGGGCTCGGCGATGGTCTCGTGCAGGAACACCCGCCGGTAGAAAGCCTGATGCTCGGGACGCACGATGGCGAGACCGAGATCGGCATTGAAATGCTCGCAGGCCATGTAAGCGAGACGCGTTGTCAGATAGGGCAATTCCGGAACCCGCTTGACCTGGTCGGGATCGGCGACGAAGCGGGTCGGGTCGATCATGACCTCGCCGCGGTCGAGCCGCGGCAGCAGGATGTCCGGGAAGACATCGGCCGAGGTGGACTCGCGCCATTCCGATGTCAGCACGCTGATGCGCACCGAGCTGCAGAGCTCGCCATGGAGATAGACGCCGAAGGTCCACGCGTTCGGCAGCTCGTCGTAGCGGTCGGTCACCCGCGCATCGGCGGAGGGCTTGACCGCGCCCTCCCGCAGATAGGCGCGGTAGCGGAGATTGTAGATCTCCTCCTTCTCCGCGACGGTTTCCGCAAGATGATAATCGACGTCGGTCAGAAGCTCCGCTCCCCGTCCAACAGCCGAAATGACAGATCTGGCTGAGGACTGCATTCCAACTCCTTACCCACACTCACGTCGCGACATTCAAAGGCAATTCCCGCAAGACAACTTGCGCGCGCGCCATGATTTATTAACACCTTCTTAACAAGTATGCAAAGCAATCGAACGGTTAGGGTTAACCACCGTAGCACTACGGTACCCTGCAACAGCCTGAAATGTTGGGACGTTTTGAGAAACGGACTTAAGCGAAGGAGCGCGAGCTGGCGACGTGGAGCTGGCCTTCGCCGCGCCGTCCATGCGAGGCGTTGAGCAGCTGGCGCATCCGCACGGCGGGCACCGGACGGCTGAACAAATAGCCTTGCGCCTCGGAGACGGTGCCGTCGGCGCTGATCAGATCGAGCTGCTCATTGGTCTCGATGCCTTCGACCACGACGGCCATGCCGAGATCGGCGGACAGCCGCGCCACGCCGCGCAGCAGCGTCAGCGGGCGGTCGGTGTCGATGCCTTCGAGGAAGGATCGGTCGATCTTCACCTTCTGCATCGGGAAATTGTGCAGATAGCTGAGGCTGGAATAGCCGGTGCCGAAATCGTCGAGCGAGATGCGCACGCCGAGCGCATGCAATTGCGACAGGATGTCGTGGGTCAGCTGGGTGTTGCGCAGCAGGGAGGACTCGGTGATCTCGATCTCCAGCCGATGCGCCGGCAGGCCCGACACCTCCAGCGCGTAGCGGATTTCGCTCAGCACGTCGCGCTGGTGGAATTGCTGCGGCGAGAAGTTGACGGCGACGCTGACGCCCTCCGGCCACTTCATGCATTCCATGCAGGCGCGGCGCAGGATCCAGCGGCCGAGATCGACGATCAGGCCCATGTCCTCGGCGACCGGGATGATGTCGATCGGCGAGACCGTGCCGCGCACCGGATGATTCCAGCGCAGCAGCGCCTCGCAGGTGGTGATCTTGCCGGACTTCAGATTGACCAGCGGCTGGTAGAACAGCTCGAATTCCTCGTTGGCGAGCGCCTTGCGCAGATCGAGCTCGAGGATGCGGCGGGCCTCGACGGTCGCCGCCATCTCGTCGCGGAAGAAGCAGAAGGTGCCGCGGCCGTCGGCCTTGGCGCGGTACAGCGCCATGTCGGCATTCTTGAGCAGCGTATCGGCACTGGCATCGCCCGGCGAGGTCAGCGCGATGCCGACGCTGGCGCCGATCTCGACCAAATGATTGTCGATGCGGTAGCGCTCGCTCAGCCGCTCGACGATGCGGCGGGCCAGCGCGGCGGCGTCCTCGGGCGAGGAGATGTTCTGCTGGAACACGACGAATTCGTCGCCGCCGAATCGGGCGACGAAATCTTCGGGGCGCAGCATCTCGCGCAGACGGTTGGCGACGGCGCACAGCAGCTGGTCGCCGCAGGGATGACCGAGCGTGTCGTTGACCTGCTTGAACTGGTCGAGGTCGACGAACAGCAGCGCGGACAGCCGCTCGGCGTGATGCGAATTCTTCAGCAGCCGCTCGATCTCGTCGTGGAAGCTGACACGGTTGGGCAGCGCGGTGAGCTCGTCATAACGGGCGAGATGGCTGATGCGGGCTTCCGCATTGGTGCGTTCGGTGATGTCTTCCAGCAGCAGCACCGTGCCGCCGCCGGTCATCGGCTGGAACGTCCAGGCCAGGGTGCGGCCGCGCGAGGAATCCGGATCCGCGGTGACGATCTCGCAGATCCGCGCATGCTCGATCTCGGCCAGGATCTGATCGCCGCTCTCCGCCGAGATCGACCCGGCGGAAACGCAGGCCGCCGCGATATCGGCGGCGGTGGCGCCGCGCTTGACGAGGTCCTCGGGCAAGGCCATCAGCTCGCCGAAACGATGGTTCATCACCGCAAGGCGGCCGTCGGCGCGGAACATGCACAGGCCATGCGGCATGTTGTTGAGCGCGGTGTCGAACTGGCTCGCCAGCGCGGATTCGCGGAAGCTCGAGGTCAGCGCCTTGACGAAGATCGCATGCAGGCTGAGGTTGATGTTCTTCAGTCCGATGAAGAAGAACACCAGCAGGATGGCAAGACCGATGTGGTAGAAGCCGCCGTGCAGCAGCAGGGCGAGCGACATCGGACCGCAGGCCAGTGCGACGTGCCACTGGATCACCCGGGGCTGCCCGTAATTGCGGGCGGCGCCGCCCGCGGTGTAGCCGATGCCGATGGCCACACAGAGCATGTCGGCGACCGGATCGTTGTTGTTGTAGATGACGACGAAGGCCCACACACCGAGCACCGCCGCATAACTCAGCGCGCCGATCCAGTAACGCGGCTCCAGGTGCTTGGCCTCTTCGAATGACAGCACCTGGGTGCGGTTTTCATACCCGCGCATCTGGAACGCGCGCGCGGTGCCGATAGCGATCAGCAGAAACGCGAGCGGCCACAGCCAGACATCGCCCGTCTTCAACGCAGTCATCACCGCGGCCACGGCCGCGGAGGCCGAGCCGAAGAAGATCGCCCAGAAATTCTGCACCATGGAGTTGATGAGAGCGGCGTAGAGTATCGGCTCCAGCTCGTCTCGATCACTCTGCTTCTGGTCGGCCAGTTGCATTGGCTTGTTACGCGTCCTGTTTGGCGCGTAGTCTTACCCAGCCCAGATGAAGTCTTTCTGAGGGAACATCGTTAAAGTCGAGTTGTTTTTCGGTATCAGCGAACCGATTTCCGCTTAAATATCAAGCAACTAGGCAAGCCTTGCCGGGCACAAGGTGAAGGAAAGCTTGCTTGGCGCCGAGAAGTCGAAAAAATCGGCGCGTTTTTTCGACAACATCGCGCGTCTGAACGCGCGATGTTTTAGCGTTCTCTTGTCAGCCCGCCGTCGAGGACAGCAGCGGCGACCACGCGGGGTCGGAGGCGAAGCCCGGCGTCGGCACCTTGAGCTCGTTGCGGCCAGAGATGTCGACGCTGTACAGCGACGGCCCGCCACTGCCGCCGGGATCGCGGAAGAACATCAGCACCCGGCCGTTCGGCGAGAAGGTCGGCCCTTCGTTGTGGAAGCCGGAGGTGAGCAGCCGCTCGCCGGAGCCGTCCGGCTTCATGACGCCGATCGAGAACTGTCCACCGCCCTGCCTGGTGAAGGCGATGTAATCGCCCTTCGGCGACCACACCGGGGTCGAGTAGCTGGCGTTGGTATCGTCCTTGGAGAAGGAGATGCGCTGCGCCTGTCCTCCGCCCGCCGCCATCACGTAGATCTGCGACCTGCCCCCGCGATCGGACTCGAAGCAGATGCGGGTGCCATCCGGCGAGTAAGACGGAGACGTGTCGATCGCCGGCGTGTCGGTGAGGCGCGTGGTCGAGCGCGAGCGCAGATCCATCACGAACAAATTGGAATTGCCGCCCTGCTGCAAGCTCATGATGACGCGCTGGCCGTCCGGCGAGAAGCGCGGCGCAAAGGTCATGCCCGGGAAGTTGCCGACGATCTCGCGCTGGCCGGTCTCGATGTTGAACAGATAGACCTTCGGATCGCCCTGGCCGAACTCCATATAGGTGATCTCTTGCGAGTTCGGCGAGAAGCGCGGCGTCAGCACGAGGTCGGAGCCGCGGGTCAGGTAGCGCACATTGGCACCGTCCTGGTCCATCATCGCGAGCCGCTTGACGCGGCGCTCCTTCGGACCGCTTTCGTCCACGAACACCACGCGGCTGTCGAAATAGCCCTTCTCGCCGGTCATCCGCTCGTAGATCTGGTCGGAGATGATGTGGGCGATGCGGCGCCAATATTCCGGCGAGGTGAAATATTGCTGCCCGGCAAGCTGCTGGCCGGAGACCACGTCCCACAAACGGAATTCGGCCTTCAGCCGTCCGTCTGACTGCCGCGTCATGCGGCCGGTGACGAGGGCTTGCGCGTTGAGCGTCTTCCAGTTCTGGAATTGCGGCGCGACGTCGATGTTGCTGATGCGCTCGATGAAGGCGGCCTGGTCGATCGGCGCGAACAGGCCCGAACGCTTGAGATTGTTGGTGATGACCTGCGTGACGCCGTTGCCGACGTCGCCGTCGGACGGCGAGCCCGGCACGAAGCCGGTGATCGCAATCGGGATCGGCTGAAATGCATTGGGGTCGATGCGGATGCGGCCGTCCTGGCCTTGAGCGAAGGCACGTCCGCCCCCGAGCATCGCGAGCGTCGATCCGGTCAGGGTCATGAAGCGGCGGCGGTTCATCGATCGGACGTCATTCATTGCAAAATTCTTTTGTTCGGATGTCACAACATATCTTTCAGGCCGAAAGTCATCGGAATGAGCTTCCAGCTCTCGTACTGCTGCTTCGGCATGAACGAGTAGACCTGGCACTGCACGATGGCGCGCTTGGCGCTCTCCGCCACCGCCTGGGCGATCGACCGCGACGGTCCCCTCACCGCGACCACGATGGGCTCGGACGCCAGCGATCCGTCGATCTTCATGGGAATGTCGATGTCGGCTTCGTACTGGTCGGCATCCTGCCCGTTATAGGTCGGCGTGAAGCAGCGCTTGACCGCGCCCTGGAACGCACCGCGCCATGTCGCAACGTTGTTGGCAGCAGTGCCGGTCGCCGATCCCAGCGAGGCCGACGCATTCAGCGCCGAGCCGGTCTGTTCGTGCCGGGTCGCGGCACGCTTGTCGAGGTCGCGCTGGATCTGTGCGGGATCGAAGCTGCGCTCCTTGGGCTTCGGCTGCTGCTGCGGCTGCACCGCCGCGACCTTCTGCTCCACGGGCTTGGGCGGCGGCTTCTTGGTCTCCAGCTTCTTCTGCAGCTCGGCGATCGGATCTTCCTTGGCCGGATCAGGCTTCTTTTCCTGCGGCTTCGGCTCTTCCTTCGGCTTCGCCTCGGCGACGGGCTTCGGCGGCTCGGGCTTCTTCTCCACCGGCTTCTCGACCGGCTTCGGCGGCGGCTCTGGCTGCGAATTGGTCTTGATCAGCTCTTTCTTCTCGGTGACCTTGCCGACGGCGTCTTCCTCCGGCTTGGGCTCGGCGATCTTCTCGACCTTGGGCTTGGGCTCTTCCTTCTTGCCGGTCTTCTGCCCGGCCATCATCTTCGCGAGCTGATCGGTGGAGATGATGTCGATCGGGAGCGACTCTTCCGGCGCGACGTAGGCCTTGCTGCTAAAGGTGACGAGGCCCCATCCCAGCACGAGGACATGCAGGGCAATCGACGCAACGAGTGTCTTGTCGACGTTCACCTTCACCGGCCTATCCCTGATCCGCCTCGGTCACGAGCGCCAGCTTCTTGAAGCCAGCGCCAGACAACAGGCCCATCACCCTGGCCACCGTGCCGTAATCCGCCTTCTTGTCGGCGCGCAGATAGATGCGCTCCTCGAGCCCGCCGCGCGCATCCGTGATCGCCTTCAGCTTCGGCACCAGCTCGTTGATCGCGATCTCGGCATCGTTGATGAACACCTTGCCCTTGATGTCGACCGACATCTGGATCGGCTTCTGGTCGTTGTTTTCGAGGCTCTTAGCCTGGGTCTGCGGCAGGTCGAGCGGCACGCCGACCGTCAGCATCGGCGCCGACACCATGAAGATGATGAGCAGCACCAGCATCACGTCGACCATCGGCGTGACGTTGATCTCGGCCACAACGGGCTTGCGCCGGCCACGGCGCCCGCCGCCTCCGGACGAACTCGCAACGTTCATCGCCATGATCGCGTGCCCAAATTGCCCTTCACACTATACATGCCGTCCGTCAGCCCCGCTCGTCGATCTGACGCGACAGGATGGCGGAAAATTCATCAGCGAAGCCCTCGAGCCGCTGGGCCTGCCGGTTCACCTCGGAGGTGAACTTATTGTAGAAAATAGTGGCAGGAATGGCGGCGATAAGGCCGACCGCGGTCGCAAACAGCGCCTCCGCGATGCCCGGCGCCACCACCGCCAGAGAGGTATTTTTCGACGCCGCGATCGACTGGAAGCTCGACATGATGCCCCAGACCGTGCCGAACAGGCCGACGAAGGGGCCGGCGGAGCCGACGGTCGCAAGCACCAGCAAACGGCGTTCCAGCCGCTCGACCTCGCGCGCGATCGAGACGTTCATCACCTTGTCGATGCGCATCTGCAGGCCCGCGACCGAGCGGGCCTGGTTCTCGAACGAGCGCTTCCACTCGCGCATCGCGGCGACGAAACACGCCGCCATCGAATGCGTCGGCTTGGCCGAGAGGGTGCGATAGAGCTCCTCGATCGATTCGCCGGACCAGAAGGCCTGCTCGAAACGGTCCATCGAGCGGCGGGTACGGGCAAACAGGAAGATCTTGTCGATGGCGATCGCCCAGACCCAGACCGAGCAGGACAGAAGTCCCAGCATCACCGCTTTCACGATCCAGTGAGCCTGCCAGAACAGCGCGATCAGCGACACGTCCGCGGAAGCGGCAACCGGAAGGGCTGACTGAGCCACGTCGGCCGGATTCATAAGCAGTATCCTCTCAAGGCGATCGTTACCCAATGTGCCGGCCAGCAAATGGCTGCCGGTTCCCCAATGGCCGCGCTAGAACCGGCGCGGCCGGCAAGCCCGCTCAAAGCCTTGTCTTTCTGGGTGCAGGGGCTCGTCCAAAGCCGGCCGTCTGCATTCCCTGCCAAGATGTCAAAACTATGGGCCTTTGGCCCCGGGCCTTGACGGGTCTCGGCTTCGGGCTTTGGGCGCGACTGTCCGCCCTTACCAGAGCCCGGCGTTGGTTAATGCGAGGTTACCGCAGGCAAATTTGGCTGCCGGAAAGGTAGGCCACGCAGGCAGTTGGATCGGCTTGGGTCCGGACACCTGGGTCCGGAGGAACCAGCCCTCGCCCGAAAAATTGTCCCAAAAATCACTTTCCGCGAGGTCCTGCCATGACCATCAACCCCAAGACGACCGCCGCGATCGGCGATCACCCGCTCCACCCCATGCTCATCCCGTTCCCGGTCGCATGTCTGGTCGGCGCGCCCATCGCCGATCTCGCGTTCATCGGAACCGGCGACAATTTCTGGGCCAGAGCCGCGATGTGGCTGATCGGGGCTGGCATCGTCATGGCGCTCGTCGCGGCCGTGGCCGGCTTTACGGACTTCTTCAGCGAGCCCCGCATCCGCCGCCTCAACGATGCCTGGTACCACATGGTCGGCAATCTCGGGGCGGTCGTGCTGGCCCTGATCAATTTCTACCTGCGCTACGCCCAAGGCGCCGAAGCCGCGATCAAGCCGTGGGGCGTGGTGCTCTCCCTGATCGTGGTCGGCATCCTCCTGTTCACGGGATGGAAGGGCTGGGAGATGGTCTACCGTCATCACGTCGCGGTGCTGGATGCGCCGGGCCAGACCAGCTCGGAGCCGATCACGCCCCAGCATGGCGGCGAGAGCCATCGTCGCGCCGCCTGAAACCAGCGATCGCGTTACGGGCGAGCTCGCCGGCGCAGGCTGAGCACATAGAGCCAGCCGCCTGCCGCGATCAGCACAGGCAGAACAAAGAGCGCAAAGTCGCGGAGCAGGATCATGGGTCCAGCCCCGCTTCCGCAAACGAAACAGCGCGCCCAAGCGCGAAGGCGGCAAGCTGATAGAGGGCGCCGCTGAGAAAGACGTGCCACGCACCGCTTTCCACGAACTCCTGATAAGTCTTGACCTCGGTCGGCCAACCATTGAGGAACGCGATCGCGACCGGCAGCAAGCATCCGAACCGTTCGAACAGGTCCGAGGCACGCGCAAGCAGCGCGATGCGCTGCCTGGTCTCCTTGCATACAATCGTGGTCATGGTCGTACCCGTCGGCGCAGGCGAAAAGGCGCCGTCGGGGCTTGGTCGGGCCTCATCGCGATTCGGTTCTAAGGCGCCTGTCTTTTTGCGCGGGCGCATGGATTGGAACGTCGCGCTCTCGGTGAGCGTCAGGCTGCGGAAGCGGGTTCGGGGCAGTTGGTCAGACGCGCGGGATTGCCGATTGCCGTGCAGCCGGCGGGCACGTCACTGATCACGACCGTCCCGGCGCCGATTTTGGCGAAATCGCCGACCTCGATGTTGCCGAGGATGGTCGCGCCGGAGCCGATGAAGACGCCGCGGCCGATGCGAGGCGAGCGCATCGGCAAGTCGCCATGGCGCCCGATGCTGACGTTCTGAAGGATGGTGACCTCGTCGCCGATCACCACATTGGCGCCGATCACGATCCCGGTGGCGTGGTCGAGATTCACCGACGATCCAAGGGTCGCGGCGGGATGAATGCTGACCTGCAGGACGTTCGAGGCCTCGTTCTGCAACAGCAGCGCCGCGTCGCGCTGGTCATGACGCCAGAGCCGGTGCGAGACGCGCCAGGCTTGGAGCGCCAAATAGCCCTTGAAATGCAGCAGCGGCGGCAACAGGCCGGCGACGGCGGGATCGCGGAGCACGATCGCCTGCAAGTCGCGGCCGGCCGCTTCGATCAATTCCGGCGCGCCACGAAAGGCGTCGATAGAAAAGGCCGTGAAGCGTGCCTGTTCGGCGGCGTTGCCGCCAAGCCTGCGTCCGATCAGATCGGCCAGAGCCGCGGCAAAATTATCATGCGCCAGCACCGCATCGGCAAGCGACTTGCCGAAGACGGGATCGGATGCGCACGCACGCTGCGCCTCCGCGCGTATATTCTGCCAGAGGCGATCATTCGTTGCGGTCGCAGCTGCCATCAAGGCCGCCTCCGGTGCTTTGGTGCTTCCTTCACGTGTCGAATATAGGCTGCGGGCAACCCGCGCGCCACGCGGCGGCCGCAATGACTACCTGAGCACCATGCCGCAGCTCCCCGTGGGGCTACGAGCTTGCATGCCAGCCATCCGCGACCATATAGTCAGTCGAATTTTCGGCCGACGCTGCTTTGGCCGGGATGATCACGCAAAGCAGCTCGCTCAAGCCCCGCGGTGGTCCGCCACCCGCGGGTTTTTCGTACCCGGTAGCCCTCAATGCTGCCGATGCAAAATCCCGGATCCCCGTTACCTGAGGTCACGCTGAAACATGTTGCCCAACGCGCCCGCCGACGACCACCACGACGACGTCATGTACCCCTCCGCCATACCGTTCGTGTTGGTCCATCTCGGTTGCTTTGCGGCGATCTGGTCAGGCGTCACGTGGCAGGCCGTCGCGATCTGTGGGGCGCTGTATGTCGTGCGGATGTTTGCGATCGGGGCGGGCTATCACCGCTATTTCTCGCATCGGGCTTTCGCCACCGGCCGCGTGTTTCAGTTCATCCTGGCCTGCCTTGCGCAAAGCACCGCGCAGAAGAGCGTGTTGTGGTGGGCGGCCAAGCACCGGCATCATCATCTGCATTCCGACACCGAACTGGATGTGCATTCGCCGCGTCAGCGCGGTTTCCTGTACAGCCATCTTGGCTGGATCTTTTACCGGGAGCACGATGGGACTGATCTCGTGAAAGTCGGCGATCTCACGGTCTTTCCTGAGCTGATGTGGCTGCATCGGCTGGAGCTGCTGCCGGCCTTCGTGCTTGCAGCGCTCTGCTTCATGGCGGCGGGGTGGTCGGGTCTGATCGTCGGCTTCCTCTGGAGCACGGTGCTGGTCTATCACGCGACCTTCTGCATCAATTCGCTGGCCCATGTGCACGGACGCAAGCGCTACGTGACGGGCGACGACTCCCGCAACAACTGGCTGCTGGCGCTGCTCACTATGGGCGAGGGCTGGCACAACAATCACCACGCCTATCAGAGCAGCGTGCGGCAGGGTTTTCGCTGGTGGGAGATCGACGTCACCTATTACGTGCTGAAGGTGTTGTCCTGGTTCGGAATCGTCTGGAACATGAAGGCGCCGCCCGAACAGGTGCTGCGTAACGAGCAGCCGCTCGGCGCCCGCGTCATCAATCGGGCCGCCCGCGAGCTTGCCGGGCGGTTCGACGCGCCGAAGCTTGCCCATGCGATCTCTTCGGCGCTGCACCGCGCCGACCCGACCCAGCTGCAGCTGCCGACGCTGCACGACATCCTCAATCGCGCGCATGACGGCGTCGACGCGCTGACACACCTGCATCTGCCGAAGATACCGACCCGCGAGGAGTTTCTCGCCGAGGCCAAGGCGATGTTCGCACGAACGCGATCGCTCAACGAGATCGTGGATCACGCCTACGAACACTTCCTGGCTTCGGTTCACGCGCAGCTCGCCACCGCGCGCTGAAGCCGGCGGCCATGCGATGCAGCCCGGCGCGCGTCATGGCGCCGGGACGCTTCCGTCGCGCGCGCGGCAGGTAAGAATCCCGCCGATCCCTAGAGTTCGATCTTCAACCGTTTTGCGGTCTGCGGTCCGACCTGTCCGTCGACAATGAGTCCCTTGGTCGCCTGAAACGCTGCGACCGCCGCCACCGTCAGGTCATTGTATTCACCGTCGATCGTCCCCGGATTGAATCCCAGCTCTTTCAAAGCGCGTTGAATGTCCCGAATGACGGACGCCTTCATGTTCGGCTGCCCAAGCGCATACAGCTGGCTCGGCTCAGCCAGGTCGAGTGCTCCACCCGCCGCCCCATACGTAAAGTTCGGCAGCAAGACGCCGGTATCCCAATTCCGGCCCGACACCTTGCCGCGACGAACGCCATAGGCGGTGCCCATCGCCTCCACGGTGCCGCCCTCGCCGTCACAAACGACGATGTGCCCCATCATGCCCGGTCCGGGCGGGTAGCGGAGAAGAATGCCTCCCACCGTTGAAGCTGCCTGCCGCCACGGCACGCGCTTTCCGAGTTTTTGTGAATCGCTCTTCCAGGCGCCCGTATAGGCTTCGACCGTTGCAGGATTGCCGTTGTCGTCGACGCATCCGTACAGGATTCCACCGACCTGATACACCAGCCAGGACATGAACTCCGCGCAGTCCCATGGACCGTGCCAGTTCTTGTTGTTCTTGGGAACGCAGACATTGACGTATTTCTCGCCGATGCGGGACTCGGCCAGCTTCAGCATCTTTTCGCCGTCGGTCATGCTCAATTCCTTCTGCGCAATGAACTTGCTAAAATTCGGCCCTCAATAATCGAGACATCTATTCGCGAAGCTCCGGCGAACTTCGCGCGTCAAAAGGCGGCACGCTCTCAGGGGCGCTCTGAAGCCGTCCGGGAATTCAGGCGGAGATTCAACGCCGCCTGCGTCACCACGCCTGCATTTCCATCGACCGGGATCTTGGCGTGGTTTTGAAACCACTCGACCGCCTGCGCCGTGGCGGGCCCATATCGTCCATCCACGACGAGCGCCGGCTCAGCCCCGAGATCGTTCAGGGCCTCCTGAAGCTCGCGCGTTTCATCCGACGTGGTTGCGGCTTTCCAGGCCACCTGGTTCGCGCCGCTCTTGCCTACTGCGCTCCACACGATATCGACGAGCTCCGTGCGTCCGCTCAGGCCGTTGTAACCACCGTTGATGAGCCGCGTGATCGTACGGATGTCGTTCCGATCCGCATACGCGTTCAGGCCTCCCTCATTCCATTCGTGCAGGGCGGGAAGCAGAGCCGCTTCGGGTGCAACAATCAGATCCGGATTATTGTAGAAGTCCACGCCTGCGAGCTTGCCCATGCGCAGGTAGTTGGCGCCGCCCGTCGTCTGCAACAGGCCGCCGCCGCGATATTTGTATCCGTCTCCGGGCTTGCTGTTGCCGAGCTCCTTCGCCTTCTTCGGATTACCCAGTCCGTAGACGCGCTCGGCCAAGGCACGATCATTGTTGAGATATTGATCGACCTCGTCGGGCCGGATGGCCGCGCTATGATGGCCGATGCCGAAAATCTCGAGAAGTCGCGCCGTGGTTTTGTATTTGAGGCTCTCGAAAAGAACCGTACCGCGGCCGGTTTCATATAGCGCCTGAGCGAGGAAGTGCGCGATGCGAAGCGGCGTGTTGATCTTGAAGCGGTCGAAGATTTCGTCGCCGTCTTCAAAAGCCTTGAGGTAATTGGGATAGCAGCGAGGGGCTACCTTCCGAACGATCGTTACGATCCGCACGAAAATACTCCCTAATAATATTCAGCCAAATATCATCGAGTGAAAACGTACTTAGACTATGCACAGCACCCTGTGGTTGCAAGAGGAGATTCGATTTCTGGACCGGCCGCATTGCACCAGTCAGGAGGCATTTTGCGGCAACGTCCGGTTTAGTGACTGCCAGTTGTCGCTGCCATCAATTGCAACCCGCATCTCGCGACAGGGCTAGGCCCGGCACGACGAGCAATGCGAACAATGATGGCGGCCGAAACCGGCCGATGCCTGCTCTCGCGCGCGCGAGAGATTGAACCCAAAAACCAAACCGCCCGCCTGCGGGTTGCGCAGACGGGCGGCTCGGGGCCATCAGGACTTTGGGGGCATGCGCCTGAAGGCTTTGAGAGGTGTCAGTCAGCCTTGAAGGTCAGCCCTGCTGCTGGTCGGTCGGCGGCGGGGTCGGACGCGTCTTGTGCTGCGCCATGAACTGGTCGAACTCTTCCTTGTCCTTGGCGTGACGCAGACGGTCGAGGAAGTTCTTGAACTCGACCTGCTCCTCCTCGAGCCGCTGCAGCGTCTCGGTGCGGTACTCGTCGAAGGCGCGGTTGCCGGAGGACGGGGGGCCGAAGCCAAAGCCGAAGCCGCGGCGCTCCATGCGGCCGCGCATGCGGTCCATCTTGTACTGCATCTTTTCCATCTTGTTCTGCCAGCGATCTTGGTGGCTCCAGCACGACATTCTTCTGCTCCCGAGTGTGAAAAAGAGAAGGGCAAGTCCGATCGGCCACCAGATGATGAAGCCGAGGATGGTCACGGCGATCCAGCCGGGATGCCAGGGCGTATCGAGCATGCGGGGACGTTCGTACTGTTGGTATTGGTCCGAAGGGCCGCGCCAGCGATTAACGTCAGCGGTGTAGGCCATTTCCCATCTCCATCACGGCACCAGCGCCGTTGTGAATGTAAATAACATTTACATAGCTAGACCATCCCGCGATTTTGTCAAGCTGGCCGCCAGACACGCCCGCGTGATCATTTGCGTAATTTTATTTCGGCTTGCCCCAAGGACCACCTGGAGTGCCGCCGGGCGGCACGCCTGAACCGGAGGGCGCCTCCGGGGGCACCGGCGGCGGCTCGGCGCCCTTGCCTGCAGGACGACGGTCGGTCGGGAAGCCGAGGCCGCGCAGATAGATCAGCACCTCGGCCTCGAGCAGCTCGTCCGGCGACATCGGCAGTTTTCGTCGCGCGGCGTCGCCACGGGAGAACAGCGAAGCCACGCCATGCGCCATCGACCAGATGTGCAGCGCCATCATCATCGCCGGCGGCCGCGGCGTACCCGGCGGCGTCAGCGCCGCGAGCCGCTCGGCTGCAGCACGAATGATGTTGAAGGCGCGTTCGCTGGCGGCCTGAAGCGCGGGATTGGCATCGACCGGCACGCCCGATTCGAACATCGCGTTGTAGAACGCGGGCTCCTCACGGGCGAAGGCGAGATAGGCTTTGCCGACGCGCTCGAACGCGGTGACCGTGTCGGGGCGTCCGTCGTCCCAGGCCGCGGCCAGGCGCTGCTCGAACTGCTCGAAGCCGCGCTGGGCGATCGAGGACAACAGCTCGTCACGGTCGCGGAAATGCCGATAGGGCGCCGCTGCGCTGACGCCGGCCATGCGTGCGGCATCGGCGAAGGTGAAGCCGGCCGCTCCCTTCTCGGCGATCAGCCCGAGGGCGGCCTGCAACAGGGCTTCCTTCAGATTTCCGTGGTGATAGCCGCGCTCGGCGCGGCGCTGCTCCTTGCGCCAGCTCATGTGAACGATCTTTACATGAGCCGGCGGTGAAGGTCACTAGCAGGAATCGGGCGTGATTAACCCCGTACTTTCACGGGCGATGCCGGGCCTGAGCGACGGCATCGCACCCGGAATTGGCCTCGTCCGCAGCTACATCTGCGGAATCGGCAGCACGGGCATGACCTCGATCGCCTCGCCCGGGAAGATCGCAAAATGCGGATGGTTCTCGAACAATTTTGCAGCTTCCTCCTGCGAGGCAGCCCGCACCACCGTGAAGCCGGTCAGCGCATTGCTGATCTCGGTAATGCCGCGTCCGTCGATCCGGCGGGTCTTGCCGAGCGGGCCGCCCATCTCGACGATGACGTCCTTATGCTTCTCGACCCAGCCGTGCCAGGCGGCCATGCCCTCGCGCTCTTTTGCCTTCCGTTCCGCCTCGGGCATCGCATGCCAGGCCTTCATCTTTTCGCCGCTCATGCTGCCGAGATAGACGGCGAGGAATTTATGTTCGGTGCTCATCGGTTCTCTCCTTGTTGATTGACTGACGACAGACGCGATTTCATCGCGATCGCTGTGGCTACCTCTTCAGGTCGCCGAAACCGGCCGCGGCCTCCTGCACGTCGGGCGGAAAGTCGCTCATCTCCTGGGCTTGCCGGATCTCGATGATCTCGTTGGCCGAAGCCGGACATTTCTTCGCCCAGGCGATCGCCTCTGCGCGCGAGGCGACCTCGATCATCCAATAGCCGCCAAGGACTTCCTTGGCTTCAGCGAATGGGCCGTCGGTCACGACAGGCTCGCCGGTCGCAAATGAAACCCGCGCGCCCATCGACGGCGGATGCAGGCCATCGAGCGTGATCAGCACGCCCGCGTCCTTCAGCGCCTCGTTATAGCGCATCATCGCCGCGACGCGTTCGGGATCGAGCTGGACGTCCGGCGGCGCGGCCTCGTAGCCGAGCGGGATCATCAACATCATGAATCGCATGGGTCGTATCCTGGCTTCTGCGGTGGTTCCGGGATGCGCCGTGAGGCGCAGGCCCGCTCGCCTTCAAGACGAACGAACCCTCACGGAACCGACACGCCCGCGGAAATAATCTGGAGGGCCCCGGCCCTAGCGCGGCTGCGGCAGGAAACGACCATCCCGCCGGGCAGCGCCGAAATAGACATCGATGCGCCGGACCTTGCCGCCTGCGAAGGTGAAGAACTCCGTGTTGCGAAAACTCCTGCCATCTGTCGCAAGGCAGAGATAAGTGACGAACGCTTCCTCGCCCCGGACGAAGATGCGCTCGATGTCATGCCGTGCGATCCAGCCGCTGTCGCTCCAGCAGCGTTCGAAATAGGTCGCCTTGTCGAGGTCGTCGTCGAACGGGCTGGTGAAGCGGAAATCGTCGGCCAGTGCGTCGGCGACCCGCTGCCGGTTGTTGGCGAGATAGGCGGCGAAGAGGTCTCGGATCAGGCGTTCGCGGTCGTCGGGCATCAATGGTCTCCGCAGCGAGCATCTTGTTGAAGACGGTTCGCCCTCGACCGCGCCGACACCGCCATGCGAGGCGACGCGAAAAAATATCTCGGCTGCGCCCCCGTACAAGTACGGCTCCGCATTGTGAACTCCACCGTGCATATAAACCAAGAGCAGCTGTCAGTTGAAGTAGTTGGCCGTCGCACGTGGAGTCGCGGAGCTCGTCGCGGCGTGTTCCGGAATTTACCGATGCTCAAGGATAGCATGCAACTTTCAGCTCAGGGGAAACGGTATGGCGATCCTGTCGGATCGCTTTCGAGCATTGCGGGGCTTACGTGTTCAATTTCCTGAGCAAGAAGGTCAGGCACGCCATCGCGGAGGTCGAGGCGCTCGACCGGTCGCAAGCCGTGATCGAATTCGGTCTCGACGGCACCATCCTCGACGCCAACGAAAACCTTCTCAAAATGAGCGGCTATACGCTTGCCGAGATCAAGGGAAAGCATCACAGCATCTTCGTCAACCCGGCCGAGCGCGAGAGCACTCGCTACCGCGATTTTTGGGCCAGCCTGAACCGCGGGGAATTCCAGACCACGCAATACAAGCGTTTCGGCAAGGGCGGCAGGGAAGTCTGGGTCCACGCGTCCTACGCCCCGCTACGCGACGAAAGCGGCAAGGTGGTCAGCTTCATCAAGTTCGCCACCGACATCACGGCCTATAAGATCAAGGCCATGGAAGAGTCCGGCAAGATCGCCGCGATCAACCGCGCGCAGGCCGTGATCGAGTTCAACATGGACGGTACCATCGTCACCGCCAACGAGAATTTCCTTGGCGCGATGGGCTATTCGCTCGATGAGATCGAGGGCAAGCACCACTCCATGTTCGTGACACCAGAGGACCGTGCGAGCCCGGCCTATGCCGCGTTCTGGGCCAAGCTGAACCGTGGCGAGTTCGAGGCTGGCGAATACAAGCGGCTCGGCAAGGGGGCTAAGGAAATCTGGATTCTGGCCACCTACAATCCGATTCTCGATGAGAACGGCAAGCCGTTCAAGGTGGTGAAGTTCGCCACCGACGTCACCGCGCAAAAGATGAAGGCGGCCGACAATGACGGTCAGCTCGCCGCGATCCAGAAGTCGCAAGCGGTGATCGAGTTCAACATGGACGGCACGATCCGCACTGCCAACGAGAACTTCCTGAAGGCGATGGGCTATGCGCTGGCCGAGATCAAGGGCCAGCACCATTCCATGTTCGTCGAGCCGAACGAGAAGAATTCGGCCGCCTACCGCCAGTTCTGGGAAGCACTCAATCGCGGCGAATACCAGGCCGCCGAATACAAGCGCATCGCCAAGGGCGGCCGCGAGATCTGGATCCAGGCGTCCTACAACCCGATCTTCGATCTCAACGGCAAACCGTACAAGGTGGTGAAATACGCCACCGACATCACCGCGCAGGCGATCGGCCGCAAGAAGGCCGACAACGCGCGCGGGCTGATCGATGCGGTCGCGGCCGGCAGCGAAGAGATGAGCGCCTCGATCCGCGAGATCTCCGAGACCATGACGAAGTCGCGCGAGACGTCCAAGGTCGCGACCACAAGGGTCGAGTCCGCCGACCTCCAGGCCCAGAAGCTGACGGCCGCCGCACAGGCCATGAGCGGCATCGTCGAGATGATCTCGGGCATCACCAGCCAGATCAATCTGCTCGCGCTCAACGCCACGATTGAATCGGCCCGCGCCGGCGAAGCGGGACGCGGCTTTGCGGTGGTCGCCTCCGAGGTGAAGAATCTCGCGAGCCAGGCCAAGCAGGCGACCGACACGATCACGTCCGAAATCGACGCGCTGAACACCATCTCCGGCGACGTCGCGAGCTCCCTCACCGCGATCAAGGCCGCGATCGCAGGCGTCAACGAGTTCATCGCCTCCACCGCAGCCGCGGTCGAGGAGCAGAGCATCGTGACCGCGGACATGTCGGCCAACATGCAGCGTGCCTCGGCAGAGCTGGCGTAAGGACGACGTCCCCTCCAGCCCTCGCCTGCCCCTTCCTCGCCAGCACAAAAGCGCAGTAAAAGGAGCCTGCATTCCTGCGCCCATATGCTACTCGAGGACAATTCTCCCATGCCGCAAGCCCCGCAAAAAATCGCTCTCGTCACCGGAGCCGCCCGCGGCATCGGGCTTGCGACCGCGAAGAAGTTCCTGGCCGAGGGTTGGCGCGTGGCGCTGCTCGACATCGAGGGCGAGTTGCTCGGCCGGGCGGTCGCCGAAATCGACCAAGGCGAGGCGACGCTGGCGCTGACCTGCGACGTCTCGGACGCCGCCGCGGTGAGCAATGCAATGGAGGCGGTCGAGCGCCGGTTCGGCCGACTGGATGCACTGGTCAACAATGCCGGCATCGCGGTGTTCGCACCGCTGATGGAGACGTCCGAGACCGATTGGCGCCGCGTGCTCGAGGTCAATCTCACCGGCCCGTTCCTCTGCACCAAGGCCGCGGTTCCCTTGATGCGCGAGGGCCATGGCGGCGCCATCGTCAACATCACCTCGATCTCGGCGGTGCGCGCCTCGACGCTGCGCTCGGCCTACGGCACCAGCAAGGCCGGGCTCGCGCACCTGACCAAGCAGCTCGCTGTCGAGCTCGCCTCGCTCAACATCCGCGTCAACGCGGTTGCGCCGGGGCCGGTCGACACGGCGATGGCGAAGCAGGTGCACACCAAGGAGATCCGCGCCGACTATCACGACGCCATTCCGCTCAATCGCTACGGCCTGGAGGAGGAGCTTGCGGAAGCGATCTACTTCCTGTGCTCGGCAAATGCGAGCTACATCACCGGCCAAATTTTGGCCGTTGATGGCGGCTTCGATGCGGCAGGTATCGGCCTGCCCACGCTGCGCGGCCAGCGCCGCAACGGATAGGTCCGGAAATTGTAGGGTGGGTTAGCACTGCCGCTGCGCGGGCCGCTGGGCGTAACCCACCCTACGGAACCGATTTAGGTGGAGACTTCATGCGACGCATCTCTTTGCTCAACGCCCTGATGCTTGCATTCGCGCTGCTCGCCACCGCGCCGGCGTCCGCCGAAATCCGCATCATCCAGTCTCCCGGCGGACAGGTGGGGCCGTTCCTCGATTTGTTCGAGAAGGTGCGCGAGAGCGGCGAGCGCGTGGTGATAGACGGCCCCTGTCTGTCGGCCTGCACGCTGGTGCTGAGCATCGTACCGGGCGAGCGCATCTGCGTCACCAAGCGTGCCGTGCTCGGCTTCCATGCGGCACGTTCGGTCGACCGGCGCGGGCGCTTTTATGCCGAGCCGGAAGCATCGGTCGCGGTGCTTGCCGCCTATCCCGGCCCAGTGCGCGACTGGATCAGCCGCCGTGGCGGCCTCACCTCGCGGCTGCTCTTGCTCAAGGGGCGCGATCTCGCCGCGATCTATCCGCGCTGCCGCTGACGAATGTGGCAGCCGCCACGGATGTGACGTGAATGAGTTCTGTGAACCGCGTCGCGTCACATCAAAGGCGTTTGGCTTGGCCGGCCCGAGGCCACACGGCAGGTTCCCTGTGTCGCACCCAATGTGCGCACCGGGGTCTCCACGCCATCACACTTTGGCTGCCGTCAATAAAGAGTCTGGATCACCGGCCCCAGCTTCATGCTGACGCAGATAAGCATCCCCCACAGGGCAAAATTGATCTGTAGCGCCGCCGCCATCGGTCGCTCCCCTTCCAAGTGACGTCCACCCCAGCTTTTTAGATTTTGTGATTCACCAATAGCGATTCTGACGTGCAGATTACAGCCCAATATTGCGTCAATTGTTGTGCGATGCAGTCCGCATGGTTTCACGAAGCGGCCTCACTGCTCCCGCAAAGTGATGCGAATCGTGAGTTCATTCCTCGGCCACGCCCGCCAGTCGTTTGCCTTAAGTTCCATTTGACCGATGCCATGCAAGTTTCCCGTGTGGAAGTCTGCGCATTGCGCATCGAACTTTGGGTCCGGCATGATACGACGCGGCTTCATCTTGCTTACTTTCTGCACAGCGCTGCTTGGATGTGCAGTCGCATCGGCGCAGGAGCGTCGTCCGATCGCATGGGATGGCCTCGGCCAGGACCCCAACAAAGCCTCGCATCGCCCGCATGTCGCGAAGCGGCGCGCGACGAACCCCGCGCCCGCGGCAGCTGATCCCAATCAGGAGCGGGAACGAGTGCTCGGCACCTTGCGGCCATATTCGGATGCGTGGTGGGCGGTCCATGACGAGATCGAAGCCGAGAACGACAAGCAGCTCGGCACCAAGCTCGTGATCTGCCCTCGCTGCGTTCAGTCGCCGCAGCAAAGCGAGGACGTGACCGGATCGATCCGTTGAGCGAGCTCACGACCGATCCGGGTATGACGCGATAAATCCAGGCGTCCCCTCTCCCGCGACAGTGGAGAGAGGGGATCGCAATTCCACAGATCGTGCAGGCTCGCGCCTGTCACATTCCTTCGGCCGGGCAGTTCACCATCCAGGGAATGCCGAACTTGTCGACGCACATGCCAAAGCCCTTGGCCCAGAACGTCTTGCTGAACGGCATGGTGACGGTGCCGCCATCGGCGAGTGCATTGAACTTACGCTCGCCGTCCGCAGGGTCCTTGACGGTGAGCGAGATCGAAAAGCCTTGCGGCTTGGCGAAATGCTCCGGCGGCGCGTCGGAAGCCATCAGCACGCTGCCGTCGGGCAGCGACATCCGCGCATGCATGATCATCTTTTCGCGGCCGGGCGCGGCGGGCATGTCCGGCGGCGCGTCCGATGACCGCATCATGGCGTCGATCTTGCCGCCCAGGACCTTGACGTAGAAGTTGAACGCAGCTTCGCAGGTGTCCTGATAGAACAGATAAGCGTTGAGCATCGTTTCTCTCCTCTTCGTTTGCAGTGAGGCTTATTGCTTCTCGGCCAGCTTCTTCAGGCTGGCGAGGCCGGCATCGAAATCCTTGCCGATCATGCTGTCCATGTTGATGAACACCTGCATGATCTTGGACATGAACGGAGCCGGACCGTACATCGCCCATGTGACCAGAGTAGCATCGCCTTGCGGCACAAAGGTGAACTCGGCGGTGTTGTGACCTTCGAACGGCCGCTCGAAATCGAGCTTGATGCGAAGCTTGGACGGCCCGGTCGCCTCGAGGATCTCCATGCGGCCGGCGCCGACATTGTTGTTGCCATCCCAAGCATAGGTCGCGCCCTTGCCTCCCTCAGATCCACCGAAGGTGCGCTTCATGGCGGGATCGCGGGTCTCATAGGGGGACCAGTTGGTCCAACGGCGGAAATCGGCGACCTGTGGATAGATCGCTCCGGCTGGCGCCTTCACCGCGAGGCTCCGCTCGATGCGGAAGGTGTCAGATTTTGTCAGGGCAAAGGCGAGGACGCCCGCGATTCCAACGGCGAGCACGACGGCGATGACGGCAATGGCTTTCAGCATGAAGGGGCTCCGTGGGTACGGGCTTAGGACGAACGGGAACGGCAGGAGCCGACAATTGCCGGAATGAAATTTTGCACGCTACCCACCCCACGTCATGGCCGGGCTTGTCCCGACATGATGATGTGGAGACAGACGGGTCTACTTCACTTTCGCGCCCTGCCGCGCGCCCGCCTTCGGCTGGCTGTCCCGGATCAGGCGATCGATGTGCATGCGAATGTGGGCCGCTTCTGCGGACGTGTTGGCAAGCGCGATGGCGCGGTCGAAGGCGACACGTGCCTCGTCGTTGCGGCCGAGCTGCATCAGGAAGGCGCCGCGCACGCCGTAGAAATGGAAGTAGTTGGCGAGCTTCGGCGCAAGCGGCTCGATCAGATCGAGCGCGGCTTGCGGCCCCCGCACCTTGGAGACCGCGACCGCGCGGTTGAGCGTCACCACGGGAGACGGCTGCACGACCTCGAGCGCGCCGTAGAGCAGGTCGATCTGCGCCCAGTCGGTCTCCTCCGGCGTCGCCGCGCGGGCATGCAATGCAGCGATCGCGGCCTGAATCTGATAGGGCCCGCTGCGGCGGTGGCGCATCGCCTTGTCGATCAGCGCCAGCCCCTCCGCGATCATGGTGCCATTCCACAGCGAACGGTCCTGGTCGTCCAGCAGGATCAGCGAGCCGTCGGCGGCAAAGCGCGCGGCACTGCGCGCATGCTGCAGCAAGATGAGCGCCGTGAGCCCCATGATCTCCGGCTCGCTCGGAAACAGCCTGAGCAGCAGGCGCCCCAGCCGAATCGCCTCCTCGCAAAGCGGCTTGCGGATCTCCGCGGTGTCGCCGCTCGCCGAATAGCCCTCGTTGAAGATCAGGTAGATCATCGCCGCGACGCCGGCGAGCCGCTCGGAGCGCTCGATTGCGCCGGGCGCTTCGAACGGCGTCCCGGCTTCGGCGACCTTCGCCTTGGCGCGGGTGATGCGCTGCTCCATCGCCGCGTCCGAGACCAGGAAGGCGCGCGCGATCTGCTTCACGGTAAGCCCCGAGACGATGCGCAGCGCCAGCGCGATCTGCTGCGTCGCCGGCAATTGCGGATGGCAGCAGATGAACATCAACCGCAGGATGTCGTCGCGGTAGTGCGAACCGTCGAGCCGTTCGGCCAGCGCGCCTTCGGCGTCGTCGAGATCGGAGATCGCCTGGTCGTCCTCAGGCAGCGGCTGCTGCTTGCGGGTCCGGCGCACCTCGTCGATGGCGGCGTTGCGGCCGACCATGATCAGCCAGGCTGCAGGATCGCGCGGCGGCCCGTTCTGCGGCCAGGACTTGAGCGCGCGCAGCGAGGCGTTCTGGAACGCCTCCTCGGCGGTGTCGAGATCACGGAAATAACGCAGCAGCGCGCCGACCGCCTGGGGTCGCGCCGAGGTCAGCGCGGTCTCGATCCAGCCGGTGTCGGCCTCGCTCACGTCAGGTTTCCTCCGGGCCGGAACACGCCGACGGGACGCACCTCATAGGCGCCGCCGGGATTGGCAGCGCCGAGGTCGCGGGCGACGTCGAGCGCCTCATCGAGATTCTTGCAGTCGACGATGTAGAAGCCGAGCAGCTGCTCCTTGGTCTCGGCATAGGGGCCGTCCAGCACCAGCGGAGGATCTTCCTTCCGCAACGTCGCGGCGGCCGTGGTCGGCAGCAGCCGCGCGACCGGCCCGAGCCGGCCCTGCTGGGTGAGCTTCTCCTGCACCACGGCGAGCTTCTTCATCACGGCCTCGTCCTGCTCCTTGCTCCAGGAGCCGACGAAGTCCTCATCGTGATAGCAAAGGATGGCATAAAGCATAGGCGACACTTTCCTCGTCTGTTCTAAAGACGCGCCAATATGCCCCGCCCCGACAGGACTGCGGAAAAAATTTGCGAGAAAAATCCGGCAGATCGTGCCAAGGAGGGCCTTCGTAAGCGGAACCCGACGAGGCAATTCGAATGACCAAGGGCACACTGGCCGTCCTGATCAACAGCACGCAGCAGAACTGGTTGCCGGAGCGCTGGAAGGCCCGGTTTGATGCTGTCTGCGGCGGCCGCCGTGTAGTGTTGCTGCCGGATTCCACGCTCGATCCGGCCGAGGTGCACTATGCCACGGTGTGGAAGCCGGTGCCGGGCGATCTCGGCGCCTTCCCCAATCTGCGGGCGATCTTCAATCTCGGTGCCGGCGTCGATGCGCTGATGGCGGACAAGAGCCTGCCCGATGTGCCGCTGGTCCGGGTCGCCGTACCCGACCTGACCGGCCGCATGACTGAATATGTCGTGCTGCACGTGCTGATGCACCACCGCCAGGAGCTCTATTTGCGGGACTCGCAGCGCGCAAAGCGCTGGGAGCCGAAATATCAATGGCCGGCCAGCGCCGTCACGGTCGGTGTCATGGGATTGGGCACGCTCGGTGCGGACGCGGCCGACGTGCTGCGGCGGCTCGGCTTCCGCGTCGCCGGCTGGAGCCGCAGCCCGCGCGCGATCGACGGCGTCGAGTGCTTCCATGGCTCGGCCCAGATCGATGCGTTCCTGCGCGCGACCGATATTCTGGTCTGCCTGCTGCCGCTGACGCCGGAGACGCACGGCATCCTCAACCGCGACGTCTTCACCAAGCTCAACCGCAACAGCCCGCTCGGCGCGCCGGTGCTGATCAATGCCGGCCGCGGCGGCTTGCAGAACGAGGCCGACATTCTCGCCTGCCTCGACGACGGCACGCTGGGCGCCGCCTCGCTCGACGTGTTCGTACAGGAGCCGCAGCCGGCGGACAGCCGGTTCTGGACCCATCCCAAGGTGGTGCTGACGCCGCACAACGCAGCCGACACCGACGCGGACGCGATCTCGGCCTATGTCGCCGAGCAGATCGCACGGTTCGAGGCCGGCGGCGCGTTGGAGAACGTGGTGGACCGGGCCAGGGGGTATTAGGCGCCGGGATTTTCGCGAGCACCGTCACAACATATTCAGTGTCGTCCCCGCACACGCGGGGACGACACTGATTGTGGGGCAGACAGCCTCCCCCCACAACCACCGCGTTCCGCAGGTATCCCGTTCACTCTCTCTTAGCGAGAAGTTGATAAGCGGTGTTAACCAACGCTCAAACAACGAGTCGGACATGCGCGCGAGCCTCGGCCTCAGGATGCGGATCACGGTTGCCCTCGCGGTGACGGCGGCGGCAACCGCTCTGTTCGCTGTGCTCGGGGCGATGTGGATCATCGCGGGGATCATCGACCGCGCCGACCAGCGCGAGCTGCAGAGCCATTATGATGCCCTTCAGTCGCGCATCGCCGAGGAATCGCACCGGGCCGCCGCCATGAGCACGGTCGTAGCCGCGATGCCGGCGACGCAGGATGCGATGGCCAAGCAGGACCGCAACGCCCTGATAGCCCTGTTCGGGCCGGTCTTTGCGGCGACCAAATCGGAATACGGTGTCGAGCAATTCCAGTTCCATGTGGCGCCGGCGACCTCGTTCCTGCGTGTGCACCAGCCCGCGAAATTCGGCGACGATCTCTCCGGCTTCCGCAAGACCGTCGTCGTCGCCAACCAGGATCGCAAGGTCGTGGTCGGCCTCGAAGGCGGCGTTGCCGGGCTCGGCATCCGCGGCGTGGTGCCGATCGCGCAAGGGGCTAAGCATCTCGGCTCGGTCGAATTCGGCCTGACCTTCGGCCAGTCCTTCCTCGACGACTTCAAGACCAACCGCCATGTCGACGTCGCCTTCCACCTCGCCGACGGCTCGGGCTTCAAGCTGTTCGGCGGCACGCTGAAGGGCAAGAGCTTCTTCGACGCGGCCGATTACGGCCGCGCTACCACAGGCAGCTTCACGGTGAAGCGGGCCAAGCTCGACAACACGCCGGTGGCAGCGCTGCTCGGCCCGATCAAGGATTTTTCCGGAAAGCCGCTCGGCGCCGTCGAGCTGGTGATGGACAATGCCGATTACGAGGCCTCGGCCGACCGCGCCTGGATGCTCGCGATCGCGATCGCCGCGATCGGGCTCGTGCTTGCCGCCATCGTCGGCTATCTCATCGCCCGCAGCATCTCGCGTCCGATCCTCTCCATCACGTCCGTCATGCGCGAGCTCGCAGACGGCCGGACCGACGTCACCATCCCCGCCAGCAAGGCGAACGACGAAGTCGGGGCGATGGTGAAGGCGGTTGCGGTGTTCCGCGACAACGCCGTCAACTTTGGGAAGCTTCAGGCCGAGCAGCTGGAAGCCAAGGCGCAGTCCGAAGCGGAGAAGCGGCGCGCCTTCGCCGCGCTTGCCGACAATTTCGAGGCCAGCATCCGCGATGTCGTCACCACGGTGTCCTCAGCTGCGGTCGAGATGGAGCATACGGCGCGGTCGATGTCGGCCATCGTCGAACAGTCCCGACAGCAGACGCGCGCGGTGTCGTCGGCCTCGACACTGGCCTCGGAGAATGTGCAGACCGTCGCGGCGGCGGCGGAAGAGCTGTCCTCGTCGATGACCGAGATCAGCCGGCGCCTCGCCCACGCGACCGAAGTGGTGGGCAAGGCCGCGAGCGACGGCCGGCGCTCGAACGAGCGCGTGCAGAGCCTGGCAGACGCGGCGCAGAAGATCGGCGACGTCGTCTCCTTCATCAACGGCATCGCGGGCCAGACCAACCTGCTGGCGCTGAACGCGACGATCGAAGCGGCGCGCGCGGGCGAAGCCGGCCGCGGCTTTGCCGTGGTCGCTTCCGAGGTCAAGGCCCTGGCGACGCAGACGGCGAAGGCGACCGAGGAAATCGGCGCCCAGGTCCACGCGGTGCAGGGCGAGACATCAGGCGCTGTGGACGGCATCCAGTCGATCTGCGCGACGATCCAGCAGGTCGACGAAATTTCCGCCGCGATCGCCGCAGCCGTCGGCCAGCAGGGCACGGCGACGCAGGAGATCGCCCAGAACGTCCAGCAGGCGGCTGCCCGCACCGGCGAGGTCTCGCAGAACATCTCCGGTGTCACCGCGGGCATCGCCGCGACGGGCACGGCGGCCGAGGAAGTGCTGGGTTCGGCGATCGAGCTGTCGAAGCAGTCGCAGCGACTGCGGGACGAGGTGGATCGCTTCCTCGCGCAGATCCGCGCGGCGTAGTTGGGACGCAGGATCGCGCAGCATACTCACTATCGTCCCCGCGAAGGCGGGGACCCATAACCCCAGGGAGAAGTTGTTAGGCGAGCTGGTAACTCCGAGTCTTCGCCAAACTCCTCCCCGTGGTTATGGATCCCGGATCTGCGCTCCGCTTCGCTGCGCTTGTCCGGGACGACAGCCTACTCCTTGCCTCCCACCATCACGTCGATTGCGCCCTTCACGATCGCCTCCAGCTCCTTGCGCGATACGCGCGCGCGCGAGCGGATGGCGATGGTGTGGACGGTGGCTGATGCGATCTGTGCCAGCACGAGGGGGTCGGCGCTCTCCGGCAGCTCGCCGTTCTCCTTGGCGCGGCGGAAGCAGCCCGCAAAAGCCTTGTCGAGCTCGGTGAGACCGTCGAGCACCATGGCGCGAATCTCGGGATCGCCAACGGCTTCTGACGCCGCGGTCACCACCGTGAAGCAGCCGCGCGGGCCGGTCTCGCCCGAGAGATAGATGCTCAGCGCGGAGGCGAAGATGCGCTCCAGCCGCTGACGCACCGGCATCTCCTCGCGGAAGATCGCGGCCATGGAAGCCCGCGCGTCCTCGCGGTAGCGCTGATAACTCTTGATGTAGAGCTCGCGCTTGTCGCCGAAAGCGCCGTAGAGACTCGGACGGTTCATCCCGGTCGCTTCGCTGAGATCATCGAGCGAGGTCGCGGCAAAACCCTGCTTGCGGAACAGGTCGAGCGCCTTGCCGAGTGCAACGTCAGGCTCGTAGGCGCGCGGACGGCCGCGGCGCTTAGGTTGGCCGCGGCGCTCGGGTTGGCCGCGGCCCTCGGGCTCATTGGCAGCAGCTGGCGGCTTCGATTTTTGTACCATTTCGCAAATTAATCCTTGACCGACCTCATATTATGCAAGATGGTACAAAAATCAATCTGGCCAGGTTGAGCGAAATCCCAGGAATTGCCCAAGGAGGCTACAGATGGATCTCTATTTCTCGCCGCTCGCCTGTTCGATGGCAACCCGCGTCGCGCTGTATGAAGCCGGTGCCGAGGCGAACTATCTCGAGGTCGACCCGCCGACCAAGACGGTGCTGAGCGACGGCTCCGATTTCCGCGCCGTCAATCCGATCGGCCTGGTGCCGACGCTGCGCACCGACGAGGGCGTGGTTCTGACCGAGAATGCGGCAATCCTGCAATACGTCGCCGACCGCTTCCCGCAATCCGGGCTGGGCGCCGCAGAGGGCATCGAACGCACCCGCCTGCATCAATGGCTCTGCTTCGTCGGCACCGAGCTTCATAAGGGCCTCTTCATCCCGCTGCTCGACCGCAAGGCGCCGCAGGAGGCCAAGGCCTATGCCCTCGAGAAGAACTTGTCGCGGCTCGACTATCTCGACAACTACCTGAAGGGGCGCGACTTCCTGCTCGACCATTTCAGCGTCGCCGACGCCTATCTGGTCACGGTCATCAACTGGACCATGGCGACGCCGCCGATCGAGCTCGCGAAATGGCCGAACGTGAAGGCCTATTACGAGCGCCTGCGCCAGCGGCCGTCAGTCGCGAAGGCGGTCGCGGAAGAGTTCGAGCTGTACAAGGCCGAGCTCGCGCGCAAGAAGGCGGCGGCGTAAGCCGAGCTGAACACCCCTTCGCTCTTGCTCGCGCAAGTCGCCCCGGTCGACAAGCCGGGACGACGTTTGGCGCGCCTCTCTCGTGTCCCGGACGCGCGGCAGCGTTCTTACGCTGCTGCGCTGCATCCGGGGCACGAGACCGTTGTTGGCGATGGTTCGCAGGATGGGTAGAGCGAAGCGAAACCCATCAACGCCTTTTCCACGTTGAAATATGATGGGTTTCGCAAGGGCTCTACCCATCCCACAGCATCGTTCCATCTGCACACACCTTCGCGTTCTCGCGGCTTGTTCGCCCGAGCTTTGCTGATCTCTTCCGCCCTTTGAAAGCAAGGGCGCAGGGAAGGCCGGGCGCCGGCTGGCACCCGAAGTCCCGCGTGTGCTAAAGAAGCGCGCACGGGGTGGACGACAGGTGACGCCGGGACATCCCGGCCTTCCCTGCGCGGATGGTTTTCACGGTGTCCTTCGTGCTCTCCCCGGGGAGCGATGCACTATTGCCCCCGTCGCCTTGCGGATGCTCGATGCACGCCGGTTGGCGCGACATCTCCGCAGGGCTTGACGCACAGACCCCGGGCGTCAGGACCACACGACTTCTCCGTCCGCGCGCATCCAAGCTGGATTCTCCACGGCTGGCATGCGCTCGCCGTCGAGGCCATTCGAAGACGCTGTCAGCGCCGTGTCGTATCGCGCCTGTCGCTGCTCACGGTTGCCCGCCCTGCAGCCACCATTCGCGCCGACGCCGTCGCGGCCACCGCATCCCGGCCCGCGTCCCGTGACGATCGCGAAACGCCCCTTGTGGCGGGCGGGATGCTTCGGGTTGTACGGCAAAACCGAACTTCTGTAAATTCGAATATTTTTGCGTAGGGATATCGACCCAGCGCTGGCGTGTTTTGCCCGTCGGGCAACACAACGGATGGTAGTTGGGACGAGCCGGGCGGCCTGGCCGGGGAGCTATCGAAAGTCGGCGACGAGATGTCGATTATCCGTACAGCACCCGCGGTAAAATCGTGACGATGCCGGGCCAGAGGGTCAGCAGCAGCACGAAGCCAACCATGATCATGAGATAGGGCATCGTGACGCGCGCGATGTAGCCGAGGCCGTCCTCGGTGAGGCCCTGGATGACGAACAGGTTGAAGCCGACGGGCGGCGTGATCTGGGCCATCTCGACCGCGAGCACGAGGAAGATGCCGAACCAGATCTCGTCGAATCCCGCCCCCTTCACGATGGGCAGCACGATCGGCAAGGTCATCACGATCATCGAGAAGCCGTCGAGGAAGCAGCCGAGGATCAGGTAGAAGACGATCAACACCACGATCAGCATGAAGGGCGACAGGCCGAGCCCCTTGACGAAGGCGGCGACGGCCTGCGGGATGCCGAGAAAGGCCGCGGCATTACCGAGGATCGAGGCCCCTAACACGATCAGCGCGATCATCGAGCAGGTCACGACCGAGCCGATCAGCACGTCGCGCATCACCTGCTGCGACATCGCGCCCTGCGCCCAGGCCACCAGCGCCGCGCCGAGCACGCCGACGGCGGCGGCTTCCGACGGCGTCGCGAGCCCGCCATACATCGAGCCGAGCACGCAGGCGATCAGGAACAATGCCGGCGCGAGATCCTTCAGCGCGGCGAAGCGCTCGCTCCACGGCACCTGCGAGAGTTTGGCTTCCGTCTCCGGCACCATGGTGCGGTCGAGGCTCGTGTGCAGCATCACCCAGGCCATGAAGGTGGCGGCCAGCAGGAATCCCGGCAGCACGCCGGCGGTGAACAGCTTCAGGATCGAGACGTCGCCGAGTACGCCGTAGATGATCATGATGTTGGACGGCGGGATCAGGAAGCCGAGCGTGCCGGCGCCCGCGAGCGAGCCGATCGCGATGTCGCGCGAATAGCCGCGGCGCAGCAACTCGTTGAGCGACATGCGGCCGATCACCTGCGTGGTCGCGGCCGACGAACCGGAGATCGCCGCGAAGATGGTGCAGCCGATCACGTTCACATGCAGCAATCGACCGGGCAGCAACCCCGCCCAGGGCGCCAACCCCTGAAACAGCGAGCGCGACAGACGGGTGCGGAACAGCAGCTCGCCCATCAGGATGAACAGCGGTAGCGCCAGCAGCTCCTGCGTGGTCAGGATGTTCCAGGCATATTGCGGCAACAGCTTGTCGAGCGGGATCGAGCGGAACATCGCGAGCAGCAGCGTCGCGGTGAGCGCTAGCGTGAGGCCGATCCACACGCCGCAGGCCAGCAGCGCAAACAGGATCGCGAACAGGGCGACGACTTCGATGGTCATGCGATCTTGAATCCGGGTGCGGGCGCGGTGGTCATTCGACGGGCGAGGCCTTCATGCGGTGATCCTCCAGCGGCAGGCCGAGCACGGCCTGGATCGCTCGCGCGAGGAACTGGAGCGTCAGCAGCAGCATGCCGAGTGTGACGACGGCTTCCGGAAACCACAGCGGCGTATCGCTGGAGGTCGAGACCTGGCCGCGCGTGTACGCGGCAAAGGCGAACTTCGCCATCGCTGACGTCAGGAACGCCATAAAAGCGAAGCCGGCCAACGCCGAGAGGATCTCGAGCCCGCGCTGCACCGGCACTGGTGCATTCTTCAGCAGCAGCACGACGCGGATGTGGCCGCCGACGCGCAAGGTCATGGCGGCGCCGAAGGTGAAGGAGGCCGCCATCAGATAAGACGAGTACTCCCAGGCAATCGAGATTGTCGGCGGGAAGAACGGCAGGAAGTTCGAGAGGAAGCGCGTTGCGACCTCGCACAGCATCAGCAACGTCAGCATCAACAGGCAACCGCCGCCGATCCAGCCGTCGAGCCGGCCGAGACGGTCGATGCCGTCGAGCAGGATGCGCAGCGGCACTGGTGCCGCCGCATTGAGGCTTTGCGGTGCTTCGGGAGAAACGCTCACCACGATCCCGCCCTCAGCCGCGCTTCATTTCGGCGAGATAGGACCGCACCGGTTTGTCGGCCGCCGGCACGCGCTTGAGGAAGGCATCCAGCTGCGGCGCGGTCTTGGCGCGGATATCCGTCATCATCGCGTCCGAGACCGGCACCACCTCCATGCCGCCCTCCTTGAGGCGGTTGAGGCTGTCGACGTCGGCCTTGAGCGAGTTCGCCCAGAAGCCCGGCTCCATCTTTGCAGCGATATCGCCCACGAGCTTCTGCTGATCCGCGGGAAGCGCCTTCCAGGAATCCAGATTGACGGTGAGCATCTGCGACGACCAGACGTGGTTGGTCGGGTAGACGTATTTCAGGAATTCCCAGAACTTGCCGTCGACGCCTGATACCGACGAGGTGGAGACGCCGGCGACCGCGCCGGAGGCGAGCGCGGGAATCGTTTCGCCCCAGGGGATCATCACGGCGGCCATGCCGACCGCATTCAGCATATCGACCGCATTCTTGTCGGGCACGCGGATCTTGATGTTCTTCAGGCCCTCGACGTCGGCGACCTTCGCCTTGAGGTGCAGATACTGCGTCGGCCACGGCACGATGTAGAGGATCTTCTGGTTGTTGCGCGCCGCGATCTTCTCGTATTCGGGCCGCACATATTTGTGCAGCACCTTCAGCTCGTCCACGGAGCCGCAGAGAAACGGAATGCTCTCGACGCCCATGAAGGGCTCGTCGCCGACCTGCTGGATATTGAGGACGTCGGCGAGCGGCACCAGGCCGTCGCGCACGGCGCGCAAATGCTCGGGTCCCTTGAAGCCGAGCTGGCCACCGGCCTTCACGGTGATCGCGACCGAGCCGCCGGTCTGCTTCTTCACCTCCTCGGCGAAGGCCATCGCGTTCTGAGTGTGGAAATTGCCGTCGGGCCAGACCGTCGACATGTCCCAGCTTGTCGTCGCCGCCCGCGCGCGGGTCGAGATGTGGCCGGCGGCAAGCAGCGTCGCTGCGCCCGCGGTGAAGTTCCGTCGCGTGATCATTGCACCCCTCCGTTGACCCAAGCGCACCGACAAGTCAGCGCGCGTACCCATAAACTGCAGCCGCATTGTCGGCGGACACGAGCCCGCTTTCGATATCGTCCTTGACCGCCGCACGATCGCGCGTCGTGGGAGCACCGATGCCGGCGCCGCCGGGCGTCAGCACCACCAGCCGGTCGTCCGGCGGCACCTGCTGAAATCCTTTTCCACGCAGCTTTTTCCCGGACTTGAGGCCGACATAGCCGGCCTCGCCGTTCTGGCCGCCATCGCGCCCGCGCGGCGGATGATCGATGCGGTCGAACGCCGCCAGGATGTCGAACGGCGCATCGACGCCGCTGCCGACCTCGATGATCTGCCCAAGGCCGCCACGGGTGCGCCCTGCCCCGCCGGAATCCGGACGCAGCTCCTTGCGCCAGAAGATCAGCGGCGTCTGCGTCTCCGCGATCTCGACCGGCGTGCCGCGCACGCCGCTGGGATAGGCGGTGGCCGACAGCCCATCCTTGCCGAAGCGCGCACCGGTGCCGCCATTGGAGGTCACCGCCATCGAGAACCCGTAATTGCCGCCGACGCCGGAGCGGGTCTGGCCGCGGACGTTGAGATTCCACAGGCACGAGGTGCCTTCAGCGGGCACGCGCTCGGGAATGATCTGACGCAGGCAGCCGAACACGACGTCGGGCAGCATCTGGCCGATGATGTGGCGCGAGGCGACCGGCGCGGGCTTGGGCGCATTGAGGATCGCGCCTGCGGGTGCCGACACCGTCAACGGCGACAGCGAGCCGGCATTGTTGGGAATCTGCGACGCCACCACGCAGCCGAGGCCGAACACGGTGTAGGCGGTGGTGTAGGACAAGGGCACGTTGATGCCGAACTTCGAGGCTGCGGACGTGCCGTCGAAATCGACATGGATGCCCGCATCCGAGATCGTCAGCGTCGCCGCCAGCGTCACCGGGGCATCATAGCCGTCGACCACCATGGTGTTGCGCCAGCTGCCCTTCGGCAGCTTTGCGATCTCGGCCAGCACGGCCTCGCGCGAACGGTCGCAGATGTAGTCGCCGAGCTCGTCGAGCGTGTCGATACCGAACTCGGTCATCATCTCGACCAGGCGCTCGCAACCGACGTCGTTGCAGCCGGCCAGCGAATAGGTGTCGCCTTCGGTATCGATCGGCAGCCGCGTGTTGGTGCGGATCATCGCCATCAGCGTCTCGTTGACGACGCCCTGGTCGATCAACTTCAGCATGGGGATGTAGAGCCCCTCCATGAACACGTCGGTGGCGTCGGGGCCGAAGCCAATGCCGCCGATGTCCATGAGATGGCTGGTGCAGGAGAACAGCGCGACCGGTTTGCCGTCCTTGAAACACGGCGTGGTGACGACGAAGTCGTTGAGATGACCGGTGCCCATCCAGGGATCGTTGGTGATGTAGGCATCGCCCTCCTTCATCGTCTCGATCGGGAAGTGGTTGATGAAGTGCTTGACCGATTCCGCCATCGAATTGACGTGACCGGGCGTGCCGGTCACCGCCTGCGCCAGCATCCGCCCCTTGAGGTCGAACACGCCGGCCGAGAGGTCGCCGCATTCGCGCACGATCGGGCTGAAGGCGGTGCGGAGCAGCACCTGCGCCTGCTCCTCGACCACGGCGATCAGCCGGTGCCACATGATCTGAAGGTCGATCAGGCTCGCGCCGCTTGCCTTGCTCATGATCAGGCCGCCTTTCGTTCCATGACGATGCTGCCGGCACCGTCGATATGGGCGTCAAAACTGGTGGAGACGAAGGTGGAGGTCTCGTCCTCCGCGATCACGGCCGGGCCTGCGATGGTCGCGCCCGGCGCCATGTCCTCGCGGCGATAGAGCGGGATCTCGATCAGCTCGCCGGCGCGGCCGTCGAAGAATTTGCGGCTGCCGACAGCCTTCCCTGCGGGCTTGCGCGTGACGGCCGCAACGGTGGGCGGATTGCGCGCCTCGGTGGTCGCGAGCACCGACCAGCTCAGCACTTCGATGGCAGCGCCCGGAATCGGCCGCTCGAACATCGCGGAATAGTCCGCCTCGAACTTCTGGCGCAGGCCGGCGAGGTCGGCCGCGGTCAGCCGCCGGTTCGGCAGCTCGACCGAGATCTCATGGCCCTGGCCGACATAGCGCATGAAGGCGGCACGTCGCTCGCGCACCGGCGCGCCGGCAGCACCAGGCTCGACCAGCGCACGCGCCTCGGTCACCATCTCCTGCAGGAGATCCGACACCGCCTTGGTGTCGAAATCGTCCAGCCGGACGTGACGGCTGCGCACCAGCTCATAGGCGATGGGCGCGGCCAAAAAGCCGACCGCCGAGCCGACGCCGGCATTGGACGGCACGATCACGCGAGAGACGCCGATCTTCTCAGCAACGCGCGCCGCATGCAGCGGCGCCGCGCCGCCGAAGGCGATCAGCGTGTGCTGGCCGACCACCGCGCCGCGCTCGACCGCGTGCACGCGCGCCGCGCTCGCCATGTTTTCGCAGACGACCTCGTGAACGGCATAGGCGGCGGTTTCCGCCGACAGGCCGAGCGGTTCGCCGACGCTGCTCAGCAATGCCTTCTTCGAAAGCTCCGGATCGAGCTTGATCGTGCCGCCCGCAAAGGCGTCGGGATCGATCATGCCGAGCGCTACGTCGGCGTCGGTCACCGCGGGACGCTGGCCGCCGCGGCCGTAGCAGGCCGGCCCCGGCTCGGACGAGGCACTCTCGGGCCCGACGGTGACGCGCTTCATCGCATCGACATGGGCGATCGAGCCGCCGCCGGCGCCAATCTCGACCATCTCGATCACGGGAATACGCACCGGCAAGCCGGAGCCTTTGAGGAAACGCGCGGCGCGATCGACCTCGAACACGCGCGAGGTCTCGGGCTGGTACTTTTCGATCAGGCAGATCTTTGCCGTGGTGCCGCCCATATCGAAGGACAAGACCTTGCTCTCGCCAAGACGCGCCGCGATCTGCGCCGCGAAGATTGCGCCGCCGGCAGGCCCGGACTCGACGAGGCGCACCGGAAAGCGCCGTGCCGTCTCGATCGAGGTGACGCCGCCACCTGACGTGACGAGATAGATGGCGCCGCGGAACTGCTCGACCTGCAAGGCGTCGGCCATGCGGGCGAGATAACCGTCGATCAAGGGTTGCACATAGGCGTTCGCGACCGCTGTCGATGTGCGCTCATACTCGCGGATCTCCGGGCAAACGGCCGAGGACACCGTCACGGAGATGCCTGGCATCTCCTCGGCCAGGATCGCGGCCGCACGTCGCTCGTGCTCGGGATTGGCATAGGAGTGCAGGAAAGCGATCGCAACGCTCGCGACGCCCAGCTCACGCAATTTCGGCGCGAGTGCACGCACCGACGCTTCGTCGAGCGGGAGACGGACCGCGCCGTGGGCGTCGACGCGCTCGGGCACGGTGAAACGCAAACCGCGCGGCGCCAGCGGCCTCGGCTTGTCGATTCCGAGATCATATTGGTCGTAGCGGCTTTCGGTGCCGATATCGAGCACGTCGCGAAAGCCTTCGGTCGCGATCAGGGCCGTCTTGGCACCGCGGCGCTCGATGATGGCGTTGGTCGCCAGCGTGGTGCCGTGAATGAAGACGTCGATGTCGCTGATATGCGCGCGCGCATCGGCGAGAATGAGGCGCATCCCATCCAGCACCGCCTGCTCGGGCCGCTGCGGCGTCGTCAGCACCTTGCGCGTCCTGCGATCCTGACCCACGTCCAGCACGATGTCGGTGAACGTGCCACCGATATCAACGGCAAGCCGCACCTCGGCTCCCTCAAGCATTCCAAATTCTCCGCGCTGATCGTCAAGACTGGGGTCGAAAGCGCAGCAATTTCCGTGCCATGGACGACGAGGACAACGCCGCGCCCGGCCATTCTGCTTGGCACCTATGCAATAGGCAAGACGTGTTCGGCGCTGGCGCGATCAGAGCAGGAATGCAAGCGCCGCCTCGCAGCGCTCCTCGACCTTCAGCGTCAGGAGATCGTCGGCGCGGGTGCGTCCGAGATTGACCGCCGCAATCGGAATATTGCGCTGCGCGGCAGCCTGCACGAAGCGGAAGCCGGAATAGACCATCAGCGAGGATCCGACGACGAGCATGGCATCAGCCTGCGCCAGATGATCCTTTGCAGTGGCGACGATGTCGCGGGGGACGTTCTCGCCGAAGAACACGACGTCGGGCTTGAGGATGCCGCCGCAGGCTTCGCAAGGAGACACCTGGAAGGACGAAAAATCCTCGTGCTCCAGATCAGCGTCGCCATCGGGTGCATCGGCCGCATCGAGCGTCAGCCATGCCGCATTCGCGCGACCAAGCGCGTGCTGAAACTCATCGCGCGGCGTCTTGCGGCCGCAGTCCATACAGCGAACCAGGTCGAGCCGGCCGTGCAGGTCGATCACCTGCCTATGGCCGGCGGACTGATGCAGCCGGTCGACATTCTGGGTCAGCAGCATCCCGCACCGGCCGTTGGCCTCGAGCCGGGCCAGCGCGTGATGCGCATCGTTCGGGCGAGCCTGGCCGAACCGCCGCCAGCCGATCAGGCTGCGCGCCCAATAGCGCCGCCGCGTATGCTCGTCCGACATGAAGGACTGGAAGTTGACCGGCTGGGTCCGCTTCCAGTCGCCGTTGCTGTCGCGATAATCGGGAATGCCCGAATTGGTGCTGCAGCCGGCGCCGGTCAGCACGAACAGCTTTTCGTGCCGGCCGACGAAATCCTGGAGCGGGGAGCTTGCCCGTGGAGCGTTTGCCATGGCGCAGATGTAGTCTGCGCGGGCCGGTTTTGCCAGATCATCGCAGTCCGCGGCGCATAGCGACCCCGGATGGGCGGCTATCGCGGGGATTGGCGGCCGGTGAGATCGAGCGGACGCGCTTTCTCTTGTCCGGCAACGCGGGCGGCTTGCTGCAGCGTCAGCCGGAATTCATCCCGCTTCTCGTGCACCGAGGCTATCGCATGCCCGACCGCAACTCCGAGGCCGACCAGTGCGGCTTCGGAAAGCTGCAGGCTTGCCTCGATGGTTTCCGGCACCGCATCGGTTGCGCCGATCGCATAGAGGTGGCGGGCATGGTCGGCGTCCCGCGCACGTGAAACGATCAGCACATCCGGCCGCACCGCCCGGATCCGCTCGACGACAGCATCGATCGCCGGCCGCGACTGGATGGTAATGATCACACCGGTCGTCTGCATCAGGCCGCAAGCTTCGAGGAAACCCGGTTCCGTCGCGTCACCAAAATAGACCTTGTGGCCGTCGCGGCGGTCGCGCGCCACGGCGACGGCCTCGTGATCGACCGCGATGTAGTTCAGGCCGTGGCTGGTGAGCAGCGAACAGACGACCTTTCCAACGCGGCCGTAGCCGACCACGATGGCCTGCGCCCGGTCGCCGGGCGGCCGAACCGCCAGTTCGGGATCGGGCGAGCGCTCAGGACCCAGCTTCGCGGCCAGTCGGCGTCCGAGCATGCTCAAGAGCGGCGTCAAGGCCATCGTCACCGCGGTGACGGCGACGGCAAAGCTCGACACGCGAGGCTCGATCAGACCGCCGGCCACCGCCATCCCGATGCTGACGAACGCGAATTCACCGACGGGACCCAGCAGGAAGCCGATCTCGACCGCCGTCGCCCAGGACAGCTTGAACAGCCGGCCGAGGAGGATGAGCACGATCGCCTTGCCGACGAGAATGCCGATGACCGCGGCCAGCAGCCAACCAGGCTCGCGCATGAACACGCGGAAGTCGATGGCCATGCCGACCGTGAAGAAGAAGATGCCCAGCAGCAGGCCCTTGAACGGCTCGACGGTGGCCTCGATGGCCTTGCCATACTCCGTTTCCGCCAGCATCAGTCCCGCAACGAATGCTCCGAGCGCCATCGACAGGCCTGCCTGGTGCGCGGCAATCCCTGCGCCGACGATGACGAACAAGGTCGCGGCGACGAACAATTCCGTCGAATGGGTGCCAGCCACCATCTGGAACAGCGGCCGCATCAGCAGCCGCCCGAGCAGAGTGAGGACAGCGACGGCCAGCGCGGCCTTCAGCATTGCGCTGGAGATGTGCGTCAAGACCGAGTCGCCGCTGCCGGCGCCGAGCACCGAGACGAAAACCAGAATGGGAACGACTGCGAGGTCCTGGGCCAGCAGCACCGAGAAGGTCGCGCGGCCGGCAGTGGTCGCAAGTCGTTTCTCAGTGGACAAAAGCTCGAGCACGATCGCCGTCGAGGACAGCGCAAGGCTCGCGCCGAGGATGACGGCCGTATCCGAGCTCTGCCCGGTGAGAAGCGCCGCGCCAAAAATAATGGCGGACGTCGCCAGCACCTGCAGGCCGCCAAGCCCGAACACCAGGCGTCGCATCGTGACGAGCCGCCTGAAAGACAGCTCAAGCCCGATCAGGAACAGCAGGAATACAATGCCGAGATTGGCGATACCCTCGACGTTCTGCGCGTCCGCGACGGTGACCCAGTACAGGAACGGAATGTCCTTGACGAGCGAGCCGAGCCCGAGCGGACCGAGAATGGCGCCGGCGCCGAGATAGCCCAGCACGGGATTGATGCCCCAATGGCGGACGATCGGCACCACGACACCGGCCGTGCCGAGGACCACCAGCGCGTCGCTGTAGGCATTGATGTTGATGCTTGTGGTCACGAGCCCTTCATGTGTCGACGCTTGCCAATAGCGGCAGCGTCGTCCACGGTCGATAGCACACGGCGCCGCAGACCCCTACCCGGACCAACCGCCATCCTCGCAGTCCCAAACCGAGATCAACTCGCCCAGTTCTCGCGAAACTCGGGGAATAGCGTCAGGCCTCCGCAAGCGTAGAGGGTCTGCCCGGTGATGTAGCTCGCATCATCGGACGCGAGGAAGGCGAACACGGCAGCGATCTCCTCCGGCGTGCCGACACGCCCCATGGGAATGTGGCTGGTGACGACGCCGCGCTTTTCGGGATCGCCGGTCCAGGCCGCGTTGATCGGCGTGTCGATCGCGCCAGGCCCGACCGCGTTGACGCGAATGCCGCGGCCGGCGAATTCCAGCGCCAGCGTGCGCGTCAGATTGGCCATGCCGCCCTTGCTGATCGAATAAGCGAGATAGCCGGGTTTCGGGATGATCTGGTGCACGCTCGAGCAGTTGATGATGGAGCCCCCTCCCCCGCGCGCCACGAAATGCGCGAGCGCCTTCTGCGCGCAGAGCACGGCGCCGTTGAGATTGACGTCGATGATCCGGCGATAGGTCTCGATGTCGAGCGCCTCGCTCGGCGATTCCTTCTGGAAGCCGGCGTTATTGACGAGACAATCGAGACGTTTCCAGCGCGAAAGGATCGCCTCGAACATCGCAGCAATCTCTTGCTCGTCGGCGACATTGGCCTTGACGATGCAGTGATCGGGCGCGCCGTGGCCGCGATCACTCGAAGCGGCCCGCGCGAGCGCGAGCGTCTCCTCCGCCCGCTCATCATGCTCGAAATAATTGATGGCGACGGTTGCGCCTTCCTGGGCGAGCCGGATGGCGACGGCGCGGCCAATGCCTTGCGAGGCGCCGGTCACCAGGGCGTATTGGCCAACCAGGCGCGAGGGAAAGGAGGTCGAGCGATCGGTTTGCGGCATGGATTTTCTCCGGGGATGCTCATCATCGACGGACGGCGCGTTTTGTTCCATCCCCTTTCGTGCATCCCTGGGATTCATTCCGCGCGCCGCGCCAGCGGCGAGGTCAGGATCTGATAGAGGATGATGGCGCCAAAAGTTGCGGTGCCGATCCCGCCGATCGTGAACGCGCCGAATTTGAGCGTGAGGTCGCCCGCACCGGCGGTCAGCGCCACAGCGACGGTGATCAGGTTTGCAGGGTTGGCGAAGTCGACCTTGTTCTCGACCCAGATCCGGCCGGCCATCGCCGCAATCAGCCCGAACAGCACGATCGAGAGGCCGCCAATGACGGGCCCCGGGATCGACAGGATCAGCGCGCCGAATTTCGGCGAGAAGCCGAGCAGGATCGACACGATGGCGGCGAAGGCAAACAGCAATGTCGAATAGACCTTCGTCGCCGCCATCACGCCGATGTTTTCGGCATAGGTGGTGACGCCGGTGCCGCCGCCGCAGGCCGCCACGATGGTAGCCAAGCTGTCGGCGAACAGGGCGCGGCCGAGATAGGCATCGAGACTCCGGCCCGTCATGGCGCCGACGGCCTTGATGTGACCGAGATTCTCGGCGACGAGAATGATCGCAACCGGCGCGATCAGGAAGATCGCATCGGCCTGGAATGTCGGCGTGGTGAAGCTCGGCATGCCGAACCATGCCGCGGCTGAGAGTTGCGCGAAGTCGATCGGCTTGCCGAAACCGAGGCCGTTGGCGAACAGCAGGTACAGAAGATATCCGCCGATCGCACCGAGGATGATCGGTAGGCGGCGCCACAGGCCTGGAGCTGCAACGGCAACCACGCCGATGATCAGGACGGTCGCGAGACCGATTCCGGTGTCGAACGCATTCGCGCTCACCGCCTTGACCGCCACGGGCGCGAGGTTGAGTCCGATCGCCGCGACCACAGCACCGGTGACGGCCGGCGGCAGCAACCGCTCGATCCAGCCGACCCCCGACCACATCACGATCAGCGCGATCACACCATAGAGCACTCCGGCTCCGACGATGCCGCCGAGCGCGATCGAAATATTGGGATTCGCCCCCTGTCCGGTATAGCCGGTGGCGGCGATGACGACGGCGATGAACGCGAAGCTCGAGCCGAGATAGCTCGGCACGCGCCCGGCGACGATGACGAAGAAGATCAGCGTGCCGATGCCGGAGAACAGGACGGCGACATTGGGATCGAAGCCCATCAGCAGCGGCGCGATGATCGTCGAGCCCGACATCGCGACGCAGTGCTGGAGACCGGAGACGATGGTCTGGCCCCATGACAGCCGCTCCTCCGGCATGATCACGCCTGAGGTCTTCAACGTCCAACGCGGGAAATAGCCTTGCTGTTGCCGGCCGGAGCCTGATGAAGTCGACATGTTCCCCCCAGTTGCGCTGCAGCGACCGATCTTCGTGCGAACAGACAAAAATGTGATTGTCGCTTCTGCGGCGACCATCACATGATGCAAGCCATGCAAGATCGAAATCACGCAAAATCAATGCGTTCCGGGGCCACTCTATGACACAAGTCGCGATCCAGCCAGCCATCCATCGCCGGCATCAGCCCTGGTACAAGATCCTCTACGTGCAGGTGCTGATCGCAATCGTGCTCGGCGTGCTGATCGGCTATTTCTACCCCGATCTCGGCAAGGCCTTGAAGCCGCTCGGCGACGGCTTCATCGCGCTGATCAAGATGATGATCGCGCCGGTGATCTTCTGCACCGTGGTGCACGGCATCTCCTCGATGGGCGATCTCAAGAGGGTCGGCCGGGTCGGATTGAAGTCGCTGATCTATTTCGAGACGGTCTCGACCGTCGCGCTCGCGGTCGGCCTCCTGGTCGGCGAGATTCTCCAGCCCGGGCACGGCTTCAACATCGATCCCGCCACGATCGATCCGAACTCGGTGGCCACCTACGTCACCAAAGCCAAGGAAGAGGGCATCGTCGCCCATCTGATGGCGATCATCCCCGACAGCTATTTGGGCGCGATCGCGCGCGGCGACCTTTTGCAGGTGCTGCTGATCTCGATCCTGTCCGGCTTCGCCATCGCCTTCCTCGGCAAAGCCGGCGAGCCCATTGCGGACGCGATCGACAAGGCCGCAAAGATGTTCTTCGGCATCATCCGCATCATCGTGCGCGTGGCGCCGATCGGCGCTTTCGGCGCGATGGCGTTCACGGTCGGCGCCTACGGGCTCGGCTCGCTGCTCAATCTCGCCGCCCTGATCGGCACGTTCTATCTCACCAGCATGCTGTTCGTGCTCGTGGTGTTAGGGGCGATCGCGCGGCTCGCCGGCTTCTCGATCCTCCGCTTCATCGCCTACATCAAGGACGAGCTGCTGATCGTGCTCGGCACCTCGTCCTCCGAGACGGTGCTGCCGCAGATGATCCAGAAGATGGAGCATCTCGGCGCCTCGCGCTCGGTGGTCGGCCTCGTGATTCCGACCGGCTACAGCTTCAACCTCGACGGCACCAACATCTACATGACGCTGGCGACGCTGTTTCTGGCGCAGGCGACCAACACGCATCTGACCATCTGGCAGGAGCTCGGCATCCTCGGCATCGCCATGATCACCTCGAAGGGCGCCTCGGGCGTGACCGGAGCGGGCTTCATCACGCTCGCCGCGACGCTCTCGATCGTGCCTGACATCCCGATCCAGTCGATCGCGATCCTGGTCGGCATCGACAAGTTCATGAGCGAATGCCGCGCGCTGACCAATCTGATCGGCAACGGCGTCGCCTGCGTGGTCATCAGCATCTCCGAAGGCGAGCTCGATCGCGAGGCGCTGCACGAGACCATGGCCCATCCGCTCGAGATCGGCGAAGCGCTCGAGCCCGGCGGGAGTGCAGCATCGTAGGTTGCAAACCGGCCGGCTCAGCGCGATTCCGACGCGGTAGTTTCCCGGAGTGGTCAATTGCTGCGGGACGCGTCACAACAGTTGCGTTGGGATCACGGATTGATACTCATTTTTTCCACCCGACGCGCTGGGGGCAGGGCGTCGGGTTTTTGAAAATCACTGCCATATCAGGACCGCCGGGCGGGATCAGACGATCCCGCCATGAGTGCGCAGGACCTTGGCGGCGAGATCGAGCCGTCGCGTGACCCCGATCGCCTGCAAGAACGCTTCATCATGACTGACGACGAGCAGCGCGCCGTCATAGGCCATCAAGCCTGCTTCGACCGCTTCGATGGACTCGATGTCGAGATGATTGGTCGGCTCATCCAGGATCAGCAGCGACGGCGGCGATGACCCGCCCAGCACGCAAGCGAGGCCCGCCCGAAACATTTGCCCGCCACTGAGGCTTCCGGCTGCCTGTAAGGCGGCGTCGGCGCGAAACATGAACCGCGCCAGCGCGGCATGGCATTCGTTCGCGCCCGCCTTCGGATTGAGGCGCCGAAAATTGTCCAGGATGGAGAACGCGGGATCGAGCAGGCTGACCTTCTGATCGAACAGCGCGAAATCCGGCCTGACCCGCAGGGTGCCCGAGAGCGGACGCAGCTCGCCCGCGATCAGCTTCAGCAGTGTCGTCTTGCCGGAGCCGTTGGGCCCGACCAGCGCGACGCGCTCCGGACCGACGACGGCGAATGAGAGATCGCGCAGGACCGGTTGCTCCGGCCGGTAGCCGGCGCTGACGCCGTCGAGCCAAAGCACCTCCCTGCCGGCCGGCAGGCCGGTCGCGGGCAGCTTGACGGAGAGCGGCTGAAGAATTTCGACGCGCCGGCGCGCCTCGTCGACGGCTTGAAGCGCCTCCGCGCGCTGCCGCTCGGCGATTTGTGCGGTCTTGCCGCCGGTATCCTCGCTGCGATCCTTGCGCGCCCCGGCCAGGATGCGCGGCATGTCGCCCTTGGCACGCTTCTTCCTGCCGCCGCTGTCCTTGCGCGCTTTCTTCTCCGCGGCCTCCTGCGCCTTGCCGTCGATCTCGAATAGCCGTCTCTCGGCATGCGCGAGGTCGTGCCTGACGGCAGCGAGCTCGACGGCTTTCTGTTCGCGGTAACGGCTCCAATTGCCGCCGTATCGCGTGGCTCCGAGCGACGTCAGCTCGACAATCGCGTCCATCGTGTCGAGCAGGCGCCGATCGTGGCTGACGACGATCGCGCCGCCGCGCCAGGCCGCGAGGAGATCGATCACCGCTTTGCGGCCGTCCTGGTCAAGATTGTTGGTTGGCTCGTCCAGCAGCAGGAAGTCCGGCTCGGCAAAGACCAATGCGGCGAGCCGAACCCGCGTGATCTGGCCGCCGGACAGCCGCTCCAGTTCGGTCTCGGGAGCGAGATCGAACCCGAGACGTGCAAGGGCGACTTGCAAGCGCGCTTCGAGAGTCCAATCGACCTCGGCGAGGTCGTCGGCCGAAGCTTCGCCGCGCTCAGCCTGGCGAAGCAACGCGAGTTGATCCCGCGCTCCGAACAGATCGGCCACCGTCGCGCCCGCTGAGAGCTGGACATCCTGGCGCAGCAAGCCAACGGATCCGGTGACGGCGACATGTCCCGCGGGGGGACGGTGCTCCCCGGAGATCGATGCAAGCAGCGTGGTTTTCCCGACGCCATTGCGGCCGACGAGGCCGGTCCGCTCGGCGCCGAACGTCAGATCGAGGTTGGAAAAGAGAGAACGGCCGTCAGGCGTGGACAGCGACAGATTCGACAGGATGATTGAAGCAGGCATGGAATTCCCCGTGAGCAAGGCGGATGGGCTTTGCGGTCGGGGTAAAATCCATGGCTCTCGAATGTCCTGATTGAGGGAGCCTCTAAGTATTACCTTCCAAGGGCGAGATCAAGGCACCGCGCGAGGGACGCCGGCGCCGGAGAGCGCCGACGTCCCTGTCGCGTTCAGCCCTTCAGTGCGGTGACCACCACCTCGATCAGCGCGCTGCCGCCGAGATCGGCAACGCCGACCGTGGCGCGGGTCGGCAGATTGTCGCCGAAGAATTCGGTCCAGGCCGCGTCCATCTCCTTCTTCTTGGAGAGATCCGTGACGAAGATCGAGGCGCTGACGACGCGGCTCTTGTCGGTGCCGGCTTCCTTCAGATAGCCGGCGATCTTGCCGAGGATGTTGCGAGTCTGGTCACCCATCGAGACCGAGGTGTCGTCGGCAATGGTGCCGCCGAGGAAGACGAAGCCGTTGGCCTCGACGACCCGGTGCATGATGGGCGTGCGGATGCTGCGGTTGATGCTCATGATGTCCTCTTGTTGCTAGAGCGTAGTGGGATGGAAGCGGTCGATGCCGAGATCACCGACGCGGGTCTGGGTGCCGCCGTTGACGATCAGCTCGGCCATGACAGCGCCGGCGCCGGGGCCGAGCTGAAAGCCGTGCAGCGAGAAGCCGAACTGGTGATAGAGCCCCTTGTGACGGCTGCTCGGCCCGAACACGGGAATATCGTCCTTCATCTTCGCTTCGATCCCGGCCCAGGCGCGGACGATCGTGGCGCTGCGCATCACCGGGAACAGCTCGAACACGGTGCGGGCGCTGATGGCGAGGCTCTTCCAGTCCAGCACCGTCTCGTTGCGATCCTGATCAGGCGTTGCCAGATGGCCGCCGCCGATCAGCACCGTGCCGTTGGAGAACTGCTTGAAGGACAACTTTCGCCCACGCAGGATCACGACGGGGTCGATGAAGTGCGGCACGCGCGAGGTGATCATCAGCATCGGCGCCACGGTCTCGACCGGCACGGGCTCGCCGAGCGCAGCCGCGATCTTGCCGGCCCAGGCGCCGGCGGCGTTGACCAGCACCGGCGCAGCAAAGGTTTCGGTGCCGACATCGACGTGCCAGAGCCCATCGCTGTAGCGGATGTTGCTGGCGGCGACGCCCTCGCGCACGGTCGCGCCGAGCTGTCCGGCCCTGCGGCGGAACGCCGTCGTCGTCTGCGCCGGATTGGCGGCACCGTCGCGGCGTGAGACCACGCCGCCGGGACAGCTTTCAGCCACCGCCGGCACCAGCCGGCGCAATTCAGTCGCGTCGATCAGTTCTTCGTGGGTGAAGCCGAGCGCATTGAGTTCGGCCACGCGCGCGCGGCAAACGCTGAGCTCCTCCTCGTTCTCGGCGACCAGCACCTGGCCGTGGCTCTCGAAGCTGCAATCGTCGTCGAGCAGATCCCTGATCTTCTCCCAGATTCCCATCGAGCGGATCGAAAGCGGAATCTCCGGGATGTGTCGCGCGAGCTGGCGGACGCCGCCAGCATTGACGCCGGAGGCGTGGCGTCCGGCATAATCCTTCTCGATCAGCACCGGCTTGAGGCCGGCGAGGCACAAATGCAGCGCGGTGGAGCATCCGTGGATGCCGCCGCCGACGACGATCGCATCCACGCATCTTGTCATCCGCGCACCACCGCCTTGACGTCAGCCTCGCTCTTCGGAACGGCCGCGAGCTCGGCGAGCGTGATCGGCTTCACCGGCGCGCGCAGCCGGTAATAGCCGATCTCCTGCGGAGTCTTGCCGCGCGCCTGCGCCATCAGCTCGGTGACGGTGAGGCCGCAGAGCCGACCCTGGCACGGACCCATGCCGGTGCGGCGATAGGCCTTAAGCTGGTTCGGCCCGGTCGCGCCGATCGCGACGGAATCGAGGACGTCCTTTGCGGTCACCTCTTCGCAGCGACAGACGATGGTGTCGCCCGAGGGAATCCGGAACTGCGGCGCCGGGCGGAACAGCGTGTCGAGGAAGACGCGGCCGCGCTCGGCCCTGGCGAGATCGGTACGCAACGCTGTCATCGACGGAAGTTTTGCGGCAGCCGCGGGTACCAACGCTTCGACTGCCGCGCGCGCCGCGATGCGTCCGCGCACCACGGCGGCATTGGCACCGCCAATGCCGGCGCCGTCGCCGGCGATCGCAATGCCGGCGACCGACGAATTGCCGCTCGCGTCCAGCACCGGCGACCAGCAGAGTTGCAGATCGTCCCAGCGATGCTCGACACCGGCGGACATCGCGAGGTTGACGTTGGGCACGACGCCCTGATGCAGCAGCAGCAAATCCGCGGGAATGGTGTCGCGCTTGCCGCCGGCAACATAGCTGACGCTGGCGAGCTGGCCCTCGCCAGCCGCCGAGAGCTCCGTGACGCCGGAGACGACCTGCACCTTCGCCTTCACCTCGCGCATCATCGCGAGGCCCTTGGTGAAATAGGGTGAGGTCAGGAAGGCGAAGGCGTGCGGCAGCGCTGCGAAGTAATTGCCGCGCTCGGTGGTGTCGAGGATGCGGTCGATGCGGCCGCCGAGGCGCAGGATCTGCGCGGCGAGCAGCCACAGCAGCGGCCCCTGCCCTGCGATCACCGTGCGGCCATCAGGCACCAGCGCCGATGATTTCAGCATGGTCTGCGCCGCACCCGCGGTCATCACGCCCGGCAGCGTCCAGCCGGGAATCGGAAACGGCCGCTCCAGTGCGCCGGTCGCAAGGATCACGCGCTGCGCCTTGACGAAGGCGGACGCGCCGCCGACCGAGACGGCGATCTCGAGGTTGCGGTCCAGGCTCCAGACCGTGGCACGATGGATGACCTCGGCGCTGGTCGTACGCAGCGCCTGCACGAGATCGGCACCGACCCAATAATCGGCGCCGAGTTGATTGCGATCGGTCACCGGTGTGGACGAAATTGCGCGGAACACCTGGCCGCCCGGGCCGATGTTCTCGTCGAGCAGCAACGTCGAGAGGCCGGCTTCGGCGGAGGTCGCAGCGGCAGCAAGGCCCGCTGGCCCGGCGCCGATCACCACGACATCATAGGCTTCGCGTTTGGGAGCCACAGTCATTTTCCGATCTCCCGCTTGCCCTTCTGAATCTCGATCTGCATGCCCTCGGCGACAGGCACGAGGCAGCCCTGGCGGTTGCCGACACCGTCGATGGTGACGAGGCAGTCGAAGCAGACGCCCATCATGCAATAGGGCAGACGCGGCGCGCCGCTCACCGCAGTCGAACGCCGCGCGTCCAAGCCGGAGGCCAGCAGCGCGGCAGAGACGGTGTCGCCCTGGCGCGCGGCAACGGCAACGCCATCGACGAGGATCTGCACCTGCGGACGTTTGTCCTGTTCGGATCTCTTAAACATGGGATGCCTCGTGGCTCCTTAAAATTCTCTAATAGCCGCTGTTGTTCGCAGCCCCCGCGTCGCCGAACCGGCTGGCGGAGAACGCACCAACCAGCTCCGGCTCGAGCGCGCCCTGTGCGACCATGCGCGCGATCTCGAAGGCATGGTTGGAGGCCAGCGTCACGCCGGAATGGCAGCAGGCGACGAATGCGCCGGGATGCGTCTCCGACTGGTCATAGATCGGAAAACCGTCCTGCGGCATGACGCGGATGCCGGCCCAGCTCCTGACCACGTTGAGCCGCGACAGATGCGGGAACATGCGCTGCGCGCGATCGGTCATCACGGCGCTGATCGAATGCTTCAGCGCGCGATCGTCGAGCTCGTCTTCCTTGCTGTCGCCGATCATCACCGTGCCTTCGTCGGTCTGGCGGATCGTGGTGAGGGGATGCGGCAGGAACGGCATGGTGCGCTCGGTCACCACGATCTGGCCGCGGGTCGGGCCCATCGGCGCGTAGAGGCCGACCATCGGCGCCAGCGTCTGGTTGGCATTACCGGCGGCGAGCACGATCTTGGCGGCGCGCAGCTCGCCCTGCGGCGTGGTCAGGCGGAATTCGCCGCCGCTCTTGCTGATCGCTGAGACCGGACGCTCCGGGAAATAGTCGATGCCGAATGCCCTGAAGCCGGTGTGGAAGGCGCGGAACGTGCGCAGCGAATTGACGTGGCCGTCGAGCGGGCAATAGCTGCCACCGGAAACCTCCGGTCCGATCAGCGGCAGCGACTTCTTCACCTCGGATGCGGAGAGCATCTCCATCTTGTAGTCGGCAGCACCGGCCTGGTTGTGCATCCGCTTGACCAGCTCGGTTCGCTGGCCGAACTCGTCCTCGCCGAGCGTGAGGTGAAAGCCGCCATTCTGCTGAAGCGAGACATCAAGGCCGGTCTGTTGCTTCAGCTCGGAAGCAAGCCGGCCCCAAGCCTGCGACGCCTGCACGGTCCAGACCGTATAGGCGGGCATGCCGAGGCCCTTGCTCTGCACCCAGACCAGCGCAAAGTTCGCACGCGAGGCGCGCTTGGTGATGTCGCCTTCGTCGAGCACGGCAACCTTCTTGCCGAGCCGGCCGAGGCCCCAGGCAATCGCGGAGCCGAGCAACCCGCCGCCGATGACGGCGACGTCGTAATCCGTTTGCATAAGTTCTCCTATCGCCCCGTATCGCCTTTGCCGGCGAGCACGCGGTCGAGCCCGTAGAAGCGGTCAAGCAGAATGAGAGCGGTCATGGTCACAGCGATCACGCAGGCCGAGACCGACGTCACCAGCGGATCGATGTTGTCCTGGATATAAAGGAACATGCGCACCGGCAGCGTCTCGGTGCCGGGTGCTGCAAGGAAGACGGTCATGGTGAGATCGTCGAAGGACTGGATGAAGGCGAGCGCCCAGCCGCTGATGACGCCGGGCAGGATCAACGGCAGGGTCACGCGGCGAAACAGCGTCCAGCCGCCGGCGCCGAGCGAGACCGCCGCTATCTCGACGGTGCGGTCCATGCCTGTCGCGGCCGCAAGCGTCAGCCGCAGCGCGAACGGAAACACGATGATGACATGCGCGATGATCAGCGCGGCAAAACTGCCGCCGAGGCCGGCCGAGGTGAAGAAGCGCAGGAAGGCGATGCCGAGCACGACATGCGGGATCATCAGCGGCGAGAGGAACAGCGCGGCCAGCGCATCACGGCCGCGGAATCGATAGCGCGCGATCGCCAATGCCGCCGGCACCGCGAACAGCAGCGCGACGAATGATGATAGCGCACCGAGGCCAAGGCTGACCCAGAAGGCGTGGATGAATTCGGGATAGTTCGCGATCGTCTTGAACCAGCGCAGCGAGAAGCCGTTGGTCGGCAGTGACAGGAAGCCTTCTGGCGTGAAAGCCACGAGGCAGACCACCAGGATCGGCGCCACCATGACGATGACGAAGAAGGTATGGAAGATCAGCGCCAGCGGGCCGTTCCGTCTCATCGGAACACCTCGGCATAGCGCCGCTCGATCAGCGCGTTGCTGCCGACGACGATCAGCACCAGCGCGACCAGCAGGAGCGTGGCGACCGCCGCACCCAGCGGCCAGTTCAGCGTGTTGAGAAATTCGTCATAGGCGAGCGTCGCCGCGACCTTGAGCCGGCGGCCGCCGATGATTGCGGGCGTTGCAAACGCGCTGGCCGAGAGCGAAAACACGATGATCGCACCCGACAGCACACCCGGCATGATCTGCGGCATGATGATCCGCCGGATGATGGTGGCGGGACCCGCACCGAGCGACATCGCGGCATTCTCGATCTGCGGATCAAGCCGCTGCAGCGCAGCCCACACCGACAGCACCATGAACGGCATCATCACATGGGCGAGCGCAATGATCATGCCCGTCTCGGTAAACATGAAGGGAATTGGGGAACGCATCACCCCAAGCGACATCAGGAGCTTGTTGACGAGGCCGTTGTTGCCGCCGAACAACAGCGCCCAGCCCAGCGTGCGCGCCACCACGGAGATCAAGAGCGGTCCGAGAATGACAAGCAGGAAGAAGCTCTTCCAGCGCCCGCTCATGCGATTGAGGATGTAGGCTTCGGGCGCCCCGAGCAGCGCGGTGAGCAGCGTGGTCAGGATCGCGATGCGAAAGGTGCGCCAGAACATCTCGGCGTAATAGGGGTCGGTCGCGATCTCGTGCCAGTTCTTGAGGATGAAGACCGGCTCGATGCCCTTGTATTGGCCCCAATCGTGGAACGACAGCATCACCGTCATCGCCAGCGGAATCAGCAGCACGCCGACGAACAGCATCAGGGCGGGCGCCGTCAGCGCCCACGGCGCACGCGCGCTGCGCTCCTCGGCGACCGCGCTCATGCGAGGGCCCTCGCGCGCACACTCATGTCCTCGGGTCGCCAGGCGAGGCGAACCGCCTCGCCTTCGGCCGGCTGCGCCTTGCCGTCATTCTGGCGGATCACGATCGCGGGGCCGCATTCGCTGTCGCACTGGAACAGCCAGTGATTGCCCTGGAAGATGCGCGTGACGATCTTTGCGCTGAGGCCGGCATCGCCGAAGCCGATTCTTTCAGGACGGATGCTGACAGTGACGGGGCCGCTGAGGCCCGCCGGTGCCGGCGCACTCCAGGAGCCCGCCGTCACCCGCGCTGGCGTGGCGGTCCGATCGACCGCCGCGGCAAAATCGTTGGTCTTGCCCAGGAACTGCGAGACGAAAGCCGAGGCCGGCTTCTCATAGGTCTCCTGCGGCGTGCCGATCTGCTCGATCTTGCCCTGGCTCATCACCACGATGCGGTCGGACAACGACATCGCCTCGTTCTGGTCGTGCGTGACGAGAATCGTCGTGGTGCCGATAGTGCGCTGGATCTGGCGCAGCTCGATCTGCATCTCCTCGCGCAGTTTTGCGTCGAGGTTGGACAGCGGCTCGTCGAGCAGCAGCACGCTCGGCTTGATCACCAGCGCGCGGGCGAGTGCCACGCGCTGCTGCTGGCCGCCGGACATGCGGCGGGGATGACGGTCCTCAAAGCCGGCGAGGCCGACCATCGCGAGCGCGGCACGAACGCGCTCGGCTCGTTCAGCGCGCGGCACGTTGCGCATCTCGAGACCGAAGGCGACGTTCTCCGCCGCCGTCATGTGCGGAAACAGCGCGTAGCTCTGGAACACGATACCGAGCCCGCGCTTGGCCGGATGGATCGCGGTCAGGTCCTTGCCCTCGAGGCGGATGGCGCCGCGCGTGGGATCGAGGAAACCCGCGATCATCTGCAACGTCGTGGTCTTGCCGCAGCCGGAAGGGCCGAGGAAGGAGATGAACTCCCCCTTCCTCACGGCGAGACTGAAGTCGTCGACTACAGTCTGCGCCCCGAATTGCTTGGCGACCCGATCGAGCTCGAGATAGGCCATACGCTGTCTCCGCTGCGACGATCAGGTCAACGCTCGACCTCGCGGTTCCAGCGCTTGGTCCACTCCTCGCGCTTCTCGTTGATGACGGTCCAGTCCGGATTATAGAGCTTGGCCGCACGCTCGCCGATCGGCGCCATCTTTCCGAGCTCGGGCGGGATCACCAGCGACTTCAGCACCGGGCCGTAGCCGTAATCCTTCAGCATCACGAGCTGGATCTTGGGGTCGAGCAGCATCTTGACGAAGCTTGCTGCCAGCGGCGAGGCGTTGGGCTTGGTGATCGGACAGGCGGTCGTCAGCAGCGTCGCGGCACCTTCCTTCGGGTAGACGAAGTCGACAGGGAAGCCGGTGTTGGCAAAGCTCTGCACGCGGCCGGTGCCCCACACCGCGATCACGGCCTGGCCGGACTGGAACAGCTCGGTCATCTTGCCCGGCGACGGCTCGTAGGCGAGCACGTTCGGATTGATCTGTTCCTTGAAGATCTTGAAGCCGGAATCGACATTGGTCTCGCCGCCGCCGTTCATCTTCGACAGCATCACCAGGGCTTCCAAACCGTAGGTGTTGTTGATCGGTGGGATCACGAGCTGCTTGGCGTATTTCGTGTCCTTCAGGTCGTTCCAGGAGGTCGGCGGCGCCCAGCCTTTCTCCTTGAACACCTTGGTGTTGTACATCAGCCCGGTCGCGACGATGCCGATCGCAACCGCGCGATCGTCCTTGAAGCGCGCGGTGTCGTAGAGATCGGCCGGCAGGCCGTCGAGCTTGCCGCAGAAGCCGAGCTGGATCGCCTGGTACATCGGGCCGTCATCGACGATGGCGACGTCGATCTGCTGATTGCCCTTCTGCGCCTGGAGTTTTGCCAGCGTGTCGGTGGAGTTGCCGGCAACGTATTCGACCTTGACGCCGTTCTCCTTCTCGAAGGCAGGGATCACCTCATCGCGGATCGTCTTCTCGAACGAGCCGCCATAGCCGGCGACGTAGAGCGTCTTTTGCTGGGCCGAAGCGACTGAGGGGGCGGCAATGAGCGCTGCGATGCTGACCGCGGTCAGAAGGCGAAGAGTCTTCATGTGGACCGATCTCCATACCGGAATGAGGTGACGTGCCGACGAGTCTCGCTGGCTGAAGCCTCTTCCGCATTTCCTTCCGCGCAATCCCGCTCCAAACAGGGCTCCGGCGCCCATTCGGCGGGTTTTGGCGCGATCTGGAGGCTTGAACCCCTCCAATCTGCCGAAAAAGCGGGCTGTCTCCAGTCCTGATGAAAAAGATCGCAACCTATACTTCCATCGTCCAATGAATAATGGCAACCTCTGTATGCCTAAATGTTATGGATGTTCGGCATGGCGCGGATCAATTCGCGGCAGGTGGAGGCCTTCCGCGCGACGATGTTGACCGGCAGCGTCACCGAGGCCGCGAAGCTGATGGTGGTGACGCAGCCGGCTGTCAGCCGGTTGCTGCGCGACTTTCAGGCGCTGTTGAAGATGGAGCTGTTCGAGCGGCGCGGCACCGGCCTCGTGCCGACCGCCGCGGCAATGGCGCTCTACACCGAGGTCGAACGGTCCTTCGTCGGTCTCGAACGCATCACGGCTGCAGCCGAAGAAATCCGGGGACGCCGCACCGGCTCGCTGCGCATCGCCGCGCTGCCGGCGCTGGCGAACGGCTATCTGCCGCGGCTTGCCGGGCATTTCCTGATGGAACGGCCCAACCTCAACCTGGCCTTCTTCGGAGTGATTTCGCCGATCGTGGTCGACTGGGTTTTGAACAATCAATGCGACATCGGCTTTGCCGAGGTGCCGATTGCCCATTCCGGCCTGCCGAGCCTGCGGCTGCCGGCGCTGGCGCGCGTCGCGGTGCTGCCGACCGGACATCGCCTCGCGGAGAAAGAAGTGCTGGAGCCACGCGATTTCGAGGGTGAGACGTTCATCTCGCTGTCGGCGGGATCGTCGAGCCGACACCTCGTCGACCAGGTCTTTCACCGCAGCGACGTCCGCCGCGTGCTGCGGGTGGAGACCACGCTGTCGGAGATCATGTGCGGGATGGTGTCATCCGGGCTCGGGGTCTCGATCTGCGATCCCTTCACCGCGCAGGAATTTGCCACGCGCGGCGTCGTCGTGCGGCGCTTCCTGCCGCGCATCGACTTCGAATTCTCGGCGGTATTTCCCGCACAGCGCAGTCCGTCGCCGGTGGCGCTGGATCTGGTGGAGACCATGCGCAAGAAATTGATGGAGTTCGAGGGCTAGGGCATGGGTCGGAACGATGCAGCCACAGACTCGCTGGCAACCTCTCCCGCTTGCGGGGGAGGCGTAGGCCGCCTATGGCGGCCGTCTCTTAGGAGACGCCGAGGCGAAGGCCGGGTGGGGACTCCCTCCTCATCGGGAGTGTCCCCGCATGGAGAGAGCCCCCACCCCGGCCCTCCCCCGCAAGCGGGAGAGGGAACGCACCTTTTTTGTGGCTCTGGAAGCGGCCGTCAGCCGTTGAATGCCGCCTGCGCTTCCGGCAGATCCCAGATCTTGCCGATCGCGGCGCTGCCTGCTGCGGTGATCGCTGCTTCGTCGGCGCCGAGATAGCGGCCGGCATCGATCAGCACGCGGCCATCGACCACGACCTGATCGATATTGGCGCGGTTGGCGAGCGCGATCAGCGCGCGGCGGGGATCGAACAGCGGCTGGAGATGCGGATGGGTGAGATCGACGACGGTGAGATCGGCGGTCGCGCCCGGCTCGATCCGGCCGAGATCAGGCCGCCTGATGACGTCGGCGGCGACAGTCGTGTTCGCTTCGATCAACTCGGGCGAATTGGCGACATCGGCGCGCTGCGACGTGATCTTGGAGATCAGTGACGCCGCATTGAGCTCGCCGAGCAGATCCATGTTGTAGCCGTCGGTGCCGACCACGGTGCGCACGCCATGCTCGGCGAACCGGCTGAAGGCCGCGGTGACGCCGGCGCGCGCGAACACGCGCGGGCAGTTCAGCACGGTCATGCCGCGCGCGGCCATCAACTTGAGATCGTCGTCGCTGCTGAGCATGCAATGCGCGGCCATCAGGTCGGGCGCGAGCAGGCCGAGCCAATCCAGATACTCCGCCGGCGTGCGGCCGCCATAGCGCGTGCCGATGGTCTCGACCTCGGCGCGGCTCTGCGCCATATGCGTCGTGATGGGCACGCCGAGCTCGCGCGCTCGCGCGGCGCAGGCTTTCAGGAGATCGGGGCCGCAGGTGTCGGTGGCGTGCGGGCTCATGGCGAGGCCGATGCGACCGTCGCCGCGCTTGTTCCAGCGCTGGTAGAGCGCATCCCACGTCGCCATGTCCGCGGCGCCGTCATCGCCGGAATACTGGACCACACCGTCCGGGCCAGCCTTGGCATCGGACGTCGAGAACAGATAGGGCGCGCCGTAGAAGCGGATGCCCATCTCCTCGGCGGCGTCGAACATTTCAGGGATCGAATTGCGGAACGGCTCCATCACCGTGGTGGCGCCACCCTTGAGCAGCTGGAGGATGCCGAGCCGCGCCACCGCCATACGTTCTTCCGCCGACAGGATATCGGCGCCACGCTTGGTCAGCGGCAACAGCACCGTGTAGACGATGCTCTGGTTGTTCTTGCGGCCGTTGCCGTCCTCGGTGTGGCTGCGCGCTACCGCCTCGCTAAAACAGTGATTGTGCAGATTGAGCAGGCCCGGCAGCACGAAGCGGCCCGGGCGGTCGTAGACCTCATCCGCGCGCGGCTTGTCGCGCGTGACCGCGGCGATCTTCTTGCCTTCGATCAGGACCCAATGGTCGCGCAGCACATCCTGCGCGCCGTCTTTCCGTGACAGCACATAGCTGCCGAAGATTGCGATGGTGCTCATGCGGGGCGTACGTTCCAGAACACGGCGGTGCCGTCGAGAATGCCGGTGATGGCCTTGCGATAGGCGGTCGGCTGCTTGTACAGGCCGATTGGGATGTAGGGAATCTCCTCGAACGCGACCGCCTGGACCTGGCGGCAGATGCGCTGCTGCTCGGCGAGCTCGGACGCCGCCAGCCATTGGCTGCGCAAGGGCCCCATCTTCTCGCTCGCATACCAGCCGGCGACCTTGCCTTCGCCGCGGATGTTGGTGTTGCCGGCCGGGTTGAGCCAGTCGATGCCCTGCCAATTGCCGACCGCCGCACTCCAGCCGCCCTGCCCGATCGGGTCCTTCTTGAGCTGGCGCTGCAACACGACGGCGAAGTCGAGCCCGGCATATTCGACGTTCATGCCGGCCTTGCGCAAGCTGTCGACCGCGATCTCGCCGAGCGGCTTCTGCGCCAGCGAGTTGGTGGGCACGAGTACCACGATCTTCTCGCCATTATAACCGGCCGCCTTCAGATCGGCCTTCACCTTGGCGTAGTCGCGGGGCCCGCGGAACACATCGAGCCCGACCTCGCTCGCCATCGGGGTACCAGGCGCGAAGTAGCCGATCGGCGAGACTTGGAAGGCGGGATCGACGCCGGCCACTGCCGTCATGAACGCGGACTGGTCGATCGCACCCAGCAGTGCGCGGCGGATGGCTGGATTGTCGAACGGAGGCTGCAGGTGATTGAGGCGCAGCATGCAGGCGTAACCCCTGGGATCGAGAACGCGCGTCTCGATGTCACCGGCGGCCTTGATCACCGGCAACAGATCGTGCGGCGTGGTCTCCTGCCAGTCCTGCTCGCCGGTCTGCAGCGCGGCAACGCCGGTGCCGGCATCGGGCGTGGTGGTCCAGACCACGCGATCATAGTGCACGATCTTCGGACCCGCGGTCCAATCCGGCTTGCCGTCGGTGCGCGGCTGGTAGCGCTCGAATTTGGCGTAGGCGTTGCGCGCGCCCTGCACGCGCTCGTCGGCGAGATAGCGGAACGGGCCGCTGCCGATCACCTCGGTCAGCGGCTTGAACGGATCCTGGCTCGCCAGCCGCTCCGGCATCATGAAGCAGGCATTGATTGCGGCCTTGCCGAGCGCCTGCGGCAGCAGCGGGAACGGACGCTTGAGACGGAAGCGAATGATGCGGTCGTCGGCGGCGGACAGCTCGTCGGTCGCCTCCATCAGCTCACCGCCAAAACCATCGCGTGCAGCCCAGCGGCGGATGCTCGCCACGCAGTCGCGCGCGAGCACGCGTTCGCCATCGTGCCAGAACAGGCCGTCGCGCAAGCTGAGGTCCCATTGCAGCCCATCACCGGAGATGATGTGGCCCGACAGCATCTGCGGCGAAACCTGGAGCGAGGCGCTCATGCCATAGAGTGTGTCGTAGACCATGAAGCCATGGTTCCGTGACACCTGCGCAGTCGAGTAGATGGGATCGACGAAGGCGAGGTCGATCACGGGGATGAAGCGCAGCGTGGATTGGGATTCGGCACGAACGATACCCGGCAGCGACAGCGCCGGCATGGCTGCGGCAGCCCTAAGGAGCGAACGGCGGGAGATAGACATTACGAGAGGCTCCTGAGTGCGGTGACATGCAGCCGCGGCCGCGGTGTGCTCCCTCTCCCGCTTGCGGGGGAGGGCTGGGGTGGGGGTGTCTCCGCAGGCGATGACCCCGAGAGGAAAGAGCCCCCACCCGCCGCGCTTCGCGCGTCGACCTCCCCCGCAAGCGGGAGAGGTTGCAGCGAGCGCGCGGCCAGAGCGATGTCACAAAGCGGGGTCCCATAATTGCGCTCTACGTGTTGAGCAAGACCGCACCGATCGCAGCGGCGACCGCGTGCTGCGTCGGCTCGACCACGGGCACGCCAATCGCCTCCGCAATTGCCGTGCGGTGCGAGGCCATGCCGGCGCAGCCCATCACCACGACATCGGCGCGGCATTGCGTGACCAGGGCGCGGCCGGCGTCGATCAACCGTCCCCGGATATCTGCAGCTGCGGTCTCGGCTGCGCTCGCGCCGACCGACCAGCTTCCGGCATAGCGGCCGTCGACGCCCATCAGCCGCACCATCCGTTGCTGGCGCCGGATGCTCGAGGGCGACAGCGCGATGATGCCAAAACGTTCACCCAGCATCAGCGCGCGAAAGATGCCGCATTCGGCGATGCCCATCACGGGACGACCGCCGGCCGCCTCGCGCACCGCATGCAGGCCGGGATCGCTGAAGCAGGCGAGCACGAAGGCATCGGCATCCTCGCGCGCGACGCGATTCACCAGCGGCATGACGACGCTGTCGGCATCGCGCTGCGAGCTGATGCCCGGCGGCCCCTCGGCGAGGCCGACCACCTCGATGTCAGGCCCGCCGGCGATCCGCAGCGGCGCGACCGCCTCGTCGATCGCCGCCGTTACCGACGCCGAGGAGTTCGGGTTGATGACGAGGATGCGGGTCATGGCGCTCCCTAGCGGTTACCGGCCTCGTGGCGCAGGAAGTTCTCCGCGATCTTCTCGCCGGTGGTGATCCAGACGTCCGGGCACGACTTTGCGTAAGTCAGGAACTCGCGCAGCAGCCGCAGCCGCATCGGACGGCCGCTGCATTGCGGATGCAGCACCGTCGTCACCATCGCGCCCCAGTCGCGGACCTCGTCGAGCTCGTCCTTCCAGATCGAGAGCACATGTTCCTTGGGGAAGATCGAGCGCGGGCTGAAGCGGGCGGAGAGGCCGTGCATCCAGTCGTCATAGCTCGCGGTGACCGGCAGCTCGATCGTGCCGGGCTTGCCGTCGGCGAGACGATGGCGATAGGGCCTGACGTCGTCGCGGAACGAGGAGGTGTAGACGATGCCGTGGCGCACCAGCGCGACGCGCAGCTCCTCGGTGAACTCGCCGTACGGCGCGCGATAGCCGGTTGGCTTGACGCCGAGCCGGCGCTTGAGCGCCTCGAAACCGCGCTCCAGCTCCTCCTCGATCCAGGGATCGCCGGGATCGGGCAGGAGATGATGATAGCCGTGATGTCCGATCTCGTGACCGGCCTTAAGGATGGACTCGGCCATCGCGGGATGCGCATCGACCGACCATCCCGTGACAAAGAAGGTCGCTTTCAGATCGAGCTGGTCGAGCAGCTCCAGCAGTTTTGGCGTGCCGACGCGGGCCTCATAGCCGCCATAGCTCATGGTGATGAGCCGCTGGGCGTGCACTGCGTCCTTGCTGGTCCACGCGCTCTCGGCGTCTACGTCGAACGACAGGAACATCGCCGAGGTGTACGGCTTTGGCCAGGGATAGTCCGGCGCGGGATCTGCGGTGTTGGCCGGGACAAGGGGGATGCTCTGGAGTGCCTTACTGTCCAGCATTGATGGTCGCCTTCTCTAATCCGTTGTCGGTGAGTTTCCACTTGGCAAGCAAGGTACGATAGGTGCCGTCCGCGATCAGCGCCTCGACCGCCTCCAGCATCGCCTGCTGCAAGGCCTTTTCCTTGACCGGCAGGGCGATGCCGGTGAATTGCTGTGCGATGGGCTCGCCCACCGTTGCATAGGTGCCGGGCTCGAGGTCCATGATGTAGGGCAGCGTCTCGTTGCCCTGGGCCGCGGCATCGATGCGGCCTTGCCTCAGTTGGGTGCGGGCGTCGGCCGAGCCGTCGGTGCCGACGAACTGAATCGGACTGCTGCCGCAATTTTTCTCGCTCCACGCCGCGATCTGCGCCGGGAACATGGTGCGACGGCTGGCGCCGACCTTCTTGCCGCAGAGCGCTGCGGCGTCCTTGAACTCCGCCTTGCGCGACTGCTGCACGAAGAACTGCGGACCGCTGCGCAGATAATCGACGAAGGACGCGATCTCGTGCCGGCTGGCATAGTCGGTGAAGCCGGACAGGATGGCGTCCACGCGCCCGGTCGAGATCGACGGCATGAACTCGGCAAAGCTCGTCTCGGTCCATTCGATCTTGACGCCGAGCTTGCGGCCGATGGCTTCGCCGAGATCGATGTCGAAGCCGGACAGCGCGTTGGTCGCGGGATCGCGGAACTCCATCGGCGGATAGTTCGGCACCAGCGCCACCTTGATGCTGCCCCGCTTGGCGATCTCCGCGGGCAGATCGATCGCCATCGCGGGCACACTGATGGCGCCGAGGAACACCGCCGCAACCAAAAATCTTTTCATCAACACGCTCCCGTTCAGATCACAGCCGAAAGAAATGCCTTGGTGCGCTCCTCGCGCGGGGCGCCCAACACGTCCGATGCGCGGCCCTGTTCGACGATCGCGCCCTGGTCCATGTAGACGACGCGGTCGGCGACCTCGCGCGCGAAGCCGAGCTCGTGCGTCACCACCATCATGGTCATGCCGCTCCGCGCCAGCTCCTTCATGACGGCAAGCACCTCGCCGACAAGCTCGGGATCGAGCGCGCTGGTCGGCTCGTCGAACAGCATCAGCATCGGCTTCATCGCCAGCGCGCGGGCAATGGCGACGCGCTGCTGCTGGCCGCCCGAAAGCTGGGCGGGATACCAGTCCGCCTTCGCAGACAATCCGACGCGGCGCAGCAGCTCGAGCGCTTCAGTGCGTACCTCATCTAGCTTGCGGCCCTGCACCTGGAGCGGGCCTTCGGTGATGTTCTCCAGCGCCGTCTTGTGCGGAAACAAATTGAAGCGCTGGAACACCATGCCGGTCTTCAGCCGCTGCCGCCCGATCTCGCGCTCGGTGAGCCGATGCAGCCGTCCGCTTTGCTGGCGCACCCCGAGCAGTTCGCCGTCGAGCCAGATGCCGCCGGCATCGATCGTGGCCAGCTGGTTGATGCAGCGGAGCAGCGTGGTCTTGCCCGAGCCGGAGGCGCCGATCAGGCACATCACCTCGCCGGGCCAGACGTCGAGCGAGACGCTTTTGAGAGCCTGGAATTCGCCAAAATTCTTGGCGACGGAGCGGATCGCGACGAGGGGCTTTGTCATCGCGCGAGCCGCAATGTGCCGCGCGCAAAACGGCGTTCGAGCAGCATCTGGAGCGGCGTCAGGATCGAGACCACGAGCAGGTACCAGAGCCCGGCGACAATCAAGAGCTCGATCACGCGGGAATTGGCGTAATAGATGTTCTCGGCGTTGTGCAGCAGTTCCGGATACTGGATGACGCTCGCAAGCGAGGTCGCCTTCACCATGCCGATGAACTCGTTGCCAAGCGGCGGGATCACCACGCGCATCGCCTGCGGCAGCACGATCCGGCGCAGCGCGCGCAGCCGTCCCATGCCGATCGCCTGCGCCGCCTCATACTGCCCGATGTCGACCGACAACATTCCCGCGCGCATCACCTCGGACGTGTAGGCGCCCTGGTTGATGCCGAGCCCGAGCAGCGCGGCAAGGAAGGGCGTCATGACGTCGACGGCGCGCGCGCTCCACAGGCCGGGAATGCCGATGGTTGGAAACACCAGCGCGAGGTTGAACCACAGCAAGAGTTGCAGGATCAGCGGCGTGCCGCGGAACAGCCAGGTGTAGCCGGCGGCGACCGTCTTCAGCACCGGATTGGGCGACAGCCGCATGATCGCGACGACGATGCCGAGCACGATGCCGAGCGCCATCGCCAGCACCGCCATCACCATGGTGTTGACGATGCCTTCGAGGATGACTTTTGCGGTCAGGAAGCGGCTGACATAGGACCATTCGATCTGCCCGTTCGCAAACGCGCGCGCAATGGCCGCGAGCACCAGAATGATCAGCGCGGCGCTGAGCCAGCGAAACCAGTGCGGCTCGCGCGCGATCCTCATCCCCGACAGATCGGGGAAACCTTCCGCGAGTGCCGGCGCCGGCTTCATTGCGGCGCCGCGTTGAGCATGGGCTGGGCGACAGCGTTCGCACCCAAGCCCCATTTATCGAGAACCGCCTTGTAGGCGCCATCGGCGATCATGGCGGCGAGCTTCTCCGTCACGACTTCGCGCAGGGCGGCATCGTCCTTGCGGAACATGATGCCTTGGTAACCTTTGGCGAAGGGCTCGCCGACGACGCGGTATTTTCCGGGCTCCTGCGTTTGCGCGTAAGGCAGCGTCTCGCTGCCCTGCACGGCGGCGTCGATGCGGCCTTGCTTGAGCTGGTTGCGGACGTCGATCGAGTTCTCGCCGGGGACATACTGGATGGCAGGTTTGCCGGCCGGCTCGCAATTCTGCTTGCTCCACTTCTCGATCTCGACCGGGAAGCTGGTGCTCCGGGTGGTGCCGACCTTCTTGCCGCAGAGATCGGTCGCGTCCTTGGCCGCATTGTCCGCCATCACGAAGAACTGCGGGCCGGTCTGGAGGTAATCGACGAAATCGGCGGTCTCGCGCCGCGAGGCGCGGTCCGAGATGCCGGAGATGATGAAATCGGCACGCTTGGTTTGGAGCGAAGGGATCAGCTCGGCGAACGGCGTCTCGCTCCAGACGATCTTGAGGCCGCCGAGCCGCTTGGCGAGCTCGTTGGCCAGATCGATGTCGAGCCCGACGAGCTCATTGGTCGCGGGATCGCGGTATTCCATCGGCGCGTAGGTGGAGTTGACCGTGAGCTTCAGCGTGCCCGCCTGCTTGATCTCCGCCGGAAGCTCGGCCGCCTGTGCCGACGTCGCGGCAACCAGGGTTGCAAGGGCGAGGAAATGCGAAAGGCGTGTCATGTCAGCTCCTTTGGCTGGCGCCGCGACCGGCCGTTTGAAATCAATCCGCGTCGAGAACGGCCGGCTCGATGACGCCGGCACGTTCAGTGATCACCCTGTATTGCTCCGGCCGCCGGTGAGCGGCGAAGTTGAACATCTTGTCCTTGCCCTGGCGGCACAGATCGAGATCGATGTCGGCGACGATCACTTCATCGGCGAGCGTCTGCGTCTGCGCGACGATACGCCCATTGGGATCGACGATGCAGGAGCCGCCGATCAGCCCGGAGCCGTCCTCCTCGCCCGCCTTCGCCACCGAGATCGCCCAGGTCGCGTTCATGTAGGCGTTGGCCTGCGTCACCAAAGTCGAGTGGAAGGTGCGCAAGGCGCCGTCTTCGGTGGTGCCGCCATTGGGATCGTAGGCCGCCGAATTGTAGCCGATGCAGACGAGTTCGACGCCCTGCAGACCGAGCACGCGCCAGGATTCCGGCCAGCGCCGATCGTTGCAGATCATCATGCCCATGATGGCGTGGGCCCAGGCCGATCCGGCGCGGAAAGCGGGAAAGCCGAGATCGCCATATTCGAAATAACGTTTCTCGAGCTGCTGGTAGCGTGCGCCCGGCCGCGGCTCCACCGAACCCGGCAGGTGAACCTTGCGATAGCGGCCCAAGATCTCGCCGTCGCGATCGACCAGGATCGCGCAATTGTAGCGGCGGCCGTCCGCGGTTTGCTCGGCATAACCGACATAGAAGCCGACGCGCAGCGCCCGCGCACGATCGAACAATTTTGCCACCGCAGGGTTCGGCATTCCGCGCTCGAAATAGCGGTCGAGCGCCTCGCCTTCGAGCAGCCAGCGCGGGAAGAAGGTGGTGAAGGCAAGCTCGGGGAACACCACGAGGCTCGCGCCGCGGCCGGCCGCCTCCTCCAGCAATGCAAGCATCCGCGACAGCGTATGCTCGCGCGTATCGGCTTTTTGCGTCGGCCCCATTTGAGCTGCGGCGGCGCGAAGGACACGAACCAAGTTTGCCTCCAATCTGTGCGCAGTGCTGCCTCAATGGGCGAATGAACCCTTTGATGCGACGTGCAAATCCGCTGCCATTACGGGCGAGCGGGGCTGCAAAATCAATTCGTTCTGCTATGATGTTTTGGCCCTGAGTATAATCGGCAGTGATATGAACCTGCGTCAGCTCGAAATCCTGCGCGCCGTCATCCGCCATCGCACCACGGTCGCCGCCGCGGACGAGCTGGCGCTGTCGCAACCCGCAGTCAGTAATGCGCTCAAGACGATGGAGGCGCAGGCGGGCTTCGCCTTGTTCGAGCGTGTCAACAACCGGCTGTTTCCGACCGCGGAAGCGATGGCGCTGTACAAGGAGAGCGAGGCGATCTTCGCGCTGCACGCGAAACTCGAGAACCGCGTGCGCGATCTGCGCGAGAACCGCTCCGGGCATCTTGCCATCGTGGCGACGCCGCCGCTCGCCTACAGCATCATTCCCTCAGCGCTGTCGGGATTCCTGCGACGACGCCCGGAAACGCGCGTGTTCTTCGACGTGCGCCGCTACGAGGGCATCATCGAGGGCGTGCTCAGCCGCGTCGCCGAGCTCGGCTTCGCGCTCGGGCTGACGCATCATCCCGGCATCGCGCATGAGGTGGTGCATACCGGCGAGATGGTATGCGTATTGCCGCCGCAGCACCCGCTCGCCGACAGACCCGTGATCTCGGCTTCGGATCTGTCCGGCCTGCCTTTCATCGGGCTCGAACGCGGCACGCGGCTGGGTGAAGCCGTGCGCGACAGTTTTGCCCGCGCCGGCGCGCCGTTTCAGCCGACCGTCGAGGTGCGCTACTGCAACACGGCCTGCGTGCTGGCTGCCGCCGGCGTCGGCGCCGCCGTGGTCGATCCCTACTCGCCGCGGCAGAACGGCGGCAGCGGCCTCGTCGTCCGCCCGTTCACGCCGACGACGCACGCGGTCGCCTCTATGCTATGGTCGGAGGCCGAGCCGCTGTCGCGCCTCGCCAAGGCCTTTCTCAACGAGGTCCGCAAGGAAAGCGCACTGCTGGAGCGTACAGCGTCACACCAGCAATATCGGGCAGAAAGCGACTGAGCTTCGCAACCTTCCGGGGGCACATGGCACGCATCACCATCATCGAGACCGGACAGGTCCCGCAAAAATATCGGGAGCAGCACGGCTCGTTCCCGGACATGTTCGAACGCATGGTCCGCACCGAGGACCCGACGGCTACGGTGGACGTCGTCAGCATCCCGAATGGCGACGCGCTTCCTGATCCGGGCAAGCTCGAGGCCGTGCTGATCACCGGCGCGGCGGCCGGCGTCTATGACGGGCTCGACTGGATCGCGCCGCTGGAAGATTTCGTCCGCACCGCTTACGCCAACAAGACGCCGATGGTCGGCATCTGCTTCGGCCATCAGCTGATCGCGCAGGCGCTCGGCGGCACCGTGCGCAAATCCGAGAAGGGCTGGGGCATCGGCCGGCATGTCTATCGGGTGCTGCCGGAGAACGGCGTCGTCGAGGGCGAAGCCGTCGCCATCGCCGCCTCGCACCAGGACCAGGTGATCGAGCCACCCAACGACGCGCTCACGATCCTGTCGTCGGAGTTCACCCCGCATGCCGGCCTGCTCTACGCCAATGGCACCACGCTGACCGTGCAGCCGCACCCGGAGTTCGACGTGGCGTTTGCGCAAGTGTGCTGCGATCTGCGCGACGGCAAGGCGCCGGATGACGTGGTGGCGACGGCAAGAGCATCGCTGGCCGAGCCGATGGACAATGCGAAGCTCGGTGGGGCGATTACGCGGTTTCTGGCAAGGCGCACGTAGTTCGCAATCGTCGCCACGTAGATTCTTCCCTTCTCCCCTTGTGGGAGAAGGTGGCGCGAAGCGCCGGATGAGGGGTATCTCTCCACAAGCAAGATGTTCACGAGCGGAGAGATACCCCTCACCCGTCTCGCCGCTGCGCGGCGAGCCACCCTCTCCCACAAGGGGAGAGGGTGAAGCAGCACCGGCTTCGATAAACTCAGTGCGGTAGGGTGGGCAAAGCGAAGCGTGCCCACGTCCTGCCTGTTTGGCGAGACGACGTGGGCACGGCGCAAGTGCGCCTTTGCCCACCCTACGATTCCGGACTCGCTGAGAAAGACCCCTCACCGTATCGCCGCCATGCGGCGAGCCACCGTCTCCCATAGGGGAGAGGGTGCAGCGCGCCCGCCGCGCTATCTCGCGAACATCAGAAGGGATCCGTCCCCAGCCCCGGCACATCCGCGGGTCGCGGCCCGGGCGCGGTCCAGTGAAACCGGCGATCCTTCTCCGCAATCGCGATATCATTGATCGACGCCTCGCGCCGCTTCATCAAGCCGTGCTCGTCGAACTCCCACTGCTCGTTGCCGTAGGAGCGATACCACTGTCCGCCCGCGTCGTGCCATTCGTACTGGAAGCGCACGGCAATGCGGTTCTCGTCGAAGGCCCAGAGGTCCTTGATCAGGCGGTAGTCCAGCTCCTTCTCCCATTTGCGGGTGAGGAAGGCGACGATGGCCTCGCGGCCCTGAAAGACCTCGGAGCGATTGCGCCAGCGGCTGTCCTCGGTATAGGCGAGCGAGACGCGCACCGGGTCGCGTGAATTCCAGGCGTCCTCGGCCATGCGGGCCTTTTGCACGGCGGTCTCACGGGTGAAGGGCGGAAGCGGCGGGCGCGACATGATGGCCTCATCGGTTGGTCGGGGCCGCAATCTATCGCCCCAACTGCTGGAGTCGATAGGCCATCACAAATCGGGCGATCACTTATCGGGCGATCACGAAATCAGATCGGCCTTCATCAACGCGCGGATCGATTTCGGGATCGGCTGCGCGCGGCCGCCGCTGATGAAGGCGACGCGGACCTCGGCCTTCACCAGAACTTCCCCGCCGCGACGCACTTCCTGCGCCAGCATGATCGAGGCTCCCTTCACCGCGACCGGCCAGGTCACGACATCGAGCACGTCGTCCATCCGCGCGGGTTTCAGGAAATCCAGATGCATCGAGCGCACGACGAAGGCGAAGCCCGCGCCTTCCGTCTCCACCTGATCGAACAGCGCCTGCTGCTCGGCACCCATCAGCCGGAGGTGATTGGTGCGGCCGCGCTCCATGTAGCGCAGATAATTGGCGTGATAGACGATGCCGGAGAAGTCCGTGTCCTCGTAATAGACGCGGACCTGCATGTGGTGGCGGCCGTCGCGGATCTCGCCGTCGAGATGAGCTGTCACGTCGCGAGCCTCTTCGCTTGTCGCTATAGGTCCGTTTTGCGCAAAAACGGCCGGACGCGCAAGCGTTGCTAGGACACAGCGAGCCCTGTCCTTCCCAGCGTCACCTCGACGATCTCGGGCGGCACACCGACACGGACCGGCATGATGCTGCAACCGAGGCCGCCGGAGACAATGAGGTCGCATTTGAGGCGGAAGTGGCCATAAGCGAGGCGCACGCCGTTCTTGGGCGAAACCGCCGGTGACCAGCCGAGCAGACGAACCTGGCCGCCATGGGTATGGCCGGACAGTTGCAGCGCGACGCGCCCGGGTACGAGCGGCGCGATGTTGGGCTCGTGCGCGAGCAGGATGACCGGCGCATCGTCGGTGACCTTCGCCAGCGTGCCGGCGAGATCGTCGGCGCCGAGCCGATGCGCGCGGCCATAGCGCTTTGAGGGGTAGTAGGCCAGCTGATCGCCGAGCCCGGCGAGCCAGAACGGACGGCCGTCCTTGGTGAGGCGCACGACGTCGTTCTCGTAGACGGGGATGCCGGCCGCCTCCAGCGCCCGATGCGCGATGGTCGGTCCGTGCCCCGCCTGCTGCACGGTCCTGTCGTCCCAATAATCGTGATTGCCCATGACGGCATGGACGCCGAGCGGTGCCTTGAGTCCGGCCAGCACCCTCGCCCATTCGCGCGACGGGATGAGGCGCGTGACGTGGTGAAGGCCGGCGACATAGTCGCCGAGCAGCACGATGATATCAGGCTTCAGCGCATTGGCACGGTCGACGATGCCCTCGATCCGCTCCAGCGACATCCAGGGATCGCAGGCGTGGATGTCGGCGATGGCCGCGATCTTCAGCGAAAAATCCGCCGGCCATTGCCGCGGCTTCGGATGATAGCGGGTGACGCGAAGCCGCAGCACCGGCTCGACGCCGACGCCGTAGGCGGCGGTCGAGATGCCGAGGGCGGACAGACCGCCGATGGAACGGATGAAATGACGGCGCGTAATCATGGAAGCCCGATCGAGATGCGCCTTGTTGATGCGGTCTGATTGGAGCGGAATTGGGGTGCGTTCATGCAGACCGTCTGCACGAGATTACCAGAAATTCATGACAGAAGGAGCGCGCTGCATTGGCGCAGCTCAGTCGTCGCTCTCGTCCGTGCCGAACAGGCCGAATTGTGCCGCCGCATCGCGCGAGGGCTCGGCGATGCCGAGATGACGGAAGGCGTGCGAGGTGAGCAGACGGCCGCGCGGGGTGCGCTGGAGATAGCCGCACTGGATCAGATAGGGCTCGATGATGTCCTCGATCGCATCGCGCGGCTCGGACAACGCGGCGGCCATGGTCTCGACGCCAACCGGGCCGCCGCCATAGTTCATCGCGATGGTCGTGAGGTAGCGACGGTCCATCGCGTCGAGGCCCGCGGCATCGACCTCGAGCGCGCTCAGGGCGTGGTCGGCGATCTTGCGGTCGATCTTGTCGGCATCGGCCGCCGAGGCGAAATCGCGCACGCGGCGGAGCAGGCGGCCGGCGATACGCGGCGTGCCGCGGGCGCGGCGGGCGATTTCGTTGGCGCCATCCGCGCTCATGCCGACATTGAGCACGCGCGCGCCGCGGCTGACGATGCTTTCGAGCTCCTCGATCGTGTAGAAATTGAGCCGGACCGGAATGCCGAAACGATCGCGCAAGGGATTGGTGAGCAGGCCGGCACGCGTGGTGGCGCCGACGAGGGTGAATTTCGACAGCTCGATCTTCACCGAGCGCGCCGCCGGGCCCTCGCCGATGATGAGGTCGAGCTGAAAGTCCTCCATCGCGGGATAGAGCACCTCTTCCACCGCCGGGCTAAGACGATGGATCTCGTCGATGAAGAGTACGTCGCGCTCTTCGAGATTGGTGAGGAGAGCTGCGAGATCGCCGGCCTTGGCGATCACGGGACCCGATGTCGCGCGAAAGCCGACGCCCAATTCCTTGGCCACGATCTGCGCCAGCGTGGTCTTGCCGAGGCCGGGGGGACCTACGAACAGCACGTGATCCAGCGCCTCGCCGCGCTTGCGCGCCGCCTCGATGAAGATCGAGAGGTTCTTGCGCGCCTGCTGCTGGCCGACGAAATCGGACAGCGACTGCGGGCGCAGCGCGGTGTCGCCGACATCGTCGCTGCGGCGCTCGGGCGAGACCATGCGGGAGGCCTTGGGATCGCTCACTTGGCGAACTCCCCGTAGGGTGGGCAAAGGCACTCTTCGCGCCGTGCCCACGATATCTCTCCGATCGCCCTAAGAGTGGTGGGCACGCTGCGCTTTGCCCACCCTACGAGACTGACCATTGCCGCGCTCACTTCGCCAGTTCCTTCAGGCCGAGGCGAATGAGCTGCGCCGTCTCGGCGTTCTCACCCGCACTGCGCGAGGCCGACGCAATCGCGGCGGCGGCCTGCGGCTGGCCGTAGCCGAGATTGACCAGCGCGGAGATCGCATCGGCGACGGGCCGCGGCGCGCGCTGGTCGTCGACCGCACCGGCAAGATGCACGACGGCCGGATCGACATTGGCGAAAGCCGGCGCCTTGTCCTTCAACTCGGTGACGATGCGTTCGGCGACCTTGGGACCAACGCCGGGCGTGCGCGCCACCGCGGCCTTGTCGCGGAGCGCAATGGCATTGGCGAGATCGGCCGGCGCCAGCGTGCCGAGCACGGCGAGCGCGACCTTGGCGCCGACGCCCTGCACGGTCTGGAGCAGGCGAAACCATTCGCGCTCCTGGTCGGTGCGGAAGCCGAACAGTTTGATCTGGTCCTCGCGGACATAGGTCTCGATCGACAGCACGGCAGCTTCGCCCGGCTTGGGCAGATGCTGCAACGTGCGCGTCGAGCAATGCACCTGATAGCCGACGCCGCCGACGTCAAGAATCACGAAATCCTCGCCGTAGGAATCGATCAGGCCCTTGAGTTTGCCGATCATAACCCCGCCACCTTCAGCCGCAGCGCGGTGCTCTGGCGGTGATGGGCGTGGGTGATGGCGATGGCGAGCGCGTCGGCGGCGTCGGCGGACGGCGGCTCGGCCTTGGGCAGCAATATCTTCAGCATCATCGCGATCTGTTGCTTGTCGGCATGGCCGGCGCCGACCACGGTTTTCTTGACCTGGTTCGGCGCGTATTCGGCGACCGAGATGCCGAACATTGCGGGCGCCAGCATGGCGACGCCTCGGGCCTGGCCGAGCTTCAGTGTCGCAACGCCGTCCTTGTTGACGAAGGTCTGCTCGACCGCGGCTTCCATCGGCTGATGGTTCGAGAGCACGGCCGCGAGCCCTTCATGGATCGCGAGCAGCCGGCGCGCCAGCGGCAAATCGTCCGGCGGTTCCACCGAACCGCAGGCGACGTAGATCAGGCGATTGCCCTCAGCCTCGATCACGCCCCAGCCGGTGCGGCGCAGGCCGGGGTCGATGCCGATGATGCGAACGGGGCCACGAATCGGGAGCGCAGTCATGGGCCAGTGATAGCGGCTGGCTGCCGTGGGGGAAACAGAAACAGAACGGAAGTAACAGGGGAAGTGGGGGCGTTAGTGAGCCGCACCGCCCACCACAGACTCCGGGCGTCATACCCCGCGAAGGCGGGGTATCCAGTACGCCGCGGCTTCTCCGTATTCCCATTGCTGTCTCTGGAATACTGGGTCGCCCGGTCAAGCCGGACGACGACAGCGGAGGGTGAGGTGAGGCTCTACCCGCCCATCTTCGCCACCAGCGCGTCCGACACCTCGAAATTGGCGTAGACGTGCTGGACATCGTCGTGCTCGTTGAGCAGGTCCATCAGCTTGAGCAGCTTCTCGCCGGTCTCGTCGTCGACCGCGACCGTGTTTTGCGGCTTCCAGATCAGCGCGGCCCTGCGCGGCTCGCCGAACTTGGCTTCCAGCGCCTTGGCGACGTCGCGATAGCCTTCGGTCGAGGCGTAGATCTCGTGACCGGCTTCGCCGGAGACGACGTCGTCGGCGCCGGCCTCGATCGCGGCATCGAGCACGGCGTCGTCGGAGGCGACGCTGCGGTCGTATTCGATGATTCCGGTGCGATCGAACATGAAGGACACCGAGCCGGTTTCGCCGAGATTGCCGCCCGATTTGGTGAAGAAGGAGCGGATGTCGGAGGCGGCGCGGTTACGGTTGTCGGTCAGCGCCTCGACGATGACGGCAACGCCGCCGGGGCCATAACCCTCGTAGCGGATCTCGTCATAGTTCTCGCCGTCGCTGCCGAGTGCCTTCTTGATGGCGCGCTCGATATTGTCCTTCGGCATGTTCTCCTGCCGCGCGGCGATTACGGCGGCGCGGAGGCGGGGGTTCATGTTGGGGTCGGGCGTGCCCAGCTTGGCCGCGACGGTGATTTCCCGCGCCAGCTTGCCGAACAGCTTCGACTTCTGGGCATCCTGCCGCCCCTTGCGGTGCATGATGTTCTTGAATTGGGAATGTCCGGCCATGCGTGGTCTCTCGGGGATCTCTTGGAATCGTACGCCAATGAGGGTGGGAAACGCGGCCTTATAGGCCGCCAACCCACCGGAATGAAAGGGTCTCGGATACTTTAAGGTAACACCGTACAGGCCCCTGCCCAGAGGTGAGGCATCGTTAACCCTGACTTCATTCCAGCCTGCGAAAATAACCTCCGAGCGTCCCCCGACAAGAGAGACCTGATGGCATTCGGACTATTTCGGAAGCGTCTGCCGGATATGGCCGCGCCCGTGGCAGCCGCAGAGGCCGCACCGCCGGTGGCCCAGTCCGAGCCCGCCCCGGCCGAAGGTGATTCGGCGCGGGAAATCCTGGAATTGCTGGAACTCGAGCTCGGCGCGATGATCCGCCAGCTCGAGCGCGCCGCCAATTCGGTGGCGGGCGGCGCCGAAGCGACCGCATCGACGCTTGCCGCCATCCGCGACCGCACCGACGCCCTGACCGGCCGGACCAATGCCGCGCAATCGACCGCCTCCACCTTCGCCCATGCCGCGGACAAGTTCACCCAGTCCGCGCTAGGGATCGGGGCGCAGGTTCGCGAGGCCGGCAAGCTCGCCGACGAGGCCAGCGCCGCGGCGCAGGAAGCCCGTGCCAATGTCGATCGCCTGCGCGAATCCTCCGCCGCCATCGGCAATGTCGTCAACCTGATCGCACAGATCGCGCGGCAGACGACGCTGCTCGCGCTCAACTCGACGATCGAGGCCGCACGCGCGGGCGCTGCGGGAAAAGGCTTTGCGGTCGTCGCAACCGAGGTCAAGGCCCTCGCGGTGCAGACGCAAGGGGCGACGGAAGAGATTACGAAGAAGATCGACGCGCTGCAGCGCGACGCCGCCGGCTCCGCCGATGCCGTGCACCGCATTTCGCAGGCGATCGAGGCGATCCGCCCGGTCTTCGAGACCGTCAACGGCGCGGTCGCCGAACAGAACGCCACGACCAGCGAAGTCTCCGGCAACGCCGCCAGCGCCTCGGAGTTCATCGTCTCGGTCGGCGAGAGCGCAGCCGAGATCGATGCCGCGACCAAGGCGGCCGAGAGCCATGGCGAGAACGTCGCCAGTGCCGGCAAGGCCGTCACCACCTTCGCACAGAAGCTGAAATCGCGCTGCGCCGTGCTGCTCCGCCAGAGCGAGCATGACGACCGCCGCAAGACCGAACGGCTGCCCTGCCATCTGAAGCTCGAAACCGCGCGCGGCGTGATGCCGGTCTATGAAATCTCGATGGAGGGCGTGCTGATCGGTGGCGCGGATGCGGGCCGGCTTGCACCGCAAGCGATGATCGAAGGCACCCTCGAAGCCGTCGGCGCCTGCCGCCTGCGCGTGATCGAGCAATCCAAGGCCGGGGCCCGCGCGCAATTCGTCGGTCCCAATGCCGAGCTCAGCGAAAAGATCGAGGACAGGCTCTGGGCGATCCACGAAGAGAACACGGAGTTCGTCACCCGCGCCATGGAAGCGGGCAACGCGCTGACCAAGATCTTCGAGCAGGCCCTTGCCCGCGGCGAAGTGGGGATCGACGATCTCTTCGACACCGACTACGCCGAAATCGCCGGAACCAATCCGCAGCAATACCGCACGAAATATCTCGACTGGGCCGACCGCGCGCTGCCGCCGTTCCAGGAGGTCTTTCTGGCCAAGGACCAGCGCATGGCGTTCTGCGCCATGGTCGACCGCAACGGCTTCCTGCCGGTGCACAACAAGATCTATTCGCACCCGCAGCGACCGGGCGACGTCGCCTGGAACACAGCCAATAGTCGCAACCGCAGGATATTCAACGATCCGGCGGGGTTGGCGGCCGCACGCAACCTGCGCTCGTACCTGGTGCAGAGCTATGCGCGCGACATGGGCAACGGGAATACGGTGATGATGCGCGAGATCGACGTTCCGATCCGCGTGCAGGGCCGGCACTGGGGTGGATTCCGCACGGCCTACAAGCTCTAGAGCCTGGCCCGAAAAAATGTCCCGCAGTCTTTCGAGCGGAATCGAGAAACAGGGCGCGAATTGCGCCTGAGTGCACGCTCAGGCAAGACGCCGGCCGCGAATCATCCTTTTAAACTGAATTGGAATGGGAATGCCGCCGTGAGCCGGGTTGCGGCTCTGACTGGAGGACTCATCGAATATGTCCGTCGTACAACTTGCAGTCATGGACACCGGCTCCAATCGCACGCTGGCCGAGCGGCTGATCGATCAGCTTGCCGATCGCATTGGCGGCCTCGGCGTGGAACTCGCCGATATCGCCGGCAACGTCCAGGAAGTCGCAAACCGCGTCGCCAACCAGTCGGAACGGTTCCACCATCTTCAGAAGACCGCCGAGACGATGGTCTCGGCCAACCACGATATCGCCAACGCCTCGCAGGCCGTGCAAACCACCACGTCCGCGGCGGTCGGTGAGATCGCGCAATCACGCAGCGCCGTCGACACCGCGGTCAGCCACATCTCCGAGCTCGTCGCAGCGGTGGAGCGCATCGAGGCGCGCCTCAGTGCCGTCGGCTCGGCGCTGGCGCAGGTCGCGAAAGTCTCCGGCTCGATCGAGGCGATCGCGAAGCAGACCAATCTGCTGGCGCTGAACGCAACCATCGAAGCCGCCCGCGCCGGCAACGCCGGCCGCGGCTTTGCGGTGGTCGCAAGCGAGGTGAAGAACCTCGCGGAAGCCACCCGCCAGGCCACGCACCAGATCTCCGACACCGTGCGCGATCTCGACGGCCAGATCGAAGGCCTGATCGGCGAGAGCAGCGACGCTTCGCAGCGCGCGAAGACCGCAGGCGAAGGCGCCCAGCAGATCTCCGGCATCATCTCGCGGGTCCAGCAGGGCTTCGCCTCCGTGGAGGCGGAGATCGGCAGCGTCACGCGCGCGGCGACCTCCAATCTCGGACATTGCGACACCGTCATCAGCGAGCTGAACGAACTCGCCAAGGGCGTCGACCTCTCCTCGCGCGATCTCAAGAGCGCCGACCAGCGCGTGACCAAGCTGCTCGACACCTCCGAAGGCCTGATCGCGCTGATCGCCGACAGCGGCGTGGAAACATCCGACGCACCGCTGATCCGGGTCGTCGTCGAGACCGCGAAGCGGATCTCGACCGAATTCGAGGCCGCGATCGATCGCGGCGACATCACGCTCGACCAGCTCATGGACGAGACGTATCGCGAAATTCCCGGCACCGATCCAAAGCAGTACCTCACCAACTACGTCGACTTCACCGACCGCCTGCTGCCGGCGATCCAGGATCCGATCCAGAAATCCGATCCCCGCATCGTGTTCTGCGTCGCCTGGGCCAAGGGCGGCTATCTGCCGACCCACAACCCCAACTACCGCCTGCCGCAGGGCAAGGACTCGGTCTGGAACAACGCCAATTGCCGCAACCGCCGCCTGTTCACCGATCGCGCAGTGAAGAAGGTCGCGGCGAACACCAAGCCGTTCCTGCTCCAGACCTATCGCCGTGACATGGGCGGCGGACAGTTCGTGCTGATGAAGGACCTGTCCTCGCCGATCGTGATCCGCGGCAAGCACTGGGGCGCCTTCCGGATGGGTTTCCGGCAGAGCTGACGCGCGTCGCGACGGCGTTCCGGGGCTCCCCAAAACAAAAAACTCGAAAACAACCCCATGCACAGTAGCCGGGGCGTGCGAAATCAATGGCTTACAGTCGGCTGAAATTGAGCTGGCTGGTTGCCATGGAAAAGGTGCGCTCCCTCTCCCGCTTGCGGGGGAGGGCTGGGGTTGGGGGTGTCTCCACAACGAACACTCCCAATGTGGAGAAAGCCCTCCCCCGGCGCTTCGCGCCGACCTCTCCCGCAAGCGGGAGAGGTTAAGCGAGCCCGCGGCTCGACCGATTCAACAAACAGTCATTCTGCTCCACACGCCTGATGACGCCGACGCTCCGTCGGGCAAAACAGGAGAATAATGTCGTCATCGCGCAACTCTCCGGCCGCCAGCCGTTGCGATTGATCCCGTGCGCGCCGCCGCACGGCTCTCCCAATCACCCGACTTTCCCAATCGCACGACTTTCGTCATCGCATGATTTTGCGCATCCGCACGACAATCTGCGGCGATCGACGATCGCGCGCGCCGAAAATGCGTCAAAACATGACGATTATCATATCAATTAGCCCAAAACGCTGGCAGCGAGCGCCGCACAAATTCGTGAACGTCATGGGCTGACGCGTCAGCAGCGCAAATATGCATTGCCGGAGATTGCGACGCTTCATCGTTTCGTATCGGTATGATTATTGTCGCGCGCGAATTCGCTGACTAGATCGCCGCAAGCGATCGAGCGAGCAAGGGGATGCATATGGCAACTGTTCTCACCATCAACGGCGAAACGAAATCGTTCGATGCGCCGCCTGAAATGCCGCTGCTGTGGGTGCTGCGCGACATCCTCGGAATGACCGGCACCAAGTTCGGCTGCGGCATCGCGCAATGCGGCGCCTGCACGGTGCATGTCGACGGCAAGGCGGTGCGCTCCTGCGTCCTGCCGGTCAGCGCGGTCGAGAACCGCGCCATCACCACGATCGAACATGTCGGCAGCACGCCTGCGGGCGCGAAGGTGCAGAAGGCCTGGCTCGACCTCGAAGTGATCCAGTGCGGCTATTGCCAGTCCGGCCAGATCATGTCGGCCGCCGCATTGCTGGCAGCTACGCCCAATCCTGACGATTCCGATATCGACGCCGCGATGGCCGGCAACATCTGCCGCTGCGGCACCTATGTCCGCATCCGCGAGGCCGTCAAGCAGGCCGCCAACGGCCGCCAGTCCTGAGGTTCGCCATGAATGCACATGACAGCGTCTCCCGCCGCGCGCTGCTGACCGGCGGTCTCGCCACCGGTTTCCTGCTCGCCTTCCATCTGCCGCTGCGCGCCGCCGTCAACGAACCGGTGCAGCCGCGCGATGCGACCGAGGGCAAGTTCGCGCCCAATGCCTTCATCCGCATCGACGAGACCGGCCACACCGTGCTGATGATGCCGCAGGTCGAGATGGGCCAGGGCACCTACACCTCGATCTCCGCCGTGCTCGCCGAGGAGCTTGATGCCGACTGGAGCAGGGTCGAGGTGCAACATGCTCCGCCGAACGACAAGCTCTACGGCAATCCGACCTTCGGCCTGCAGGTCACCGGCAACTCCAACTCGATCCGGGCTTGGTGGCTGCCGCTGCGCAAGGCTGGTGCCACCGCCCGCGCGATGCTGGTGCAGGCCGCGGCCGCCCAATGGGGCGTCGAGCCCGCGAGCTGCACGGCATCGAAGGGCGAGGTCGCGCATGAAGCGAGCGGCCGCAAGCTCGCTTACGGCGCGCTGGCGCTCGCTGCGCAAGGCCAGACCCCGCCGAAGGATGTTGCGCTGAAGGACCCCAAGGACTTCGTCATCATCGGCCAGCCGCTGAAGCGGCTCGACACGCCCGACAAGGTCAACGGCAAGGCCGTCTACGGCATCGACGCGATCCTGCCCGGCATGAAGTTCGCGACCGTCGCCGCCTGCCCCGTGTTCGGCGGCAAGGTCGGCAAGGTCGACGACAGCGCCGCGGTGAAGCTCCCCGGCGTGCGCAAGGTCGTGGTGCTCGACGACATGGTCGCCGTGATCGGCGATCACATGTGGGCGGCCAAGAAGGGCCTCGAAGCGCTCAAGATCGAGTGGAACGAGGGACCCAACGCTGCGATCACCACGAAGGATGTCTGGGACGATCTGCGCAAGGCCAGCCAGAAGGACGGCGCGGTCGCCAAATCCGACGGCGACATCGCCAAGGCGCTGGCGAGCGGCGACAAGTTCGAGGCGGCTTACGAGCTGCCGTTCCTGGCGCATGCCTCGATGGAGCCGATCAACGCCACCGTCCATGTCAAACCCGATTCCTGCGAGATCTGGACCGGCACGCAGATCATGACGCGCGTGCAGTCGGAGGCGGCGAAGGCCGCTGGGCTTCCGGTCGACAAGGTCATCGTCAACAATCATCTGCTCGGCGGCGGTTTCGGCCGCAAGCTCGAGCCCGACATGGTGATCGCGGCGGTGAAGATCGCAAAACAGGTCGACTACCCCGTGAAGGTGGTGTGGACCCGCGAGGAGGACATCCAGCACGATGTCTATCGTCCGGTCTATCGCGACCAGATCACGGCGTCGCTGGTCGACGGCAAGGTCGCGGGGTGGAAGTACAAGGTCGCCGGCTCCGCGGTTCTGGCGCGCTGGTTGCCGCCGGCGTTCCAGAAGGGCATCGACATCGACGCGATCGATGCCGCGGTCGATGCGCCCTACGACTTCGCCAATTTCCACGTCGAATATGTCCGCGCCGAACCGCTGTCGGTGCCGACAGGCTTCTGGCGCGGCGTCGGCCCCAACAACAACGTGTTCGCGGTCGAATGCGCGATGGACGAGCTCGCGCGCAAGGCGGGCAAGGACCCGATCGAGTTCCGAAAGTCCATGCTGACCAAGAACCCGCGCATGCTCGCGGTGCTGGGCCAGGTCGCGGAGGAATCCGACTGGGGCGAGCCGCTGCCTCCGCGCGTCGGCCGCGGCGTCTGCGTGCAGCCGTCATTCGCGAGCTTCATCGCGACCGTGGTGGAGGCCGAGATCGACGATATCGGCGAGATCGTGCTCCGCCGCATCACCTCGGTGGTCGACACCGGCATTGCAGTAAACCCCGACACGGTGAAGGCGCAGATCGAGGGCGGGCTGATCTTCGGCCTCACCGCCGCGCTCTATGGCGAGATCACCATCGACAAGGGCCGCGTGCAGCAATCGAACTTCCATGACTACCGCATGATGCGCATCAACGAGACGCCGAAGATCGACGTGATCGTCGTCAAGAGCGGCGAGGCGCCCGGCGGCATCGGCGAGGCCGGCGTCAACGCCGGGCCGCCGGCGCTGCGCAACGCGATTCTTGCCGCAACCGGCGTGGCGCTGCGGCGCCTGCCCATTGACCGAAAACTGCTGGCTGCGGGGAAGAAGGCATGAGCGGCAAGATGCGTATCCTCACAAGCGTCGCTGCGATCGCCATCGTCGCAGCAGGGCTCGGCGTCTGGATCATTCGCGGGCCCGGTCCGCTCGACTTCGCCGGCGGCACGAAGGTGGCGCTGGCGGATTATCGCGCCGGCAAGCCGACCGGCGTGCCCGCCAAGCTGGAGAAGGCAAGCCTGGTCGAGCGCGGCGAATATCTCGCCAAGGCGGCGGACTGCATGGTCTGCCACACCAAGCCGGGCGAGAAGGACTATTCCGGCGGGCTCGCGTTCAAGCTGCCGTTCGGCACGCTCTATTCCACCAACATCACGCCGGACAAGGACACCGGCATCGGCAATTACAGCGACCAGGAATTTCTGAACGCGGTCCAGCACGGCAAGCGTCGCGACGGCGCGCGGCTCTATCCGGCGATGCCGTACACGTCCTACACGTTCATGACGGATGAGGACGTGCTGGCGGTGAAGGCCTATCTGTTCAGCCTGCCGCCGGTGCGCGCGAAGGCGCCGGACAATACGCTGTCGTTCCCGTTCAACCAGCGTTGGGCGATGATTGCCTGGTCTGCCGTGTTCAATCCGGACACGCGCTTTGCACCCGATACTTCGAAGAGCCCGGATTGGAACAGAGGCGCGTATCTTGTCGAAGCGCTGGCGCATTGCGGCGAATGCCACACCCCGCGCAATCTCGGTTTTGCGCTGGATAACCGCAGGAAGTTCGCCGGCGCGATCACGGCGGGCTGGCGCGCCTTCAACATCTCCTCCGACAAGGCGACGGGTCTTGGCAATTGGAGCGACCAGGATCTGATCTCCTATCTGTCGCTCGGCCATGCGCCGGGCCACGGCTCGGCCTCGGGGCCGATGGGTGAAGCGGTCGACCATAGTTTTAGCCAGTTCGCCCCCGAAGACATCCGCTCCATCGTTGCTTATCTGCGCAGCGTGCCGCCGCAGCCCTCGCCCGATCTGCCCGCGACCACGGCGCCGGTCGCGCCCGCCTCGCACAAGGACGGCGTCACGGCGGACGCACGCGGCAAGAAGGTGTTCGCCAGCGCCTGCGCCAGCTGTCACGGCTGGAGCGGCGAGAGCCCGGTGTCCCCGATGGCAACGCTCACCGGCACCTGGGCCGTCAACGACCCCGCCGCCACCAACGTCGCGCAGATCGTGCTGTCAGGTACGAAGCGGCACACGCCGGATGGCGCACTTTCGATGCCGGCGTTCGGCAATGCGTATACCGACGACGAGATCGCGGCGGTGGCGAACTACGTCACGGCGCGGTTCGGGACGAAGGGCTCGAAGCTGACGGCAAAGGATATCGCGGAGCTGCGGGGGCAGACGGCGGAGTAGGCAGCCGGCGTTACTTGCGGCGAGATTGATGCGCAATCGCGCGCGTCAATCTCGGCCGTCGTCCCGGACAAGCGAAGCGCAGATCCGGGACCCATACCCACAGGGAGTAGTTTGACGATGACTCGGCTGGGAGCTTTGCCCCATATTACTCCCTGGGGTTATGGGTCCCCGCGTTCGCGGGGACGACACCGAGGTTGACGCGGCTCTGCTAACTCAACCAGAACTTCGGCGTCGTCGGCTCCAGCCTTCCGCCGACGCGCACCGGTGCGATCTTGAGCGCGAGGCCCGTTGCATCATCCGTCTCCACCGCGACACCGCTCAGCGTTGCAGCGCCCGCGGCCGGCTCGAATCTCCCCGACGGAATCCCCAAGGTGAACCTGCGCAGCGGCTCTTCCTTCTGCATGCCGATGATGGAATCGTAATCGCCGGTCATGCCGGCATCGGTCATGTAGGCGGTGCCGCCCGACAAGATCTGATGGTCGGCAGTCGGCACATGGGTGTGCGTGCCGACGACGAGGCTGGCGCGGCCGTCGCAGAAGAAGCCGATGCCCTGCTTCTCGCTGCTCGCCTCGCAATGGAAGTCGACGACGACGGCATCGGCGGCAACGCCGAGCGGACAGGCCCCTAACTCGCGCTCCAGCGCGGCGAAGGGATCATCGAACGGGGTCATGAAGACGCGGCCCAAAGCGTTGACGACGAGCGCATGCTTGCCATTCTTGGTCTCGACCAGGGCTGCGCCGCGGCCGGGCGTGCCGCGCGGATAGTTCGCCGGACGCACCAGGCGCTCGGCACGCTCGATGAACACAAGCGCTTCACGCTGGTCCCAGGAATGGTTGCCGAGCGTCACCGCGTCGGCGCCGGCATCGAGAAACTCCTGATAGATCGCTTCCGTGATGCCGAAGCCGCCGGCGGAATTCTCGCCGTTGACGACGACGAAATCGAGCGACCAGTCCTTGACCATGCCGGGCAGATAGCCGGCGATGGCCGTGCGTCCTGCACGGCCGACGACGTCACCCACGAAGAGAATGCGCAACTTCAGAACTCCGGAAATCGAACACGTCCGATTCCGTTAGCACATAATCCAGCGCGACGTCGTGGGATAGTGCCGGAACCGCCTTGATCTCCTGCGCTGCAAAAGCGAGCCCGATGCCGACGATATTCTTGGCCTTGCGCAAATGCGCGAAGGTGAAGTCGTAATGCCCCGCGCCATAGCCGATGCGATGGCCGAGACGGTCGAACGCCGCCAGCGGCGTCAGCATGATATCCGGAATGACTTCGCTTGCGGCTGGCGACGGCTCGGGAATGCCGAGCGGGCCGAGCATCAGGCGATCGTTCGGGTGGAAGATGCGGAAGATCAGCGACTGGCCGCGCGCGGTGACGCAAGGCAGCGCCAGCTTTGCGCCCTCTTCGGCGAGCTTCTTCAGCAGCGGCATCGGATCGATCTCGCTGCGGATCGGCGAATAGCCGGAGACGATGCTGCCGGGCAGAAGCTGGAACGGCAGTCCGCGCTTGGCGAGCTTTGCGGCGGCGGCGCTGCGCTTCTTCTCGCTGAGCGCGTCGCGTGCCGCCAGGGCCTTGGCACGGAGTTCGGCTTTGGAGTTGGGCATGCGCTTTGGTCCCCCACGTCATCACCCGCGAATGCGGACGATCCAGTATTCCAGAGGCGGTGGTGATTCACACAAAGGCCGCGGCGTACTGGATGCTCCGGTCCCCATGCACAATTGCGCACTGGGCAGGGCATGACACCTGTTGAACTGGGCCGCAATCGTTTCAACAAGCACAAACCAAGCAAACAAAAGTGCGAAGCCGCGTACGCCGTTGAAGCACTCGATCCCGGAGTTCCCTACGAAAGTAGGTGGGCACCATATGTCCGGGCCCACGGGCCCGGCCAGGGACAGTTCCCTAAAGGATCGATAAGGCCCCGGGGATATATGGCTCCTGACGCGCGTCGCAGCCTCGCCCGCGCAATGTAACAACGATACTGACGAATCGCCAGCCCGACGAGCAGCCTCGCTTCCGCCGCGCGCTTCTTACCCTCCCTGGAGGGGGAGGTCGGCTCACATTGAGCGCAGCGAAATGTGAGACGGGGTGGGGTGACGGTCCCTCCACCCTCCAACAGTGTTCGTGTGGAGAGATCACCCCACCCCGCTCGCGCTGCGCGCGATCGACCCACGGGCGAGCTTCGCTCGTCCCGGACCCTCCAGGGGAGGGTACGCGCGCGAACACATTGAGCGAACCAGCTGCGATCCGCGGACGCTACCCGATCGCAATCCCATTGCCGACGGTCCGGTTCAGGACCTGGGTCGACTTCTCGATGCGTTCGGCCGCAGCGTTCAGGGCATTCACCACGGCGGTCTGCGTCATCCGGGCGCGCTCGACGGCGGCGTTGCGGAAGTCCCTGAGCTCGGTCAGCTCCTGCTCCATGGTGCGGACACGGTTGCCGGCATCGACAAGCTCGTCGCAGACGGTCAGCGCCGCCATCACGGTGAGGCGCGCATCGCCGATCTCGCCGAATTTTCCGCGCAGCGACTGGATCCGCGTCTCCAAGCTTTCCGCGAGCTTGAGCAGCCGCACCTCCTGGCCCTCCTCGCAGGCCATGCGGTATTGCCGGCCATTGATGGTGACGTTGATGTGGCTCATCCGTCCTCTCCGGTATCGAGCACCGAGCGTATCGTGACGATCGCGGAATCCAGCCGGTCGGAAATCTCGCGATTGGTGCGCTCGAGCTTGCGCGCCTTCACCAGCGCGCCGTCGAGCTCGTCGGCGAGCCGCGAGCGATCCGCGCCCAGTGCCTGGATTCGTGCCGCAAGCTCGTTCTCGTCGCGATCAGCATCGCGCCGCCGCTCGACCGCGCTTTCGAGCGCGTCGAGCGCCGCCATCAGCCTGCGGGTCGCGATCTCGATCTCGACCGCGGAGGACTCCGTCATGGCGGCACTGTTGGACACGCGATCGTTCATGTAGTCAGCGGCGGAACCTGTGGCCTTTGCCCAGTGGCCTTTTCCTGGGGCGTGCCGTCCGGCAAAAGACTCGGTTCGGCAAGCGGTTAGAAGCAGAAATTTACGTGGCAAGCTAGCCAAGCGCAACGCCGCCGCGAAACTATGCACTGCTAGATCAGGAGCGATCATCCCGATCCATGGGTTCCTGCCGGCGCGATCAGCTCCGAAACGGAGCCCCCCTTCGAAGCGTGCCGCAGGCAATTTTTACGGCCGAATCGGCGTTTGACTGCCTTGGACTCCCGGAACCGAGGTGCTATCCCAGCCCCGACCTTCAGTGGCCGCCAGGCTCCTCCCGCGCGGGCGTACACCGCCTCCAAGCGCCTCATTTCAGACGGATTTCAGACATGACGCAGGTCGATCACACCCGTATGGCCAACGCGATCCGCGGCCTTTCGATGGACGCCGTCGAGAAGGCGAAATCGGGTCATCCCGGCCTGCCGATGGGTGCCGCCGACATCGCCACGGTGCTGTTCACGCAATTCCTGAAATTCGACGCCACCGCGCCCACCTGGCCCGACCGCGACCGCTTCGTGCTCTCGGCCGGCCACGGTTCGATGCTGCTCTATTCGCTGCTTTATTTGACCGGCAACTCCGAGATGACGCTGGACCAGATCAAGCAGTTCCGCCAGGTCGACTCGCTCACCCCGGGACACCCCGAGAACTTCCGTACCAACGGCATCGAGACCACGACCGGCCCGCTCGGCCAGGGCATCTCGACCGCGGTCGGCATGGCGCTCGCCGAGAAGATGCTTGCCGCCGAATTCGGCAAGAAGATCGTCGATCACCATACCTATGTGCTCGCCTCCGACGGCGACCTGATGGAAGGCGTGTCGCAGGAAGCGATCGCGATGGCCGGGCACTGGAAGCTCAACAAGATGATCGTGCTCTACGACGACAACGGCATCTCGATCGACGGCCCGACCTCGATCTCCGATTCCGTCGACCAGGTGAAGCGCTTCAAGTCGGCGGGCTGGGCCGCCGAGAAGATCGACGGCCACGATCAGGCGGCGATTGCCGACGCCATCACGCGCGCGAAGAAATCCAACAAGCCGACGCTGATCGCCTGCCGCACCACCATCGGTTTCGGCGCCCCGCACAAGGCCGGGACGTCGAAGGTGCATGGCGAGGCGTTGGGGGCTGAGGAGCTCAAGGCCGCCAAGGAAAATCTCGGCATCTCGCTCGAGCCGTTCGCGGTCGCCGACGACGCGCTGAAGGCGTGGCGTGCAGCCGGCAGCCGCGGCGCTGCGGCGCGCCGGGAATGGGAGGGCCGGCTCGGTGAGCTCGGCAGCCGCAAGCGCGCAGAATTCGAGCGCCGCCTGCGCCACGAGCGTCCCGCCGCGCTCGCAAAGGCCGTGCGCGCATACAAGAAGGAATTGCTGGAAAAGCCGATGACCGCGGCGACCCGCAAATCCTCGGAAGCCGTGATCGAAGTCATCGCCGGCGCGATGCCGATGGAATTCCTCGCCGGCTCGGCCGACCTCACCGGCTCCAACAACAACAAGGCGAAGTCGGCGACCGCGTTCTCGGCCAAGACGCCGAAGGGCCGCTTCATCCATTACGGCATCCGCGAGCACGGCATGGCCGCGGCGATGAACGGCATCTTCCTGCACGGCGGCTTCGCGCCGAACGGCGCGACCTTCCTGGTGTTCACCGACTACGCTCGTCCTGCGATGCGCCTTGCCGCGCTGATGGGCTCCGGCGTCGTCTATGTGATGACGCACGATTCCATCGGCCTCGGCGAAGACGGCCCGACCCATCAGCCGGTCGAGCATCTCGCCGCACTTCGCGCCATTCCGAACATGCGCGTGTTCCGCCCGTGCGACGCCATGGAGGTCGCCGAGTGCTGGGAGCTCGCGCTCAATCGCGTGGACGGACCGACAGTGTTGGCGCTGACGCGCCAGAATCTGCCGCAGCTCCGGACCACCGCGCCGAACGACAATCCCTGCGCACAGGGTGCCTACGAGCTGGTCGCCGCCCAGGGCGAAGCCAAGGTGACGCTGTTCGCCTCCGGCTCCGAGGTCGAGATCGCGGTCGCCGCCCAGAAGCAGCTCGCGGAACGCGGCATCGCGTCGCGCGTTGTCTCCGTTCCCTCGCTCGAGCTGTTGTTAGCGCAACCAGAGGCCAAGCGCGCCGCGATCATCGGCAATGCGCCGGTCAAGATTGCGATCGAGGCCGCCGTGCGCTGGGGCTGGGATGCCGTGATCGGCCAGGATGGCGAATTTATCGGCATGCATTCGTTCGGCGAAAGCGGCCCTGCAAAGGAGCTTTACAAGCATTTCGGCATTACCGCCGAGGCTGCAGTTAACGCTGTGCTGAAGCGCGTTAGCTGAGAGTTGAGCTTGCCGCAAAAAAGGACTACCTAGTCTTCCATATGATCAAGCACCGCCCGGCCGAACCGGGCGCCCGCCCCTAAAAAACCCTCGCAGGCGCGCAAAGCGCGTTGTGCGGGATGACAACGGTCATTGAAGGAGACGAAACATGGCAGTCCGCGTTGGAATTAACGGTTTTGGCCGCATCGGCCGCAACATCCTGCGGGCTATCGCCGAGTCCGGCCGCAAGGACATCGAGGTCGTCGGCATCAATGATCTCGGTCCGGTCGAGACCAACGCCCATCTGCTCCGCTTCGACAGCGTCCATGGCCGTTTCCCCGGCACCGTCACCGTCGACGGCGATACGATCAATCTCGGCAGCGGCAAGATCAAGGTGACCGCCGAGCGCGATCCCTCGAAGCTGCCGTGGAAGGATCTCGGCGTCGACATCGCGATGGAATGCACCGGCATCTTCACCTCGAAGGACAAGGCGTCCGCGCATCTGACCGCCGGCGCCAAGCGCGTGCTGGTCTCCGCGCCCGCCGACGGCGCCGACGCCACCATCGTCTACGGCGTCAACCATGAGACGCTGACCAAGGAGCACCTGGTCATCTCCAACGGCTCCTGCACCACCAACTGCCTGGCGCCGGTTGCCAAGGTGCTGAACGATCTCGTCGGCATCGAGACCGGCTTCATGACCACGATCCACGCCTATACCGGCGACCAGCCGACGCTCGATACGATGCATAAGGATCTCTATCGCGGCCGCGCGGCTGCGATGTCGATGATCCCGACCTCGACCGGTGCTGCGAAGGCGATCGGCCTCGTGCTGCCGGAGCTCAAGGGCAAGCTCGACGGCGTCGCGATCCGCGTGCCGACCCCGAACGTCTCGGTCGTCGACCTCAAGATCGTCGCCAAGCGCGCCACCGACGCCAAGGAGATCAACGCGGCGATGAAGCGCGCCAGCGAGCAGCAGCTCAAGGGCATCCTCGGCTACACCAATGCGCCGAACGTCTCGATCGACTTCAACCACGACCCGCATTCCTCGACCTTCCACGAGGACCAGACCAAGGTGCAGAACGGCACGCTGGTGCGCGTGATGTCCTGGTACGACAATGAGTGGGGCTTCTCGAACCGCATGGCGGACACCGCCGCTGCGATCGCGAAGGTGATCTAACTCCGCTCTCGTGTCCCGGGCGCGGTGCAGCGTGAAACGCTGCATCGTAGATCCGGGACCCATGTCCCTCCAGCGTAGGTCCCGGTTCTGCAGCGCACCGCTCCGCGGCCAGCGCAGCGCCCGGGACAAGAGAGTGTCCCGATGTCCGCCAAATTCCGTACCCTCGACGACGTCGACGTGAAGGGCAAGCGCGTGCTGCTGCGCGTCGATCTCAACGTGCCCATGGACAATGGCCGCGTCAGCGACACGACCCGGATCGAGCGCGTCGCGCCGACCATCACCGAAATCTCGGACAAGGGCGGCAAGGTCATCCTGCTCGCGCATTTCGGCCGGCCGAAGGGGCGAGACGCCAAGGACTCGCTCAAGCCCGTCGCTGAAGCGGTGTCGAAGGTGGTGAAAAAGCCGGTCGCCTTCGCCGACGACTGCATCGGCGAGCCCGCGGCCAAGGCCGTCGCCAGCCTGAACGACGGCGACATCCTCTGTCTGGAAAATACCCGCTTCCACAAGGAAGAGGAAAAGAACGATCCGGCCTTCGTCGCGGAGCTGGCAAAGCTCGGCGACATCTGGGTCAATGACGCGTTCTCGGCGGCGCACCGCGCCCACGCCACGACCGAAGGCCTCGGCCACAAGCTGCCGGCCTATGCCGGCCGCACCATGCAGGCCGAGCTCGATGCGCTGGAGAAGGCACTGGGCTCGCCGACCAAGCCTGTCATCGCGATCATCGGCGGCGCAAAAGTCTCGACCAAGATCGACCTGCTCGAAAACCTCGTCAGCAAGGTCGATGCGCTCGTGATCGGCGGCGGCATGGCCAACACCTTCCTGCACGCCCAGGGCGTCGCGGTCGGCAAGTCGCTGGCCGAGAAGGATCTTAGCGCCACCGCGCTGCGCATCATGGAGAAGGCGGAAGCGGCCAACTGCGCCATCATCCTCCCCGTCGACGCCACCGTTGCCTATCATTTCGCTGCCAACGCGCCCTCGCACGCCTATGGGCTCGATGCGATCCCGGCCGACGGCATGATCCTCGACGTCGGCCCGCAATCGATCGCCCGCGTCCACGCCGCGATCGACGATGCGGCAACCTTGGTCTGGAACGGACCGCTCGGCGCCTTCGAGATGCAGCCGTTCGACCGCGGCACGGTCGCGGCCGCCAGGCACGCCGCCGAGCGCACCAAGGCCAAGAAGCTGATCTCGATCGCAGGCGGCGGCGACACCGTCGCGGCGCTCAACCAGGCCCATGTGGCCGGTGACTTCACCTATGTCTCGACCGCCGGTGGCGCGTTCCTCGAATGGATGGAAGGCAAGCCCCTGCCCGGCGTCGAGGTTTTGCGCGTCAAGTAAGCCAGATCGGCGAGTAATCAGCGGCCCCGCAAGGCCCCAACGGGAGAAAAAGACAGATGGCTCGGATCACGTTACGTCAATTGCTCGACCACGCGGCGGAGAACGATTACGGCGTACCGGCCTTCAACATCAACAATATGGAGCAGGCGCTGGCGATCATGGACGCGGCCAACCAGGTCGACGCGCCCGTCATCATCCAGGCCTCGCGCGGTGCGCGCTCCTACGCCAACGACGTCATGCTCAAGCACATGATGGACGCGGTGACCGAGATCTATCCGCACATCCCGGTCTGCGTGCATCTCGACCACGGCAACGAGCCGGCGACCTGCATGACCGCGATCCAGGCCGGCTTTACCTCGGTGATGATGGACGGCTCGCTCAAGGCCGACGGCAAGACCCCCGGCGATTGGGGCTACAATGTCGGCGTCACCAAGACCGTGACCGACATGGCCCATCTCGGCGGCATCTCGGTGGAAGGCGAACTCGGCGTGCTCGGCTCGCTCGAAACCGGCATGGGCGACAAGGAAGACGGCCACGGCGCCGAGGGCAAGCTCAGCCACGACCAGCTCCTGACCAATCCGGACGAGGCCGTGAAGTTCGTCCAAGAGACCAGGGTCGACGCGCTCGCGATCGCGATGGGGACCTCGCACGGCGCCTACAAGTTCACCCGCAAGCCGGACGGCGACATTCTCGCCATGAACGTGATCGAGGAGATCCACCGCAAGCTGCCGAACACGCATCTGGTGATGCACGGCTCCTCCTCGGTGCCGCAGGACCTGCAGGAGATCATCAACGCCAATGGCGGCAAGATGAAGCCGACCTGGGGCGTGCCTGTGTCCGAGATCCAGCGCGGCATCAAGAACGGCGTGCGCAAGATCAACATCGACACCGACAACCGCATGGCCATGACCGGCCAGATCCGGAAAGTGCTCAAGGACAATCCGGAAGAATTCGATCCGCGCAAGTACCTGAAGCCCGCGATGGAGGCGATGACCAAGCTGTGCAAGCAGCGCCTCCAGGAGTTCAACACCGCAGGCCAGGCCTCCAAGATCAAGAAGGTCCTGACCACCGCCGAGATGGCCAAGCGCTACGCCAAGGGCGAGCTGGACCCGAAGGTAGCGTAAGGGCCGCAAACGCTCTCTCGTCCCCCTCGCCCCGCTCTTGCGGGGAGAGGGCGGGGTGAGGGGCTGTTTCCGCGTAATTGGTGACAAATGGACTCGCCGAGAGTCCCCCTCACCCGCCGCGCTGGTGCGCGTCGGCCTCTCCCCGCAAGCGGGGAGAGGCGAAGAACCCAGCCTCCCCCCTTTACCCTGCGACGAACGTTAACTCGGCAATTGCCCGAGAACGGTCTATTTTCACGGGCAAGGGCAGAATCGTTTTGGGAGGACCTCTCGATGAATCTGACTGAGCTCAACAGGATCGCGACCGCCATGGTCGTATCAGGCAAGGGTATCCTCGCCGCCGACGAATCCTCCGGCACCATCAAGAAGCGCTTTGACGCGATCGGCGTGGACTCGACCGAAGACAACCGCCGCGACTATCGCGAGATGCTGTTCCGCTCCAGGGAGGCCATGAGCCAGTATATTTCCGGCGTGATCCTCTATGACGAGACGATCTGGCAGGATGCCAAGGACGGCACGCCGCTGATCAGGCTGATCGAGCAGAGTGGTGCCATTCCCGGCATCAAGGTCGACGAGGGGACGCAAGCCCTGCCGATGTGCCCGGGCGAACTGGTCACCGTCGGGCTCGACAAGCTCGCCGAACGGCTGAAGAAATATTATGAGCGCGGCGCGCGCTTTGCCAAATGGCGCGCTGTGATCGACATTGGCAGCGGCATCCCCTCGATGACCGCGATCAGCGTCAACGCCCATGCACTCGCGCGCTATGCCGCGCTGTGCCAGGCCGCGCAGATCGTGCCGATCGTCGAGCCCGAGGTGCTGATGGACGGCGATCACGACATCGACCGCTGCTATGAGGTAACGACCCGCGTGCTCAACAAGACGTTCCAGGAATTGCGCGTGCAGCGCGTCGCTCTCGAAGGCATGGTGCTGAAACCCAACATGGCGATATCAGGCAAGAAATGCGCAAAGCAGGCCTCCGTCGAGGAGGTCGCCGAGAAGACGATCCGGCTGCTCAGGGCCTGCGTGCCCGCGGCCGTGCCCGGCATCGCCTTCCTCTCCGGCGGCCAGTCCGACGAGGAGGCGACCGCGCATCTCAACGCCGTGCACAAGCTCGGCCCGCTGCCCTGGGGCCTGACCTTCTCCTACGGCCGCGCCCTGCAGGCCGCGCCGCAGAAAGCCTGGTCCGGCAAGGCCGAGAACGTCGCGGCCGGCCAAACCGCCTTCAGCCATCGCGCGCGAATGAACGGCCTCGCCTCCAAGGGCGAATGGCAAAGTAGCCTGGAAAAGAAGGCAGCCTAGATCTTGTCGAACAAACCGCCTCCGCCGCGCCCGGCGCCGCGCCTCTATCTCGCGACGCCTGTCGTCGATGATCCCGCTTCGCTTGTGGCCGAGCTGCCGGGCCTGCTGGCCGCCGCCGACGTCGCGGCCGTGCTGCTGCGGCTGAAGGAGACCGACCAGCGCACCATGATCTCGCGCATCAAGGCGCTTGCGCCGCCGGCGCAGAAAGCAGGCGCCGCGCTACTCGTCGAGGGCCATGCCGAGCTGGTCGCGCGCGGCGGCGCCGATGGTGCGCACCTGCCCGGCATCGCCGCACTGAAAGAGGCGCTGCCATCGCTCAAGCCCGATCGCATCGCCGGTGTTGGCGGGCTGACGACGCGGCACCATTCCATGGATGCGGGCGAGATGGGCGCGGATTACGTGCTGTTCGGTGAGCCCGATGCGAAAGGCCAGCGTCCTTCGGCGCAAGCCATCGCGGAGCGGCTGGACTGGTGGGCGGAGCTATTCGAGCCACCCTGCGTCGGCTTTGCCATGTCGCTGCAGGAAGCCCACGATTTCGCTGCCAGCGGCGCCGATTTCGTGCTGGTCGGCGACTTCATCTGGGCCGATCCGCGCGAGCCCAAGGCTGCGCTGATTGAGGTCGATGCTGCGATCAAGAAGGCCCATGCGATGGCGCTTGCGGGCCAAGATCCTGCGGGCCAGGAGCACGGCTAGCGCCCGACATGAAGCTCCCCTGCATCACCTTGCTGGCTACGCTGCTGCTCACAGTGCCCGCGGCCGCGCAGCTCCAGATTACCCCGCCGGCGACAACGCCGAGCGCGGCGCCTGAGAAGCAAAAGTCCAAGCCGCACGCGCTCACCAAGAAGAAAGAGGCCGCGCCGGCGCCCAAGCCTTCCGCCTCACCCAAGCCGTCCCCTTCCCCCAAGCCGGCCGCCACCGTGATCCCGGCGCCGCCGACCGAAAATTCCAACGTCGATCTGGTGTTCGGCGCCTATCAGCGCGGCCAGTACAAGACCGCCTTCGACCTCGCCACTGCCCGCGCGCAAGCCGGCGATCCCAAGGCGATGACCATGCTCGGCGAGCTCTATTCCAATGCCATGGGCATGCGGCGCGACTACGCCAAGGCAGCCGAATGGTACAAGCGCGCGGCCGATGCCGGCGACCGCGAGGCGATGTTCGCGCTCTCCATGCTGCGCATTTCGGGCCGCGGCGGCCCGATCGACAAGAGCGAGGCGGTCAAGCTGATGGCGTCCGCCGCCAAGCTCGGCGAGCCCAGGGCGGCCTATAACCTCGCTCTGCTCTATCTCGACGGCCAGACCCTGCCGCAGGACGTGAAGCGCTCCGCCGAGCTGCTGCGCCAGGCCGCCGATGCAGGCCTGCCCGAGGCGCAATACGCGCTGGCGACCTTCTACAAGGAAGGCACCGGCGTGCCGAAGGACCCGGAACGCTCGGTGCGGCTGCTCCAGGCCGCCTCCCTCGCCGACAATGTCGACGCCGAGGTCGAATATGCCATCGCCATGTTCAACGGCACCGGCACGCCGAAGAACCAGCCGGCTGCCGTCGCCCTGCTCCGCAAGGCCTCCCGCCAGGGCAGCGCGATCGCGCAGAACCGGCTGGCGTGGGTGCTGATCAACGGCGTGGGCACGTCCGTAGACAAGGTCGAGGGCTTCAAATGGCACCTGGTGGCCAAAACCGCCGGCAAAGGAGACCCGGAGCTCGACAAGCAATTATCCGACCTGCCGGCCGAGGACCGGGCCAAGGCGGAGGCCGCCGCCAGAAAATGGCTCGGGACCAAATGACTTGACGCAATGACTTGACCTGAGGGCCCTTGCAGGGCACCCAGTCCCCCAAACAGGCGTGATTTCCCGCCATTTCCCCCGATCAAGACCAGAGCTCATGCTGTATTCCGCCACTATCAACGTCATGGTCAAAGCCGCGCGCCGCGCCGGCCGCAGCCTCAAGCGCGATCTCGGCGAGATCGAGCATCTCCAGGTCTCGCTGAAGGGGCCAGCCAATTTCGTTTCGCTCGCCGACAAGCGCGCCGAGGAGATCCTCTACCAGGACCTCGCCAAGGCGCGGCCCGGCTACGGCTTCATCGGCGAGGAGGGCGGCACGCGCGAGGGCTCCGACAAGAGCCACACCTGGATCGTCGACCCGCTCGACGGCACCACCAACTTCCTGCACGGCATCCCGCAATTCGCGATCTCGATCGGCCTCGTGCGCGAGGGCACGATCATCGCGGGCGTGATCTACAATCCCGCCAATGACGAGCTCTACATCGCCGAGCGCGGCAAGGGCGTCTTCCTCAACGACCAGCGCCTGCGCGTCGCCGGCCGCCGCCAGCTCAACGAATGCGTGGTGGCCTGCGGCCTGCCCCACATCGGCCGCGGCGATCACGAGGAATTCCGCCGCGAGATGACCGCGATCCAGGACCGCGTCGCAGGCCTGCGCCGTTTCGGCGCCGCCTCCCTCGACCTCGCCTTCGTCGCCGCCGGCCGCCTCGACGGCTATTGGGAGCGCAATCTGCAATCCTGGGACATCGCCGCCGGCATGCTGATGGTGCGCGAAGCGGGCGGCACGGTGAGTGACATCAACACGCCCGGCGATGCGCTGGTGACCGGGGATGTGGTGTGCGGGAATGAGTACGTGCACGGGGAATTGGTGAAGATTTTGCGGAAGCCGGCGTAGCAGTCGACGCCTCGATCTGCCGCGGTTAGGAATCGTCGTCTTCCGACTCGTCGTCTTCCGATTCAGCGTCGCGATATTCGCCACCGAGCGTCAGGCCCTCGATCGCCGTGGCGCCTTTCGCCTTGATGACACGGCGAAGCGGGACAGAGCTCTCGCTTCGCAAGGCCTCCATCAGCTGCTCCGAATGGGTGACGATCCAGATGTCGGCGCGGCGCGATGCCTTGGCGATCAGACGGGCCAATGGTGCCAGCAAAGATGGATGCAGGCTGGTCTCGGGTTCGTTCAGCGCGATGAACGGCGGAAGCCGGTAGCCCATGAATACCGCGAGCAGGCAGATGTATTTCAGCGTCCCATCGGACAGTTCATGAGCCCTGAACGGCCGGGGCATATCCTCGAGCTGCAGATCGAATTCGCACAAGCCGCCCTGCTCCCATGCGCGGAGCTCAGCGCCCGGGAATGCGTCCTGAATGGCTTCATGCAGGTCGGTCGCGTCGCCTCGAATGGTATAGAGGGTCGCCAGGGCAGCCGCGAGGTCGCTGCCATCAGCGCTCAGCGAGGGCGTCGTGATCGCCAGACAGGGCTTTCGTATCGGTGACGCCGGATCGGTGCGAAAGTCGTGATAGAAACGCCAACCCAGCATCGCGTTTCTGATCAGATCGATTTCGGGACATTCCTTGCCGTCAGAAAAGCCCGCGAGCGCCGGCTCCGACGGCAGCACCGCATCCTTGTGGCTGCTCCAAGCGCCGGTCTCGCCGCGGACGCTGACGAGCGAATTCTTCCGCTCCATCAACAGAACCGTGCGCCTGCCCTCCGTCGCCTCGATGCTCTCGGCCTTGATCATCGGCTCGCCGGCGAACGCCGCCGCCACCGGGCTGGGAAATCCGATCTCAATGGAATATTTCAGACGATCGAATCTGGCCGACAATCTTAGTCGTCCATCCTCCCCGCGTTTGCGGATGCCCGACCAGCAGACCGAGTTCAATCCGCCTTCGTCGGCGATCGTCCGCGTGATCACCCCGGTCGCCGCGTCGCGCAACAGCGACAAGGACTTGTAGAGGTTGGATTTGCCGACACCATTCTCGCCCACAAAGACGGACAGGGGATGGATTGGGATGGAGAGCCGTCGGATCGAGCGATAGTTCAAGATCGCGATGTCTGTCAGACGCATCACGTACTTTCAATCGGCGGGCCGTGTGCATTTGAGATGCCGTGCGAATGCACAATCCAGGGATGTAGTCTGGATCGGCGCTCGCGCGAAAGCAAGCCGAACGCCCATTGTCGCGCGGCAGACATCCAAACCTAAAGCAATAAGGACCGATCCGGCGTTCAGTGGCCGGTATGCACCGGCGCCGGCGGGCCGTAAGCTTCGCCCTCCCTCGCCGCCCGCGGCTCCCTGTCCCCAGCCAGCACGCGCTGCACCGAGACGAAGAATACCGGCACCATCAAGAGCGCCAGGATCACCACCGCGATCATGCCGCCCATCACGATGCTGCCGAGCGCCTGCTGGCTGGCGCCGCCGGCGCCGTGGGCGATGGCCATCGGCAGCACGCCGCAGATGAAGGCGAGGCCCGTCATCAGGATCGGGCGGAAGCGCAGGCGGCAGGCCTCGATGGTGGCTTCGACGAGCGGCTTGCCTTCTTTCCGCAGATCCTTCGCGAATTCGATGATCAGGATCGCGTCCTTTGCCGCAAGGCCGATGATGGTGATCAGGCCGACGGTGAAATAGACGTCGTTGGGCAGGCCGCGCAGCATGGCCGCGATCACCGCGCCGACGATGCCGAGCGGCACCGTGAGCAGCACCGCGAGCGGAATGGTCCAGCTCTCGTAGAGCGCCGCGAGGCACAGGAACACCACGAACACCGACAGACCGAGCAGGAACGGCGCCTGCGAGCCCGACAGCTTCTCCTGGAGCGACTGCCCGGTCCATTCGTAGCCGAAGCCGCGCGGCAGACGGCCGGCAAGACGCTCCATCTCGGCGATCGCGTCACCCGAGGTGAAGCCGGGCTTGGCCTCGCCGGAGATGCGCACCGCCGGATAATAGTTGAAGCCTGCGATCTGGGTCGGGCCTCGCGCCCATTCCACCGTGGCAAAGGACGAGAACGGCACCAGCTGGCCGCGGCTGTTCTTGACGTTGTAGTTGAGGATGTCCTCGGTCCGCATGCGGTCGCGGGCGTCGGCCTGCACCACGACGCGCTGCATGCGGCCGCGGTTCGGGAAGTCGTTGATGTAGTTCGACCCGAGATTGGTCGAAATCGTGTTGTTGATGTCCTCGAAGGTGACGCCGAAGGCACCGGCCTTCTCGCGGTCGATCATGAGATTGACCACCCCGGCCTCGGGCAGGCCTTCGACATAGACCTTCTGAAGCACGGGACTGGCGTTGGCTTCCGCGATCAACTGATCGGCGGCGCGCATCAAGGCCGGATAGCCCTTCTGTCCGCGGTCCTGGAGGCGGAACGAGAAGCCCGACGAGTTGCCGAGATTGTCGATCGGAGGCGGCTGCAGCGCGGAGATTTTGGCGTCGCGGATCGACGCCCCCAGATCGCGGTTGATGTCGTTGACGATCGCCGCGGCCGAATCCTTCGGTCCACGCTCCGACCAGTCCTTCAGCGTGATGAAGGCCTGCGCGGTATTCATGCCCTGACCGGAGAAGCTGAAGCCGGTGAGGAAGGTGACATCCTTCACGCCCGGCCGTTCAGCGAGATATTTCTCGACCTTCTCGATCACGGCCTCGGTGCGGGGATAAGAAGAATCCGACGGCGTTTGCACGTCGGTGGTGACGAAGCCCTGGTCGTCGATCGGCAGGAAGCCGCCCGGCAGGCTGACGAAGGCCCAGGACAGGCCGACGAGCAGCGCGACATAGACCAGCATCAGGCGGCCGGTCCGCTTCAGCGAGAAGCCGACGGTGCGGGAATAGCCTTCCTTGCCGCCTTCGAGCACGCGGTTGAACCAGCCGAACACGCCCCGCTTCGCATGACCGTGGCCGGCCGCAACCGGCTTGAGCAAGGTCGCGCACAGCGCCGGCGTCAGCGACAGCGCGAGGAATGCGGAGAAGCCGATCGCCGCGACCATGGTGACCGAGAACTGGCGGTAGATGATGCCGACCGATCCCGGGAAGAACGCCATCGGCACGAACACCGCCATCAGCACCAGCGTGATGCCGATGATGGCGCCCGATATCTGCGACATCGCCTTGCGCGTCGCCTCCTTCGGCGGCAGCCCCTCCTCGCTCATGATGCGCTCGACGTTCTCGACCACGACAATGGCGTCGTCGACGAGGATGCCGACCGCGAGCACCATGCCGAACATCGAGAGCATGTTGATGGAATAGCCGGCGAGCAGCAGCGTGGTGCAGGCGCCCAGAAGCGCCACCGGCACAACGATGGTCGGGATGATGGTGTAGCGGATGTTCTGCAGGAACAGGAACATCACCACGAACACCAGCACCACGGCTTCGACCAGCGTCGTCAGCACCTTCTTGATCGAAGCCTCGACCACCGGCGTGATGTTGTAGGGAATCTCGTAAGTGATATTGGCCGGAAAGAAGCGCGACAGCTCCTTCATCTTCTCTTCGACCGCGCTCGCGGTCGCCAACGCATTGCCGGTCGGCGACATCAACACCGAGAGACCGGCGGTCGGCTTGCCATTCAGGCGCGTGTTGAACTGGTAGCTGAGGCCGCCGACCTCGATGCGCGCAACGTCGCGCAGGCGCACGGTCGAGCCGTCGGCATTGGCGCGCAGGATGATGGCGCCGAATTCATCCGGGGAAGACAGCTGGCCCTTGACCAGCACCAGCGAGGAGGTGCGCTGGCTCGAGGTCGACGGCTCGGCGCCGATGCTGCCCGAGGCAACCTGCGCGTTCTGCGCGGCAATGGCCTTGTTGACGTCGTCGGCGGTGAGCCCATAGCCGACGAGCTTGGCCGGATCGACCCAGACGCGAAGCGAGCGCTCGGTCGAATAGAGCGTGGCGCGGCCGACGCCGGGGATGCGGCGGACTTCACCGAGCACGTTGCGGATCATGAAGTCGCCGAGCCCGACCTCGTCGAGGCTGCCGTCGGTCGAATTCAGCGTGATGATCTGGAGCACCGCGCTCGAGGCTTCCTCGATCAGGATACCCTGCTGAATCACCGCGCGCGGCAGGCGCGCCTCGACCCGCTTGATGCGGTTCTGCACCTCGACCGAGGCCGCGCTGGTATCGGTGCCGGGCACGAAATTGGCGATGATCTCGACCTGGCCGAGCGAGTCGCTGGTCGATTCGAAATTGAGGATGCCGGAGGCGCCGTTGAGCTCCTCCTCGATCAGTCGCGTGACGCTGTTGTAGAGGTTTTCGGGCGAGGCGCCAGGATAGCTGGTCGAGATCGAGATCGAGGGCGGCGCGATGATCGGATATTGCGCGATCGGCAGCAGCGGCACGGCAATTGCGCCGATCAAGCAGATGAACAGCGCGACCACCCAGGCAAAGATTGGCCTGTCGATAAAGAAACTCGCCATGGCGCGTTACCGCGTGAGCTTCAGGGCGTGCCGGTTGTCCGCGGTCGCGTCCGCCTCCGACCAGGATTGCGGCTTGACCTTGTCGCCGGCGGCGAACTTCTGGAAGCCTTCAACCACGACCTTGTCGCCGGCCTTCAGGCCTTCGGTGACGAACCAGATTCCGTCCTGCACCGACCCCGTGCGCACCGGCTGCACCGCGATGTGGTTGTCGTCCTTGACGACGAACACTTCGCTGCCGCCGCCGCCATTGCGCTGGATCGCCTGCTGCGGCACCGCGATCGCGTCGCTGTCGAGACCCTGGTCGATGCGGACGCGGACATACATGCCCGGCAGCAGCTCGCGCTTGGGATTGGGGAACTCGCCGCGCAACGTCACCTGCCCGGTGTGGGCGTCGACCTTGGCGTCGGAGAACAGCAGCTTGCCGTCGAGCGAATAAAGCGTGTTGTCGTCGAGCACGAGGCGCACCTTGGCGGCGTCGGACGCGATACGCTCGAGATCGCCGGTCTCGAAGGCGCGGCGGAGCTGGTTGAGCTCGGTCACCGACTGGGTGAAGTCGGCATAGATCGGATCGAGCTGCTGGATGGTGGCGAGATTGGTCTCGTTCTGCACGGCGAGCGCGCCTTCGCTGACGAGGGCCGCACCGACGACGCCGTCGATCGGCGCGCGCACGGTGGCATAATCGAGATTGAGCTTTGCCCGCGCGAGCTCGGCCTTGCGTCCCTCGACCTCGGCGTGGGCCTGACGCTCGGCCGCGATCGCCTTTTCGTTCTCGGCTTCCGGGGCGGCGCGGTCCTTGGTAAGCGCAGCGACGCGGCGTGCCTGCTGGTGCGCCTGCATCGCAGCGGCCTCGGCCTTGGCGAGCGCCGCCTCGTTGGCCAGCACCTCGACCTCGAACGGGCGCGGATCGATGCGGTAGAGCGGATCGCCTGCCTTCACCTCGCTGCCCTGGCGGAACAGGCGCTCGACCACGATGCCGGAGACGCGCGGCCGCACGTCCGAGACACGCGTCGGCGCGATGCGTCCCGGCAATTCCCGGACCACTGCGCGCGGCTGCGGCTTAACAATGACGATGCTGACGTCCGGATAGGTGGGCGGGGCGGCAGACACGGCGGAGCTGGATTCGTCGCAAGCACCAAGCAGCGGCGCCAGGGCCGCGAGCAGTATTGCAACGCATGCCGATCGCGCGCGAAGTCCTGACATGAAATGGGGTGCCCCGATATTGTTGAAACTAATCATGCTCGCGCGAGGCCCGTTCTGGGCCCTTTACACGCGGCTGATATCGCCAAAATAGAATGCATCTGCTGCGATGCAACGCATGGCGCGGGCGGCTCATTGTCACACAGCTTACGTAATTGAAATAAGAAGGCTTTTGCCGTGTCACTTGATTGTGAGTCGGGGTTCCACCGGCGCGTGTGCGGCGGAACATCGCAATTACTCGGCGGCCTTCATCCGGTAGTGACTGACCCCCCATTCGGTTCCATCGGCATAGCCGAACAGGCCCGAAGTTGCGAGCAAGAACCAGCGCCAGCGCCGCATCCACAGACAGGTCTGTTCGCCATAGACCTGGCGCAGGGACGCCTCGATCGCATCCCGATGCGTGTCGAAATTGTCGAGCCAGTCATTAGTGGTGCGCTGATAATGCGTGCCGCTCCAGCACCATTCCTTCTCGACCGTGAAGATGTCGTGGAATTGCCTGACGAGGTGATGGCTCGGCATCAGCCCGCCGGTGAAGACGTGCTGCGCGATCCAGTCCTCGCGATCGAGCCGGTCGAACAGCTGCGAGCCGGAGCGATGGGTGACGATCTGCATGAAGAAGCGCCCATCCGGCGCGAGCCATGCCCGCAGCCGCGACATCAGCTTGCGCCAATTCATCATCTGCTCGAACATCTCGACCGAGACGATGCGATCGAACTGGCCGTCGGGCGCGAACACGTTCATGTCCGCAGTGACCACCCGCAGGTTCAGCAAGCCGCGCCGCCGCGCCTCCTCCTCGACGTGAGCGCGCTGCGCCTGCGAGGTCGACACCGCCGTCACCTTGGCGTGTGGAAACTGCCGTGCCATCCACAGCGACAGCGAGCCCCAGCCGCAGCCGAGCTCGAGGATGGTCTGGCCGTCGGCGAGGCCGGCATGCTCGACCGTCTGGCGCAGCGCCTCCTCCTCCGCCTCCTGCAAGGTGGTCGCATCGGTCTTGTAGAAGCAGCAGGAATATTTGCGGCTGGGGCCGAGCATTTCGGCGAAGAACGCCGCGGGCACCTCCTCACGCCCGGCCTCAGCGTTTTCGGCGATCGGCCGCAGCATCATCCGGCCGGCGAATGCGGCGTCGGCGGCCGCGTCATGCGCGGCGAGGCGGGTTGCGCTGCGGGAGCACAGGCGCTGGATCGCGGCGCGGATCACGACGTCCGGCAGCGGCACGCGTTCGGCAGTCCCGATGATCGCGGAAACGACACTCATGCGCCCCCCGAATGGCGAATCTCTGCAGATAGCTGCTTATCAAAGCCCCGCTTCCGGTCCGGGTTCCCCGAGCTGTCCCCGAAATCGGCGCATCCGGCGCTTTTTTTGGGCCGGCGCTGTGCCATAGTGCGCGCCGCAAGCAAGCTTTTGGAATGGATGATACCGGCCATGCCGTCAGGCGCCTCGCCCCGCTCCACCATGGATATCGAGTACACAAAGCTGTCCTCACCCAGCGTCTTCCTGGTGAGGATGCTGGTCTTCCTGGTGCTGTGCACGCTGGTCAGCGTGGTGCTCTACAAGCAGATCATCCAGGCCTTCTTCGCCAATCCCGGCCTCAATGCCCTGATCGGCGGCGTGCTGTTCATCGGCATCATCCTGGCCTTCCGCCAGGTCATCCGACTCTACCCTGAGGTCTCCTGGGTCAACAATTTCCGCATCGCCGATCCTGGCCTGGCGCCGGCCCGGCACCCGAAACTGCTGGCGCCGATGGCGGCGATCCTCGGCGGCGAGCGCTCCGGGCGAATGTCGATCACCCAGACCACCATGCGGCATTTGCTCGATTCGATCGCGACGCGCCTGGATGAAGCCCGCGACATCTCGCGCTACATGACCGGCCTCCTGGTGTTCCTCGGCCTGCTCGGCACCTTCTGGGGCCTGATCGAGACGGTCGGCTCGGTCGGCAAGGTGATCGACGGGCTCAAGGTCGGCGGCGATTCCGGCGCGCTGTTCGACACGCTGAAGGAGGGCCTCGCAGCCCCGCTCGGCGGCATGGGCATCTCGTTCTCCAGCTCGCTGTTCGGCCTCGCCGGATCGCTGATCCTCGGCTTCCTCGATTTGCAATCGAGCCAGGCGCAGAACCGTTTTTACACCGACCTGGAAGACTGGCTCGCCACCACGGTGCGCGAATATGGCAGCGGCGAGGTCGCGGTCGCTTCCGGCAGCGGCGGCGGGGTCGCCAGTGGCGAGCTCCAGGCCGCGGTCGAACGCTTACGCTCCGTGCTGGAGGAAGGCAGCGCCAGCCGCGGCACCACGGCGGCGATGGCGAGCCTTGCCGAAGCCATCCAGGCGCTGGTCTCGCACATGCGCACCGAGCAGCAGATGATCCGCGAATGGGCCGACGGCCAGGGCGAGCAGAACCGCGAGATCCGGCGTCTGCTGGAGCGCATCGCCCGCCAGCCGGAAAAGAGCTGAGACGATCTCGTGCCCCGGACGCGACGCAGCATGAAATGATGCGTCGCTGAGCCGGGGCCCAGCGTCGGGGACAATATGGTCCCGGCTCTGCGAAGCAGCGTTGCACGCTGCATCGCGTCCGGGACACGAAAGTGGAGACGGACAACATGGCTCTAGCGCGCGGCCGCCGCAGCGAAGGCGCCTTCAACTACTGGCCCGGCTTCGTCGACGCGCTGTCGACGCTGGTGCTGTCGATCGTGTTCCTGCTGTCGGTGTTCCTGGTGGTGCAGTTCTTCCTGTCGCAGGAAGTCACCGGCAAGGACAAGGCGCTGGAGCTGCTCAACGCCAAGATCGCCCAGCTCAACGAGCTGTTGTCGCTGGAGAAGCTCGGCAAGCTCACGCTCGACGACCAGGTCTCGCAATTGAAAGCCGGCCTCGCCTCGGCCGAGACCGAGCGCGATCGCATCAAGGGCCTCTATGATGGCCTCGCTGCCGCCGGCAGCGATGCGCAAGGCAAGACCTCCGAGCTCGGCAAGGCGCTGGATTCGGAGAAGGCGGTCTCGGCGCGGGCATTGGCCCAGATCGAAGTGCTGAACCAGCAGATCAGCGCGCTCAGGCGGCAATTGGCGGCGCTGGAAGAGGCGCTCGACGCGAGCGAGAAGCGCGACAAGGAATCGCAGAACCGCATCGCTGATCTCGGGTCCCGCCTCAACGTGGCGCTGGCGCAGCGCGTGCAGGAATTGTCGCGCTACCGCTCGGAATTCTTCGGCCGCCTGCGCACCATCCTCGGCAACCGGCCCGACATCCGCATCGTCGGCGACCGCTTCGTGTTCCAGTCCGAGGTGTTCTTCGACACTGGCCAGGCGGTGCTTCTGCCCGAGGGCCGCGCCGAGCTCGACACCTTGGCAGCCGCGCTGATCGAGCTCGACAAGAAGATCCCGAGCGACATCCCCTGGGTGCTGCGCGTCGACGGCCACACCGATGTGCGTCCGGTCAACGGTCCGAACTTCAAGTCGAACTGGGATCTGTCCGCGGCACGTTCGATCTCGGTGGTGCAATATCTGGTCTCGCTCGGCGTACCCGCCCAGCGCCTCGTCGCGGCCGGCTTCGGCGAATTCCAGCCGCTCGATCCCGGCAACACGGAAGAGGCCTACAAGCGCAACCGCCGCATCGAGCTGAAGCTGACGGAGCGGTAGTGAGCGCGATCCACCTCCGCCCCTACGCGGCCTCCGACGAAGCCGCCGCGATCGATCTCTGGCATCGCACCTGGCAGCAGGCCTATCCGCAGATCGACTTCGCGGCACGGCTCGAATGGTGGCGCGAGCGCTGGCTGAGGGATCTGGTGCCGAAGGCGTCCATTGTCGTCGCCGAGCAGAATGGTGCCCTCACCGGCTTCGTCACCATCGACGGCGACGGCTATCTCGACCAGCTCGTGGTCGACCCTGATCACTGGGGCTCGGACGCAGCCCGGCTGCTGGTGGAAGAGGCCAAGCGCCTGTCGCCATCAGGCATCACGCTGCTCGTCAACAAGGACAATTCCCGCGCCATCCGCTTCTACGAGCGCAACGGCTTTGCGCATGCCGGCGACGATGTGAACCCGACCTCGGGCCGGCCGGTGCTGAAGATGGCCTGGCGGGCGTAATTCTGGCGGGCGTGAGGCCTGTCACGCAGGGATCCTGCGAGGTCGGTTATTCGTTGTGTCAGCGATGACAAGCGAATGGAGGCGATCGATGCGGCTGCGCGATCTTGCCAAGGGTTCCTCGGTGTTTCTGGGCGTCATCGTCGCCGGATATTTATCGACGACCTATGTCGACCAGCGTTTTGCCGCGCCCAAGGTCTCCGAACGGACAGAGTCGGCCTCAGCCTCGGCCTGCGTCGGGGAGGACGGCAGCTGGAAGAACTGGCAGTGGCCAAACGTGCCTGCGCTGTCGCCGAAGTGCCGGTAAACCCGCCTGCCCAAGACAAAACGTCGAAAGCAACCCCATGCACAGTAAACGGCGCAAGCAAAGTCAATAGCTTACGAACCGGCCCTGAGGGCCTCAAGCCCCCTCGAACTGCAACCTCGCCAGCCGCGCATAGAGCCCGTTCGCGGCCACGAGCTCGGCATGCGTGCCCTGCTCGACGATCTTGCCCTGGTCCATCACCAGGATGCGGTCGCAGGACAGCACGGTGGCGAGGCGATGCGCGATCACCAGCGTGGTGCGGTGGCGCATCAGCTCCTCCAGAGCGGTCTGCACCAGCGTTTCGCTTTCGGCATCGAGCGCGGAGGTGGCTTCATCGAGAAGCAGCAGCGGCGCATCGCGCAGAATGGCGCGTGCGATTGCGATGCGCTGGCGCTGGCCGCCGGACAGCGTCACACCGCGCTCGCCGAGCGGGGTGTCGAAACCTTCGGGCAGGCGGCGGATAAATTCGGCGGCATGCGCGAGCTCGGCGGCGCGCTCGACCTCGGCGTCGGTTGCATCGGGCCGGCCGAAGCGGATGTTCTCGCGGGCGCTGGCGGCGAACACGTTCGATTCCTGCGGCACCAGTGCGATGCGCGCGCGGAAATCGCGGGGATCTGCGGACTTGACCGGCACGCCGTCGAGCGAGATCACGCCGCTGCGTGGATCGTAGAAGCGCAGCAACAGGTGAAAGATGGTGCTCTTGCCGGCGCCGGACGGACCGACGATCGCGACCTTCTCGCCGGGGCGCACCGTGAATGACACGGCATCGAGCACATTGACGTCGCGCCGCACCGGATAGGCGAAGCTGACCCGGTCGAAGCCGACTTCGCCGCGTGCCGGCACCGGCAGCGCGCGGGGAGACGCGGGCGCCTTGATGTCGGGCTGCACATGCAGGATCTCGAACAGCCGTTCGGCCGCGCCTGATGCCGCCGAGACCTCGCCCCAGACCTCGCTGAGCTGGCCGAGGCCGGCTGCGGCGAACACCGCATAAAGCACGAACTGACCGAGCCGGCCCGGCGAAATCGCGCCGGTGAGCACGTCATGCGAGCCGATCCAGAGGATCGCGACCACGCTTGCGAACACGATGAAGATGATGATGGCGGTGAGCACGGCGCGCGCCTGGGTCGAGGTGCGCGCGGCCTCATAGGCCTGCTCGACCTCGCCGCCGAAGCGCTTCTCGGCGAATTGCTCGCTGGTGTAAGCCTGCACGGTGCGGATCGCGCCGACCAGCTCGCCCGCATAAGCCGACGCGTCGGCAAGCGTGTCCTGCGCATTGCGCGACAGACGCCGCACCCAGCGCCCGAAGGCGACCAGCGGCAGCACGATCAAGGGAATCGCCAGCAGCACGAAGCCCGACAGCTTCGGGCTCGTGATCACCATCATCGCCGCGGCGCCCAGGAACATCATCAAATTGCGCAGCGCGATCGACACTGAGGCGCCGACGGCCGATTTGAGCTGGGTGGTGTCGGCGGTGAGCCGCGAGATCAATTCGCCGCTGCGTGCGGAATCGAAGAAGGCGGGAGACAGCGAGAGCAGATGGGCGAAGACGTCGCGCCTGAGATCGGCGACGATGCGCTCGCCGATCGTCATCACGAGGTAGTAGCGCGCGGCGCTGGCGAGCGCGAGCACGCCGACCACCGCGAGCATCACCGAGAAGTAGCTGTTGATCAGCTCGATGCCCTCGGGCGTCAGGCCGAAATCGATCATCCGGCGCTCCGCGACCGGCACCAGCAGCGTGGTCAGCGCCGCGACCGTGAGTGCGACGAAGGCCAGCGCCGCCCGGCCGCGATAGCGGCTGACATAGGGCGCCAGCGCGAGCAGCGGCCGCAGCTTGGCGCGACCCTTGGCCGGCTCTTCGATCAGCTCGGCCTCGATCGACGGGGTGTCCGCGGCATTCATTCCGGGCCGATCGACATACTGGTCATCAAGCCGTTCCACTGCGCTCATGAGATCCAACCCATTGCATTCGTTTGCTCCCAATAGGCCGGTGCAAGGGTAGTGGCAAATCCGGGAAGTCCCTTAGGGGCAAACCCGGTTCACCGCCCCGGAGTGGCTTGTTTTAGCGGGTTTCGTGAGGTATAGAGCCGCCCAAATCCGTCATTCGATAGCCACCCAAGAAGGCGCCGGGGCGCCGAGGAATTGCCATGAAAGCCGAAATTCACCCGAACTATCATACGATTAAGGTCGTGATGACCGACGGAACCGAGTACCTGACCCGCTCGACCTGGGGCAAGGAAGGTGACACGCTGAACCTCGACATCGACCCGAAGTCGCACCCGGCCTGGACCGGCGGCAATGCCCAGCTGATGGATCGCGGCGGCCGCGTCTCGCGCTTCCAGAAGAAGTTTTCGGGCTTTCTCAAAAAGGATTGATCCGGCCCGAAATGGCTGGAGACGAAAAACGCCCCCGGAGAGCCGGGGGCGTTTTTGTTTTAGGAGGGGCCTGACCAAAGCCGAGATTTCGTAGGGTGGGCAAAGCGAAGCGTGCCCACCAAACCCCTGCTGTAGTCCCAAATGAGAGATGGTGGGCACGGCGCTGCGCGCCTTTGCCCACCCTACGGCACCTGTGAACTACGGCACCCTACCGCTCGAACGCCGCCTTCAGCGCGTTGAGGTGCGGCACCAGCGGATTGCCGATCGCGATGTGTTCGGCCGGCGGGGTGTGGATGGTGGTGTCGAGGCGGCGGACGCGGGTCTGCAGGCTCATCGAGCGATGGATCAGGTCCTGGAGCTGCGAGGGCAGCTTCTCGATGGTGTCGGTGGGGCCGGGATCGGCAGCGCTGAGCTTGACCTTGGTCTTCTCCCGATTGGCCTGGCTCAACGTCATCTCGCCTTCCTTCACCGCGCGGTGCAGCAGCAGCCACGAGGCGAGCTGCATCAGGCGGGTGGTGAGACGCATGCTCTCGGTCGCGTAGGTGAGGCTGACGGCACGGTCGAGCGCCTTGGCCTCGGTGCGGCCGGCGCCGTCGAGATAGGCGGCGGTCTCTTCGACGAGGTCCATGCCCTCGCGGAACAGGACGCCGAACGCCGCAGAATTGGTGAACCGCTCGCTGAGTTGAACGAGAGCGCCGTCGGCCTGCAAACGTTCCATGGTTAACGCCTCTTACGCAACTGTTTGACTGCCCGGCTTTGGCGCCGGCTTATGATGAACAAATCATTGCGCGGGCGGGACGCGGAGTCCAGTGACAAGCACGGTTATGGTTTCCGCGGGTCATTCCTCGGAATGCAACTGGGCGGAGACTCTTGTTTTGATGCGGATTCTTGACGCGAAGCGGTAGCCACGCCACTCGAGACGCCGTGCGCAAAAAAAGAGCCGCCGGAGACCGGCGGCTTTGAAAGTTGATAACAGGGAGGCGTCAAACAGAGTGGACAGGAGCCACTCGGTGTCCAAACGAGGACAGTTCCAGTCATAAACCCGAAAGCTTAATCGACCGTAAACGAGCGAATTTTTTGAGGGTTCGTTAGCCATGTCGGCCAGTGACCGAGCGGGGGTGGAACAAACTCTGCCCGCCGTTTTGACGTCCTGGGGTTATGGATTCCGGGCTCGGCGCTGCGCGCCGTCCCGGAATGGACGCGAAGGTGCGGCTGCGCGAGACGTGGGTCCCGGCTCTGCGGAGCGTCACTGCGTGCCGCACCGCATCCGGGACACGAGAGGCGTGAAAATCCTACGACTTGAAAAAGCTGTTCGCCGCATCGCGTGAGGCGCGCTTCTTCGTAGCGGCTTCTTCCAGCCTTGCGATCTCGGTCTTGAGCAGCGTGACGCGCTCGGTCAGTTCCTCGACCGACAAGAGCGAGAGGTCCTGCCCGATTTCATGGCTGATCTTCTTGCGCGGGCGGTCGTCGTCTTCCGTCGCCATCCTCGTTCCTCCAAAGTTCGCGCACCCAATGCTGAGGCGGTTGCCAGCTTGGATCACGCTGGCTAAGCAAGGGCCTCGTTCATCCCGCACCTTCACCCAAGGACACATCATGGACAAGCTGCCCGCGCAAATGACCGTGGTCGCCATATCCAAGCCCGGCGGACCGGAAGTGCTGGTGCCGGAACAACGCAGCATTCCGCAGCCCGGTCCCGACGAGATCCTGGTCAAGGTGGAGGCCGCCGGCGTCAACCGGCCCGACGTTGCGCAGCGCTCGGGAGCCTATCCGCCGCCGCCCGGCGCCAGCGACCTGCCCGGTCTCGAGATCGCGGGCGAAGTGGTTGCCGTCGGCAGCAATGCCAAGCGGCACAAGATCGGCGACAAGGTGATGTCGCTGGTCGCCGGCGGCGGCTATGCGCAGTACTGCATCGCCCAGGACGCCCAGGCGATGAGCGTGCCGCCGGCGCTGTCCATGAAGGAAGCCGGCGCGCTGCCGGAAACCCTGATGACGGTCTGGCACAACGTGTTCGAGCGCGGTGGCCTGAAGGCAGGCGAGACGCTGCTGATCCATGGCGGCTCCTCCGGCATCGGCACCATGGCGATCCAGCTGGCGAAGGCGTTCGGTGCGAAAGTGTTCGTCACCGTCGGATCGCAGGACAAGATCGACGCCTGCCTCAAGTTAGGCGCCGACCGCGCCATCAACTACAAGACCGAGGACTTCGTCGCCGTGGTCAAGGAAGCGACCAACAAGGAAGGCGTCAACCTCATCCTCGACATGGTCGCTGGCGAGTATGTCGACCGCAATTATGATGCCGCCGCGATCGACGGCCGCATCGTGCAGATCGCGACGCTCAACGGGCCCAAGGTCAACGTCAACATCGCCAAGGTGATGGTCAAGCGCCTCACCCATACCGGCTCGACCCTGCGCCCCCGTAGTAATGCGGACAAGGCCGCGATGGTGGCCGCAATCGAGCAGAAAGTGATGCCACTTTTGCGCGAAGGCCGCGTCAAACCGCTGATGGACAGCACTTTCCCGCTGGAAAAGGCAGCCGATGCGCACCGGCGCATGGAAACGAGCGCACATATTGGCAAAATTGTGTTGGAGGTCTAGGCCAACGGCCCACGGGAGACGCCGGAAACCCTTTGATTTTCCTCGCTTTCGTGGCATCTATCGCGACGCACCGAACCACTTCCGTTCGGTTTGAAATCGTCTTCACTGAAGAGTTTGCGTCGAACGCGGAGAACTGGCCTTGCGTCTGATCAGGTGCCTCGCGCCCATCGCGCTGGGCCTCATGATTCTTGTCGCCGCGTATCCCGCGCGCGCGCTCGACGCCGTCAGCGTCCGCAGTGACGCGCCCGCGATCGACCTCACCGGTGTCCTCGAGCATCAGCGCAGCGATGCGGACCGCATCCAGGTCTCCACCGCGCCCGGCACCGACGGCATCGTCCGCCGCATCGAAGTGCGCGCCCGCGAGGGCGGCCAGAACTGGGTGGTGTTCGCGCTCGCCAACAACACCGACGACCAACTCGACCGCCTGATCGTCGCGCCGCATTACCGTATCGTTTCCTCGGGGCTCTTGTGGCCCGACCTCGGCCTGTCGCGCATTGCGACCATTACGCCCTCGACCGGCGACCGGCCGGAGCGGCAGGAAAGCCCGACCGCCGACGTCTTCCGCGTCACGCTCGACCCCGGCGCTGTCATCACTTTCGTCGCGGAGCTGCGCACCGACAAGCTGCCGCAGCTCTATCTGTGGGAGCCGGAAGCCTACAAGGACAAGGTCAACTCGTTCACGCTGTACCAGGGCATCGTGATCGGCATCTCGGGCCTGCTGGCGCTGGTGCTGACCATTCTGTTCGTGGTGAAGGGCAGCATCATGTTCCCGGCCGCCGCGGCGCTGGCCTGGGCGGTGCTGGTCTATATCGGCGTCGATTTCGGCTTCTGGGGCAAGGTGCTCGACATGTCGAACAACGCCGAGCGCATCTGGCGCGCGGCGGGTGAAGCGATCCTGGCGGCAACGCTCTTGGTGTTTCTGTTCGCCTATCTCAATCTCAGCCGATGGCACGTGCGCTATTCGCACATCACGGTGGGCTGGCTCGCGTTCCTGGGCTCGCTGGTGGCGCTCGCGCTGTTCGACCCAGCGGTGGCCTCCGGCATCGCGCGCATTTCGCTGGTGCTGATCGCCTTCGCGGGCTTCGCGCTGATTGTCTATCTCTCCACCCACGGCTTCGACCGCGCGGTGCTTTTGATCCCGACCTGGTTCCTGCTGGTGGTCTGGGTGGTCGCGGCCGGCATGACGGTCGCGGGTTCCGTGACCAACGACATCGTCGGCCCGGCGCTACTCGGCGGCCTCGTGCTGATCGTGATGCTGATCGGCTTCACGGTGATGCAGCACGCCTTTGCCGGCGGCGGCGCCACCACCGGCGTCGTCTCCGACATCGAGCGGCGCGCCCTGGCGCTGGCCGGCTCCGGCGATCTGATCTGGGACTGGGACGTTTCCGCCGACAAGGTTTTTACGAGCCCCGAGACCGAAGCCCTGCTCGGCCTCAAGCGCGGCACGCTCGAAGGCCCGGCCGCCTCGTGGCTCGAGGTGCTGCACCCGCTGGACCAGGACCGTTTCCGCGCCGCGCTCGACAGCGTGCTCGACCAGCGCCGCGGCCGCCTGGTGCAGGATTTCCGCCTGCGCACCCCCGACGGCCATTTCATGTGGTTCGCGCTGAAGGCACGCCCGGTGGTCGGCTCGGACGGCGAGGTCTCGCGCGTGGTCGGCACGCTCACCGACGTCACCGAGCTGCGCAACGCCGAGGAACGCCTGCTGCACGATTCCGTGCATGACAACCTCACCGGCCTGCCCAATCGAAAACTGTTCATGGACCGGCTGGGTGCGGTGGCGCATTTTGCCAAGACCATGCCGACGCTGCGGCCGACGCTGATGGTGATCGACCTCGACCGCTTCAAGCAGGTGAACGATTCCGTCGGTATCGCGGTCGGCGATTCCATCCTGTTGACGCTGGCCCGCCGCCTCACCCGCATCCTGAAGCCGCAGGACACGCTGGCGCGGCTTGCCGGCGACCAGTTCGGCCTGATCCTGCTCTCGGAGCAGGACCCCGCCCGCATCACCGCCTTCGCCGAGACCATCCGCAAGACCATCCGGGCGCCGATCGCCTTCAACGACCGCGAGATTTTTCTCACGGCGTCGATCGGTCTCGCGCTTTCTGATCCGCAGGTTCAGCTCACGGACGAGATCATCAAGGACGCCGAGCTTGCGATGTATCACTCCAAGCGCATCGGCGGCGACCGCATCGACGTCTACAAGTCCGCGATGCGCGCGCGGAAGACCGATCGCCTGACGCTGGAGAGCGAGCTGCGCCGCGCCATCGAGCGGCAGGAGCTCACGATCCTGTACCAGCCGATCGTGCGGCTGGAGGATCGTTCGGTCGCCGGCTTCGAAGCGCTGGTGCGCTGGGATCACCCGAAGCTCGGCCGCATGGCGCCCTCGGAATTCATCACCATCGCCGAAGAGACCGGCCTGATCGTCGACCTCGGCATGTTCGTGCTGGACCAGACCGCCAAGCAGCTCTCGATCTGGCAGCGCGCGATGCGCTCGCGCGAGCCGATCTTCGCCTCGGTCAACGTCTCCTCGCGGCAGTTGCTGCGCCACGATCTGATCCACGACATCCGCACCGTGCTGTCGCGCTCCTCGGTGGCGCGCGGCACGCTCAAGCTGGAATTGACGGAATCGCTGGTGATGGAGAATCCGGAGCACGCAGCGCAGATGCTGACGCGGATCCGCGAGCTCGGCACCGGGCTCTCGCTCGACGATTTCGGCACCGGTCATTCGTCACTGGCCTATCTCCAGCGCTTCCCGTTCGACACCATCAAGATCGACCAGTCCTTCGTGCGCACCACCAACCGCGGCACACGGCCGGTGATCCTGAAGTCGATCATCGCGCTTGCGCACGACCTCGGCATGGACGTTGTGGCCGAAGGCGCCGAGACCGATTCCGACGCGGTCGAGCTCTACCAGATGGGCTGCGAATACGCGCAAGGCTTTGCCTTCGGCGAGCCGATGGACGCGGACGCCGCGATGCGGCTGCTGACCGAAGTGCGGCTAGAAGCGGCGAGCTAGGCTTCTCTTTTCTCTTCTCCCCTTGTGGGAGAAGGTGGCGCGAAGCGCCGGATGAGGGGTCTCTCTCCTCTCGAGACCTTGGAGAGAGACCCCTCACCCAAGCGAGCCTGTGTCTACTGGCGTCGCTGCCCTCTCCCACAAGGGGCGAGGGCACATCAATGTGCGTCTCGCTCGTCGCGAATGCGAAGCAAGTGTCGTAGGGTGGGCAAAGGCGCACTTGCGCCGTGCCCACCATCCATCCAGCACTGCGACAGAAGTCGTGGGCACGCTTCGCTTTGCCCACCCTTGTAATAGCGCGATCGTTTATCTTTGACCTGTTCCATGAGGAATGGCCTGCCGCGGTTTGCACCCCGCGACAGGCCGCTGGC
>NZ_JACIHC010000015.1:0-186567 GCF_014198205.1 Bradyrhizobium sp. SBR1B
GGGGTGCAAACCGCGGCAGGCCATTCCTCATGGAACAGGTCAAAGATAAACGATCGCGCTATTACAAGGGTGGGCAAAGCGAAGCGTGCCCACGAATTCTTCTCATCGCGACGAATCGTGGGCACGGCGCGACGCGCCTTTGCCCACCCTACGAGACCTCTGTTACCGCCGTCCTTTGCGCATCGTTGCCAGCACGATGTCGGCCGCAAGCACGCTCGGTGACTTGTTGCCGGTCGACATGATCTGATCGAGCTGGGCAAAGGCCTCGACCTGCTGCTTGCGCAGCGGCGAATCCGTCAGCACCTCGGCGAGCGCCGGCGCCAGTTTCTCCGGCGTGCACTCCTCCTGCAGATACTCCGGAATCACATCCCTGCCGATCACGAGATTGGCGAGGATCACCGAGGAGACGCGGATCGCGCGGCGCAGGATGAAGGCCTCGATTGCACCGACGCGGTAGGCTGTCACCATCGGAATACCCGACAGTGCGAGCTCCAGCGTCACCGTACCGGACTTGGCCAGCGCCGCACGCGCGATCCGGAACACGGCGCGCTTCTCGTTCTCGCCGGTCACAACCCTTGGCTTGACCGGCCAGCTCGCGATGCCCTCGCGGATGGTGGCTTCCAGATGCGGCATCGTCGGCAGTATCAGTTCGAAGGCACGGCCTTCCGCCTGCAAGCGGCCGAGCACCCGGCCAAACACGTCGAGATGGTGCCTGACCTCGCTGCGGCGGCTGCCGGGCAGCACCAGCAGCACCGGCGGCTCACTGTCGCGGCGTGCCTGCTCCTCTGCGTTCGGCCGCAGCGAGGCCAATTGCTCGATGAGGGGATGGCCGACATAGCTGCATGGCGGTCCGCCGAGCTTGCGGTATTCCTCGGGCTCGAACGGCAGCAGACCGAGCACATGGTCGACATATCCGAGCATGGTCCGCGCCCGCCCCGGCCGCCACGCCCAGAGCTGCGGCGAGACGTAATCGACAACCGGGATCTCAGGATTCTTCGCGCGCACGCTGCGGGCGACGCGATGGGTGAAGTCGGGACTGTCGATGATGACGAGCGCGTCCGGCGCCGCCTCGGCCACGGCGTCGGCCGTCTCGCGGATCAGCCGCAGAATTTTCGGCAATTGCTGCACCACCGCGGCGAAGCCGACGATCGACAGCTCCTCGATCGGAAACAGCGATTCCAGCCCCTCGCGCGCCATGGTACGGCCGCCGATGCCGACGAACTGCACGCCGTCGCCGAGGCGCTGACGCAGCACCTTCATCAAGGCACTGCCGAGCCGGTCGCCGGACTCCTCCGTGGCGATCAGGAAGATCTTGCGCTTGGGATCGCGCGACTGCATCACGCCGGCAGTCCGATGACGAAGAGATATTTGGCGTCCGCGAGGCCGATCATCGCCTGCGGTTCGGCGGCGATGGTGTTGCCGGCGATGACGGCGAGGCCCGCAAGGCCGGCCGCCGCGACGCCCTCGATGGTGCGCGGGCCGATCGTCGGCAGGTCGAAGCGCAGATCCTGGCCGCTCTTCGGCGCCTTCACCAGAACGCCGCGGCCGGCGGCCGCGCGAATGCGTCCCTCCTCGCGCAGCCGCGCGACGCGCGCGAGCAGCGCGTCGGTGCCCTCGATGTCCTCGACCGCCACCACATGGCCGTCGATCACCACCGCAGCCTGGCCGATGTCGAACGGGCCGAGCGCGGTCAGCACCGCGCGGCCGCGCGCGATGTCGGTCTTGCTGGTATCGCTGGGCCAGGCGCGACTGATGCAGCCTTCGGGCATCAGGAGATCGGGTGCGAGGTCCTTGATGCCGACCATGCGAAAGCCGTCCTGCTCGAGGATGCGGCCGACGCCGGACAGGAGATGATCGTCGCCGCCGCGAAAGGCGCGGATGACATTGCCGAGCAGCCGCATCGTCTTGACGTCGAACCGGATCTCGGAGAGCGAGGGCCGCACCAATGTGCCGATGAAGATCAGGTCGCGGCACCCCTCCTCGCGGAACAGCCGCATTGCGCGACCGAGCTGGCCGACCGAGATCCAGCGATGGCGGAATTTCTCCACCCGCGCGGGATCGCAGGCCCCGCGCAGCGGAAACAGCACCGGCGTGATGCCGCGGGCGGCAAGCGAGTCGGCAACCGCAAACGGCATCGCGCCTCCGCCGGCGACGATGCCGACCGGCGATGAGATGTCCGACGCCGCCGATGTCATGTCCGCGGCCATCCCGAAATCACTTCGCAATGGCGGGAAGACAGAGCGGGCGCTTGCCCTTGCCGATGAAGTCGAGGATTTCGGCGATCGCCGGATCTTCGCCCGCGAGCGGGCGCGCCGACTCCAGCCGCTCGGCGAAGGTACCGGGCCCATGGAAGAGCTTTTGATAGAACCCGCGCACCGTCGCCAGTCGCTGCTTGGTGAACTTGCGCCGCTTCATGCCGATCAGGTTGAGGCTTTCGAGCACCGCATACTGGCCGTTAACGAGCCCATACGGGATGACATCGTCGCGCACGCCGCAGACCCCTCCGACCATCACATATGGACCGATGCGCGTGAACTGGTGCACTGCGGAGAGGCCGCCGATATAGACGGCGTCGCCGATCTCGCAGTGCCCGCCGAGCGTCGCCGAGGTCGCAAAGATCACGTTGTTGCCGACTATGCAGTCATGGCCGACATGGCTGTTGTTCATGAAGTAGCCGCCGTTGCCGACGCGCGTTAGGCCGCCGCCCTTGATGGTGCCGACGTTCATCGTCGCGCCTTCGCGGATGACGCAGCCAGAGCCGATCTCGAGCCTCGTCGGCTCGCCCTTGTAGCTGAGATCCTGGGGCGCGCCGCCGAGCACCGCGAACGGCGAGATCACGCCGCCGTCCCCGATCGATGTATGGCCGATGACGGTAACATGCCCAATGAGCTTGCAGTTCGCGCCGATCACGACATTTGAGCCGATGATGCAATACGGCCCGATCTCGGTGCCCTCGCCGATCACGGCGCCGTCCTCAACCCGTGCGGTGGGATCAATCTTGCTCATCAAGCAATCTTACTCGTCAAGAAGGTCTGGTTATGCATTGAAGTCGCTCAGTTTTCCGGTGGTTAGCGCGACTATGCCCGATCTGTCCAGTGACGTATCATCTCTGCCTGTTTCAAGTACCGGATGAGGTGCCTTCCCGGCTCCTCAACAACTTCATGCGGAGCTTCAGCTTTCATGGTCAGGGCCCTGGCACTTCTGCTCGCACAGCTCGCGGCTGCACCGATCGTGTCCGAGACGGTCGAGACCGGCGAACGCCACCCTATCGACCTCGCGACATTCGAATGCCGCGACATCAACCGCAGCACGGTGCTTCAGCGTGTCTGCTACGACCGTACGCAGCGCGACCTCGTCGTCGCGACTGGCGGCAGCTATACGCGCTATTGCGGCGTCGCGGCCGAGACAGCCGACCGTCTCCTGGGCGCACCGTCCATGGGCCAGTTCTTCAACCAAAACATTAAGCGCGAGGCACCCGGCGGCCGCTACGATTGCGGCGCGTGAGGAATCCGTCCAGCGCGGCCCGCGTGCCGCTCAGTCCGTCAGCATGGCGCCGACGTCGGCTTCCGCAACCACCTGCCCGTTGACCTTGGCGTCGCCGTGAAACCACCACATGGCCTTGCGGCGGCCGACCGAGCGCATGTGATACTCGATGGTATCGCCGGGCAGCACGGGCTTGCGGAATTTGCACTTGTCGATGGTGAGGAAATAGACCGCCCGCGGCTTTTCGGTCCCTTCGACTGACTTGATGCCGATCACGCCCGCGGTCTGCGCCATCGCCTCGATCATCATGACGCCGGGATAGACCGGGCGCTCCGGGAAATGCCCCTGGAAGGCCGGCTCGTTGAAGGTGACGTTCTTGATGCCGATGCCGCTATAGTCGGCGCGGATGTTGATCACGCGGTCGATCAGCAGCATCGGAAAGCGGTGCGGCAGCGTCTGGAGGATGGCATTGATGTCCACCAGCTCGAACTTAACAGGTGATTCCGCCGTCATTCCCGTCCCTCATCCTTCGGATCAGCCCTGCTGTCGCGTACCAAGCGCTCCACCGCGATGATCTCCTTGAACCATTGTTTGGTCGGCTTGGCGAAAAAGCCACCCCAGCGTCCGCCCGGCGGGATGTCGTCCTTGACGCCGCTCATCGCGGTCACCTGGGCCCCGTCCCCGATCTTGAGGTGGTTGTTGATGCCAACCTTCGCTCCGAGTGCCACGTTGTCGCCAATGGACAGGCTGCCGGCGAGCCCGATCTGGGCAGCCAACAGGCAGTGCCGTCCGATCGTGACATTGTGACCGATCTGGACCTGATTGTCGATTTTCGTCCCCTCGCCGATCACGGTGTCGCGCAAGCTGCCGCGATCGATCGTGGTCCCGGCGCCGACCTCGACGTCGTTCTGAATCAGCACCCGCCCGGTCTGGGGCACCTTCAGATGGCCCTCGGGGCCGAAGAAGATGAAGCCGTAGCCGTCCTGGCCGATCGAGCAGCCGGGATGGATCAGCACATTGTTGCCGATCAGGGCGCACTGGATCGCGGTGCGCGCGCCGACATTGCAGTCCCGGCCGATCTTGACGCCGGGCCCGATCACCGCCCCGACGCCGACCACCGTGCCGCTGCCGATCTCCACATCCGGGCCGATCACGGCCAGGGGATCGACGATCACGCCGTCCTCGAGCCGGGCCGAGGGATCGATGATCGCCGACGGCGCGATGCCGTCATTGCCGACCCAGGATTGCGGCCTCAGCGCTTCGCCGTGCCATTCCCGCGCGATCCTGACAAAGGCCCGGAACGGCTGCGCCGCTCGCAGCACGGCCACGTGCGCGGGCACCTGGGGCTCGAAGCGCGGGCTCACCAGGCAAGCGCCAGCCTTGGTCGCCTTGAGCTCATCGGCGTATTTGAGGTTGTCGAAGAACGCCAGATGCATCGGGCCCGCTTCGTCAAGCGAAGCGAGGCCCGTGATGATGTGGCCGCCCCTGGCGGGATCGACCAGCTGCGCCTTGGTCAGCGTGGCGATGTCAGCCAGCGTTGAGGCAGGCGGCTTTGTGAAGAAGGTCGGCTGCGCCATTCCACCCCGTCGCGGTCCGGCTTCGGCATGAAGCGGTCGAGCCGCATCATGCTCCATCTCTTGGATCGGCACGATCCCTTTCGGAAACCGGTTCCAGTGATCCGGATCGTGCCGTGCTGATCGAATTAGAACGTGGTGCCGCCGCCGAACCGGAACTCCTGCGTGCGATCGTACTTGCCCTTGCTGAGCGGCACGGCGTAGTCGAAGCGCAGCGGACCGAACGGCGACTGCCAGATCAGGCCGACACCAACCGACGAGCGGACCACCTTGCTGTCGTCATACACGAGGCCGGTACAGGTTCCGGCGCTCGATGGATTGATCGACGACGGGATACAACCAGGTGCATTGACTTCGTTGGTGCCTGAGACGCCATTAAACGCCCAGCTGGTTGGTCCTTGGTAGTCGTAGAGGCCGCCGGCATCGGCATAAACCGCCCCCTTCAGACCCACTTCCTTCGGCAGGAACCAGAACGGCATCTGCAGTTCGAGCGAAGCGCCCCAGTACTTGGTGCCGCCGAGGGCGTCCTGCGTACCGAACGGATTCAAATCGCGCGGGCCGATGCCGTTCGGAGCAAAGCCGCGGACGAGGTTCGAACCCATCTGGAAGTGATCGAGCATGCGCAGATCGCTGCCCATCTTGTTCAGCATGCCGCTCTGCAGGCGGACGAGGCCGACGATGTCCGACACCAGCGGAGTGTAGTACTTCGCATCGATGACCGACTTCATGTAGGAGACGTCGCCGCCGACGCCGGCGAAATCCTGACGGAAGTCGATGAGCAGACCGTCGGTGGGGTTCTTGTTGTTGTCCAGCGTGTTGTAGGTCAGCGTGTAGCCGAGCGCCGAGGTCAAAGTCTTGCCGTTGGCAAGCTCCTTGCGCACCGGCAGCGAGGCTTCACCGTCGCTGTAGCAGCCGAGGCCGTTGGTGGAGACAAGACTGATACCGTTAGCGGCGGCGTAAGCCGGGCTTGGATTGAATGCCGCTGAGCCGGCAACGTTGTTACAGTTCGCCAGGTAGTTCGGCAGGGTGATTTCCTGCTGGTAGATCGAGTAGCGCAGCTGGAGCGCCAGATCTTCACGCAAGGAGAAGCCGAGGCGCGGCGAGAAGCCGAGCGTCTTGGTGCCGTAGGAGATGTAGCTGTTGGACAGCTGCTGGCGCTGATAGAGGTCGAGGCCGAGCGCGACGCGGTAGTCGAGCAGATACGGCTCGACGAACGACAGCGAGTAGCCGCGTGCGTATTGGCCATAGGTCACCGACGCCTTGGCGAACAGACCGCGGCCAAGCAGGTTGCGCTCGGAGATCGAGACTTCGGCCAGCGCGCCGTCGGTGGTGGAGTAACCGCCCGAGATCGAGAAGTCGCCGGTCGATTTCTCTTCCATGTCGACGATCAGGACGACGCGATCGCTCGACGAGCCGGGCTCCGTCGTGATCTTCACGCTCTTGAAATAGTCGAGGTTCTTCAGGCGCCGCTCGGCACGGTCGACCAGGGCGCGGTTGTAGGCGTCGCCCTCGGAGATATCGAACTCGCGGCGGATCACGTAATCGCGGGTACGCGTGTTGCCGCGCAGGTTGATGCGCTCGATATAGGTGCGCGGACCTTCGTCGATGTTGAACACGACGGAAACGGTGTGCGCCTCGAAATTGCGGTCGCCGCCGGGCCGGACCACGGCGAAGGCATAGCCGCGGCGCGAGGCCTCGATCTGCATCTCCTCGACCGACTTCTCGACCGATTCGACGTTGTAGAGCGAGCCGACATTGACGCGCGAATAGGCGCGCATCGACGAGGGATCGAAGTTCGGAATGCTGGAGCGGAAGTCGATCGCACCGACGCGGTACTGAGATCCTTCCTCGATCTTGAAGGTGACGTTGAAGCCCTTCTTCTCCGGATCGTATTCGGTGAGCGCGGCCACCACCTGGACGTCGGCGAAACCGTTCTTGAGATAGAAGCGGCGGATCAGGTCGCGGTCGGCTTCGACGCGGTCGGGATCATAGATGTCACCGCTGGCCAGGAAGCTCAGCAGGTTCGATTCGCGGGTCTTGATGACGTCCCTGAGGCGATAGGACGAGAATGCGACATTGCCGATGAACTCGATCGACTTGACGCCGGTCTTGGCGCCCTCCTCGATCGTGAAGATGAGATCGACGCGGTTGTTCGGCTGCTCGATGACCTCAGGCGTGACGCGCACGTCGTAGCGGCCGGACCGGCGATAGATTTCAGCGATTCGCAGCGTGTCGGACTGCACCATAGCGCGGGAGAAGGTGCCGCGCGCCTTGGACTGGACCTCAGTGGTGAGCTGCTCGTCCTTGATCTTCTTGTTGCCCTCGAAGGCGATGCGGCCGATCACCGGGTTTTCCACCACGGAGACGACGATCTGGCCGCCGCCGCCGCGGTTGATTCTCACGTCCTGGAACAGGCCGGTCTCGATCAGGGCCTTGAGGCCGTCGTCGATGGCGCCTTGATCCAGGCGGCCGCCCGGACCCGGCTTGAAATAGGAGCGGATCGTCTCCACCTCGACCCGGCGATTTCCTTCGACGGAAATCGACTGCACGGTCTGAGCGAGCGCAGACGAAGACACAAAAACAGCCCCGACCGGGGCAATCACCGGCGCGCCGAACATGATCAGGGTTGCGAGCAAGCCCCCCCGGAGTCGCAGTCCAAACTTCATCGCGCAACGCGCCCTTATCATTCCGAGCCAGACCCAACCCCAACGCCGGTCTGGAAGATTCCCCAAGTTCAGGCCGCTTGTAGCCAATTTCACCGACGCCGCAAACGGCCGAAAGCGCCGTAATTTCAATTTCATTCCAAGACGTTGCTCATCAGCAACGCCACAAAAAAGCCTCCATCAAGATGCCGCCATCCGCAGGATGTCGTTATAGGTCGCAAACACCATCAACATCAGCACCAAACCGAGCCCGATTCGGAACCCCATCTCCTGAGTCCGCTCGGACAGGGGCCGGCCGCGGACGACCTCCGCCGCATAGAACATCAGGTGACCGCCATCGAGCAGCGGGATCGGGAACAGGTTCAGCAGGCCGATCGACACCGACAGCACCGCGCACAGATTGATCACGAACTGGAACCCGGCGCTGGCCGCCTGCCCCGACATCTTCGCGATGCCCAGGACGCCGCTGACCTCGTTGGGATTGCCGTTTCCGACGAACAGAGAGCCCAGGAACTTGAAGGTGCTGGTGATGATGAACCAGACCTGCTCGACCCCGATCTTGAGCGCCTCACCGATGCCCACCGGGGCGGTCGAGGCCTCGCCGGCCTGCGATTTGTGCTCGACGCCGAGCACACCGAGACGGTGGCTGTTGCCGAACGGATCCTTGCGCTCGAGCAGGGCCGGCGTTGCGGTCAGCGAGACGATGGCGCCGTCCCGCTTCACCTGGAAGGCAAGCGCCGAACCCGCATTCATCGCAACGATTCGCTGCATGTCGGCAAAGCTCTCGATCGGCTTGCCGTCGATCTGGACGACGACGTCCCCGATCTTGAAGCCGGCCGCGGCCGCGGCGCCATCGGCGACGACGCCATCGACCCGCGCGATCGTGCTCGGCTTGCCGTAATACAGCGCCATGCCCGCGAAGATCAGCGCGCCCAGGATGAAATTGGCGATGGGTCCGGCCGCGACGATGGCCGCGCGCGGGCCGACCTTCTTGTGGTGGAAGCTGCCGGCGCGCTCCTCGGTCGTCATGGCCGCGAGCGTCTGGGCCGAAGGGGTCGAGGCCTCGCTCTCGTCGCCGAAGAACTTGACGTAGCCGCCGAGCGGGATGGCCGAGATCTTCCAGCGGGTGCCGTGGCGGTCATTGAAACCGACCAGCTCAGGTCCGAAGCCGAGCGAGAAGGTCAACACGCGAACGCCCGCCCAGCGCGCGACCAGGAAATGGCCGAGTTCATGGAAGAACACGACGATCGTCAGGACAAACAGGAAGGGAACCGCGTAGCCGAGGAGCCCATGGCTCAACGTATTGAAACTATGGACAAAAAAGTCGATCATCGAATTCCCTCATCCAGCGCCGCAAGGCCCTGGCCCCGAACCATCTAGGATGCCTTTAAGGCAATTTGAGGCAATAGGGCGGCAGCTCTATTTCGAGCAACATGGTCAACAGAGATTGCATCATCGGCGGACGTCAGGGGGGCCTGGTTCCCGCTGCGGATCCAGTCGTCCAGTGTTGCCTCCACCAGCCGGGCGATCGCGCCGAACCGGATCTTGCCGGCGATGAACGCGGCGACCGCGACCTCGTTGGCCGCGTTGTAGACGGTGGTCGCCCCCTTCCCGGTCCGGAGCGAGTCGAAAGCCAGCCGTAGTCCGGGGAAGCGCTCGAAATCGGGCGCCTCGAAGGTCAGCTGGCCGATCTTGGCGAGGTCCAGCTTGGCCGCCGGCCCCTTGATGCGGTCGGGCCAGCCCAGGCAGTGCGCGATGGGGGTGCGCATGTCGGGCGCGCCGAGCTGGGCCATCACCGAACGGTCGGAGAACTCGACCATGCCGTGAATGATCGACTGCGGATGCACGAGGACGTCGATCTCGTCGGGCGACAGCGCGAAGAGGTACGACGCTTCGATCACCTCGAGCCCCTTGTTCATCATCGACGCCGAATCGATCGTGATCTTCTGGCCCATGCTCCAGTTCGGGTGCTTCAGGGCCTGCTCGAGCGTCGCCTGCTCGATGTCGGCCGGCTTCCAGGTGCGGAACGGGCCGCCCGACGCCGTGATGATGACACGGACGAGTTCGTCCCGATTGCCCGAGGCAAGCGCCTGAAACAGCGCATTGTGCTCGGAATCGGCCGGCAGGATGCAGGCGCCGGCCTTGGCCGCACGCTGCATGAAGAAATCGCCGGCGCAGACCAGACATTCCTTGTTGGCCAATGCCACATGCGCACCGCGATCGACCGCGGCGAGTGCCGGCTTCAATCCGGCAGCGCCGCTCACGGCCGCCATCACCCAATCGGCCGGACGCGCGCCGGCCTCGATCACCGCGCTTTCGCCGGCACCGCATTCGGTGCTGGTCCCGGCCAAGGCGGCCTTGAGCTCGGCGAGCTTGGAGGTGTCGGCGATCGCGACGTAGCGCGCGGAGAATTCCTTGGCGAGCTTGGCCAGCGCTTCGACATTGCCGTTCGCCGTCAGCGCCTCGACGCGATAGCGCTCGGGCGAGGCACGCAGCAGATCCATCGTGCTGTCGCCGATCGAGCCGGTGGCGCCGAGAACCGTGACGCTGCGGACGCTGGACGCCGCAGCCTTGTTATTACGCAATGGAACCGCGCTCATATCCTCACCAAACCATAAGACCGCTTCCGGCGCTATGCACACCATGGCGGAGAAAGCCGATAATCCATGCCGCCAGGATGGCGGCGACAAAACCGTCCAGGCGGTCCAGAAGCCCGCCATGGCCGGGAATTAAGTGACTGGAATCCTTGACACCGAAGCGCCGCTTCACCGCCGATTCGAACAGATCGCCCAGTGCCGACACCACCGAAAGGATGGCGCTGACGAGCAGCAATGGTCCCATCTTTCCGAACCCGCAAGCCGCAAAGCCCACCGCAACCAGAAGGCTTGCGACGAAGCCGCCCAGCGCCCCGGACCAGGTCTTTTTCGGGCTCACGCGCGGCCAGAGCTTCGGCCCGCCGATGCTGCGACCGGCAAAATAGCCGCCGATATCGGTCGCCCAAACCACCAGCAGCACGAACATCAGCGCAGAGAAGCCGTTGAGGAGATCCTTCCGCACCAGGATCGAGGCCAGCAGCGCTGCCGCTGCATAAGCGAATCCGGTCGCCGCCCAGAGGAACTTGCCGCGCGCGATCAGCGTCACGATCGCGCCGCCGACGAGGCCGACGATGATTGAGGTCTTCAGCCCGCCAAAAGCGACGGCGGCCCCCATCATCGCGATGACGATCGTCCCCGCCCCGGTCAGCGCGGCCGAGCCCGCGCCCACCACCGTCAGCCATTCCGCGAACAGCCCGATCGACACCAGGGTGACGAGCAGCGCCCACAGCCAGCCGCCGGCATAAGCGACCGCGATGGTCAGCGGCGCCAGCACCAGCGCTGCGAGGACCCGCATCACCAGATTGTTCGGGGCAGGCTTGGCGCCCACCGGTGCGGCGTCTTGTTCGCTCACGAGGCGGTTTTCGCGACCAGGCCGCCGAAACGGCGCTCGCGCCTGGCGAATTCGGCGATCGCGCTTTCCAGCGCCGCCTTGTCGAAATCGGGCCAGTGGATCGGCACGAACACGAGCTCGCTATAGGCGGCCTGCCACATCAGGAAGTTGGACAGGCGCTGCTCGCCGCTGGTGCGGATGATGAGATCGGGATCGGGAATGTCGGGCGCATCGAGATGCGCGCCCAGCGTTTCGGCGTCGATCGTGGCAGGATCGCGCTTACCTTCCGCGACCTCGCGCGCCAGCTTCTGCGCCGCCTTCGCGATCTCCTGCCGCGAGCCGTAATTGAAGGCGACGACGAGTGTGAGGCGCGTGTTGTCGCGCGTCAGCTCCTCGGCCTCGTTGAGCAGCGCGCAGATGTCGCTCTCCAGCCCATCGCGTTCGCCGATGATGCGGACCTTGACGCCGTCGCGATGCAGGCTGGCGAGATCGTTGCGGATGAAGCGGCGGAGCAGACCGAAGAGATCGCCGATCTCGCTCGCTGGACGCGACCAGTTCTCCGACGAGAAGGAGAAGATGGTGAGGTAGCGGATGCCGAGCTCGTGCGAGGCACGCACGACGCGACGCAAGGCCTCGACGCCGCGGCGATGCCCTTCCGCACGCGGCAGACCGCGCGCGGCCGCCCAACGCCCGTTGCCATCCATGATGATGGCGACATGCGCGGGCGCCTCGGACCGATCGGGTCCTTCCGTTGCGGGCGCGGCGGCGTTCGACATTGAAGGTGGCCTTAAAGCATGATCCGGAAAAGTGCGAAGCGGTTTTCCGAAAAGATCATGCGCTTACAATAACCTGAAGCGCGATGACATTCATCGCGCTTCAGACGGTGAGGATTTCTTTTTCCTTGGCGGCCAGCAACTGGTCGATTTCGGTGATCGTACCGTCGGTCGCCTTCTGCACCTCGTCGGCGTGGCGCTTCTGGTCGTCCTCGGACATTTCGTGATTCTTCTCGAGCTTCTTGAGCACGTCGAGGCCATCGCGGCGGACGTGGCGCGCGGCGACCTTGGCGGCTTCCGCATATTTATGCGCGACCTTCACCAGTTCCTTGCGCCGTTCCTCGTTCAGCTCGGGGATGCGCAGGCGCAGCACCTGGCCTTCGGTCGCGGGCGACAGGCCGAGGTTGGAATCGACGATCGCCTTCTCCACCGCCTTGACCATCGACTTGTCCCAGACCTGCACCGAGATCAGGCGGGGCTCCGGCACGCTGACGGTGGCGAGCTGATTGAGCGGCATGTGGCTGCCATAGGCATCGACCTGCACCGGATCGAGCATCGAGGCGGAGGCGCGCCCCGTCCGCAGGCCGCCGAGCTCGTGCTTGAGGGACTGGACGGCGCCCTGCATGCGGCGCTTCACTTCGTTGAGGTCGAAAGTACCGGTGGGCATCACGTTTCTCCTTCAAGATCCCGGCGACCGCTCCCGCGACCTTCCCTGAACGCGCGCGACGGATGAGCGGTCAGCCGGCGACAATGGTTCCGTGGCCGACGCCACGTAGAATCGCGCCGATCGAACCCGGCTCCGCGATCGAGAATACGATGATAGGCAGAGACGTCTCGCGGGCAAGCGCGAAGGCGGTCGCATCCATCACCTTGTAGCCGCCCTCGATCGCCTGCGAATGGGTCAGCCGGTCAAACCGCGTGGCGGACGGATCCTTCTTCGGATCGGCCGAGTAGACGCCGTCGACATTGGTCGCTTTCAGCACCGCCTGGGCGCCGATTTCGGCGGCGCGCAGCACCGCGGTCGTATCGGTGGTGAAGAACGGATTGCCGGTTCCGCCGCCGAGCAGCACGATCCGGCCCTCGGCGAGATATTTGTGCGCCGCAGTGCGGGTGAACAGCTCGGAAATCTCGGGCATGACGAAGGCCGACAGCGTGCGCGCCGGCGTGCCCTTGCGCTCGATCGCCGCCTCCAGCGCGAGGCAGTTCATCATGGTGGCGAGCATGCCCATGGTGTCGCCGGTCGGGCGCGACACACCGCGGGCGGAGACCTCGACGCCGCGCACGATGTTGCCGCCGCCGATCACGACCGCAACCTCGGTGCCGAGCTTGCGGGCCGCGATCAGATCGTCCGCAACCCGGTCGACGGTCGGCTGATCGATGCCAAAGCCTTGCTGTCCCGCGAGATATTCGCCGGACAGCTTGATCACGACGCGACGATAGACCGGATCAGACATGAGCACTTTCCTTGTCCGAGCGCCGCTTCCGGCGGCACGCCGGAAGGAACGTTCCGGCGCTTACTTCTTGCCGCTGGCCGCAGCGACCTCGGCCGCGAAGTCGCTTTCCTGCTTCTCGATTCCCTCACCGAGAGCATAGCGCACAAAGCCGGCGATCTTCACAGCGCCGCCGACCTTGCCTTCGGCTTCCTTCAACGCCTGCGCCACCGACTTGCCGGTGTCGTGGATGAAGGCCTGCTCGAGCAGGCAGACTTCCTTGTAGTAGGTCTTGAGGCCGGACTCGACGATCTTCTCGATCACGTTCTCGGGCTTGCCCTGCTGGCGATATTTGTCGGCGAGCACGTCCTTCTCGCGCTTGACGACCGCCGGATCGAGGCCGGACGGATCGAGCGCCAGCGGATTCGCGGCGGCAATGTGCATCGCGATCTGGCGGCCGAGCGTTGCGAGCTCATCGGCCTTGCCGGGCGATTCCAGCGCCACGATCACGCCCATCTTGCCGGCGCCCTCGACGACCGCGCCGTGGACGTAGTTCGACACCACGCCCTGGCTCACTTCGAGCGAAGCTGCGCGGCGCAGCGTCATGTTCTCGCCGATGGTGGCGATCGCGTCATTGATGGCGGCCTCGACCGTGACGTCGCCGACCTTGGCGGCCTTGATCTTCTCGACATCGGAGCCGGCGTCGAATGCGACCTGGGCGACCATCTTGACGAGGCCCTGGAACTGGCCATTGCGCGCGACGAAGTCGGTCTCGGAGTTGACCTCGACCACGACACCCTTGGTGCCCTTGGTCAGGGCGCCGATCAGGCCCTCGGCCGCGACGCGGCCCGACTTCTTGGCGGCCTTGGACAGGCCCTTCTTGCGCAGCCAATCCTGCGCCGCTTCCATGTTACCGTCGTTTTCGGTCAGCGCGGCCTTGCAGTCCATCATGCCCGCGCCGGTCGACTCGCGCAGGTCCTTGACCATCGCAGCTGTGATCGTTGCCATCGTTGAAAATCCTTTGTGCCTGCTGGTTCGCCGCGGCGTGGCATCGAAGCGCCCCGCCGCGGTCCATCTCAGGGATTCGCGTCAACTGAAATGGTGGCCGGATCTTGTCCGGCCAACCCATCGCTCTCTTGACTATTCCGCTTCCGCGGTCAGCGCCTTGGCCTTGGCCACCCAGGCGTCCGCACGGCTCGGCAGACCGACTTCTTCGCCGATCGTGTGCGCGGTGTCGTGATCGAGCTCGGCGAGCTGCCAGAAGTGGAAGATGCCGAGGTCGTTGAACTTCTTCTCGATCGCACCCGACACGCCCGGGAGCTTCTTGAGGTCGTCGGCGGTGCCGCGCGGACCTGCGAGGCCCTGGAAGCCGCTCGACGAAGCCGCCGGCAGCTCTTCAGCGAGCGGACGTGCCGAGGCGCCGACGTCGATACCCGAATCGCCCTGGGCGCGGGAGATGCCGTCGATCGCGGCACGCGCGATCAGGTCGCAATAGAGCGCGATCGCACGACCGGCGTCGTCATTGCCCGGCACCACATAGGTGATGCCCTTCGGGTCCGAATTGGTGTCGACGATCGCAGCGACCGGGATGTTGAGCCGCTGGGCTTCCTGGATCGCGATGTCTTCCTTGTTGGTGTCGATCACGAAGATCAGGTCGGGCAGACCGCCCATGTCCTTGATGCCACCGAGCGAGCGGTCGAGCTTGTCGCGCTCGCGCTGAAGCGTCAGGCGCTCCTTCTTGGTGTAGGAGCTGGCATCGCCGCCCGAGAGCACGTCGTCGAGGTGACGCAGACGCTTGATCGAGGCCGAGATCGTCTTCCAGTTGGTCAGCGTGCCGCCGAGCCAGCGCGAATTGACGAAATACTGCGCGCAGCGCTTGGCAGCGTCCGCGACGCCGTCCTGTGCCTGGCGCTTGGTGCCGACGAACAGGATGCGTCCGCCCTTGGCGACGGTGTCGCTGACCGCCTGCAAGGCGTTGTGCAGCATCGGCACGGTTTGCGCGAGGTCGACGATGTGAATGTTGTTGCGAGCGCCGAAAATGAACGGAGCCATTTTCGGATTCCAGCGGTGAGACTGGTGACCAAAGTGCACGCCAGCTTCAAGCAGCTGACGCATGGTGAAATCGGGTAGCGCCATCGTTCTAATTCTCCGGTTGGTTCCTCCGGAAACGTGTGAGCAAAACGGAGCGTCCTCGCCCCGGTTGCCACCGGACGGCCTTGTGAGCCATGTTTCCGTGTGAGATGGCGCGCTATATAGCGCCATTTCGGCCAGAAGCAAGGAAATAAGGGCCGTTCAGAGGCGGTTTTCGCCTGCGAGAGGCCCTTTCCCTGGAGACCGGGCCTCTCCTAGCACCCGATTAGCATCTGGGCTGGTTCGGCGGGCACTTCTTGGCCGCCGGCGGCGGAGGTGCGGGACGCGGCGGAGGCGGCGCGGCCGGGCGCGGTGGGGGTGGTGGCGCAACGGCCATACGCGGCGGCGGCGGGGGTGCCGGTCGGGCCACCGGCGGCGGTGGAGCGGGCCGCGCCATGGGCGGAGGCGCCGGCCGCGCGACGGCAACCGGAGGAGCCGGGCGTGGCGGCGGAGGTGCGGCCATCCTCGGTGGCGGCGCCGACACATGCGGCGGGGGTGGTGGCGTGGGCCGCGCCACGGCCTGCGGCCGCGGCGGCGGTGCAGCCGGCCTGGCCGCCTGCGGCGGGGCCGCAGATGGCAGATGCTGCGGCCTGATCGGCTCACGTGCCGCTGAAGGCGGCGGCGCGATCGGCCTCCCGGCCGCGGCCGGAGGTGTCGCCGGCGCGCCTGCAGCGGCGGGCGGCGAGCCAGCAGGCTCACGGGTCGCAGACTTGGCGCGATCCGCAGGCCCGATGCCGGGCGGCGTCTGTGCCACCGGCGGCCTGGGGGGCTGGCCGGGCACAGCAGTCGGGTTGGTCACGGCGGGCGCAGCGGTTGCCGGCGCGGCAGCCGTTGGCGCATTGGAATGCGCAGGCAGTGTTGTGCCGGGACCGGCCGTTGTGCCGGGAGCAGCTGTGGTCGGCGCCCCCGGACGAGCCGGCGGTGTCGCACCGGGTGCGGTCGCCGTCGGCGGCACGGGCCCTCCGCCCGGCAGAGCCCCTGCCCCCGCTGGCGGTGGCGGCGGGCCGCCATGGGCACCAGGAACTGGCAGCGTGTTGGCCTGGGGCAGCCTGGTCTGCGGAGCAAGTGTCGGCGCCGTCTGCGGCGCAGCCGTTGGCGCTGCGGTCGGCGCGACTGCCGTCGTCGGCGTCACCGGAGGCGCGCCGGGCCTCGCCGTCGGCTGGATCGTCGCGCTCGGCGGCATCGGCGCCTTACCCTGCTGGATCAGCGCGGCGCGCTGCACGACCGCCTGCGGCACGGCAGGCCCGGCCGGGTTGGCACGGCCGGCAATCGCTGGCGCCAGATTGCCCGGTCCGGCCCCTGCGCCGGTAGCCGGTGCTGGTGCAGGCAGGCGGTTGATCACGGTGTTGATCACCGTCGTATTATGGATGTTCTGGTAGATGATGTTGTTCGGCGGCGGCGCGACATAGACCGGCGGCCTGACGAACACCGGGATCGGCACGAACACCGGCTGCGGTAGCACGAACAGGCCGACCACGGGCAGCGGCGGCGGCAACACGACGAAATCCGGCGGCGGCGGCGGCAGATAATAGACCGGAGGCGGCGGTGGCGGCGCGAAGCCGAAATCGGGATCGCTGAAATACAGCACCGGACGGTCGACATAGACCACCTCCTCCGGCGGCGGTGGCGGCACGTCGTAGTCGATCATCGCAAAGCTCGGCGGCGGCTCGGCCGGCGCCGTGAGGATCGCGAGGCGCCGGCGCGCGTCCGCCGCATGCGGCCCGCGCGGATAGCGGCGCAGATACGACCAATAGGCTTCCGGCGTGTCGTTCCGGTAAGTGCGTCGCCAGGTGATCGCTTCGCGGCGCGCCGCGACGATCGCCATCACGCGCTTCGCCAAGGGATCACCGGGATAGGCGGCGAGAAACTCCTCATAAGCCGGCAGCGTGTCGCGCTCGAGCGCGGCGGCATAGGCATCCCGCACGCCGAGGTCGCGGATCGGCTTGCTCCGGATCGCGGCGACCTGGTCGGGCGCGGCCTCCGGCGGCGGCGCGTCGGGTCCGCGCTCGAAGAACGAGAATGGCGCCGAGATCTTCTGCTCGTTCCAGGGCACCTGCGCGCCCTTGGAGGCCTCGTTGACGCGCAGGCGAACGCGGTCGAACACCTCAGGCAGCGGCAGGCCGCCGGTCCGGATCATCTCGGCCAGCGACTGGGCGTAGATGCCGTAGGGCCCCGGCTCCTCCGGCGCGACCGTGCCGGGCGCGGCGTTGAACGCGATCAGCATGTTCGGCTCGGGCTCGACCAGCGCCAGACCGCTCGCGATCGGCTGGCCGCCCTCGATGAAGGGCTGCGCGCGGGCCGCGTCGAGCACGACGATGTTGGCCTTGAGCGGGATCGAGGCGAGCTGGCGCACATAATCACTGATCCGCAACGCCTCGGTCGGAACGTCGGTGTCGCGGGTGATGTTGGAATCGACCGGGATGAAATAGTTCTCGCCGGCAAGCTGCACGCCGTAGCCGCCGAGATAGATCATCGCGACCGTGCCCGGCCCCGAGGCCTGGGCCTTCTGGATGAAGTCGCGAAAACTCTTGCGCAGCGTGTCGCCGTCGAGATCTCGGGCACCGACGACGTCGAAGCCGGCCGCCTGCAGCGTCTGCGCGATCAGGCCGGCGTCGTTCGCAGTCGTTGCCAGCGGCGACTTGGCATAGGCGCCGTTGCCAACCACGAGCGCGATGCGCTTCTCCTGCTGCTGCGCGTTTGCTGCTCCCGGCGTGCCAGCGGCAAGGGCCACGATCGGCAGGAGAAGGCAAATGAAGACTCGGAACGTCCCACGCATGGCTGCTTGCCCGCTACTGTAGTTGAGGTGCCACCACGCATGAGGCGCGCAGCCGGCTGAACGGCGGTTGAACGAAAAGCTCGGATTAAGGCAGTGGCGTGGCCACGCCGCTGCTGGCGTCCGCTTCAGGTCAACCTCACCTTACTCCACAGCTTGCAGCTCGGCGAGCTTCGTTCGCGCGGTCGCCTCGTCCAGCGCAATGAGTTCGGCCGGCCCGGGATTCGCCTCTCCTGCCGTCGCGATGGAAACGGCTGCAAGCCCGACCAGGCCGCCGAGGACCGCGCCGCCCGTCGCGGCATCGTGCCTGGGGCTGCTCTTGATGAGATAGAAATGCGTCCGGCCGGCTTCCATCACGATCTCGCGCTTGGTGTCGCCCGGAAACATCAGCTCCGTCACCAGCAATTCATGGCGACCCGCGGGACGATCGGCATAGGCATATTTCCCGGCGACGATTTTGCCGAGTGCAGCACCGTCGAGCTTCACCTCGCAGGCGCAGATCGCCATGCTGAGGCCATTCCGCTTGTCCTGGAGCAGGACGACGCGGGAGTGCCCGGCGCGCGGAGGCCCGACCTTTCTTGACACAGAGGCAAAGTCGGTCCCGACCTGATCGCTGACACAGCCCACCAGCATCACACCAATGGCCAACAACAACGCGCCCCGTCGCAGCATCGCACACCCCAGTCCATTCCCCGGGATTCATGCTAGCTGGAATCAGCGACAGGTTGCAACAACGCCCGGCAACCATCGCGTGGATGGCGCGGGCCGGGCGTCGGAGCTGCTGCACACGACGCCCGATGCTCCAAACGCCGGGCTTTAACCCTGGGCAATCAACTCGACGGTCCCTGTACGCAACCGATAGATACCGCCGACCACCTTGAGCTTGCCCTGTTCGACCGCTGCGTTGAGAAGCGGGGCGGCCGATTTCAGCTTGGCAACGTTGTCGATGACGTTCTGGCGAATAGCGTTGTCGAGCGCATTTCCGCTCTGCTGGGCCGCCGTCTTCACCGAAGGTGCGATCGCCGCGACCAGCGTCGGGATGTGTCCCGGCAGCGGCTTGTCGTCCTTCAGCGACTTGATGGTCGCATCGACCGCGCCGCAATTGTCGTGGCCGAGCACCAGGATCAGGGGCGTGCCCAGCACGGCGACGGTGTATTCCATGCTCGCAACCGTCTCGTCGCCGGCAAAGTTTCCGGCAACGCGGCACACGAACAGATCGCCGCGTCCGCTGTCGAACGCATATTCGGGCGCGATGCGCGAATCGGCGCAGCTCAAGACGGCGGCGTAGGGATTCTGACCGCCGACCAGCGCTTCGCGCTCATGCGTGAAGTCGTGGCGGCGCGACACACCCGACACATAGCGCGAATTGCCCTCCATCAGCCGCTTGAGCGCCGCATCGGGCGAAAGCACGTTCTGGGGTTTGGGCGGCGCCTTCGCCTCCTTGGCTAATGCGGTCCCGCCAAACGCCGCCACTCCGAGTGCCGAAGCGGCAAGAAGCATCATCGAGCGCCGGGAGGGGGCAACCGATTGATGCAGATTTTCAGAGCATTTGTCGCACATGGCTGTTGTTCTTCCTGGCTTCGCCGATCGAGATTCTCGGAACAACAACTAATAGCTGCGTGCGAGCGACTTCGAAACCGGGCGGGAGCCAAATAGTTAAGCTTTGGTTTGCGGGGGCGCCGGCAATGTCAGAGCTGCTGCACGTCCACCACGCCCGCGACCGCCTTGATCGCGCCGGCAATCTGCGGCGAGACCTTGAAACGGCCGGGCAGCTTCATCTCCACCTCGGTCTCGAGGTCGAGCATCATCACCAGCGAGACCTCGCCGTCGCCATTCGAGCGCGGCGCGATACCGGGACTGCCGACCTTCGGCGCGGCGCCGTTCGAGGCGGCCATGTCGGGACCGGCCAAGCGCTTGGCGATCGATTCCAGCGGCTTGGTGTCGCGCAGGAAGATGCGCAGGCCCTTCTGCGTCTTGGCGGCGGCATCATCCAGCGGCTCGGCATGCAGCACGCGGGCGCGGACGTCCTCGCCCTGCAGCTCGGCGCCGAGCTGCAGCAGCACGGCAGCGCCCGGCTCCAGCACGTCGCGATATTGCGCGAGACCTTCGGAGAACAGCACCGCCTCGAAGTGGCCCGTGGGATCGGAGAGCCCCATGATGCCCATCTTGTTGCCGGTCTTGGTGCGCCGCTCCATGCGCGAGACCACGGTGGCCGCGACCTTGCCGGCGGTGGCACCGGTCTTCACCGCGCGCGAGAATTCGGCCCATGACTGCACCCGCAGCCGCTTCAGCACGGTGGCGTAATCGTCGAGCGGATGGCCCGACAGGAAGAAACCGACGGCGTCGTATTCGCGGCGGAGCTTTTCGGCTGGCAGCCAGGGCTCGATCTGCGGCAGCATGATGGTCGGCGCATCCGCCGACATGCCGAACATGTCGTTCTGGCCGATGGTCTCGGCCTGATGCGCACGCTGGCAGGCGGCCAGGATCGAGTCCGCGCCGGCGAAGACGCGGGCGCGGTTCGGCTCCAGCGTGTCGAACGCGCCGGCGGCGGCGAGACTTTCGATGATGCGCTTGTTGATCGCGCGCGGATTGACCCGCGCGGCGAAGTCGGCGAGCGAGGTAAACAGCCCGCGCTTGGTGCGCTCCTCGATGATCTGCTCGATCGCCTGGATGCCGACGCCCTTCAGCGCCGCGAGCGCATAGTAGATGACCTTGTCGCCGACCTCGAAGGTCGCGCCGGAGCGGTTGATGTTCGGCGGCTCGACCTTGATGCCGAGGCGCTGCGCCTCGGAGCGGAATTCGGAGAGCTTGTCGGTGTTGTTGAGATCGAGCGTCATCGACGCCGCGATGAACTCCACCGGATAATGCGCCTTCATATAGGCGGTGTGATAAGACACCAGCGCATAGGCCGCCGCGTGGCTCTTGTTGAAGCCGTAGTCGGCGAACTTCGCCAGGAGCTCGAAGATGGTCTCGGCCTGCCCCTTCGGCACGCCGTTCTTCACCGCGCCCGCGACGAAGATGTCGCGCTGCTTGTCCATCTCGGCGCGGATCTTCTTGCCCATGGCGCGGCGCAAGAGGTCAGCGTCGCCGAGCGAATAGCCCGACATCACCTGCGCGATCTGCATCACCTGTTCCTGGTAGATGATGACGCCGAAGGTCTCCTTCAGGATCGGCTCCAGCACGGGATGCAGATATTCCGGCTCCTCGTCGCCGTGCTTGCGCGCGCAATAGGTCGGGATGTTCGCCATCGGACCCGGGCGATACAGCGCCACCAGCGCGATGATGTCCTCGAAACGGTCGGGGCGCATGTCGACGAGCGCGCGCCGCATGCCCTGGCTTTCAACCTGGAACACGCCGACCACCTCGCCGCGCGCCAGCATCTGGTAGCTCTCGGCGTCGTCGATCGGCAGCGTCGCGAGATCGACGTCGATGTTGCGCGGCTTGAGCAGCTTGCAGGCGACGTCAAGCACCGTCAGCGTCTTCAGGCCGAGGAAGTCGAATTTGACGAGGCCCGCGGGCTCGACCCATTTCATGTTGAACTGGGTCACCGGCATGTCGGATTTGGGATCGCGGTAGAGCGGCACGAGCTCGCTCAAGGGACGATCGCCGATCACGATGCCGGCGGCATGGGTCGAGGCGTGGCGGGTGAGGCCTTCGAGCCGCTGGGCGATGTCGAAGGCGCGTGCCACGATCGGATCTTCGTCGCGGAACGCCTGGAGTTTTGGCTCGCTTTCGATTGCGGCCGCGAGCGTGACGGGCGCGGCCGGATTCTGCGGCACCAGCTTGGTCAGCTTGTCGACCTGGCCATAGGGCATCTGCAGCACGCGGCCGACGTCGCGCAGCACGCCGCGCGCCTGCAGCGTTCCGAAGGTGATGATCTGCGCGACCTGGTCGCGGCCGTAGCGCTCCTGGACGTACCTGATCACCTCGCCGCGGCGGTCCTGGCAGAAGTCGATGTCGAAGTCCGGCATCGAGACACGTTCGGGATTGAGGAAGCGCTCGAACAGCAGGCCGAACTTGATCGGGTCGAGGTCGGTGATGGTCAGCGCCCACGCCACCAGTGAGCCTGCGCCGGAACCGCGGCCCGGCCCGACCGGAATGCCCTGGCCCTTCGCCCATTTGATGAAGTCGGACACGATCAGGAAGTAGCCCGCGTATTTCATGCGCATGATGACGTCGAGCTCGAACGCCAGGCGCTTGCTGTAATCCTCGTCCGTCGTGCCCTGCGACAGGCCGTGGACCCGCAGGCGATTGGCGAGCCCCTCCTCCGCCTGGCGCTTCAGCTCCGCGGCCTCAACTGCAGCGGCATCCGAGCTCGACGCAGCGCCGACGGTGAAGAACGGCAGGATCGGCTTGCGCGTCATCGGGCGGAACGAGCAGCGCTCGGCGATCTCCACCGTCGAGGCCAGCGCCTCCGGAATGTCGGCGAACAGCACCGCCATCTCGGCGCGGGTCTTGAAACGATGATCCGGCGTCAGCTGCTCGCGCTCGGTCTCGGCGATCAGCCGCCCGCCGGCAATGCACAGCAGCGCGTCATGCGCTTCGTAATCGTCGGTCGCGGCGAAATACGGCTCGTTGGTCGCGACCAGCGGCAGTCCCTTGGCGTAGGCGATGTCGATCAGGCCGCTTTCGACGCGCCGCTCCTTCTCGGTGTTGTGGCGTTGCAATTCGATGTAGAGGCGGTCGCCGAACAGGCCGGCCAGACGCTCGCAGCGCAGGGCGGCGAGCTCGGCATGACCGCCGGCAAGCGCCAGCGAGATCGGCCCGTCGGGTCCGCCCGTCAGCGCGATCAGCCCTTCGGTCTCGCCCTCGAACCAGTCGAGCTTGACGAACGGCGCGTGGCTATCCGGCGACTCGAGGAAGGCGCGCGAGTTGAGCCGCATCAGGCTGCGATAGCCGCGCTCCTGCGCGGCCAGCAGCACCACGCGCGACGGCCCCATCGCGTTGCGCGCATTCGGATCCTGGTCGCCGAAATCGATCGCCAGCTCGCAGCCGACGATCGGCTGGATGCCGGAGCCCGCCATCTTGTCGGAGAACTCCAGCGCACCGAACAGATTGTCGGTGTCGGTCAGCGCCAGCGCCGGCTGGTGGTCCTTCTTGGCAAGCTCGGCCAACTTGGCGATCTTGATCGAGCCCTTGAGCAGCGAATAGGCCGAGTGAACGTGAAGGTGGACAAATCCGGCGCTCGGCATGGTCGCGTGACGGCCTCTTGCAGATGGAATGGAGCGGTCGCCGGCTCCTCAAAGGCATCATGCACTCGCCATCTGCCTTCGCTTGCCGACTCGCCTCGCAATGGTGAGGTGTCGCAGCTTCAGAGTCCACGCCGGAGCGGCCAATTGGCCGCGTCGTCCCGCTTTTCCCCAAGGGGGCACCGGTCGGGAGAGCATCGGTTTACAAAAACGCTGCCCCTAGAGCTGCGGTATGACCTGCGCCCAGATCGCGATCATCCCGACGAACAGCGTGATCGACGCCAGTGCGGCGGCCTCTTCCACGAAAACCCTGAACATGGCTTGCTCCCTTGTTGGAACGTATGCAGAACATTGTTCTCATTTCGTTCTCAAGAGTCAAGCCTGGCGGACGCCCTCCAAAGGCAATGGTTAACTCGCTGAATTCACGCAATAAAAAAGCCCCGGCCTAAGCCGGGGCTTTTCGAGGACCGCTCGTTGACGAGCGATCAGTCTCAGTAACGGCCGAGGATCGGGCCGCCGAACTTGTAGTTCAGGCGGACGAGACCCATGTCGACGTCCTGCTTGACGCGCTCGACAGCGCCGCTGGCAAAGGTGATGTCGTGGTCGCCGAGGAAGATGTGGTTGTACTCGACGCCGACCGTCCAGTTCGGAGCAAAGCCATACTCCAGGCCCGCGCCAACCGTGGCACCCCAGCGGGTCTCGTCAGCCCGGTCGAGGTTTGCACCCGTAACAGTGCTGTAGACGTCGTACTTGTTGCTGACGACAGCCGCACCGCCCTTTGCGTAGAGCAGGACGTTGTTCCAGGCGTAGCCAACCTGGCCGGTGATCAGACCGAACGAGTCGACGCGCGTACGATTCCGGAATCCGGTGATGCCGCTGATGTTGTCACCCGAGAAGTCGGCCCAGTTGCCCTGGCCTTCGAGGCCGAACACGAACTGGCCGGACTGCCAGCGGTAACCGACCTGACCACCGACCGTGCCGCCGGTCGAGTTGTGCGAGCCTTCCGCACCGAAGTTAACCAGGTTCCACGACGTGTCCGCCGAACCGCCGCCGCCGTTGACGCCGATATAGAAGCCGCTCCAGTCATAGACCGCGGCGATCGCCGCCGGCGGTGCCTTGGTGTACGGCCGAGCTGCGAGGTCAGCAGCCAGCGCCGGCGCAGTCGCGCCCAGCGCGACAAGGCTCACAGCGGCAAGCAACAAATTCTTCTTCATTTGAGTCCCGTTCCAGTTTCGTCGTTAGGCCCCCTGGCCGCAGCGTGGTCATAACAGTGATCGACGGAATTGCTGTAACCTCGACGCAACAGTTCGCTCCAAAGGCCCGCGCTTCATTAATGAAGATTTATCAGCACGTTCTGGAAACCCTTTGAAATAAGTGTTTTCTGTAGTTCCATTGTCGGCGACACGCGATAAATTGCATGCGCGCGTAACAACGTCGCGCGCACATTCGCGTGATGGAGAATTGAAGATGCGCAGACGAATTGTCCTCCCCATTGTCGCCACACTTTCGCTCGCACTCGCCACATTCGCATTCGTGTCGAGCGCATCAACACCCGCGCACGCGTTCGGCACGCATCATCCATTCTGCCTCACCGGCGATGAATGGCCGGGCCTGAGCAATTGCAGGTTCGACACCTACGCGCAGTGTCAGGCGAGCGCATCGGGACGCGCGCTGACCTGCATCGCCAATCCGTATTTCGTCGGACAGAGCGACGACCCCTACGCCTATCAGAATCGTCCGCGCGCGCAGACGCAGGGCTATTCACCGGGCTACTTCCTGCCGCGCTGAGATGCGCTGCGCCCGCCTCGCACTGGCCGTGATCGGCCTGCTTCTCGCGGGCGGATCTGCATGCGCGCAGACCTATGATCCGAGCTATCCCGTGTGCATGCAGATCTACGGCCAGGTCGGCTATTTCGACTGCCGCTACGGCTCGCTCGAGCAGTGCCGATATCTCGCCGTCGGGCGTTCGGCGACATGCGTGATGAACCCGTATTTTCCGCCTAAGAAACCAACGCGCTCTCGCCGCTCGAGCCCGCCGCCTCGCCCCGGATCCTAACCGTTCAGTTTCCGGCGGAGATAGGGCGGCGTAGGCGTGCGGCGATCGGCTCAGCTCTGCCAGGGCGTGCTGCGGATGCGCGTGCACGCATTCGGCTTACGGAAGCTGGGATCGTGATCCTCGATGTAGTCGAAATTGACCGTCCCGAACGTCGTCTGCGGCTTCTTCAGCGCCGAGCAGGTCTGCACCTTCAGGAACTCGTTCTTGAAGTCACCGCGCGGAAACGCCGAGATCACCTGGTCGCGCTGCTCCGGCGTGTAGTCGTCATACCCAATGCCGACGACGTCCACCAGGACACCCGCGTTGGTGAGCGCGATTTCCGGCCGCATGAATTGCGGAATGCCGGGCGTGGTGTGCAGCGCGATTGCCTCCCACACCAGATCGGCTTGCGGCTCGGCGATGCCGCGCGCCCGCAAGAACTCACGCGCAGCGTCGGCTCCGTCAACCTCAAATCGCTTTGTCTGCGTGTGGTAATGGTCGACGAGGCCGAGATCGTGAAACAACGCCGCGACATAGAGAAGTTCGGGATCGAATCTAAGCTGCTGACGCAGCCCCTTCATGGCGCCGAAGACGTAGACCCGGACGGAATGGTTGAAAAGCACGTCGTCTTCGTAGCTGCGCACCAGTTCAGCCGCCTCGCGCGCCAGCTTGCTGTCGGGGATTTTGACGCCGGAAATCACACTCATCATCTTCAAGCTCCTGCTTTGCGTTTCGGCTGATGCCGCGCGATCCGTCAGGCCGCCTTCTCGAGCGCGGCCTGCGGAGTATTTCGGAAGCTGATCGACATGCGATTGTACGCATTCATCAGGCTGATTGCGATCGTAAGATCGACAAGCTCGCGCTCGCTGAAGACCTTGCGGGCGGCTTGATAGGCCTCATCGGGCACGTTGGTCTCGGCGACGCGGGTGACAGTCTCGGCCCAGGCGAGAGCCGCGCGCTCGCGGTCGTCGAAGAGATCGCCGCCCTCGGCCCAAGCCTGCAGCAGCGCGAGCTTTTCGACCTTCACACCGCTCTTCAGCAGATCCCGCGTGTGCATGTCGAGGCAGTAGGCGCAGTTGTTGATCTGCGAGATGCGCAGGTAAGTGAGGGTCACCAGCGTCGCGGGAAGCCCGCTCTGCATCACGTAGCCATAGACGCCGCCCAGTGCCTTCGCGCCTGCCGGCGCAATGTGGTTGTAGTTGAGACGTTCACTCATCCGCTTTCTCCTTGATCATCGAGGAAGCCCCTCTTTCCTCCCTCAGATGCCCCTGTCGTGGTCTATAAAAAAGAACCAAGAACGCGAGAAAATCGTGTACCAAGGGTCATGACCAGATCGCTGCGGTTGAAGCTCGACCGATCGGCGAAGACGCCGCTGGCGGAGCAAATCCACAGGGGGATCAGGGCCGCCATCGAGCGCGGCGTGCTCGCCCCGGGCGCGCGCCTGCCCTCATGGCAGGATTTGGCGGCCCAGCTTGGCGTCGCGCGCGGCACCGTGCGCTCAGCCTATGACAAGCTCTCATCGGCCCAACTGATCATCGCGGCCCGCGCGACAGGCACGCACGTCGCCGACCGACCGTCCATTCCCGTGCGGCGGGACAAGGCGCCGGACCCCGGCTCGTTCATGGAGATGTACCAGGAGCTCACGGCGGGGCCGGCGATCTTCCAGATGGGCGTGCCTTCGCAGGAGACCTTTCCTGCGACGCTGCTCGCGCGAATGCGCGCACGGGCAATTCGCGTCGAGATGAGCGCACCTGCGATCTACCCCGATCCGCGCGGCGAGCTGGACTTGCGCCGCGAGATCGCGGCCTATCTTGCGCTGGCGCGCGGGATCGAATGCGCACCGTCCCAGATCATCATCACCAGCGGCTTCAGCGGCGGCCTCGGCCTGGCGCTCCGTGTCCTCGACCTCGGGCAAAGGAAGAAAGTCTGGATGGAGGATCCCGGCTTTCCCTTCACCCGGCACGGCCTCGAACTTGCGGGATTGTCGATCGTGCCAATCAAGGTTGACGCAGATGGGATCGATGTCGATGACGGCCTGCAACAAGCGCCCGACGCCACGCTGGTTGTCGTGACACCGGGGCAGCAGGCGCCGCTCGGATCCACGCTGTCACTGGCACGTCGATCGCGCCTGCTCGACTGGGCAACCCAAAACAACGCGTGGGTGATCGAGGATGACTATCTCAGCGAACTTCAGCTCAAGGGCCGGGCCACGCCGGCGCTCGCCTCGCTCGATCGCGCCGGCCGCGTCATTCACATTGGCTCCTTCAGCAAGACCGTAACGCCTGCCCTACGGCTTGGCTTTGTCGTTGCACCGGCCGCTCTGGCGTCGCGATTTGCCGAGACTGCGGCGTGCCTCGCGCCGGCACCCGGACCAGCGGTGCAGCTCGCCACGGCAGACTTCATCCGCGAGGGCCATTATCTGCGGCATCTGCGGCGCACCAAGCGCGCCTACACCGCGCAAGGCGATGCATTGCTGAAGCAGCTTCGAACGCGCACCACGAACGTTGCGATTGCAGGACTGGCCGCGGTCCTGCGCTTGCCGGACGGAGCGCCTGATCTCGCCATCGCCAGGCAAGCTGCATCGTTCGGACTGGCGCCCACGCCGCTCTCGCTCTGGTATGCCTCGAAGGCTTCGGCGCGTCCGGGACTGTTGCTGGGCGTCGCGACGTCTCCACTCAAAAGGATCGACGCGTCCTGCGACCGGCTCCTTCAGATCATCGACCGTCTGACATGATCCGACTCCGACCTCGGCGGCCTCAACCCGCCCTCGTCACGATCAAAGGTCCGTTGCGGGTGGCGACAACCGTGTGCTCGTATTGAACGGTCGGCGCCTCGGGGCTGCTGTAGAGCGTCCATGGGTCGTCGCCATTCTCCGCCCATTCGGCACCCATGGAGAGGAACGGCTCGACGGTGAACACGAGGCCATCCTTCATGATGCGGCGTTCGGAGCGGTCGGGCCAGGTTGCGATCTCCGTCGGCTCCTCATGGAGCGACAGGCCGACGCCGTGACTGGCCAGATTCCTGACCAGGCTGTAGCCGTTCTTTCGCGCAAATGTCCCGATCGCCTGGCCGATGCCGGCAATCGGCCTGCCGGCGCCAACCTGCTGCAGGCCGGTCCACATCGCCCGCCGGCCGTCCCGGCAAAGACGTTCGATCGCGCGGTTTACGGGGGGAACGGCGAACGAGGCTCCCGTATCGGCAAAGAAGCCGTTCTTCTCGGCTGACACGTCGATGTTCACGAGGTCGCCGCGCGCGATCCGCCGTTCGCCCGGAATGCCGTGAGCGATCTCCTCGTTCACGCTGATGCAGGTCGCCCCGGGAAAATCATAGGCCAGCTCCGGCGCCGAACGCGCGCCAGCGGCCTCCAGCAACTTTCGCCCGATCTGATCGAGCTCGGAGGTGCTCATGCCCGGCTCAATCGCCTTCCCCATCGCCTCCAGCACATTGGCGACGATGCGACCGATCTCTTTCAGGCGCGTCAGGTCGTTGTCATCGGAGATTGTCATGTCAGGGCTCTTGTCCGGGAGGCCCGGACATAGCCCCTGCGAGGCCGGCTTGCAAACGCAGCATGTACGCCAGAATCGTTCGCGCAGCCGCGTCAGCGTTCCGCCAACGCGGGATCGCAAGTCCTGCCAGATCTACATGAAGCCCGGATTGCGCGGAAGGTAACTAACCCAATCTCCGAACTGTCGATTGGACATCAGCAGCATCGGGAACGTCAGATGCATGCCGTGGTCGGTCGCCACCTTGAGCGCCGGCTCGCTCGAACCCGGCAGGAAGGCCGAGATGGTTGCAACATCGCTCCGCGCCGCCAACGAAAGCGCAGCTGCCAAGGCGGGGCCAACCAGATCCGGCCGGCGGACCGCGAGCGGACCAATGTGACCATCCGAAATATAGACATACCCGACGCACTCGCGGCCGGCGTGAATGGTGAACCCGTTCGTCGTGCTGTCGCCGATGAGATATCGATGATGCTTCGCTCTGGAGACGCCGAGAGCGCTGACATCGATCGGCACCAGGTGCTCGAACCGGGCCGTCGCGGCGGCAAGAGGTTCAAGACGCAGCGGCGGCTCGGCCAACCGTGACGCCAGGCGTTCACGAGGCACGCTGACCATGTAGATCAGACAGCGCGGGAATAGTCCGTGACGGATGTAGAGGCCCTGCGACACGTTGTTGAAGGTGAAGGTGATCAACGCTTTGACGGATGCTCCGCGCGTTACCGCGTGAGCGAATGACTTGCCGAGCAATTGATTGCCAATGCCGTCGCTCTGCCGATCAGGCGCCACGAACAGCTGCGCCAAGAACCAAAGCTCGCCACACACCCAACTCCACGCGAAGCCGACAATGTCTCCGTCGTCCTCGGCAACCCATAGACCTTCGGGATCATCGGCGAGCGAAAAGGCTTGAAAATGCTGCGGGCGAGAGGAAGCCATCTTGCCGAACCCCCGCCGTTCCGTGAGTTCGTTGATGCTGGCGACCACGAGCTCGTCGGCTCTCGCCAAATCGTCGCTACAAGCGGGTCGGCACACGACAGCCATTCTCGAATTCTCCCGAAGACGGCCATGAGAGCGACGAAATCCTCAACCGGCCATCAGGCCAGGGGCCGGATGTTCTGGTTCATCCGGAAGAAGTTCGTCGGATCGTATTTCGCCTTGATCCGCTGCAGGCGCCGGTAGTTCGGTCCATAGGCCGCCGCGACAGGATCGCCCGTCTCGTCATCGTCGAGATAATTGACATAGCGGCCGGAGGCGAAGAAAGGTCGCATCCTTTCGTAGGTGTCGCGCGCCCAGGATATGCAGCGGCTGGTATCGCTGGCCTGCATCCACTGCGCGAGAATCAGGAAATTATAGCCCTCCTGCCGATGCGGGAATGCCGTATCCCCGGCATCGACGCGGGCCGCCGCGCCGTGGACGTGTTCGACCAGGAACTGCCCCATGGGAGTCGGGCAGCGCGCGAAGCATTCGATCATGGTCGCAATCGCGCCATCACTGAGCTCCGCGAGGAAGTTCGATTTCCAATAGTTGAAGGCGCCTTTCGGATAGTTGGCGTCGAGCATGCGGTTGAGGTCGCAATAGGGAATCGGCCCGACTGCATCCAGGATCGGAGTCCCGAACTGTTTCAGCGGCCGCACCGCTCGTTCGGCATCCGCCAGCGGTCCGCAGTGACTGGTGACCAGGACCGCGACCTCCGTGCCGGAGCCGTCCGGCGCATGCGTCAGGGATGCAAACAGCATGTGCTCGTCCGCGAGCGACCGCGTGCTGGTCCGGAAGAATTCGAGCACCTCACGGGAGCGTTCGATGGGATGGACAATCGGACCGCCGGTCATGATCGGTCCGACCGTATGAAGATCGTATTCGAGACTGGTGGCGATCCCGAAGTTTCCGCCGCCGCCGCGGAGGGCCCAGAACAGATCGGGCTCCTCTTGCCTGCTGGCGCGCAAAACCTTGCCATCGGCGGTGACGAGTTCGACGGCTCGCAGATTATCCAGTGCCAGACCGTACTTGCCCATCAGCCAGCCCAGTCCTCCGCCGAGGGTCAGGCCGGCAATCCCGGTGGTCGAGACCACGCCGCCGGTGACCGCAAGTCCGTGAAGTTGCGTTTCGCGATTGACCTCGCCCCAGGTGGCCCCGCCCTGCGCCCAAACGGTCTTGCCAACAGGGTCGACCCGGACACCCTTCATGGGCGAGAGGTCAATCATGATCCCCCCGTCGATGGTCGCGCGTCCTGCTACATTGTGGCCGCCGCCGCGAACGGCGACCTCGAGGCCGAGCTTGGTCGCAAGAGCGACGGCGTCAACGACGTCGGCCACGCTGCGGCACCTGGCGATCAATGCCGGCCGCTTGTCGACCAGCCCGTTATGGACCTTTCGCGCCTCCTCATAGCCCTCGTCCGCCGGTTTGAGGAGTTGCCCTCCAAAGGAGGTGCCAAGATCGGCGGCAGCGCTTGCGACAGATGCGATGGACGACATGACCTGATCTCCTCAGCTTGACCCGCCATATCCTTGACCGCGCACTATCTCCGCGCAAATCCGAAGAATTCAGGTGACGATGAATTAGTTTCACCTAGACTGGACGGCATGCACAAGCTCCCGCCCCTGATCGAGCTTCGGGCTTTTGAAGCCGCCGCCCGCCATCTGAGCTTCAAGAAGGCAGCGGCAGAACTCGGCGTGACGCCAACGGCGATCAGCCACCAGATCGGGTTGCTCGAGCTTTATTGCGGTCGCGCTCTGTTCCGCCGCAGACCAAGGCCGCTCTCGTTGACCGATGCCGGAGCGCGGCTTTTCCCCGCCATACGCGGCGGGCTCGAAGTGTTTGCCGCGGCCATTGCGAGCGTCAAGCAGGAAGGCGCCCAACAGCCTCTCCGAGTGACGACAACCAACGCATTCGCCAGCCGCTGGCTCGTGCCCCGCCTGCCCCTGTGGCGCAAGTTGCATCCCGACGTGCCGCTGGAGGTCATCGGCACCGACACGGTGCTCGATCTGCAGGCCGGAGACGGCGACGTCGCCATTCGCTACGCGACCAGCCGAGTACGGCCGACAGACGGCATCGTCGAAGATCTCTTCACCGATACATTCTGGGCCGTCTGCAGTCCGCGCCTGCTTGCAACGGGGCGCGTGATGCGACCGGTCGACCTCGCAAATCACGTCCTGATCCACTCTTATTGGTCGCCGGCCGATCGTGAGCCGCCCACCTGGCAGCGATGGCTCTCCGCGGCTCAGCGCAGATGGCGTGATGTGCCCCCGTTCAAGGACATGCAGCATCTGAGTTTCCGCGAGGAATTGCACGCCATCGAGGCGGTGATCGCAGGACAAGGAATCGGAGTGTTCAGTGATGTGCTGACGGCACACGACCTTGCCGCCGGTACGCTCGTGAAGGCGTTCAAGTTGAGCTTGCCTGGCTACGGCTTCCATGTGGTCAGCAAGGCAGGCCATCCGCGCGAGAGAACCATCCGCGCCTTTTCGGAATGGTTACGGTCAAATCCTTGATCCGCGTCCCTGTGCCGTTCGAGATGTCCACTCCGTGTCCAACGAAAAAACGTGGACCGCCATGCCACCGCAAGTTGTGACCACGCCGATCGTCGTATAGCGTCAGTCACGGTCCCTCACCATACGTAGTCGATCGCTCCATGCTCGCCCGAATATTGCTTCTGCTGGCCTTGCTGTCGCTTCCCGGCGCATTGCGTGCCGAAGGAACCCCGGCCGAGAAACCCGGCTTTGCCTCCAGGCTGACGATCTATCTCGCCAAGGGCGCGCCCGACGCGTGCGGGCCGGGCTGCGACTGCTGGATCGCGATCGAAGGCCAGATCGATCAGGACGCAGCGTCCCGCATTCGCCGCTTCCTCGCCGGCGTCAAGGACCTGCAGCGCCCGATCTACCTCCATTCGCCCGGTGGAAACGTTGAGCAGTCCTATGTCATCGCCCGGCTGCTGCGCAGCCGCAAGGCGATCGCCCGGGTTGGCCGGACGATCGCAACGGCGTGCGCCGCGGGCACGCAGATCGACGCCGCATGCCTGAAGATCAAGAACGCGACCGGCGAGGTCGAGGCCGAACTCAGCACCTATCACGCGATGTGCAACTCGGCCTGCGGCTACCTGTTTCTCGGAGCGACCTCTCGCGAGGTTGCGCCCGATGCCGCGCTGGCGGTCCATAACTCCAGGCTGATCCTCCGGTTTCGAGGCGATCCGCCCCGGAAGTGGTCGCCGAAGCGCGGCGGCGCCGGATCGCCGGCGCCGACCGCGACCGCGCCGCGTTCATTGCGGCGATGGGAATCAGCCGCGAGCTCGATGCGCTGATCAGCACCGTGAAGTTTGAAAGGCTGCACGTGCTGACGCGGCCCGAGCTCTACCGGTTCGGGATCGACACGCGACCGTTGGCCGAGACGACGTGGCGGCTGGAAAAGGGAGCGCGGCCCTTCATCAGCAAGATCGCCGCGGTGAAGAAGGAGAGCGACGCCTCGTTCCGGACCATGGAATGGCGCCTGTACTGCGAAAACAAGAAGCGCGTGCCGCTGATGTTCGCGGGTGAGATCGACGCATCGGCCGCCGGCAAGAAAACGATTCTCATCGCGGCCAGCGCCGACATGAGCAAGCAAGCCGGAGGGCCTCCGGTGCGGTTCGGGAAGTACGAGGTCTGGAACGGCGCCGTCGACCCCGACATGGTCAAGGCGGTACTGGCCTCGCACTCCCTGCAGGTCCGGGAAACCACGCCGGAACCAGAGGGACGGGCTGACGTCACGAGCTTCAACATCGACACGACCGGTTTGGCCTCGGTGTGGACGCAGCTCGGGACGTCCTGCACCTCGGTGGCGACAGGCCCGGCAAAACCCTGGCCGGCGAATTCTCTGCAGCCGACACCCTGGACGGACAATCCATGGACAGCAGGCGGTACCCTGCCGAACGCCAGCGCAACGCCCGCGGCCACGCAGTCGCCGTAGCGCGCAGGCTTGCAAAGCAGTCTTCAAGAGCTGGAGCCTGCCCCTCCCTCAGTTCTCGACCGGCGTGTAGATCACCAGCTTCAGCGCGGGATCGTCGTTGGCCTGGAAGCTGGTGTGCTCGAACCGGAGTACACCCCTGGTCGGATGGTTCATGGTCTTGAGGCCCGCGGCGGTGCTGCGGATGTCGTGGGCTTCCCACCATTTGACGAATTCCGGACTGCCCTGGCGCAGCCTTGTCAGCAGTTCAGCGAATGCGGGATCGCCGGCCCAGACGTCGTGATTGGCGCGGAACATCGCGACCATGCTCCTGGCGACGTCGGTCCAGCTCGCGCCGTAGAATTTTCGCGTCTGCTTGTTGGTCATCACCAGCAGCAGCGTGTTGCGATCCTGCTCGGGCAACTGACCGAAGGCAAAGACCTCTTCGGCCGCCGCGTTCCAGGCCAGCACATCCCAGCGGCGCCCGGTGATATAGGCCGGCTGGGGCAGGCTCTCGATCATCCGCCGAATGGGCGACGGCACGATCTCGCGCGTGAACGCCCCCCTGGCGCCGTCGCGCGCCAGCGCCTTCAAATGCGCGTGCTCGGTCTTGCTGAGGCGGAGTGCGCGGGCCAGCGCATCGACGGTGGTCACCGACGGGCTGACGGTGCGGCCCTGTTCGAGGCGGATGTACCAGTCGACGCCGATGCCGGCGAGCTGCGCGACCTCCTCGCGGCGCAGCCCCGCGGTGCGCCGGCGCCGGCCGACCGGAAGGCCAACGGTCTTCGGCGACAGCTTTTCGCGGCGAGACCTCAGGAAGTCGCCGAATTCAACGCGGCGCGGATCGGCCATGATGTCGCTCCCGCATGGAGGGTCCTTGGAATACTAGGATAATACCAGGCCTTCTTGGCCCGTCCAAGGCGGCGCATATGGGATTCACCGCGACTTTGAGGTGAACATCCATGAAAGCTGCCGTACTCAAATCCCTTGGATCGCCGCTGGTGATCGAGGACGTTCCGAAGCCGACCATCGGAACCGGTGAGGTTGTCGTCGACATCGTCGCCACGCGCGTGCTGTCGTACATGAACGAGGTTTTTGACGGGACGCGCAATTACGCGCTCGATCTGCCTGTTATCCCCGGTCCCGGCGGCATCGGCCGGGTGCGCGCGATCGGCCCGGATGCCACCAAGCTCAGCGTCGGCGACTGGGTGTTTTGCGATCCGACGGTGCGCTCGCGCGACGACACCGTTGCGCCCGATATCGCCCTGCAAGGGCTCACCGCCACCGGCCCCGGCGGCATGCGCCTGCAACAGCATTTTCGCCACGGCTCCTTTGCCGAGCAGATGCGCTTGCCGACCGAGAATGTGAAGCGGCTCGGCGCGATCGCGCCGGAGGAGGCGACGCAATGGTGCGCGCTCGGCACGCTGCTGGTGCCTTACGGAGGCTTTCTCGCTGCCAACCTTAGACCAGGCGAGACCGTGCTGGTGAGCGGGGCCACCGGCAATTTCGGCAGCGCCGCCGTTTCGGTCGCGCTCGCGATGGGCGCAGCCGGCGTGGTCGCGCCCGGCCGCAACGAGAGAATCCTGGCCGACCTCGTCCGCCGCTTCGGCAACCGCGTGAGGCCGGTCAAGCTTACGGGCAATGAAGATCACGACCGCGAGGCGATGAAGCGCGCAGCGCCCGGCCCGATCGATTGCGTGTTCGACATCATGCCGCCCTCGGTGAGCACGGAGGTCGTGCGCGCGGCGATCATGACGGTGCGCCCCTATGGACGCGTCGTGCTGATGGGCGGCGTCGGCATGGCCGGCGGCGCGGGCCTTGAACTGCCCTATCCCTGGATCATGCGCAACTGCATCAGTATCCACGGCGTCTGGATGTACCCGCCCGATGCCGCGAGCCGTCTGATCGCGCTGGTGCGCGCGGGGCTGCTCAGGCTGGAGGAATATGAGACGATGGCCTTCGACCTCGACCACGCCAACGAGGCGGTGGCGCACGCCGCGGCCAATGGCGGGCCATTCAAGCTGACGGTGATCCGGCCTTGAGTCTCAGGGTGCGGCGCAATGGCGATTTTTTTCGCAAGCCCCGCCAAGCACTTGGCTACTGTGCATGGGGTTGTTTTCGCGTTTTTTACTCGAGCTCGATCACCTGGCCGTTCGACAGCGAGACGCGCCGGTCCATGCGCCCGGCGAGCTCCATGTTGTGGGTCGCGATTAGCATCGACACCTTGGTCGCCTTGACCAGCTGCATCAGCGCCTGGAACACGTGATCGGCCGTGTGCGGATCGAGGTTGCCGGTCGGCTCGTCCGCAAACAGCACCCGCGGTGCATTGGCAACCGCGCGCGCGATCGCGACGCGCTGCTGCTCGCCGCCGGACAGCTCGGCCGGGCGATGGGTGATGCGGTCGCCGAGGCCGAGATAGCCCAAAATCTCCTTGGCGCGCTTGACGCTCTCGGACTTCTTCAGACCGCGGATCATCTGCGGCATCATGACATTCTCCAGCGCCGAGAATTCCGGCAGCAGCCGGTGCGACTGGTAGACGAAGCCGATATCGGTGCGGCGGAGCTGGGTGCGCTCGATGTCGGGCAGCTGCGAAGTCGGCGCGCCCGAGACATAGACCTCGCCGGAATCGGGCGCTTCCAATAGCCCCGCGATGTGCAGCAGCGTCGATTTGCCCGAGCCTGACGGAGCGACCAGCGCCACCGACTGGCCGGCCCACAGCGCGAGCTTGGCGCCATCGAGGATCGTCAGCGGCACCTCGCCCTGCAAGTACTGCCGCTTTATCTCGTGGAGATAAATGACCGGAACGTCTTCCGCCCCCTGCTGCTGCTCCATCAACCCCTCACTCGTACCGCAGCGCTTCGACGGGATCGAGGCGCGCGGCGCGCCACGACGGATACAGCGTCGCCAGGAACGACAGCGTCAGCGCCATGATGACGACGGCCGTGGTCTCGCCGACGTCGATCTCGGCGGGCAGTTTCGACAGGAAATAGAGCTCTGGCGAGAACAGCTCGGTGCTGGTCAGCCATGACAGGAATTGCCGGATGGATTCGATGTTGAGGCAGATCACGAGGCCGACGACAAAGCCGACCAGCGTGCCGACCACGCCGATCGAGGCGCCCGTGATCAGGAAGATGCGCATGATCGAGCCCTGCGAGGCGCCCATCGTGCGCAGGATCGCGATGTCGCTGCCCTTGTCCTTCACCAGCATGATCAGGCCGGAGACGATGTTGAGCGCTGCGACCAGCACGATCATGGTCAGGATCAGGAACATCACGTTGCGCTCGACCTGGAGCGCGTTGAAGAAAGTCGAATTGCGCTGCCGCCAATCCACCAGGAACACCGGCCTGCCCGCAGCCTCGGTCACGGCCTGACGGAAGGCGACGATCTGATCGGGATTGGTGGTGAACACCTCGATCGAGGTGACGTCGTTGCTGCGGTTGAAATAGGCCTGCGCTTCCGCAAGCGGCATGAACACGAAGCCGAGATCGTATTCGGACATGCCGATCTCGAACACGGCGACGATCTTGTACGGTTTTATGCGCGGCGTCGTGCCCATGGGCGTCACCGCACCCTTCGGCGCCACCAGCGTGATGCTGTCGCCGGCATGCAGCGACAGCTGGTCGGCGAGGCGCCGGCCGATCGCGACGCCCTGCCCGTCGTCAAAGCCCTCGAGCGAGCCCTGCTTGATGTTCTTGGCGATCGAGGTGAGGTTGTTGAGGTCGTCGGAGCGGATGCCGCGCACCAGCACGCCCGAGGCGTTCCAGGGCGAGGACGCCAGCGCCTGGCCGTCCACCACGGGTGCGGCGAGCCGGATGCCTTTGACCTGGCTGAGGCGGTCGGCGACGTCCTTCCAGTCGGTCAGCGGCGATTCCAGCGGCTGGACCAGGATGTGCCCGTTCAGCCCCAGGATCTTGTCGAGCAGCTCTTTGCGGAAGCCGTTCATCACCGCCATGACGATGATCAGCGTCGCCACGCCCAGCATGATGCCGAGAAAGGAGAACCCGGCGATGACCGAGATGAATCCCTCCTTGCGGCGCGCCCGCAAATAGCGCGCCGACAGCATCCACTCGAATGGCGCAAAAGGCGCGGTTTGCACGGTTTCGGTCATGGTCTCATCCATCGCTCGATAATCCCATGATTCGGGGTCAATTGTGGCCGGATTGGCGGCCGCGATATCGGGCGATGAACAATATTCAGCCGACCAGGCTTATCAGCCCACAAGTCTTGCGACCGCGTCTGCAGGCGACATGGTCTCGCGGGAGCCGTCGGCTCGCCGCTTGATCTCGACCTTGCCGTCAGCGAGCCCCTTCGGGCCGATCATGATCTGCCAGGGGATACCGATCAGGTCGGCGGCGGCGAATTTGGCGCCGGCGCGCTGGTCGGTGTCGTCATAGAGCACGTCGACGCCCTTGGCGGTGAGCTCGGCATAGAGCTTCTCGCAGGCGGCATCGACCGCGGCATCGCCCTGCTTGAGATTGAGAATCGACACGCGGAACGGCGCGACAGCCTCCGGCCATTTGATGCCGGCATCGTCATGGCAGGCCTCGATGATCGCGCCGAGCAGGCGCGAGACGCCGACGCCGTAGGAACCGCCATGGATCGGCACATCGACGCCGTCGGGACCCGCCACCAGGGCCTTCATCGCGTCGGAATATTTGGTCCCGAAATAGAAGATCTGGCCGACCTCGATGCCGCGGGTGTTCACCCGCTTGTCCGCCGGCACTTCCTGCTCGAAGCGCGCGGCGTCGTGGACGTCCTCCGTGGCGGCGTAGACCGAGGTCCATTGCTTGATGATCGGCGTCAGGTCGCTGTCGTAGTCGACGTCCTCGCCCGGCACCGGCAGGTCCAGCACGTCGCGATTGATGAACACACCGGATTCGCCGGTTTCGGCCAGCACGATGAACTCGTGGCTGAGATCGCCGCCGATCGGGCCGGTCTCGGCGCGCATCGGGATCGCCTTCAGCCCCATCCGCGCAAAGGTGCGCAAATACGCCACGAACATCTTGTTGTAGGCGACGCGCGCCGCGGCTTCGTTGAGGTCGAACGAATAAGCATCCTTCATCAGGAACTCGCGGCCGCGCATCACGCCGAAACGCGGACGCTGCTCGTCGCGGAATTTCCATTGGATATGATAGAGATTCAGCGGCAGGTTCTTGTAGGACTTCACATAGGCGCGGAAGATCTCGGTGATCATTTCCTCGTTGGTCGGCCCGTACAAGAGCTCGCGCTTGTGGCGGTCGGCGATGCGCAACATCTCCGGACCATAGGCGTCATAGCGGCCGCTCTCGCGCCAGAGATCGGCAAGCTGCAGCGTCGGCATCAACAGTTCCAGCGCGCCGGAGCGGTCCTGCTCCTCGCGCACGATCTGCTCGATCTTCTTCAGCACGCGGAAGCCGAGCGGCAGCCAGGCATAGATACCGGCGGCTTCCTGCCGGATCATGCCGGCGCGCAGCATCAGCCGATGCGAGACGATCTCCGCCTCTTTCGGATTTTCCTTCAGGATGGGCAGAAAGAACCGCGACAACCGCATGGTAATACTCTGGGAATCAGTGATGGGTTGCAGTGAAACCGGATTGAGAGCGAAAACACAAGACCGGGAATGAGGAAAAGCCGCTAACGCAACGGAATTCCTGTCATTTTTCCCTCGGACTTCAGGTTCAGGCCGAGCTGCGTCTCACGGCGGCGTGACGTCGAGTTCATCTTCGAGCGTGATCTGCTCGAAGTCGGTCACCAGCGCGTCGATCCGCACGTGCCAGCGGCCGGCAAAGGGCAGCTCGACCTTGCGCACATGCCAATAGCCATCGGGCCCGAGCGAGGCCCTTCGCTCCATCGGCTCGATGCCGCGCTCGGGCAGGCTCAGGGTCAACGTCGCCTCCTTGGCCGCCAGCGGCGTCCCTTCGCCGGTCATGAGCTGGAGCACGACATCATTGGCCCCCGCCTTGCCTGGCGAGACCAGGACCTGGAACATCGCCTTGTCGCTATGGATGTGGATCGCCAAAGGCGTCTCCGGCACGATCGTCCGCGGCGGCGGCGTGAAGCGCCAGCCGGCGACCACCGCCAGGATGGCGAGAGCAATCGTACCTTCCAGCACGATCGAGCGCTTGAGCGCGGGCGTCCCTGTCTCGTTCCGGGCCAGAGCCGGAGTCAACCGGAACCGATTGAGCGCGGCCAGCGCCAGCAATCCCGTGACCAGAACTAGCTTGACCGAGAGGATCAGCCCGTAGCGAGTCTCGACCAGCGCTCCAGGCTTTTCGAGCTGCACGATCGCGAGTGCGAGGCCGGTCAAGGCCAACACGCCGACCGCGAGCGCAGCAATGCGGGAAAAGCGGTTCACAATCGCGAGCGTCGCAATCGTCGGCTTCGACACCAGCGCCACGAGCGGCGCGAGAGCACCGATCCAGATGGTGACACCGAGGCCATGAAGAAAGATTGCAGGCCGGGTCAACGCCTCAGGCGGGGCCGTTGCGGCGTGCCCGGTCATGGCGAGCGACAGACCGACGCCGACCAACGCCATGATCGCAAGCGCACGCGCGTACCACGCACTGCGCAGCGCCATCAACGCGAGTAGCATCGCAAGCAGGGCAACCAGCAGCGCAGGGCCGGCGCTGGTCGCGAGGGCGACTTTCCAGGGAGCAGCGGTCGCGAGGGCTGTCAGCGGCAGCCCGAGGAGATCGAGGCCCAAGGCGCCGACGGACGCCAGCGCGCTCGGGAGACCGAGGACGAGCGCCATGCGCGGGACAGCCATGCCGGTCATCGACCACGCAACCCAGCGCGCGAAGAACACGCCGCCGACGCCGACGAACAGCCCAACGTACAGGCCGACGCGCGCCAGCCAGATCAGCGCGTTCAACCCGCTATCCTCAGCGGCGGCAGGCTTCGTCGCGGTCGGCATGCCAATCGAGAAGATCACCGATCCGGTGACGGGATGGCCGTCCTGCGAGATCACGCGATAGCTGACGACCGCGGTCCCCTCAGGCAGATCCGCCGGCATCGCGACCGAAATCGTCTCGCCCGATGCGCTGACGCGCGCATCATCCCGCGCCCTGCCCGCACCATCGATCAGCCGGATCGCGCCCGGCGTTACCGCCTCGTTGAAGCGCAGCTCCACCGCCTTGGGCCCGGTCGCAAGCATGCTGCCGCTCGCCGGCTCGACCGAGACCAGCGCCGCATGCGCCGATGCACCGCTTGCGAAGCCGGCAACGAGGAGCAGCGTCGCAAGCGCGGCGAAGAGGCGCATCAGGGTTTTGGCAGCAGTTTCACGCCCGGCGCCGGCGACTTGCCCTCGGACTTGCCCTCATGTGAATGCCCTGCCCCCGCCGCCGGAATTTCGATCCAGCGGCTGACGCCGGCCTCGCATTCCTGAACGACGGGGAAGTACAGAACCGTGTTCGGCTTCAGGCTGTCGGTCAGGAACGTGCTGAGGACGAATTCGTCATAGTTCTTGTCCGGCAGCTTGCCGCCGGACCACGCCACCTCCTTGACGCCGGAGGAGAGCTTGTTGCCGTGATAGTCGTATTCCCCGGCATATTTGCCCTCGACGACATCGATGGTCCAGCCGGCCTTCGGCATCGGCTTCACCGCGATCACCCCTTCCGGAATCTGCACCCGGATCTTCACCGTCGGCGAGCCCGCGCAGCCATGCGGCACGGTGAAGACGGCCTTGTAGGACGCGCCGACCGTGGCTTGCTTGGTCTCGATCGACACGTGCGCCGCCGCCGGCGAGGTGGCGAGCGCGGCAACCAGGATCAGGCAGGATTGCTTCGACATGTTCGGTCTCCCGAGAGTCCAGATCAATCTCATTTCATCTTCATTCCCGAGTGATCCGGCATTTTCTTCATGTCCATATGACCTGAATGCCCGGCATCGCCAGGCGCCTGCGCGCCGACGCCCTGGACGTCGAGTGAGACCGCGACCTTGCCGGCCTTCTCGAATTGCAGCGTCACCGGCACCTTGTCGCCCTGCTTGAACGCGCCCTTCAGCTCCTGGAGCATCAAATGATTGCCGCCGGGCGCGAGCTTCACCGTCTTGCCGGCATCGATGGCGAGCCCCTTGTCGAGCGGGCGCATCTTCATCACGCCATTGTCCATCGCCATCTCGTGAATCTCGGCCTTGCCCGCGATATCGGCGGACACGCTGACCAGTCTGTCGGCCGCCGTGCCCTTGTTCTCGATGGTCAGATAGCCGCCGGCGACCTTCGCGCCGCCCGGCGTCGCCCGGCTCCAGGCCTGCGAGACGACGAGATCGCCGGCCTTGACGTCGTCGGCGACCGCCGGTGCTGCGGAGATCGCGAGAGCGAACGCAGCGAACAGCACGTTTTTCGAGATTGTCTTCATATCGGTATTCCCTTTGCAGACTGAACTTCAGTGTTTTGAGCGTTGTTGCGCTGACCATTTTTCGAGATCGGCAATTTCAGCCGAGCCTTCGATGGTCGTGACGGTCCCTTCCCGGGAGATGAGCATGGTCCTGGGGATGTCGCCCTGCCAAGCCGGATCGATCTCGAACCGCAAGCGCTCGACAAAGCCGTCGTTGAAGATGAAATTTTCGGTCGACGACAGACCCGCCTTGTCGAGCATCGATTGCGTGGCGGCCGGCAGGTTCGGCACGAGATCGGCGCTGACAGTGACGACGTCGACGTCAGGATGATCCTTGGCAAACTGGCCGAGCAGCGGCAGCTCGACCTTGCAGGGGCCACAGGTCACGCCCCAGAAATGCACGAGCACGGGGCGGCCGGCGTGCCCCCTAAGGACGCTTTGCCAAGTGCCGCGTTCGAATGGCTTCAAAGCGGGAGATGCGGCAAGCGCAGCCACTGAAGCGATCAGAACGACAAGACCCGCAATGCCTACAAATCGAAATCTCATGGTTGGTCCTCGATAGCCTTGAGCCGATAGCCATCCGCCTTCGTCATCCACGACAGGTAAGTCTGCTTGCCGTTGGAGACGAGCAAAGGATGGTCGGACGTGTCGGTCGTGCTCGATATCGTCTTCGGCGGCGACCACGTCTCGCCATCGTCGCGGGAGATCGTCATCTGGACGGAGGTCTTCTCGCCGTCGAACTCCTTCCAGACCATCACCGTTCCCGCCGCGCCCGCGAGCACGAAGGGGCGCGTCGGATTGCGATCCGGCCGCCCCAACGCCATCGGCGAAGAGAACGTGCGGCCTTCGTCGCGCGAGTGCGCGTAGAACAGTCCCTTCCGCGCCTTTCCGTTGGTGTACCAGGCGACGTGATAGGTGCCGTTCGGCGCAACGGTGAGGCTCGGCCCATGGTGTGGGCAGGCATTGATCTGCCAGTCGTCGTTGCTGACCCGGCGGACTTCGCCTGGCGTGGCGACGTCCGTGAAGGTCATCACCGCGTGGTCGCGCACGCCGCCCTCAAAAATGTTCCTGAAGATTGCGACCGGCCGCCCGGACGCAGCGAATGCCAGCCCCAACCGGCAGCATTCGCAGGTGCCCTCACGCGCCAGCTTCGCGTCTGCGTAGGTGGTACCGCCGTCGCTGGACGACGTGAAGAACAGCCCGGCCCCCTCGTACTTCTGTCCCGCTTCCTTCGCAAAAATGCGATTGCGCTTGTCCAGCCACGCCGCAAAGACCGTTCCATCCTGATCGAGCGCCAGCGCCTCGAAACGTTGGCTCTCGTTGCTGGCGGTGATCGGCTTCAGCTCCGCGAAGCTTTTCCCGCCGTCGGCCGAGCGCGTGGTGAACACCTGACCGTTGAAGGCCTCGTCCCTGAAGGTCGAGAACGCGAGCGCGATGCCCCCCTTGCGGTCGACCACGATCTTCGGCCGCGCATCCGGCCCCCAATCGAGGTTCAGCCGCTTCGTCGTGACTTGAGTGGGCGTCGAGAAACTTCGGCCCTCGTCCTGCGAACTTGCGACCGAGACCTGCCCTCCCGCCATCCAGACCAGCCACAGCGTCCCGTCCGGACCGAAGGCGGGCGTCGCCTTGGTCGCACAGCGCAGCGTCGGCTCCTCGCACGCAGCTTCGGACGCGTGCTTGCCGTGCATCTGCCCCAGCGCCGCACCTTGCAGGCATGCGAGAGCGGCTATCGCGAGCAAGCCAGTTCGGATCATGGCCCTATTCCCTTCGAGAGCCCGGATTATTTGAAGGCCACCTTCATACCTGCAACGAACAGGCGTGGCGAGCCCGCATAGATCGACCCCGGTGCCGTGCTTGCGAGCGTGTTCCCTGGAATTTGCAGGCCGGCCGCCGTCACGGTGTTTGCGATGTTGTTTGCCGGCGCAACATAGGTGCGATCGAATACGTTCCTGACCTCAAGAAACAGATTGAGTGACTTGAAGGTGTCCGACACCAAGTCGGTCTTGTAATGGACGTTCACATTGACCAGTTCGTAGCCCGGCGCCTTCAGCAGATTCGCGTTGTCCATGTAGAAAGAGTCCTTCCACTGGACCTCGACGAAGCCACCGAGACCTGCCAGCGACCCGGCGAACTCGTCGTAGCCAATTCGAGCCGTCAGCTCGTTAGGCGAGATACCGGGAATTTTATTGCCGGCACGGTTGAAGCTGAAGACGGCGCCATTGGTGATGTTCTCGACATATTCGGTGTAGACCTCGTCGAGATAGGTGTACGCCGCCATGAACCGCCAGCCCGGAGAGAACTTCCAGTCGGCGGCAAGCTCGAGGCCCCGATGCTCCGATCGCGGCGCGTTGAACGAGTAGTTTACACCCGCGACCGACGTCGCCTGGTTGACGATCTCGTTACGGAAAAACTCGTAAAAGCCGGTCGCGCTGAGCTTGAACGCGCTGTTCGGCGTCCAATCGAAACCGAGATCGTAGCCAAGATTCTTCTGGGCCTGGAGCTGGGTATTGTTGCCCGGCAATCCCGTCTGAGCGACGAAAAGATTTGAGACCTGCGGTGTGCCATACCCCGTGGCAACGCGTGCCCGGAACAGCCATTCGTTGTTGAGGTTGTAGAGCAACGCCAACTCTGGCGCAGTATTTTGAAACTGCCGGTCCGCGGTCGTCGGCGTCGTCGTGGTGATGCCGGTGGGACCAGCATATGAATAGGCCGTGTTGGTGCCCTTGAGCAAGGTCGTCTCCCAACCGATGCCCGCAACGGCCGTTAGCGACGATGTAAGCTTGAGCTCTTCCCTGGCACGAACACCATAATTGGTCGTCTCGCTGTAGAGATTGCTCGACAGCCTGCCGAGCGTCGCGTTGCCTCCCGGCATCACGTTTCGCGTATCGCTCGATGCCGTCAGGGTGTTGTAGAAGGCGCCGAAGAACGCGGTGGACTCCAGGCCGAGAATCTCTCCTCGCTTGGTGAGATCACTCATGTAGTTGTAGGACGGGAAGTCGCCGATCGAGCTGGTGGAGCCAGTTGGCTGACTGATGTTCCGGTCGTCGAACACGAACTGGTTGCGCCAGGTCGTATTGTTGTCGAAATCGTGCTCCCACCGGCCCCCGACGATGGTGCGGCGGTCGTTGCGGCCGAGCCCGGCCTGTACGGCCGTCTCCGTATCGGTCCCGGCGGTCGCGTTGAAGCCATTGTTGAACAGCCTGACCGTACCGCATCCGGGCGCCGCCGTGGCACCGGTCGCACAGCCCTGCTGGAAGGGATTGGTGTAGAATTGGTTCAGCGACTGTCGAAGCGGCAGCCGCGCGCTGAGATCGTTGTTGATGATCTTGACCGTGAAGCGGTCGTCCGGCGTCGCCTTGAGCGTGCCGAGGAAGTTGACGGTCTGCGTATTGAACCAACTATTGCCGATATAGCCGTCGCCTCGGGTGTCGCTCGCAAACAGAGAACCCTCGAAATTCCCGACCTTCTTGCCGGCCGCAAGGTAATTGTTGAGGTAGCCATAGCTGCCGCCGTCGACGCCGTATTCGACGCCGTCGATCGTGCCGCCCGGCCGTGTGCGGAAATTGAGCGCGCCGCCGGTCGCATAATTGCCGTAGAGCGCCGATGAGGGGCCGCGGATCACGTCGATCGCGCCATAGGCATGGGGATCGATCAGGTCGCTACGCGACAGTCCGTCCGGCTGCGTGACGGGGAAACCGTCGTCGAAGATCACGAGATTGCGGATGCCGAAACCGTTTCGGGCGTTGGATCCGCGAATCGAGATGCCGAAATCGCGCGGACCATTACCCTGCTTGATCGAAATGCCCGGACTGTCCCGCAAGACGTCGCTGACCGAAAACGAGGGCCGGTTGTCGAACTGGCTGCGATCGATGGTCGTCGCGGTCTGACCGGCCGGCGCCTGATTGAGACCGGCCCGCACTGCGCCGGCGGACATTGTGTTGTTCTGCCCCTGGGCGCCATCGGTCGCGTTCGGCGCGACCGGCCTCGCTGCGCGCGCCGCCGAAGTGGAGCGCTGCCGCGTTGACCGGGTGATTGGCTTGGGACGGGACGTCTTGGGCGCCTCGACCGTCACCGCGGGAATCGCTTCCGAGGCAGCCTGGGCGAGCGCGTCTGAACCGATCGGGGACACCAGTCCGAAAAGCACGGGCAAGCCCGCGCGCCCGATCGCACGAATGCGTAACATCTCTTGAATTCCTGACATCCGGCACCTCGACCGGTCCATTGAGCACGCCCATCGGCACAGCAACGGCGCGCGCCAATGGTTCGGTTTGTCGCTACGTCAGGAAAATTGAGGTGGGGCGCGGGCCTGGGCGCTCGACCCCCTGGGAGCGGCGATGGCGGACGCATCCGCCGGCTGCCACACCACGCGCGCGGCATGGCGGAAGGGAATCGAGAGTGCCGCGTGCGTCGGCGAATCCAGCGACGCGCCCGCCTGGGCCAGGCAACACAGGGCGCACGCACCCGCATGCGCGGTCGGGGTCCCCGTCCGTTCGTCGAGGCCACCCTCCTCGCTCACGCTGTGGCAGATGACGGCGGCAGACAGCGGATCGGCGATGGCTTGGCCCGTCGCCCAGCACGCGGCAATCGGCGCCAGCACCTGCATCACCAAGGCGAGCAGGACCAGGGGTAGGAATTTCTGTAACCGCGCGCGCATCCGCCGAACCGTTCGTTCGTCTGCTAACTAAACACCGCGCCGGGCCCAAGTCGAGATCAGTTCCGCCGCCTTCTTGGCCCAGCGCAAATTTGTCGGAAAAGCGTGGTCCGGACGACCTCACCATGGGCTCGGGGGCCGGCATTTGAGCCAAATCAAACGGCCCGACATCCACAGATTTCTTATATTTGTCATATACTTGCGGGGAAAAAAGCCCGATCATTTCGTCTATTGCTCGAATTTTGAACATTCGTTGCCGAAAATGATGACAAGTGAGAAAAGTTGATCTAGCATCCCCCTTGCTCAGGCTGGCCGTGAGGTCGAAGTCTGGTGGTCCAAGTCTCGGGAGGAGCCCCTGGCGCGCAAAACGCAGCGTCGCCCCGTCAATCAAGAGCAAATCTTAGAATCGGGGATAATAGGGTCGACACAATTTTTGAGCGGGGCCAGGGCCCCGCTCTTTTTTTGTCCGCATGGCACTTTCGCCGATGAATATGCCCTCCAATCCAGTCGAACTCAGCTTTGAACTCGCGGCCTCGCGCTGCGCGGATCTCACGCCCCTCGTCTACCAGCGCCTGTTCGACGAGCATCCCGAAACGCAGGCCATGTTCCGCTCGGAGGGCGGCGACCTCGTGAAGGGATCGATGCTCGCGCTGACGATCGAGGCGATTCTCGATTTCGCCGGGATGCGTCATGGGCATTTCCGGCTGATCGCCTGCGAGGTTGCCTCACACGACGCCTATGGCACGTCGCCCCAGCTGTTCACCGCCTTCTTCACCATTATCAGGGATACGCTGCGCGATCTGCTCGGCGATGAATGGTCGATCGAGATCGCGCAAGCCTGGGACAAATTGCTCGTCGACATCGACGCACTCGCCGGCACGACGGCCTGACGCTTTGCGCTGCACCAACGCGGCGTGCTGCGATGGCGCGTGTGATTGCAGATTGAGTGGCATCAACTCTTGTGAGACACTTTCGACATCGGTTGCGCAATCAATGACGCGCCGACGATAAAATTTATGGGAGCGAGCGATGTCCGGGACGAAAGATTTCTCGACGACGAGGCGCGATCTTCTTCAGGCGGCTGCGACCGCCGGCGCCGGAGCTGCCCTCCTCGGCAGCATGGGCATAAACCCCGCATTGGCCGCCGAGGTCGGGCGAAGCGAGAAGCCGTTGAAGGCGGCGTTCTCCAATGCGGGCCTGCAGGCTACATGGTGCGCGCAAGGAAAGCAGGCCGCCGAATTCTGGGGCAAGCTGTTCAACGTCGAAGTCACCTGGTTCGACGGCCAGCTCGACGCCGTGAAGCAGCGCGCGGCCATCGACAACATGGCCTCGCAGAAATGGGACTTCGTCGCGATCCAGGCGTTCGGTATCGGCACCCTCACCCAGCCCGTGCAGAAGATGATCGACGCCGGCACGCCCGTGATCGACATGGACACGCTGATTGCGCCGCTCGACCAGATCAACGTCCACTCCTTCCTCGCTCCCGACAACGAGTTCATGGGCGCCTCGGTGACCCAGGCGCTGTGCAACGCGATGGGCGGCAAGGGCAAGATCATCATGACGCAGGGCGCGCTCGGCCACACCGGCGCGCAAGGGCGCGCAAAGGGCTTCACCAACACGGTGAAGCAATTCCCCGGGATCGAGGTGCTCGACACCCAGCCGGCCGACTGGGACGTCTCCAAGACGGCGCGCCTCTGGGAAACCTATCTGACCAAGTATCCGCAGATCGATGCGGCGTTCTTCCACAATGACGACATGGCGCTCGCCGCGGCCAACATCATGAAGGCACGCGGCCGCACCAACATCCTGATCGGCGGGGTCGATGCCATGCCGCCGGCGATTCAGGCGGTGAGCGAAGGACGCATGTTCGCGACCGTCCGCAATCCGTCCTGCCGCATCCATGGCGGCGCGATCATCGCGGGCGTCTCCGCCGTGGTCGGCGGCGAGAAGAGCGGACAGGGCATTCCCAAGAACGTCGTCACCGACGGCCCGGTCGTGACCAAGGCCAATGCCGCCGGGATGCAGTGGATGCAGGATCACTTCCTGATCTGAGCTTCCATGCCCGAGGTGCGTTCGCCCATCCTTGAACTGCAGGGCATCACGAAGAGCTTCGGCGGCGTCGAAGCGCTTCGTGGTGTCGACTTCGCGCTCCATCCCGGCGAGATCCACGGTCTCGTCGGCGAGAACGGGGCTGGAAAAAGCACGCTGATGAAGATCATCGCCGGCGTGCACACCGAATTCTCCGGCCGCTTCCTGATCGATGGGAAGGAGACGCATTTCCGCTCGGCGCGCGATGCGCATGCGGCCGGCATTGCCATGGTGCACCAGGAGCTCTCTGTCGCGCCCGACCTCACGGTCGCCGAGAACGTCTTCCTGGGCAACCAGCCAACCAACGCCCTTGGCCTCGTGCAATGGCGACGGATGGCGCGCGAGGCCGGCGAGCAGCTCGCCCGCTTCGGCATCGACGTCGATCCGATGAGCCGGCTGGGTGACTTGCCCATCGGGCTGCAGCAGCTGATCGAGATCGCGCGCGTGCTGTTCTCCGGTGCCCGCATCGTGATCCTGGACGAGCCGACCTCCGCCCTCTCCCCGCCCGAGGTCGAGCGGCTGTTCGCAACGCTGCGGCGGCTGCGCGAAGAAGGCACCAGCATCGTCTTCATCTCGCATTTCATCGAGGACATCCTGCGCGTGTCCGACACGGTGACCGTGTTCCGCAACGGGCGGAAAGTCGCGGAGACGGCCAGCGCCGCCACCAGCAAGGGCGCGCTGATCGAGGCCATGATCGGCCGCGGCGGCGAAGCGCTCGAGCACAGCTACACCGACGACCTGCTGCTGCCGCAACCGAGCGACAGCGCGGTGGTTCTGAAGGTCGACCAGCTGACGCTCGCCCGCAGCCTGAAGGACATCTCCTTCGAGGCCCGCGCTGGCGAGGTGCTCGGCATCTACGGCTTCATGGGCTGCGGCCAGCAGGAGCTGTCGCGCATCCTGTTCGGCAAGCTGAAGCCTGATAGCGGCGCGCTTCTCGTCGAGGGTCAGCCAAAAACCTTTGCCAGCACGGCGGCGGCGCGGCGCGCCGGCGTGGCGCTGGTGCCGGAGAGCCGCCGCGACATGCTGTTCCACCAGGAGCCGGTCTACAAGAACATCTCGATCAGCATTTTGGACCGCATCTCCTCCCTGCTGCTCAAGCCGGCGCAGGAGCGCGATATCGCGAAGCGTCAGGTCGAGCAATTGCAGATCCGGCCGCCGGTGGTCGGCCTCGATCTCGGCATGCTCTCCGGCGGCAACCAGCAGAAGGTGGCGCTGGCAAAATGGCTGACCTATCCGCCCAAGCTCCTGGTGCTGTGCGAGCCAACCCGCGGCATGGATGTCGGCGCCAAGAACGACGTCATCAACATCGTTCGCGACCTCCGCGCCAAGGGGCTTGCGATCATCGTGCTGTCGACCGAGCCGGAAACGGTGCTGTCGCTGGCCGACCGCATCCTCGTGCTCAAGCGCGGCGCACTGGTGCGGGAATTCAGGAACGAGCCGGTCAGCAAGGACCGCCTGCTGGAAGCGGCGTGACGGAGAATCACAATGACGAGCAGTGAGACGGCTTTGGCGGCGGGGCAGCGGGCGCGCGGGCTGGCGCCCTTCCTGCGCTCGCAGATGCGCAACATCGCCCCGTTCCTCACCCTGATCTTCCTGTCCGGCTTCTTCGCCTTTGCCAGCCCCTCCTTCGCGACGCTCGACAATCTCGGCAACATCCTCACGCAAGTGTCGGTCACCGGCATCATCGCCGTCGGCCTCACCTTCGTGATCCTGTGCGCCGAGATCGACCTCTCGATCGCCAGCATCGCCAATGTCACGGGCATCGCGGTCGCCTACTTCACGCTGCAGGAATCCTACGTCAACATCGCCAACATTCCCCTCCCCGGCGCGGTCGCCATCTTGCTATCGATCCTGCTCTGCGCCTTGCTCGGCCTCGTCAATGCGCTGGGGGTGACCGTGATCGGCATCCCCTCCTTCATCATGACGCTGGCGATGATGCAGATCGCCGCCGGCATCTCGGCGCTGCTGGTGCGCGGCCAGATCGCCTACAAGGTGCCGAGCCTGATCACCACGCTCGGCTCAGGCTCGATTGGCGGCATCCCCTGGCTCGTCATCATCGCCGCGCTGATGCTGCTCGGCGGGCATCTGGTGCTGACCTACACGCGCTTCGGCCGCTACGTCTACATGGTCGGGGGCAATCGCGAGGCGGCCGAATATTCCGGCCTCAACGTCAAGCTCATCCTAGGCGCGGTGATGGTGATCTCGGCGGTGTGCTCGGGCATCGGCGGCATGCTCGGCGTCGCCCATTTCGGCAGCGCGCAGCAGAACGAGTTCGACACCTATCTGCTCGACTCCATCGCCGCTGTCGTGGTCGGCGGCACCAGCCTGTTCGGCGGCCGCGGCGGTATCGGCAACACCATCGTCGGGCTGTTCGTTCTCGGTGTTCTCAACAACGGCCTCGACCACGTCAACATCGACAGCTTCCTGAAGATCCTGATCCGCGGCCTGATCCTGCTGGCAGCGCTGGTCATCAACGTCTATGCGCAGCGGCTGAGAGAAAAGGCGGCGGACTAGACAGTCCTCAAAACAAAAACTGCGAAAACAACCCCATGCACAGTAGAAACTGTGAGGAAATTCAGCTGCTTATCGAAGCCGCAAGTGCGTGAGCGCACCACACCGGGATTTGACCCGTCGGGCAAAACAGTAGCAGAAGCAACAATGAGCCCGTCATCCCTAAGGTGCGCAGCAGGCGATGCGACAGCATCGCATGCGGAGCCTCGAAGGACGAACGGCCACGCTGCCAGCCGGGCCGTCGCCCTTCGAGGCGCGTTGAAGAACCGGCCACCTCAGGGTGACGGTGATAGGGCAAGGCTCGCTGCACCGATCTCGTCTGCCCGCCAACACCTCACCGCGTGTCCATCGGCTCGCGTCTCCAGCAGCGGCCCCGGCTCGTGCCGGCACACCGCCTCCGCATAACGGCATCTTGGGCTGAAGGCGCAGCCGTTTGGGGGATTGAGCGGGTTGGGCAGGTCGCCGCCTGTAGTGGCCAGCGGGGCATGGTGTAGCGGATCAGGAATCGCGGCGATCAGGGCCTGCGTATAGGGATGCGCGGGGCGCTCGAAGATCTCGCGCCATTGGCCGTTCTCGACGATGCGGCCGAGATACATCACCGCGACGCGGTCGCTCATGTGCTCGACGACGCCGAGATCGTGGCTGATCATGATGTAGGACAGGCCGAGCGTGTCCTTCAATTCAAGCAGCAGATTGATGATCTGGGCGCGGATCGAGACGTCGAGCGCCGACACCGGCTCGTCGCAGATGACGATTTTGGGGTTGAGGATCAGCGCGCGGGCAATGCCGATGCGCTGGCGCTGACCGCCGGAGAATTCATGCGGGTAGCGGCCCGACTGTTCAGGCCGCAGGCCGACATGCCGCAGCATGGTCGCGACGCGGTCCTCGATCTCGCTTTTCGCGGTGACGCCGTGCACACGCAGCGGATCCTCTAACGTGCGGCGAACGGTCTGGCGCGGATTGAGCGAGGCGTAAGGGTCCTGAAACACCATCTGCACGGTGCGCGCCAACGCCTTATCGCCGGATTGCCTGCTCCTCACGACCTGCCCCTCCAGCATGATGCGGCCGCGCGTCGGCGTCAGCAGGCCCAGGATCGACAATGCGACCGTCGACTTGCCGGAGCCCGACTCGCCGACGAGGCCGAGGCATTCCCCGCGCTTCAGCTTGAGATCGACGCCATCGACGGCCCGGAGCATCCGCTTGCCGCGGCCCAGCAGGCCGCCGCCGAGCGGAAAGTGAACCGCAAGATCCTCGACGCTGAGGATGAGGTCATCGTCCGGCCTTCGGTCACCCAGCATGTTTTGCGGCTCATGCATGGTGATGACACCTGACCAGACCGCCCGCCGCCAGCAGATCGGTCTCCGGCGCGACTCTTCGGCAAATATCGGTCGCCTGCGCGCAGCGCGGATTGAATCGGCAGCCCTCAGGGAAATTCGTGATCGCCGGGACGACGCCCGCGATCTCCTTGAGCCTAGTGCGGCCGAGTGCAGCGCGGCTGCCGAGCCGCGGCAGCGAGGCGACCAGGCCTTGCGTATAGGGGTGCGAGGGCGAGCGAAAGATATCGGCTGAGCCGCGCTCCTCGACGATGCGGCCGGCATACATCACGGCGACGCGGCGGCAGACGTTCGCGACCAGGCCGAGATCATGGCTGATCATCAGGATCGCCGTTCCCCGCTCGGCGCACAAATTCCGCATCAGCTCGATGATCTCGGCCTGCACGGTCACGTCGAGCGCCGTGGTCGGCTCGTCGGCGATCAGGAGATCCGGACCGCAGGCGAGCGCAATCGCGATCATCACGCGCTGGCGCATGCCGCCGGAGAGCTGGTGCGGGTAATCGTTGACGCGGCGCTCAGGCGCGGGAACGCGGACGCTCGCCAGCGCCTCGACCGCCAGCCGGCTCGCTTCCCGCCAGCTCTTGCCCTTGTGCAGCACGAACATCTCGGCGATCTGCCGGCCCACGGGCGAGACCGGGTTCAGCGCCGTCATCGGCTCCTGGAAGATCATGGCAATGCGGTTGCCGCGCAGCTCCCGCTGCCTGGCGGCGGAGAGGTGCTGGATCTCCTGCCCCTCGAACCGGATGACGCCGCCGCCGATCGAGAGCGGCGGCCGCAACAGCCCGATCAACGCGAGCGCCGTGATGCTCTTGCCGCAGCCGGATTCACCGACGAGGCCGAACGTCTCGCCGCGCGAGATGCGGAACGAAACGCCCTCGGCCGCCGCGACGCGCCTCGATCCGTCGTCGAGATCGATGCGCAGGTCCTCGACTTCGATCAGCGGTGCGCCGGTCATGTCCGCCGGCTCCGCGATTGGGGATCGAGAATGTCGCGCAGGCCATCGCCGAGCAGGTTGAGGCCAAGCACCGTCAGGAAGATGGCGAGGCCTGGAAATACCGAGAGCCACGGCGCCGTCGTGATCTGCTCGCGGGCCTCCGACAGCATGCTGCCCCAGCTTGGAAACGGCGGGCGGACGCCGAGGCCGAGGAACGACAATGCGGCTTCGGACAACACCGCGCTACCCATGCCCAGCGTGCCGATGACGATGATGGGGCCCAGCATGTTCGGCAGCAGCTGCGTGATCATGATGCGCAAATCGCCGTAGCCGAGCACGGTCGCAGCCTGCACGTAACCCTGGCTCCTCAGCGACAGCGCCGAGGCCCGCGCAATCCGGCACGTAAAGGACCAGTTGGTCAGCCCGAGTGCGATCAGCAGGCTGGTCAGGCCAGGTCCGAGCACCGCCATGATCGCCAGCGCGAAGATCAGCGAGGGGATCGCGAGCATGAGATTGGTCAGGGCGTTGACGACATCGTCCCACCAGCCGCCAAAATAGCCGGCGCTCAGCCCCAAGGCCACGCCAATGACGCTGTTGATGAGCTGAGAGATGATACCGACCGTCAGCGAGACCCGCGCGCCATACACGACGCGGGAATAGATGTCGCGGCCCTGGTCGTCGGTCCCGAACCACCAGGTCCAGCTCGGGGGCTCCTCCGCATTCATCAAATTGGCGTCCATCACGGGATCGGTGTGCGCCAGCCAGGGTGCGAGCAGGCCGACCAGGATCGCCAGCGCGAACAACACCCCACCGATGACGAGATTGGCGCGGAGCTTCATTGCAAGCGCTCCACCGCGAAAAGGATAATCGTGTGTGGCTTTAGCGAGAACTCGCCGCGGGCGCGTTTGGCCTCTCCCGCTTGCGGGGGAGGCCGACGCGCTCGGAGAGCGCGGCGGGTGGGGGCTCTCGCCACACAGGGAACCCCGATGCGGAGACCCCCCCACCCCAACCCTCCCCCGCAGGCGGGAGAGGCGGCGCAGCACCCGTGACGCCACACCGCGCGCCTCGTATGCGATTGCCTTCCCGTCCAAGCGTGATGGAGCCCGCCCGCGCTCATGCGTATCTGATCCTGGGATCGATCACGCCGTAGAGTACGTCGATCAGCAGATTGATCGCGAGAAAGGCCAGCACGACGACGAGAATGGAGCCCTGGACCGCCGGAATGTCGCGCTGCAAGACACTGTCGACCAGCAATGAGCCGATCCCCGGCCACGAGAACAGTTTCTCGACCACGACCGCCTGCCCCATCAGGCCACCGAATTGCAAGCCGACGGTGGTGAGAATGATGACGAGCGCGTTGCGCATCACATGCCACTTCACCACCCGCGTCTCGCTCATGCCCTTGGATCGCGCGGTGCGGACGAAATCGGCGGTCATGATCTCGAGGACCGCGGCGCGCGTCGTCCGGGCAAACAGCGCCATCGGCGAGACGCCGAGCGTCACCGCCGGCAGGAGCAGATATTTCAGTCCGCCATCGCCGTAGCCGAAACTCGGCAGCCAGCCGAGCTTCAACGCGAACAGATACATCAGAACCAGTCCGAGCCAGAATTTGGCGATGGAAAGGCCCGATACCGCGACGACCATGGCAAGCGTATCGACGATTCCGCCCGGTCGCAGTGCTGCGATGAAGCCAAGCGGCGCGCCGATCACGACGGAAAACGCCATGGCCGCGAAGATCAGTTGCAGCGTCGGCCATGCCCGCTTGGCGATCATGGTCGTGACAGGCTCGCGGGTCCGGAACGAGGTGCCGAAATCACCGGTCGCGAGCTTGGCAATGTATGCGCCAAAACGCACGTAAACGGGATCGTCGAGGCCGAGCTGCTTCTTCATGCGCAGCTCGACCTGCGGATCGCTGTCGTCGCTCATGGAGGAGACGATGCTGCCGGGAACCACGCTGAACAGCACGAAGACCAGCAGCACGACGGCAAGCACGGTCGGAATGGTCTGCAGCAGGCGACGGAACAGGAAGGAGAGCATCGGCACTTTTCCTCTCTCCCTCCATCGTCTGTGGCGACGGAGGGAGCGCGAGAGCGCATGTCACTTCGCGGGCGAGGTCTCGTCGACCCAGAGGTCTTCGACGTTCTGATGGGTCAGCTCCGTCGCGTTGAGCTGAATCCCCTTGAGCCACGGCTGCACCGCCATGACCGCCTTGTTGTAGTTGAAGAACCAGACCGGTGCCTCCTCATAGAGCAGCGCATTGGCCTTTTGCAGCAGTTGGGCGCGCTTTGCCGGGTCGTCGGCCTGCCCGGCCTCGTCGACGATCTTGTCGAAATCGGCGTTCTTGAAGAGCATGTAGTTGCAGGCTGGCTGCGGAGTCGACGAGTGGAAGCACTTGAGGGCCGCCTGCGGATCCGGGCCGCTCGCCTGGGAATAGATGAAGGCCTGGTAGTCGCCGGTGCGAACCACCTCCGCCAGCACCGCGGTCTCGACCTGCTTGACCTTCGCCTTGATGCCGACCTTGTCCAGCATCGGAATCACGGCCGAGACGATCGGCAAGCCCCAGCTCTCGTTCTGGCTGGTGGTCCATTCGAACTCGAAGCCGTTGGGATAGCCGGCCTCGTTAAGCAACTGCTTGGCCTTGGCGGGATCGTAAGCGTACGGCTTCATCGCCTTGTCGTAGGCGGGCGAGGTCAGCGGCAGCCAGCTGGTGGCGCGATAGGCCTTGCCCTTGACCAGCTTGTTGATGATCAGGTCGGTATCGATCGCGTAGTTGATCGCCTGTCTCACGCGCTTGTCGGCGAACGGCTTGAATGATGGATTCATGCCCATGTAGCGCGTGAAGACCTCGGCGACCTCGACGATGGTGCCCTTGAGATTGGCGTCGGACTGGTAGGCCACATATTGCGCGGGTCCGAGCACCGAGGTGTCGACCTCCTTGTTGCGGAAGGCGACATCGCGCGCCGCGGCCTCGCCCATGATCGACACGACGATCTTGTCGGCGTAGGGCTTGCCGGGCTTGTAGAACCGGTCCCACCGCTCCAGGACAATGCGCGATCCCGGTACGTGCTCGACGAATTTGAAGGGCCCGAGACCGATCGGCTTCTGGATAAAACTCTCCTTGGCACCCTCGTCGGCGGGATAGATCGAGGTCAGCGCGGTGAAGAAGTAGAAGCCGGGATCGACCTTCTCGGTCAGCTTCATCTCGACGGTGAAATCGTCGATCTTCTTCAGCCCGGAGATCTCCTTGGCCTGGCCCTTCTCGACCGCGGCCGCACCCTCGATCACGCGGACAAACCGCGCGCCGGGATAGGCCTTGGTGCCGTCCATGATGCGGGTGTAGGACCAGATGATATCGTCGGCCGTCATCTTGCGACCATTGTGGAAATAGGCGTCATCGCGGAGCTTGAAGGTGTGAACGAGTCCGCCGCCCGAGACCACATCCTCCTTGGCAAGCTCCAGGACCGGCTTTCCTTCCGCGGAATTCCAGATGTACAGCGAGCGGTGCAGCGCCTTGGCGTAGATCTCGTCCTGGGCGCGCTGCGTAGTGTGAATGTCGAGGCTGGTGAAACTCGAGCCATAGGGCGCCGTCATGCGGATGGTTCCGCCCTTGCGCGGCGTCTGGGCCTCCGCAGATCCGGCGAGCGCCAGTCCCAAGCCCGCGACGATCGCCATCATCCTGAACATCATGTGTGTCCCCACCAGCGCAGGTATTCCGATCAGGGATTTGATCATTCGTAGCCCGTCGAATGCAAGCTTCGTTTTTGATGGAGACCAATGTCAGTTCCGGACGGCGGCCGTTCGGCGATGCCTTCGGGGCCGGTTGCATCCGCCCGGCGATGCAAGCCCTCGATTGACGCGGTGCGTCATCGAGCAACGGGAATAGTGAACATTTCTCGCGATCGGCGCGACCAAACTCAGGACCGTTATCTGAGCCCCAGGGATCGCGGAAAACAAGGATCGCGGAAACAATGAATCGCCTAGGTATCCTGCTCGCCGGCAGTCTGGTCGCCGCGACAGCGGCGATGGCGATCCCCGTCACGCCGGACCCTGCCCGCGACGGCCCGACGAAAAACATTCAAATCAATTGGTCCCACACCAAGCGGTCAAACGGGTTTGTCGACGATACATGGTGGGCACTCAGGGGCCGTTGCGCCCCGGACTATCTTGGCGAGCGCCTGCTCTGCGACACTGTCGGGCTTCTGACACAAGCCACGAGCCGGACATTCGAGACCAAGATGTCCGACGACATGGGCCTGCCGCTGGTCGACCGTTGGACCCTGATGACCGCGAAGAATTCGCCTTTCATGAGGTCGGCTCACGTCGAGACGCCGCTCGGTCTCGAGGCCGTGCTCGGCTTCTATCGCGCTGCACTCGAAAAGCGCGGCTGGACCGAGAACGACGGTGCCGTCGTCGCGCCCGACAGGGCCGTCGTCGTCTTCACGACGTCGGACGGGCCGGCGCTGCTCCGGCTCGTCCGTCAAGACAACACAACGATCGCCGACCTTGCGCTGCGCAAGCCGTTGGCCGCCACGGCCAAAATCCGGCCGGCGCCGGGACTAGCGAGGTTGTTGCTCGGCAACAAGACGGATGAAGCGGCCGACATCACCGTCAATGAGCGAACCATCAGACTGGCGGCTCACGCCGGGGAAGAACTGATCGATTTTGACGCCGCTGCGGATGAGTTGCCTGATAGCCAGAAAATTGATCTGCCGCCGGGCCAGTACAAGGTCACCCTGAAGCTCAAGGGCAGCGCGGCCCAGACGCGTGAGTTCGAGGTCGCGGTCAACGAGACCTGGGGTCTGCTGGTCGGCCCCGAAGGCGCGCCGCTGCCGATGCGAATGTATTGAGCGCGCGCTGGCGTGTTGGACCGTCATCCTGAGGTGCGAAGCATGCGATGCGAACGCAGCGCGTGCTGAGCCTCGAAGGATGAACGGCCGCGATGCAGCCGGGCTGTCGCCCTTCGAGGCCTTCGCTACGCTCCGGCACCTCAGGGTGACGATGAAACGTTGGCGCCTGTTGCACCGCTTTGTCATTGCGAGCGCGGAGGCGCGCTCCTCGCCATGAACTCTCTCAACCCGATAGCTCCGACATCCAGTCCCGCAGTTTTCGCGCAGCACCCGTAACGTCGGCGATCGTCCGAAACGTCCCTGTCTCCACCATCATCGCCCGTGCGAGCCGCACCGCGCGGGCTTCGCTGACGGCGCGCTTTTTCGGATCCTCGATCAACTCGAAATCGATGTTGTGGGCGAGGCCGAAGATGCGGCGGATGATCTTTGCGGCCGCGAAGCCGACGCTGTCGGCGAACAGGCGTTGCATGTAGACCTGCCGCTCGGCCTCCAGGCGCGCAGCGCCCTGCGCGCCGGCAAAGAGTGAGACCGGATAGGCATCGCCAGTGCCATTCGCTCGCCAGAGGTCGAGGAATTTGCCGGCGAACTCGTTCCAGACCTGTTCGATCGTCTCCAGCACCCAGGCCTCGAACGCGGCCCGCTCGCCCGGTGCGCGCTCGTGCCCGGCGGAGGCAAAATAGGCCATCACAAGGTTGGCCAGCACGGCGCCGACGTCGAACCCCATCGGGCCATAGAATGCGAATTCCGGATCGATCACCCGCGTCTGGTTGTTCGTCACCATGATCGAGCCGGTGTGGAGGTCGCCGTGGAGCAGCGCCTCGGGGCTTGCCATGAACTTCAGCTTCAGCCGGGAGATCGCGACATGCAGCTCCATGTCATCGCGCAGGCTTGCAGCGAGCGCATCGAGATACGGCGCAGTCCAGCGGTTTTGCTCGGCGATGCGGTAGGGATCGGTGAAGATCAGATCCTCGGTGATCTTGCAGAGCGCATGATTGCCGGCGAAGGCCGCAATGCCCTCCTTCTTCTCGGCCGCGGACAGCGCGAGGTCGGAGGTGAAGAACAGCGTTCGCGCCATGAAGGTGGTGATGTCACCGACGAAGCCCGGATAATGCGTTCCCGCAACCAGCCCCTTGCGCATGATGATGTGAGGCTCGAGCAGCTCCATCACCGTCAGCGCCAGGGCCTCGTTGTGATGCAGCAAAGCCGGCACGAGGCCGGGCGCGAGCTCGGCCTGCCGGGACAGAGCCAGATATTCGTAATGGGCCCGCGACAGCGGCAGCGGCCAGCTTTCGCCGACGAGGCGGACATAAGGCAGCGCCTGCTTGACGGCGACGCCGCCGCGCCCGCCCTTCATGATGAAGACGAGATTGAGATTGCCGTCACCGACCTCGGTGATCTCCCATGAGGCCGGCTCGCCGCCGAGGAGTGCGGCGATATCGGGAAGGCCTGCGAGATAATCCCGCAGCGCCGCTTCATGCAGAATTCGATAGTCCCCCGCCCGGTCCCCGGTCATGACGATCCCACCCCATGCTTGGCATGGCCTGGTCGTTACTCCCGCTTCTGGCAAGCTTGGGCGATCCCGGCCATTCTTTTGGTCGGATCGTAATCGCAATCAAAGCGGTCCGCCACCCGTGTATCGCCGGCGCACCCCGGGACCAGTTGCACCGAAAGTTCTTCGTGTCGGACGACCAAGCCGGGGGTCGCGAGCCCACCATTTGCCGATTTTTGGAACACAAGCGGGCTGAGGCAGTTTTGCATGTCTGAGATTTTGAAGGAGTTAGCGATGAGCCGCGGAATGCCCTCCATGACTGCCCTTCTGGCGATGCTGGCCATGGCCGGCTATCAGAACCGCGACAAGTTGGCAGAGCTGCTGAAAGGTGCGACCGGCGGCTCATCCGCGGGCGGTCAGCAGCCGCCTGGGGGAGTGCTTGGTAATCTCGGCGGCATGCTCGGCGCAGGCGGGATCGGGGGCTTGCTCAACGGCGGCATTGGCGAGCTCCTGGAGCGGTTCAACCAGAACGGCCAGGGCGAGGTCGCCGATTCATGGGTGAAGCCCGGACCCAACAAGGAGATCTCGTCGCCTGAGCTGAGGAATGCGATCGGCTCCGACGTTCTGGAGAAGCTCGAACAGCAGACGGGGCTCTCGCAAGACGAGATTCTCACAAGGCTATCGCGGGAATTGCCCTCGGCGGTCGACAAGTACACGCCGGACGGACGTCTGCCTGAGGCATAGCTGTTACCGCTTAATCTGGAAGAGGTGTGGAAATGGGTATTCTCTGGACAATCATCATCGGCTTCGTCGCCGGCGTGATCGCCAAGTTCATCATGCCTGGCGACAACGAGCCGTCCGGCTTCATCCTGACGACCATCTTGGGGATCGTCGGCGCCTTCGTTGCGACTTACCTCGGGCAGGCGCTCGGATGGTATCGTGCCGAAGAAGGTGCCGGACTGATCGGTGCGGTCGTCGGCGCGATCATCGTGCTGTTCGTCTACGGGCTCTTCGCCGGCCGACAACGCCGAGCGATCTAGCCCGCCTGCGTGAGCGGCTGATCGGGCGTGCGCGAACTCGCGCCGCATCGAGCAGGCGGCGGCGCGCTCATGCCTGCCAGCGAAGGATCGTTACTCCCGCTCCAGGAAGCTCGACCCGATCTCGGCCTTTCTTTTGATCGGATCGTAATCGCAATAGACGCTGTCCGCCACCAGCGTGTAGCTGGCGCTGACCGTGTATTTGTCGAGCTTGGCCGAGTTCAAGCCGATCACCGAGGTGCTCTTGCCTCCGTTCCATTTGAACGGCGTCGAGCTTTTGGCCTGCTCGCAGGCCATCACCGCCTCGTTGAAGACATAGCCCTCGACGAACGCCTTCAGGGTGCGCACCTGCGCGGCCATCCGCCATTCGAAATAGCCGATGGCACCGATGCCGGCGACGATCAGCACCAGAAGTGCAATGACGATCCTCTGAAAAGTCATTCGGTCCCCCAAACAATGTCGTCAGCAAAAACGTCTAGCAAGAACGTCTAGAAAGGCATTCCCATCAATTTCGACAGGCGCTCGATCGAGAGATAGCCGGCGTGATAGGCGACCATGCCGAGGCCGTAGATGATCGCCGAGATGATGGTGGTCCAGATCAGCTTGCGGCCCATCCGCGTCAGGATCGGCGCACCAGGGTCGGTGCCGGGCGCACCGACGCCATCCTCGTGCTGGCTGCGTACGCCGAACGGCAGCGTCAGGAACAGCGCGACCCACCAGATGACGAAGTAGATTGCGATCGCGGTTGAGATCTGGATGGCCATGGTTCGGCCTTATGCCTGCTCGATCTCGACCAGCGCGCCGGAAAAATCCTTCGGGTGCAGGAACAGCACCGGCTTGCCATGGGCGCCGATCTTCGGCACGCCGTCGCCGAGCACCCGCGCGCCCTCCTTCACCAGCGTATCGCGCGAGGCGATGATGTCGACGACCTCGTAGCAGACATGGTGGATGCCGCCGTCGGGGTTACGCTCGACGAATTTTGCGATCGGCGAGGCCTCGCCGAGCGGTTCGATGAATTCGATCTTGGTGTTGGGCAGCGTCGCGAACACGGTGATGACGCCGTGCTCGGGCAGCGGCACGGCTTCCGAGATCTGAGCGCCGAACGCGGCGCCATAGATCCTGGCGGCCTTGACGGCGTCCTTGGTCGCGATCGCGACATGGTTGAGCCGGCCCAGCATGTGTCTTCTCCCCTTACACTGTCAGTACGTGTACCAGACAGGGGGGCTTTTTGCCCCAATGTTCGTTGATCACGGCCCGGACAGCACGTCGCACCGACTCGCCCAATGCGTCGGGGTCGCGGCGGCGCGCCTTCGGCAGGCCCTCGATGGTGGAGACCACGGCATCGAAGACGAGGTCGTCGAAGGGCTCGCCTGCCCTGTTCTTCTCGGGGATGCCGACCAGATCGACCTCGGGATCGTCGGCCAGCTCGCCCTGCTCGGTCATGGCAATGGCGACGAAAGCACAGCCGGAAAACGCCATGCGCCGCCGCTCGACCACGGCGCGGGACTTGGAGTCCTCGAGGATCGTGCCGTCCTTGTAGAGGCGGCCGGAAGGCACTTCGCCAATGATGCCGGGATCGCCCGGGCCGAGCTTGATCAGGTCGCCGTTGCGGACCACCAGCACGCGCGGCACGCCGGCGGCGCGCGCGAGCTTGGCGTGCTCGTTCAGGTGCAGCGCCTCGCCGTGGACGGGGATCAGGAGCTGCGGCTTTACCCAGCCAATCATGTCGCGCAATTCGTCGCGGCGGGGATGGCCGGAGACGTGGACCAGATGGTCGCGGTCGGTGATGATCTCGACGCCCTGCAGCACGAGGTTGTTGATGATCGAGCCGACGGCCTTCTCGTTGCCCGGGATTGTCCGCGAGGAAAAGATGACGCTGTCGCCGCGGTTGAGCGTGATCTCGGGATGGTCGTCATTAGCGATGCGCGCCAGCGCCGCGCGCGGCTCGCCCTGGCTGCCGGTGCACAGCGCCAGCACCTTGTCCTGCGGCAGATGGCCGTAAACCTCGGGCGAGCGGAAATTCTGCACGCCATCGAGATAGCCGCATTCGCGCGCGACCTGCACCACGCGCTCCATGGCGCGACCAACCACGACGACCTCGCGGTCGGCGGCCCTGGCAGCAGCAGCGACGGCCTTGATGCGCGCGACGTTGGAGGCGAAGGTCGTGACCGCAACGCGGCCCTTGGCTGATTTTACCAGGTCGATGATGGTGCGGGCGACCTCGGCTTCCGAGGGTGAACGGCCGTCGCGCACTGCGTTGGTGGAATCGCCGATGAGGGCGAGCACGCCCTCCTCACCGAGCTCGCGCAGCCGCTTCTCGTCGGTGGGCGCGCCAAGCGTCGGGGTGGGGTCGATCTTCCAGTCGCCGGTGTGCAGCACCGTGCCGGCTTCGGTGTGGATCGCCAGCGCATGCGCCTCCGGAATCGAATGCGCGACGGGAATGAACTCGACGTTGAACGGGCCGACGTCGACGCGGCCGCCGGACGGCACAACCGTCACCGGAATCTTCGGCGCGTTGCGCTCGGCGGCACATTTGGCCTCGAACAGCGCAGCACTGAACTGCGTCGCATAGATCGGGCATTTCAGCTTCGGCCAGAGATCGATGATGGCGCCGAAATGGTCCTCATGGGCGTGGGTCAGCACCAGGCCCATCAAGTTCTTGCGCTCCTTCTCCAGGAAGCTGATGTCGGGCATGATCAGGTCGATGCCCGGCAGATGCTCTTCGTCTCCGAAGGAGACGCCGAGATCGACCGCCATCCAGGCGCGCTGCTGGCGGTTGCCGAGGCCGTAGATCGACAGGTTCATGCCGATCTCGCCGACACCGCCGAGCGGCGCAAACACCAGTTCGTCGGGCTTGGCCATCACGCAGCTCCCACGGAGGCGGCCGAGCCGAAGAACACCTCACCCGCGGCGACCGGTACCCGGCGGCCCTCCGCGGTGCGGACGATCAGGCAGCCGGTGTCGTCGATGGTGTCAAAAATGCCTTCCAGCGTCATCGTCCCCGTGTGGATTGCGACCCGCTCGCCGAGGCCGGCGGCGCGCTCCAGCCACAGCTTGCGGATCTCGGCAAAGCCGCTTCCATTGTCCCAGATGCCGCGGAACTCGACCCAGGCGTCGGATAGTGCCGAGAACAGCTCCTCGGCACTGATCTGCACCCCGAGCGCCGCCAACGACACCGCGGGCGTCGGCACGCCCTCGGGCGCTGCAACGACATTGGTGCCGATGCCGACGACGACGGCAAGGCGGTCGCCGATGGCTTCGGCTTCGAGGCCGATGCCGACGAGCTTCTTGCCCCCGGCCAAGACGTCGTTCGGCCATTTCAGGGCGTAGCGCGGACGATCAGGGCCGAGGCGGATTGCGGCCTCGAGGCTGACCTTCTCCAGCGCGGCCTCCTCGGCTAGCCCGGCGGCAAAGCCGAGGGTGGCGGCGACGGCCGGCGCGACGTCCATGACTTCGAGGATGCTGGCGGCGAGGTTGCCGCGCGGCGCGATCCAGGCGCGTTGACGGCGGCCGCGGCCGGCGGTCTGCTCTGACGTGACGAACCACATCGGGCCGAGCTCTCCGGCCCTCGCACGTTCGATCGCCTCGGTATTGGTCGAGCCGGTCCGCTCGAACGCCGCGAGCCTGTAGCCCGCGGACGATGCGCGAGGACCGAGCGCGAAATTCATCCTAGAACAGCGACTTTGCCGCGGCGGAGGCGACGCTCACCACGGGACCTGCGAACAGCGCGAACAGGATGTTGAACAGGCCGAAAACCGCCAGCACCGTCTTCACCTCGACGCGCACCGGATCGACCTGGCCGGCCGGCTCGTCGAAATACATCGTCTTGACAATCGCGAGGTAGTAGTAGGCGCCGACCACGCTGGTCAGCACGCCGACGACGGCGAGCGTGAACAGGTTCGCCTTGATGGCGGCGACGAAGACGTACCATTTGGCGAAGAAGCCGGCGAGCGGCGGAATGCCCGCCAGCGAGAACAGCAGCATCGCGAACATGAAGGCGAGCAGCGGATTGGTGCGCGACAGGCCGGCGAAATCGCTGATCTGCTCGACCGCCTGGCCGTTGCGGCGCATTGCGAGGATGATCGAGAACGAGCCCAGCGTCATCGCGACATAGATCACGATGTACATCAGGACGCCCTGCGCGCCCTCGACGGTGCCGGAGGCAAGGCCGACCAGCGCGAAGCCCATGTGGCCGATCGAGGAATAGGCCATCAGGCGCTTGATGTTGCTCTGGCCGATCGCGGCGAAGGAGCCGAGCGCCATCGAGGCGATCGCCACGAACACCAGGATCTGCTGCCACTGCGAGACGATGCCCGGGAAAGCGGTGAGCGTGACGCGGGTGAACACGGCGAGCGCAGCGACCTTGGGCGCCGATGCGAAGAAGGCGGTGACCGGGGTCGGCGCGCCCTCGTACACGTCAGGCGTCCACATGTGGAACGGCACGGCCGAAACCTTGAAGCAGAGGCCGACGAGCAGGAAGACCAGACCGAAGACGAGGCCAACATTCGAGATCGTCGCGGCCGCCGCGATGCCGGTGAAGCTGACCGTGCCGGTGAAGCCGTAGATCAGCGAGGCGCCGTACAGCAGCATGCCCGAGGACAGTGCGCCGAGCACGAAATACTTCAGGCCGGCTTCGGTCGACTTGGCGTTGTCGCGGTTCGAGGCCGCGACGACATAGAGCGCCAGCGACATCAGTTCGAGGCCGAGATAGAGCGAGATCAGGTCGCCGGCCGAGATCAGCACCATCATGCCGAGCGTCGAGAGCAGCACCAGGATGGCGTATTCGAAGATCCGGCGCGAGGGGTCGGACAGGAATTCGGTCGACAGCACCAGCGTCACCGCCGAGCCGATCAGGGCCAGGATCTTCATGAAGCGGGCGAAGTCGTCGACGATGAAGCTGCCGCCGAAGGTCACCTGCTTGCCCGCGGGCAGCATGTATTCGAGCACGCCGACCACGACCAGGAGCACGACCGCCAGCGAGGTGACGGCACCGGTCGTCCCCTGCCCGCGATAGGCGCCCAGCATCAGCAGAGCCATGGCGCCGACCGCGAGCACGATCTCGGGCAGCACCGGCGCCAGTTGATAACCTGCAGTCTCAAAGCTCATGGCGATATCCTGAACTGCCCGATCACTGGAGCAGTGCGGCGGCCTTCACGGCCGTCACAGCGGTGTTGTAGTTGTTGACGAGTTGCTGGACCGAGGCGGCCGACATGTCGAGCACCGGCTTCGGATAGACGCCGAACAGGATCGTCAGCGCGATCATCGGGAACAGCGTCAGGCACTCCCGGAAGGTGAGATCCTTCATGCTCGCCAGCGATGGCTTGACCAGCGCCCCGAACACGACCTTGCGGTAGAGCCACAGCGCGTAGCCGGCCGAGAGGATCACGCCGAAAGTGGCGAAGAACGCGGTCGGGATCGAGACCTTGAAGGTGCCGAGCAACGTCATGAACTCGCCGACGAAGCCTGATGTGCCGGGCAGACCGACATTGGCCATGGTGAAGACCATGAAGGTCAGCGCGTAGAGCGGCATCCGGTTGACGAGGCCGCCATAGGCCGCGATCTCGCGGGTGTGCAGGCGGTCGTAGACGACGCCGACGCAGAGGAACAGCGCCCCGGAGACGATGCCGTGCGAGATCATCTGGAACATGCCGCCGGCGACGCCCTGCATGGTGCCGGCGAAGATGCCCATGGTGACGAAGCCCATATGCGCGACCGAGGAGTACGCGATCAGCTTCTTCATGTCCTCCTGCATCAGGGCCACCAGCGAGGTGTAGATGATGGCGATGGCCGAGAGTGTGAAGATCAGCGGCGCGAAGTCATGCGAGGCCAGCGGGAACATCGGCAGCGAGAAGCGCAGGAAGCCATAGCCGCCCATCTTCAGCAGGATCGCGGCGAGGACCACGGAGCCCGCCGTCGGCGCTTCGACGTGCGCGTCGGGGAGCCAGGTGTGCACCGGCCACATCGGCATCTTCACCGCGAAGGAAGCGAAGAAGGCGAGCCAGGCCCAGGTCTGCAGCGACCGCGGCACGGCAGTGTGCATCAGCGTCGGAATGTCGGTGGTGCCACCATTCCAGTACAGCGCCATGATGGCGAGCAGCATCAGGACCGAGCCGAGCAGCGTGTAGAGGAAGAACTTGAACGATGCGTAGACCCGACGCGGACCGCCCCAGACGCCGATGATCAGGAACATCGGTATCAGGCCGCCTTCGAAGAACAGGTAGAACAGCACGAGATCGAGCGCCGAGAAGGTGCCGACCATCAGCGTTTCCAGGATCAGGAACGCCATCATGTATTCGCGGACGCGGTTGGTGATCGCCTTCCAGCTCGCGATGATGCAGAACGGCATCACGGCGGTGGTGAGGATCACCAGCGGCAGTGAGATGCCGTCGACGCCCATGTGGTAGGTGATGCCGGTGGCGAGCCAGTTCGCCTTCTCGATGAACTGGAAGTCGGGATTGGCCGGGTCGAACCGCATGACCAGGATCACCGACACCGCGAAGGTGATCAGCGTGGTCCAGAGCGCGATCCAGCGCGAGTTGCGCTTGGCCGCCTCGTCATCGCCGCGGCTGAGATAGACGATCAGCGCGCCGACCAGCGGCAGGAACGTCGTGACCGATAGGATGGGCCAGGTTGTCATTTACTGGCCTCCAAAGCCGAACATGAACCAGGTGATCAGGCCGGCGGCGCCGATCAGCATGGCGAATGCGTAGTGATAGAGATAGCCGGTCTGGATCTTCACGACGTTGCGGGTGACGTCCAGGACGCGAGCCGAGACGCCGTCGGGACCGAGGCCGTCGATGATGAAGCCGTCGCCCTTCTTCCAGAGCTGATAGCCGATCCACTTCGCCGGACGGACGAAGATGATGTCGTAGAGCTCGTCGAAGTACCATTTGTTGAGCAGGAACTGGTACAGCATCGGCTGCTCTTTAGCGAGCTGCACAGGGATGTACGGCCGGCGGATGTAGAACAGGTACGAGACGAGGAAGCCCAGCACCATCATCACCGTCGGCAGGAAGGCGATGGTCTCGGGGATGTGGTGCATCTCCTCGATGATGTGCGGGTTCATCTTCACGGATTCGCGGAAGAACTCCTCGATGCCGTGACCGGCGAACAGCTCCTTGAACGGGAAACCGGCGACGATGGAGCCGACTGCGAGCACGCCGATCGGGATCAGCATCCAGATCGGAGCCTCATGCGCGGCCTCATAGTGATGCTCGTCATGCGGCTCGCCATGGAAGGTCTTGAAGATCAGGCGCCAGGAGTAGAACGAGGTCAGGCCGGCGGCGACGACCGTCATCAGGAAGCCGTACATCGCAAACGGAATGTGCGAGGCGTAGGCGGACTCGATGATCGCGTCCTTGGAGAAGTAGCCGGCGGTGAGCGGGAATCCGGTGAGCGCCAGCGTGCCGACCACCATCACCGCATAGGTGTAGGGGATCTTCTTCCAGAGCCCGCCCATGTTGCGGATGTCCTGCTCGTGGTGCATCGCGTAGATCACCGAGCCGGAGCCCAAGAACAGCAGCGCCTTGAAGAAGGCGTGCGTGAACAGATGGAACATGCCGACCGAATAGGCCCCTGCTCCCATCGCCACGAACATGTAGCCGAGCTGCGAACAGGTCGAGTAAGCGACGATGCGCTTGATGTCGTTCTGGACGAGGCCGATGGTCGCGGCGAAGAACGCTGTGGTCGCGCCGAAGAACATCACGACGGCTTGCGCATTCGGGGCGAGTTCGAACAGCGGCGACAGGCGCGCCACCATGAAGACGCCGGCGGTGACCATGGTCGCGGCGTGGATCAGCGCCGACACAGGCGTCGGGCCCTCCATCGCGTCCGGCAACCAGGTGTGCAGCAGGAACTGCGCCGACTTGCCCATCGCGCCCATGAACAGCAACAGGCAGGTCAGGGTCAGCGCATCGGCGTGCCAGCCGAGGAAGTTGATGGTCTTGCCGGTGAGGCCGGGCGCGGCATGGAAGATCGTCTCGAAATCGGTCGAGCTGGTCAGCATGAAGATCGCGAAGATGCCGAGCGCGAAACCAAAGTCGCCGACGCGGTTGACCACGAAGGCCTTGATCGCGGCCGCATTCGCCGACGGCTTCTGGTACCAGAATCCGATCAGCAGATAGCTCGCCAGACCCACGCCTTCCCAGCCGAAGAACAGTTGCACAAGGTTGTCCGCCGTCACCAGCATCAGCATGGCGAAGGTGAACAGGCTGAGATAGCCGAAGAAGCGCGGCCGGTTCGGGTCCTCGTCCATGTAGCCGATGGAATAGAGGTGCACGAGCGAGGACACGGTGGTCACCACCACCAGCATCACGGCCGTGAGCGTGTCGACCCGCAAGGTCCACCAGACCTGAAGATCGCCGGAGAAGATCCAGGGCAGCAGCTGGACCCTGATGTCGTGGTGCATGAAGCCGACATCGACCAGCGTCATCCAGGACAGCGCGGCCGAGACGAACAGCAACGCGGTGGTGATCAGCTCGGCACCGCGCGAGCCTGCCGCCGCCGGCTCGACCGGGCCGTGGCCGTGATCATCGTGGGCGTCGTCGTGATGGCTCTCGTGGATGACGGACGCATCCTCGTTGATCGTATCGGACGCATGGGCGTGCGCGTGGCCGTGGTCGCCATGATGCTCGACCTCGTCGCCCGACGGGTTGCGGGCATGCGCGCCGAACAGCGCGATCAGGCCAGCCAGAATGGCGCCCAGCAGAGGCAGAAAGACAATTGCCTGAACCATGACTGAGCTCAGCCCTTCATCAGATTGACGTCCTCAACCGCGATCGAGCCGCGGTTGCGGAAATAGACCACCAGGATGGCGAGACCGATCGCGGCTTCAGCGGCAGCGACGGTGAGCACCAGAAGCGCGAAGACCTGGCCGACGATGTCGCCGAGGAAGGTCGAGAACGCGACGAGGTTGATGTTGACCGAGAGCAGGATCAGCTCGATCGACATCAGGATGACGATGATGTTCTTGCGGTTCAGGAAGATGCCGAGGATGCCGAGCGTGAACAGGATCGCGCCGACCGCCAGATAGTGTCCGAGCCCGATCGTCATTTCACCCACTCCGCCGCGTCAGAGTCCTGGAGCCCCTGCCCCGGCGCCACCTTGCGCATCGCCATCGCCATATCGGGCGTGCGCGCGTTCTGAACGTTGATGTCCTGCCGCTTCACGCTCGCCTTGTGCCGCAGCGTCAGCACGATGGCGCCGATCATGGCGACCAGCAGCACCATGCCCGAGAGCTGGAAGTAGTGGATGTACTTCGTATAGAGCACCAGCCCGAGCGCCTCGGTGTTCGATACGTTGGCCGGGATCGCCGCCGTGATCGTCTTGGCGACGCCGGGGTTGATGACCCAGAAGCCGACGGTGAGCAGCAGCTCGAACAGGAAGATGCCGCCGATCACCAGGCCGACCGGCAGGTACTCGATGAAGCCCTCGCGCAGCTCGGTGAAGTCCACGTCGAGCATCATGATCACGAACAGGAACAGCACCGCGACGGCGCCGACATAGACGACGATCAGGATCATCGCCAGGAATTCGGCGCCCATCAGCACGAACAGGCCGGAGGCGTTGACGAAGGCCAGGATCAGGTACAGCACGGAGTGCACGGGATTGCGCGAGACAATCACCATCACGGCCGAGGCGACACAGACGCCGGCGAAGAGATAGAAGAACAGCGCGGGAAGGATCATGCCCTCACCTCACCGGTACGGCGCGTCGAGCTCGATCGCTTTCGCGATCTCGCGTTCCCAGCGGTCGCCGTTGGCGAGCAGCTTGGCCTTGTCATAGAACAGTTCCTCGCGGGTCTCGGTCGCGAACTCGAAGTTCGGACCTTCGACGATGGCGTCGACCGGGCAGGCCTCCTGGCAGAGGCCGCAATAGATGCACTTCACCATGTCGATGTCGTAGCGCACGGTGCGGCGGGTGCCGTCGTTGCGGCGCGGGCCGGCCTCGATGGTGATGGCCTGTGCCGGGCAGACGGCTTCGCACAGCTTGCAGGCGATGCAGCGCTCTTCGCCGTTCGGATAGCGGCGCAGCGCATGCTCGCCGCGGAAGCGCGGCGAGATCGGGCCCTTCTCGAACGGATAGTTCAAGGTCGGCTTCGGCTGGAAGAAATAGCGCATGGCGAGGAAGAACGCCGAGACGAATTCCGACAGCAGAAGCGAGCGTGCAGTGGCGTTGACGTTGATACCCATGACGGCCCTCACTTCGGCGCGATGCCGGCGAAATGCAGCACGCCGGCCACCACGATCACCATCGCCAGCGACAGCGGCAGGAACACTTTCCAGCCGAGGCGCATCAATTGATCGTAGCGGTAGCGCGGCACGATCGCCTTTGCCATCGCGAACAGGAAGAACATGAAGAAGACTTTGAGCGAGAACCAGATGATCCCCGGCACCCAGTTGAAGGGCGGCAGGTCGACCGGCGGCAGCCAGCCTCCGAGGAACAGGATCGTCGCCATCGCGCACATCGTGACGATCGCGACATACTCGCCGAGCATGAACAGCAGATACGGCGTCGAGCCGTACTCGACCATGAAGCCGGCGACGAGCTCGGATTCGGCTTCCACGAGGTCGAACGGCGGGCGGTTGGTCTCCGCCAGCGCCGAGACGTAGAACACCACGAACATCGGGAACAGCGGCCAGACGTACCAGTTCAGGATGGTGAGCTGCGGCAGTCCGATCAGGCTGGCGAGCCCCCGGACGTGCTGGGCCTCGACCACGGCCGACAGGTTCAGCGTACCGGCGCAAAGCAGCACCGTGATGATGACGAAGCCGATCGAGACTTCATAAGACACCATCTGCGCCGCCGAGCGCAGCGCGGCCAGGAACGGGTATTTCGAGTTCGACGACCAGCCGGCCATGATGATGCCGTAGATCGACAGCGACGAGATCGCGAAGATGAAGAGGATGCCGACATTGATGTCGGAGATCACCCAGCCGAGGCTGGTCGGAATCACCGCCCAGGCCGCGAGCGCGAGCACGCATGAGACCAGCGGCGCAAGGAGAAACACGCCCTTGTTGGCGCCGGCCGGAATGATCGGCTCCTTCAGCACGAACTTCAGAAGGTCGGCGAAGGATTGCAGCAGGCCCCAGGGGCCGACCACGTTCGGGCCGCGCCGGATCTGCACCGCCGCCCAGATCTTGCGGTCGGCGAGCAGGATGTAGGCGATCGCCACGAGCAGGACGACGAGCACCAGGACGCTCTGCGCGACCATGATGATCAGCGGCCAGAGGAACCCAGTCCAGAATGCGCTTTCGAAGAATTCCATCAGATCACGCTCACTCCGCTGCGGTCAGCATGTGCCCGGAGGCGAGGCGCGAGCATTCCGCCATTACGGCAGACGCACGCGCGATTGGGTTGGTCAAATAGAAGTCCTCGACCAGCGGCTTGAACGGCGCCTTCTCGGGCGAACCGCCCTTCCCCGCCACCTTCTTGATCTGGTCGGCCGAGCCGGCCTCGATCTGGTCGAGACGGATCAGATGCGGCACGGCCTTGAAGATCGCCTGGCGCAAGGCGGCCAGCGAGTCATAGCCGAGCTTCTTGCCGAGCGCCTCCGACAGCGCGCGGACGATCGCCCAGTCCTCGCGAGCTTCGCCCGGCGGGAACGCGGCGCGGCCCGTCATCTGCACGCGGCCCTCGGTGTTGACGTAGATCGCGGACTTCTCGGTATAGGCGGCCGCCGGCAGGATCACGTCGGCGCGATGCGCGCCGCGGTCACCATGGGTGCCGATATAGACGACGAAGGTACCGTCAGGCGCGTTGATCTCGTCGGCCCCGAGCAGGAACAGCAAGTCCAGCGTGCCGAACGTCGTCATCTGCGCGGCGTTCAGGCCCCCGCCGGTTGCGGAGAAGCCGATATCGAGAGCACCGACGCGCGAAGCGCTCTCGTGCAGCACGCCAAAGCCGTTCCAGCCGTCCTTGACCGCACCGACATCGAGCGCGAGCTTGGCAGCGGCCGCGAGAATGGCGGCGCCGTCGTGACGCGAGGCCGCGCCCGCGCCGACCAGGATGATCGGATTCTTGGCGTTCTTCAGCACGTCCATGAACGAGTGCTTGCCGGCCGCGAGCTCACCGAGCGTCTCGGTGCCCGCGCCGAGGTGATCGTAGTCGTAGGTCAGATCGACCTTCGGGCCGATCACACCGACCTTGAAGCCGCCGGCGCGCCAGCGCTTGCGGATGCGGGCGTTGAATACGGCCGCCTCTTTCCGCGGGTTCGCGCCGATGATGAGCAGCGCATCCGCCTGCTCCACACCCGCCAGCGTCGGGTTGAAGATGTAGGAGCCGCGGCCGAGCGCGGGGTCGAAGGCGTCGCCGCCCTGCACCGCCAGATTGCCCGAGCCGTATTTGGCGAGAAGGTCCTTCAGCGCGAACATCTCCTCGACGCCGGCGAGATCGCCGGCAATCGCGCCGATGCGCTTGCCGTCGGTGCGGGCCGCTTTCGCAGCGATCGCGGCGAACGCCTCGGTCCAGCTCGCCGCGCGCAGCTTGCCGGCTTCGCGGATGTAGGGCCGGTCCAGGCGCTGGGTGCGCAGGCCGTCGACGACATGGCGGGTCTTGTCGGAGATCCACTCCTCGTTCACGGCCTCGTTGATGCGCGGCAGCACGCGCATGACTTCGCGGCCGCGGGTGTCGACGCGGATCGCAGATCCCACGCCGTCCATCACGTCGATCGACTGGGTCTTGCCCAGCTCCCAGGGACGCGCCGCAAAGGCATAAGGCTTCGAGGTCAGCGCGCCGACCGGGCAGATGTCGACGAGATTGCCTTGAAGCTCCGAGGTCAGCGCGTGCTCGAGGTAGGTCGTGATCTCCATGTCCTCGCCGCGCCCCGTCGCGCCCATCTCGGGGGCGCCTGCGACTTCCGCCGAGAAGCGGACGCAGCGCGTGCACTGGATGCAGCGGTTCATCGAGGTCTTGACCAGCGCACCGAGATATTTGTCCTCGACCGCGCGCTTGTTCTCGGCGAAGCGGCTGGTGTCGACACCATAGCCCATCGCCTGGTCCTGCAGGTCGCACTCGCCGCCCTGGTCGCAGATCGGGCAATCCAGCGGATGGTTGATCAGAAGGAACTCCATCACGCCTTCGCGTGCCTTCTTCACCATCGGCGAACGCGTCGAGATCTCCGGCGGCTCGCCCTTGGGGCCCGGACGGCAATCGCGCACGCCCCAGGCGCAGCTCGCGACCGGCTTCGGGCCGCCCTTCACCTCGACGAGGCACATCCGGCAATTGCCGGCGATCGACAGCCGCTCGTGATAGCAGAAGCGCGGAATCTCGGCGCCGGCCGCCTCGCACGCCTGAAGCAGCGTGTACTCGGCGGGGACATCGATCTCTTTGCCGTCGATGATGAGCTTGGTCATTCTTCTTACTCCGCCGCGACCATGTTCACGGGATCGCGGACGCCGATATCGTCGACATCGGCCTTATGCGAATACTGGTCGATGCGCGCTTCGATCTCGTGACGGAAATGCGCGATCAGGCCCTGGATCGGCCATGCCGCGGCATCGCCGAGCGCGCAGATGGTGTGGCCTTCGACCTGCTTGGTGACTTCGAGCAGCATGTCGATCTCGCGCTTGTGGGCGCGGCCTTCGGCCATGCGGGTGAGCACGCGCCACATCCAGCCCGTACCCTCGCGGCACGGCGTGCACTGGCCGCAGCTCTCGTGCTTGTAGAAATAGGAGATGCGGGCAATGGCGCGGATCAGGTCGGTGGACTTGTCCATCACGATCACGGCCGCGGTGCCGAGGCCCGAGCGCAGCTTGCTCAGGCTGTCGAAATCCATCGGCGTGTCGATGATCTGCTCGGCCGGCACCATGCGCACCGACGAACCGCCGGGGATCACGGCCTTGAGGTTGTCCCAGCCGCCGCGGATGCCGCCGCAATGCTTGTCGATCAGCTCACGGAACGGGATGCCCATGGCCTCTTCGACGTTGCAGGGCCGCTCGACATGGCCGGAGATGCAGAAGAGCTTGGTGCCGACATTGTTCGGACGACCGATGCCGGCGAACCAGGCCGCGCCGCGGCGCAGGATGTCCGGCGCGACCGCGATGGACTCGACGTTGTTGACGGTGGTCGGGCAGCCGAACAGGCCGACATTGGCCGGGAACGGCGGCTTCAGGCGCGGCTGGCCCTTCTTGCCTTCGAGGCTTTCGAGCAGCGCGGTCTCTTCGCCGCAGATATAGGCGCCGGCGCCGTGGGCGACGTAGATGTCGAACGGCCAGCCGTTGACGTTATCCTTGCCGACCAGCTTGGCTTCATAGGCCTGGTCGATCGCGGCCTGCAGGTGCTCGCGCTCGCGGATGAACTCGCCGCGGACATAGATGTAGCAGGCATGCGCGTTCATCGCGCAGCTCGCGATCAGGCAACCCTCGATCAGGAGATGCGGATCGTGCCGCATGATCTCGCGATCCTTGCAGGTGCCGGGCTCGGACTCGTCGGCGTTGACGACGAGATAGCTCGGCCGGCCGTCGGTCGATTCCTTCGGCATGAACGACCATTTCAAACCGGTCGGGAAGCCGGCGCCGCCGCGGCCGCGCAGGCCTGACGCCTTCATCTCATTGATGATCCAGTCGCGGCCCTTGTCGATGATGTTCTTGGTGCCATCCCAGGCGCCGCGGCGCCGCGCACCCTCGAGCCCCCAATCGTGGAGGCCGTAGAGGTTCTTGAAGATGCGGTCCTTGTCCTCGAGCATATCAGTGCTTTCCGATCAACGAATGGTCTGCTTGTAGGCAAGTCCGGCGGCGCAGACCGCGAAGGTCAGCGCCCAGAGCAGACTGGATTCCAGCGACGCGTTCAGGCCGAAACGCTGCAGCAGGAAAATGAAAGCGGCCGCCACGGCGGCGTGCAACGCGATGAAGCCCCACTTTTTCATGGCATCGCTCTCCTGCACGGAAGGCTGCGAGAGATCACCCATCAGGTGCTCTCCTTCAGCGTGGTCGGCCCGGTGATCGGCGCCGAGAATTGGCGGCCGTTCTGCGGACCGGGCTTGGGCGGATTGCCCGAGGCGAAACCGTCGAGCACCTTGCCGAAGCTTTCCTTGGTCAGGTCCTCATAGGTGTCCTTGCCGATCAACACCATCGGCGCGTTCACGCAGGCACCCAGGCACTCGACCTCTTCCCAGCTGAAATTGCCGTCCTTGGAGAGATGGAAGGGCTCGTGATGGATGCGGTGCTCGCAGACGTGGATCAGATCCTCGGCGCCGCGCAGCCGGCACGGCGTGGTGCCGCAGACCTGGACGTGGGCCTTCTTGCCGACGGGGGCGAGCTGGAACATCGTGTAGAAGGTCGCCACCTCCAGCACGCGGATGTAGGGCATGTCGAGCATGTCGGCGATGACGCGGATCGCGGCTTCCGAGACCCAGCCGTCGTGCTGCTCCTGGGCCCGCCAGAGGATGGCGATGACGGCGGAGGCCTGACGTCCCGCCGGATATTTCGCGATCTGCTGCTTGGCGAATGCGAGGTTCTCCTCCGTGAACGCAAAGCTCGCGGGCTGGACTTCCTTCGGTGCTAATCGGCGAACGGACATCTCTTCAATCTCTCACTGCATGCGGCGCGCTGTTTTCGCATTCAGGGCTTCGATCCTGTCCTGCCAAAATGCGCTTGCGGTGCCGAAAACGTTGTAGCCGACATGGGTCGAGACCTTGATGCGGTCGAGGATCGACAGCTCGGTCACGGTCTCCATCCGGTTGCTGCGCGGATCGAACACGATCAGCTTCAGCGGGGTCTGTTCGAGGATGAAGCGCGACACTGCATGAGAGCGGTCGCTGCCGTGCTCCTCGCACATGATGACGCTGTCGGCCTGGAGCAGACGCGCGCCGCCCTTGATCGCCTCGATCTCGACGCCCTCGACGTCGAGCTTGATCAGGTATTTGCCGGCGCTTGCGACTTTGCCGTCCTCGATCAGATTATCGAGAGCGATGACCGGCACGTCCTCACCGCCCGCGGAGGGATCGCCGGCGATGCTGAAGGCCTCGTGCTTGGTGCCTGAGAGACGCGCGGTGCCGCGGGTGGCGCCGATCGCGCATTTCATGGTCTCGAAGCGATTGCCGTTGACGCGGGCGTTGTTGGCGAGCTTCGGATAGTTCTGCCCCGACGGCTCGATCGCGATCGCCTTGTGCGAGCCGAACGGCTTGCTCGACACCAGCACCGACCAGTAGCCGTAATTGGCACCGCAATCGAGCAACGTGTAGTCGACGTCGACGCTATCGGCGAACAGCAGCTCGAGCTCGTCTTCGTAGTTGTAGGAGCGGTTGAGCAGCTTGCTCCAATAGCCGTCGCCGTAAGGGAACTCGAACACGGCGTCGGGATTGAGCCTGATCGCGATGTTCCGCTCGGGCAGCGTCTTCCGCAGCAAATTCGCGCAGGCGATGTAGCCCATATGCGAGAAGTGCGAGGAGATCTTCGATCCCGTCACCAGCGCCAAGGCAGCCGTCCGCTCCCACAGGTTGGCCCCTTCAAGGGCCCCTGAGGCGCGGTCAAACTGGATTGGCGCCTGCTGCCCCATCACCGATCGACCTCTCCGAACACGATGTCGAGCGAGCCGAGGATCGCCGAGACGTCGGCGAGCAGATGGCCGCGGCAGATGTGATCCATCGCCTGCAGATGCGCAAAGCCCGGCGCGCGGATCTTGCACTTGTACGGCTTGTTGGTGCCGTCGGAGATCAGATAGACGCCGAACTCGCCCTTGGGCGCCTCGACCGCGGCGTAGACTTCGCCGGCCGGCACGTGAACGCCTTCGGTGTAGAGCTTGAAGTGGTGGATCAGCGCTTCCATCGAGCGCTTCATCTCGCCACGGCGCGGCGGCGCAACCTTGTTGTCGGCGACGACAACGGGGCCCTTCCCGTCGGGCGCGTTCAGCTTCTGGATGCACTGCTTCATGATGCGGATGGACTGACGCATCTCTTCCATGCGGATCAGATAACGGTCGTAGCAGTCGCCGTTCTTGCCGATCGGAATGTCGAAATCCATCTCGGCATAGCATTCATAGGGCTGCGACTTGCGCAGGTCCCAGGCCGCGCCCGAGCCGCGCACCATCACGCCCGAGAAGCCCCACTCCCAGGCCTCCTTCAGCGGCACCACGCCGATGTCGACGTTGCGCTGCTTGAAGATGCGGTTGGCGGTGAGCAGGCGGTCGAGATCGTCCACGACTTTCAGGAACGGATCGCACCAGGCCTCGATGTCGTCGACCAGCTTCTGCGGCAAATCCTGATGCACGCCACCGACGCGGAAGTAAGCCGCATGCATGCGGCTGCCCGAGGCGCGCTCGTAGAACACCATCAGCTTCTCGCGCTCTTCGAAGCCCCACAGCGGCGGGGTCAGCGCGCCGACGTCCATCGCCTGCGTGGTGACGTTGAGCAGATGCGACAGGATGCGGCCGATCTCGCAATAGAGCACGCGGATCAGCTGGCCGCGGCGCGGCACCTCGATGCCGAGCAGCTTTTCGGCCGCCATGCAGAAGGCGTGTTCCTGGTTCATCGGCGCGACGTAGTCGAGCCGGTCGAAATACGGGATCGCCTGGAGGTAGGTCTTCTGCTCGATCAGCTTCTCGGTGCCGCGGTGAAGCAGGCCGATATGCGGATCGACGCGCGCGACGACTTCGCCGTCCAGCTCCAGCACCAGACGCAGCACGCCGTGCGCGGCCGGATGTTGCGGACCGAAATTGATGGTGAAGTTGCGGAGATTTTCAGGTTGCTCGTTCATGATCAGACCTTCGGTCCCGCTTTTTCATCCCCCGGAAGCACCGGATAATCGGCCCCCTCCCACGGAGACAAAAAGTCGAACTTGCGGAATTCCTGGTTGAGCCGGACGGGCTCGTACACCACCCGCTTCTCCTGGTCGTCGTAGCGGACCTCGACGAAACCCGTGGTCGGGAAGTCCTTGCGCAGCGGATGGCCCTCGAACCCGTAATCGGTGAGGATGCGGCGCATGTCGGGATGGCCGACGAAGAACACGCCGTAGAGGTCGTAGGCCTCGCGCTCGAACCAGTCGGCGCCGGGGAACAATTCAATCAGCGACGGCACCTGGGTGGTCTCGTCGGCCTGGGCCTTGAGGCGGATCCGCGCGTTCAGGGTCGGTGACAGGAAGTGATAAATCACGTCGAAGCGCTTCTCGCGCGAGGGATAGTCCGCGGCCGTGATGTCGGTGAAGTTGACGAAGCGACAGTTCGGATCGTCGCGGAGGTACTTGACCACCTCGACGATCTTGCTGGCCTCGACATCAACCGTGAGCTGGTTGAAGGCCACCGAATGACCGATGGCGGCGCCCGGAAGCGCGCTAACGATCGTCTGCCCCAGTGCGTCGAGCTTGGCGTCGTCCATGACGTAAAACCTTAGCGTTCGATGGTGCCGGTGCGCCGGATCTTCTTCTGCAGCAGCAGCACGCCGTAAAGCAGCGCTTCCGCCGTGGGCGGGCAGCCCGGCACATAGATGTCGATCGGCACGATGCGGTCGCAGCCGCGCACGACCGAGTAGGAATAGTGATAGTAGCCGCCGCCGTTGGCGCAGGAGCCCATCGAGATGACGTAGCGCGGCTCGGGCATCTGGTCGTAGACCTTGCGCAGCGCAGGCGCCATCTTGTTGGTCAGCGTGCCGGCGACGATCATCACGTCGGACTGGCGCGGCGAGGCACGCGGCGCGAAGCCGAAGCGCTCGACGTCGTAGCGCGGCATCGACACCTGCATCATCTCGACCGCGCAACAGGCGAGACCGAAGGTCATCCACATCAAGGAGCCGGTGCGGGCCCAGGTGATGAGGTCGTCGGTCGCAGCCACGAAGAAGCCCTTGTCGGACAGCTCGGAATTGACCTCGAGAAAGAACGGATCATTGGCCCCGACCGGCCGGCCGGTCGACGGATCCAGGATGCCCTTGGGGGCCGGCGCGATAGCCGGACCTGTGGACGACACGGGGTTCAATCCCATTCGAGTGCTCCCTTCTTCCATTCATAGGCGAACCCGACCGTCAGCACGGCGAGGAACACCACCATGGACCAGAAGCCGGTCGCGCCAAGCTTGCCGAACGCCACCGCCCAGGGAAACAGGAACGCCACCTCGAGATCGAAGATGATGAAGAGAATGGCGACCAGATAGAAGCGGACGTCGAACTTCATGCGCGCGTCGTCGAAGGCGTTGAAACCGCACTCATACGCCGACAGCTTTTCCGGGTCCGGCTGCTGGAACGCCACGACGAAGGGCGCGATCAGCAGCACGAGGCCAATGAGGCCCGCTACCCCTATAAAGACGACGAGTGGAAGGTAGTTCTGCAGAATGCCGCTCATGGCGAGCCCTTTTTCCCGCAGCCTCGGGACAGCCACGGATTCGTCCGATTTGGAATTATTCTGAGCCTTAGCGCAGTGCACCAATGGGCGCAAGACACGCTCTTTTCAGGCCCTTTGCCGCCCCCAGAACGGTGAAAATCCCGGAATCACCCCGCGTTGGTATGGAGCAGATCGTCAGGGCCAGCAAGGGCGGTTCGGGCCCGCGGCCGTGGCGTCTGCTGTTTGGGAAGGCCCACTTTATGTAGGCCGCGGCGCGGCAAAATACACATTAAAACGACGATTGCCGCTGGTCGGCCGCATTCCCACCCACCAAGCCCGCAGCCGCTCCGAGCAGCCTATCCACAGGCAAGGCAGGCACGAGCCATGCATCGCGCGGGGGGCGAGCCCCGCCTCAGGCGATATATTGCAGTCCGGCCGGGGTCCAGCCGCGAGCGCGGCGACGGCGACATCCTGGGCCGTCGCGCGCGCCGCGCTCGGATGAGCTTCGGGCTGGGGGGCATAGCCCGGGAGCTCATCTATCTCGTGAGGAAGAGCGGCGGCGCCAGATGGCGCTGCCCTTTTCCCGCCCTCACCATTTGTAGGAGACGCTGGCGGTGACACGCCGGCGATCGCCGTAGAAGCACGACGTGGCCGACGCGCAGCTCGCGACATAGATCTTGTCGGTCAGGTTGATCACGTTCAGCGCCGTACGCCAGTTCTGCCATTCATAGTGGAGCGCGAGATCGCCGAGCACGACTGCGGGAACTTCGAGGGTGTTTGCAGCATCCGCCCAGGACGGGCCGATGTAACGCACGCCACCGCCAAAGCCGAACCCTTCCAACGGTCCATCCTTGAAGGTGTAGTCGGCCCATCCCGATACCAGAAGCTGGGGCGTATTGGTCGGCGTCTTGCCGACGAGGGTCGGGTCGAGGTCTTTGCTGTTGAAGAGATGATAGGACGTGAAGGCGCCGATGAACTTCAGCTCCTTCGTGGCATTGGCCACCGCTTCCAGCTCGATGCCGCGCGAGGTCACCTCGCCGGTCTGGTTCTGCAAGACCGGAACGCTGCCCGGTAATGTCGTCGCGACGTTTTGACGGACCAAATCGAAAGCCGAAACCGTGAAATAGCCATCGAAGCCTTTTGGCGCGACCTTCACGCCGATTTCGGCCTGCTTGCCGGTCTCCGGCAGGAACAGCTGGTTCGTCGCATTGAGGCCGATGATCGGATTGTAGCTCGTCGAATACGAGACGTAGGGCGCGATGCCGTTGTCGAAATTGTAGATCAGTCCGGCGCGGCCGCTGAACCTGCTGTCGTCACGGCTGGCAACGGTTGCGCCGGTGTCCCGCGCTTCTTGCGTCGTTTCGACCCAGTCATTGCGGCCGCTCAGCACCAGCGTGAAGTTGCCGAGCTTCATCTGGTCCTGGAGATAGGTGCCGGCCTGCTTCTGTGTGATGAGGAAGTTACGGAACGGCGCGCTCGGCAACGCAACCTCGGCTCCCCCATAGGCCGGATTGAAAACGTTGATCGAGGGTACGCCGAATCCGAAGGCTTGATAATCGTCGATCTGGTAGCCTCTCAGATCGACGCCGAACAGCATTGTGTGTCTGACCGGACCGGTGTTGAAGCGATACTCGAGCTGATTATCGAGATTGGCCTGGTTGGCGGTGTTCTTCGCGTACCAATTATATCGTCCCATCGTGGCGGTGTTGATGCTGTCCCAACCGTTGCCGACATAGCCGCGGTAGCTGATGTCGACATGCGCAAAGCGGGCGTTCTGGCGGAACGTCAGGTCGTCGGTAAGATTGCGCTCGAACTGATAGCCCAGCATCTCCTGCTCGCGCGTGAATTTGTCGACGGTTGGATCTCCGACGAAGAAGCTCGTGGGAATCTTGCCGAACGGCGCGTTCGTCACCGTGCCCTGGTAGGGCAGGAAGTTGATGCCGCGGGTGTCCTGCTTCGAGGCAGACGCAAGCACCGTGAAGCTCGTGTCGGCATCCGGCTTCCACGTGAACGACGGTGCGATGAAGTAGTTGTTGTCCGGCGTGAAGTTGACCTGCGTGCCGCCGTTCTGGACCTGGCCGACCACGCGCGCGAACAGTTTGCCGTTCTCGGGGCTCGTCGCGACCGGACCGCCCATGTCGAAACTGACATAGGCATTGCCGAAATTATTGACGCCGGCCTCGATGTAGCGGATCGGCTCGGCCGGCGGCATCTTGCTGATGACGTTGACGATGCCGCTCGGGCTTGATCCCCCGTAAAGCACCGCCGACGGACCGCGCAATACCTCGACCCGCTCCATGTTGGGGGTCTGCAGTTTCCAGCTGGCATAGGACGTGTAGAACAGCTGCATGCCGTCGAGAAACAGTCCGATGTCCTCGGACTTGAAGCCGCGGATCAACCACCAGTCGTTGCGGGTATCCGTGCCGAAAGTCCCTGCGCGCACGCCGGCAGTGTAGCGCAGGACCTCATCGAGCTTGTTGGGCTTCTGGTCGCGGATCTGCTCGGCGCCGATGACGGACACTGACTGCGGCGTCTCGATGATCGGCGTGTTGGTCTTGGTGCCGGACGAACTGCGACCCGCGACGTAGCCGTTCACTGGGCCGCGCGGCGTCTCGACGAAGCCGACGTTGCGCTGCGGCTGCGGCCTGTTCCTGTTGGCGATCTGCTCCGACGACCGCGGCGCACGGCGCTGAGGGGTCGTGGTCGCGCGGCGGCGCGCTTCCGGCGCGGTGACGGTCACCGGCGGCAGGCTCGCTGCGCCACCCTGCGCGGACGATTGTGCAAGCGATGCCTGCGGCATCAAAACCCAAGCGGATGCGGTCGCCAGCACGGCCGACCGCAGCATTCCAAGACTGTTCAACGCGCCACCCCAAAGCTGCATGTTCGATGCGTCATGCCGCCTGTCCCCGGACGGCATGCGCTTGGAGGTGACGCTTATGGGAGCGCGCGAGAATTCCCTAATTGAAAGCTTCTTAGAAAGACTCTTAGAAGCGATCCAACATGTTCAGAGATTGCTGGATGATCAGCGCGCGTTCTTCTCGCTCTCGAGCATCTCGGCGGCGATCGCCGTGAGCTGGTCGACCTGCCCCAGCAGCGTGTGGAACTCGGCTTCGCTCAGCTGTTCCAGCAGGCGCCGATTGCGCTCCTGCGCGCCCTCGACGATCGCATCATGCGCGGCGAGCCCCGCTGGGGTCAGCGAGATCAGCACCTCGCGGCTATCTTTCGGATTCGCGGTCTTTGCGATCAGCTTGCGCGAGAGCAGATTGGCCAGCGCGCGGCTGATCTGTCCCTTGTCCTGGCCGACGGCTTCAGCGAGCCGCGCCACGCTCATCGGCGGCCGGCGGCCAAGCGAGGCGACGAGACCGAACTCGACCGAGGACAATCCGGTGAGGCGCTTGTAGCGCAGGATCGCGCCGCGCTTGAGCAGATTGGCAAGCACCATCAGTCGCGACGACAGCATCACGGTGATCGGGGCCGACGGTTCGCTCTCGTCCGCTGCGGGCGACGTCGCCCCGCCCCTGCTCTCGGTCTGGCTCATGATCCACCTCTGCCAAGAAAGCCCAAGCCTGCCAAGCCCGACGCTGCCAAGTCCGGGCCTGCCAAGTCCGAGCCTGCCAAGTCCGAGCCTGCCAAGCCCGGCCGGACGCTTCATCAAATGCGATTAAGAGGCATTTGGAAGATCGTTGACATTGTCATCGAATTATCTTTCACTGGATCCAAGGTGCCGAAAAGGCCCGGCCATCACGGCCAAAGCGGGAGGAACCAGGTATGACCATCACCCAGCGGGATCGTGACCTCGGCACGGCCTACGCGATGAAGCCGGCGCATACCCGCACTGAGCTCACCTCGGTCGCGCGCGGCACGCCGATGGGCGAGCTGCTGCGCCGTTACTGGCACCCGGTCGGGCTCGTCGGTGACGCCACCGACACACCTAAGAAGGTGCGCGCGCTCGGCGAGGATCTGGTGCTGTTCCGCGACAGGCATGGCCGCGCCGGCCTGTTGCACGCCCGATGCTGCCACCGCGGCACCACGCTCTACTATGGCAAGGTCGAGGAGGACGGCATCCGTTGCTGCTATCACGGCTGGAAGTTCGACACCGAGGGCCACTGCCTGGAGCAGCCCTGCGAGCCCGACGGCGGCCAGTTCAAGGACAAGGTGCGCCAGCCCTGGTATCCGGTCGAGGAACGCTACGGCCTGATCTTCGCCTATATGGGCCCGGCCGAGAAACGCCCGGTGCTGCCGGCTTACGAATGCCTGGAGACAATGGACGACGGTGAGCTGGTCGAGGCCGATGATTCCTCGATCGGCGGCGGTGGCCCCGCCATCATCCCCTGCAACTGGCTGCAGCATTTCGAGAACGTGGTCGATCCCTATCACGTGCCGGTGCTGCACGGCTCGTTCTCGGGACCGCAATTCACCAACATGATGGCGTCGATCCCTGAGGTGAAGTTCGAGAAATCGCCGCGCGGCGTCCTCGTGCGCTCCGAGCGCAAGCAGGACGACGGCAAGGTGTTCTATCGCGTCAGCGAGGCTGCGCTGCCGACGCTGCGCGTCGTGCCGAACCCGCGCGTCGCGCAGTTCGCGCGCGTCGAGTCGATCGGCTGGGTGCTTCCGATCGACGATGGCTCCTTCCGGATCTACGTCGCCGGCCGCGTCAAGAACTCCGGCGACATCAGCCGCATGCGCTCGAAGTTCAACGGCAAGTTCTGGTGGGACATGACCGAGCAAGAGCACCAGCAATTTCCGGGCGACTATGAGGCCCAGGTCGGCCAGGGCGAGGTGACGATCCATTCCGAGGAACATTTCGGCCAGAGCGACCGCGGGATCCTCATGATCCGGCGCATGCTGAGCGACCAGCTCGACGCACTCGCCGCAGGCCGCGACCCGATCGGCGTCTCGTTCGATGCCAGCGCGCCGCCGGTCGACTTCGAAGCGGGGAATTACATCCGCGAAGGCTGACCTTCCAGCCGCTACTTCCGGGCTGGACCATTAACGACAATAAACACAAATTGGGGGAAGCGATGGTCGATGTGACGTCACAGATGTCGGTGCAAACGGCTGCCGCGGCAAAGCCCCCGGCGCGGCGCTATTACGTGCTGGGGCTGCTCACCATCATCTACGCGCTGAACTTTCTCGACCGCACGATCTTCAACGTCCTGATCGAGCCGATCAAGAAGGAGTTTGCGCTCAGCGACACCATGATGGGCCTGCTCGCGGGCTTCGGCTTTGCGCTGTTCTATTCCCTGCTCGGCATTCCCATCGCGCGCGTCGCCGACCGGCTCAACCGGCGCAACATCGTGGCCGTCGCCTTTGCATTCTGGAGCGCGATGACGGCGCTGTGCGGCGCGGCCACCAGCGTAACCTCGCTGGCACTGGCGCGCATCGGCGTCGGCATCGGCGAATCCGCCGGCTCTCCCGCCTCGCAGTCGATCGTCGCCGATCTCTTTGCCAAGAACGAGCGCCCGCGCGCGCTCGGCATCTACGCCATCGGCACCTATCTCGGCGTCTTCCTCGGCTATTTCGTCGGCGGCTACGTCAACCAGCACTATGGCTGGCGGATGGCCTTCTATGTCGCCGGCCTGCCCGGCATCCTGCTCGCACTGGTGCTGTGGCTGACGATCTCCGAGCCGAAGCGCGGCGCGATGCAGGAGAGCTTCGTGCCCGAGCCGCTCGGGCCAACGCTACGTTTCCTCGCCTCGCAGCGCAGCTTCATCATCGTCCTGATCGGCTTCTGCCTCACCACCTACACGAACTACGCCACCGCGGCCTGGATCCCGCCGTTCCTGGCGCGCGTGCACCATCTGTCGAGCGCGGAGATCGGCACCTATGCCGGTACCTTCAAGGGCCTCGCCGGCATGGCCGGCACCCTGCTCGGCGGCTTCGTCGTGGCGCAAGTCAGCCGCCGCGACGACCGCTGGAAGCTGTGGGCGCCCGCCATCACCTCAGGGCTGGCCGGCCCCGTGTTCGCGCTGTGCATGCTGACGCAGGATTTCGCGATGATGGTCGCCATGCTGGCGCTGACCTCGTTCCTGGTCGGCTTCCATCTCGGCCCGATCTTCGCGATCGCGCAGACGGTGGCCAAGCCCAGCATGCGCGCGCTCGCTTCCGCGCTGATCGCGCTCACCGCCACCTGCTTCGGCCAGGGCGTCGGCCCGCTCGCGGTCGGCATGGTCAATGACGCGCTGAAGGGCAGTTATGGCGCAGAGGCCGTGCGCTATTCCCTGCTCTCGGCGGCGGTCACGACCACGCTCGGCGCCCTCTTGTTCATCTGGGCCGCCCGCGCGATCCGGGACGACATCGGCCGGGCCGCGGCCTGAGACCGACCCGGTGGGCCCGCCCGGCGAAACCAGCCGGGCGGCGAGATGAAACCATTTTGCGGAACCCGTGAAACCATCCGGAAACAGATGGTCCTTAAGACATGAGCCTACAGACGGCGGCAAAGCCCGTCGGGAGGCTCAGATGAACCACTCAATTCACTCTGCTGATCGTGCGACCCACCTGAAGATCGTGGTGGTGGCGCTGGTGGCTGGCATCACTGTGGCGGCCTTTGGCATCGCAGCCCGCACCAATGCCGATTTCAGCCAGACCGCCCAGTCCACCCACGTCATCAAGGCCGGCAAGCCGGTGGTGGTGACGAGCGCGGGCACGTCCGAGATTCGCTGATACGTCCCCTTCCGGCTGACCGACGGCCGCCTCCGGGCGGCCTTTTTCGTTTTCCAGAGCAATGCTTAGCCGAGTTGCACCGGTGAAGCGCAACGTCCTTGACTTCACTCAGCCCCGCCTTTAATTCCCCCCTCGTTCCGCGCGCATCGAGCGAACCACGCGGGAGTAGCTCAGTTGGTTAGAGCGCCGGCCTGTCACGCCGGAGGTCGCGGGTTCGAGCCCCGTCTCTCGCGCCATTTTGGCAATCCCTTCATAGTCTTAGCTTGAACTTCTCGACTTCCGCCGCATCTGCGCCGGCGATTGCCTGCCGCTGGCGGGAACTCTCGGCATAGTCAGCCCGCGCCCGAATCGTCTACGTCTCAAAGGACTTAGAGGGATCCCCACCCATTCTCGGCTTTTCCAGGGATACCCTGTCATTGGACAACCGAGGAGGCCAGTCATGGCTAAGAAGGATCCGGCCAAGAAGGATTCGACAAAGAAGGCAGCCGCTCCCGCCACCATTACGCTCAAGCACCTCGCCGCCGATATCGCCGAGAGCCAGGAGCTGTCGAAAAAGCGCGCCGAGGCGGTCCTGACCGACATGGTCGATTTGATCGCCAAGCACCTTAGGAAGGGCGACCGGGTCCGCATCGTCGGGCTCGGCATCCTCCAGGTCCGCAAGCGCGCCGCCCGCACCGGCCGCAATCCCGCCACCGGCGAGCCGATCCACATCAAGGCCAGCAAGAAGGTTACCTTCCGTCCGGTCAAGGAACTGAAAGAGGCGATCTGAGGCTACCCTTCGTTAAGCCTGATCCCACCTCCTTCCTGCCGCAACGCGGCCCGCTTTTCTGGTATACCGGCTGCTTCCCTGACCCCGGCGGTTTGACCAGAAATGTCCTCCCTCACCTTTTCGCATACCGTGACCGAGCGCTTCCTGCGCTACGTCACCATCGACACCCAGTCCGATCCGGAATCCCCTCGCTCGCCCTCGACCGAGAAGCAGAAGGATCTCGGCCGCGTGCTCGCCGCCGAGCTCAAGGCCATGGGCGTCGCCGACGCGCATCTCGACGATTACGGCTACGTCTACGGAACGATCCCGGCCACCACGGACAAGAAGGTGCCGGTGATCTGCTTCTGCTCGCACATGGACACTTCGCCCGACGTCACCGGCAAGGACGTCAAGCCGCAAGTTCTGAAGAACTATCGCGGCGGTGACATCACCCTGCCAGGCGATGCCAGCCAGGTGATCCGCTTCACTGAGCACCCTGCGCTGAAGAACCAGATCGGCAACGACATCATCACCACCGACGGCACCACGCTGCTAGGCGCCGACAACAAGGCGGGCGTTGCCGAGATCATGGATGCCGCGCACTTCTTCATCAACAACCCCGATGTGAAGCACGGCACCATCAAGATCCTGTTCACGCCGGACGAGGAGATCGGCCGCGGCGTCGACAATGTCGATCTGAAGAAGCTCGGCGCCGATTTCGGTTACACCATGGACGGCGAAAGCGCCGGCTGCGTCGAGGACGAGACCTTCTCGGCCGACGGCGCCACCATCACCATCAACGGCGTCAGCGCCCATCCCGGCTACGCCAAGGGCAAGATGGAGCACGCGATCAAGATCGCGGCCGCCATCGTCGAACGGCTGCCGAAGGAAGGCTGCTCGCCGGAGACGACCTCGGGCAAGCAGGGCTTTTTGCATCCGATCGGCATCGAGGGCGCGCTGGAGCAGGCAAGACTCTCTTTCATCGTCCGCGACTTCACCGAGGAAGGACTGAAGGAGAAGGAGGTCCTGCTCGAGACCATCGTCAAGGACGTGATGAAAGACTATCCGCGCTCGACCTACACGTTCGAGGTGCGGGAGCAGTACCGCAACATGAAGCAGGTGATCGACCGTCACCCGCACGTGCTCGAATACGCCATCGAGGCGATCCGCCGCGCCGGCCTGCGCCCGATGCGCACCGCGATCCGCGGCGGCACCGACGGCTCGCGCCTGTCCTTCATGGGCCTGCCCTGCCCCAACATCTTTGCCGGCGAGCACGCGTTTCATTCGCGGCTCGAATGGGTCAGCCGGCAGGACATGGAAAAGGCCGTGCAGACCATCGTGCATCTGGCGATGATCTGGGAGGAGAAGGCCTGACGCCCCCCATGGTTATGCATGCCGAAATGGCCGGGCTTGCCGCTCGGCCATTGCTTTGGAGCTACGGCACCGGCATTGCGCGCGGATTGCGATGGAAGCGATTTGAGCTCGCCATCCAATTCGGCAATGGTTCTCCATCGCGGTGTCGTCCGCCGGCCACCGCCGCCGCCCACGCCACCGCGGCACCGATCAGGGTCGCGGCCGCGACCGAGAACGCCACGATGATCGAGTTGCGCCGCGCACGGTTGATGGCGGTCTTGGAGTCCGCGATCAGCGCATCGACCCGCCGTTCGGCGTCGGGAGCCTGCAGCCCCGTCAGACCAGCAACCTGCTGCACCAGATAGGCTCGGTCGTCGGTGCTGACTCCGCTATGGCTGGACGACGTCATCAGAATCCGTCCCGCCTCAGCGCGTGCCTCCCTCAGATCGATGTTTGGGGCGCGACGCGGCGCGCGGAACAGCTTGTCGAGCTCATAGCTGAGCAGCGGCTCGGCCGCGGACGTATTGCTTGCCGAGCTGCGCATTGGCGAACGGTCGATCGCGGCAGCGCCGAGCAGCGCGAGCAGAGCCGCGCCAGCCAGCACGGCCAGGGCCCAGGAGGTCAGCCCGTGCAGGCCGTCCCGTCGTTCGCCATCGTCTTCGATCGTCGCCAGCGCGGGCGCCGGTCGCGTCGTCCGGCCGGCGATGTAGCCACCGAACCCGAAGCTGATGATCGCCTGGATGATCAGGTACAGCCCGGACAGCAGCGCCAGCGCCGCCGAGGCATCGCGCCATGTCGGCGAGGCTGAACTGACACCCAGGCCGACCGCGACGCCAAAGCCGATCAGGATGAACGACATTGCACCGGCGGCGAGAGCGCCTGCGAACACCGAACTCCACTGGATGGTCCGGCGGTTGTCGGACGCCGCCCCGCCGCCCTCCATCATGTCTTCCCGTACGAGCGTTTCCATTGCCGTTCTCTCAGCGCAGGCCGAAGAACGACAGGATCGCCATGATCACGACGATCAGGCCGATCAGATAAATCAGTCCGTCCATAGTCCCATCCTCCTCAAACATTCCTGATCGCTAATCGGGACGAATGAGGAACGTTCCTAATTCGGCATCGAAGTGCGGAACGAACCGGCCCGATGCGCATTGTCTGCTCAAGTCCCAAGGATGAAGATTGTGAGCACGAAGGCCTCAGCCGGTCAGCCCCGGGCTGGGGCCTTCCTTTTGCGTTTCCTGTCCTATGTTAACGACGCCGGCTCTGCGATCATAAAGGATGCCACCGGGGCGGAACCTCCGGATCGGGGAGAGCCGCGTGGACCGCAGAACGGCGTGCCTTCATCAGGCAGATGCATTTCGGGAAAAGGCGATCGCCGATCCCGAACAGCACGACAGATGGATCGATGAAGCCATCAAATGGCTGGAGCGGGCGATGGAAGCCGGCCGTTGCGCAATCGTCCCGGCCGAGGACGGCGACACCGGCGATGTTCCAGAAGCGGCAGCCGACGCTCAACTGGGCCTGATCACACGCCAATGAGAAGCGCTGGCATATGCGGCCAGCACTGCGGCAATTCTTCAAGGGACGTAACAATGTTGCGGGTCGACACTGTTCCCGCCCCCATGCTAGGCCGGGCACAGACCGCAACCAGAGTGACGTCGTGCCCGCGAACCGCCAGCCCTCAGGAACTTGCCGCCGGCGCAATTGGCGCGGGCTCCTGTCTGTGCTGATCGCGGTCGTCTATCTGCTCGCGGGCGCGCTGCATGGCTCGCACGACATCGACGTCACCACGCCCGGCGGCGGCTCGGAGATCGCCGCGGTCCTTGATGGCCCCACGGGCCATAGTGACCACAAGGCGATCGGCGAACATCATTGCCATGGCTGCTTCTCGCTGACCGTGACACAGCCGGCGCCTGCGGCCGCATCGGTCGCGCTTGCAGCTGCATCGAGCCCGCAGCATGCGCCCCGGCTCGCCGGAATTACCCCCGATACCGATTCTCCGCCTCCCAAACATATTGCCTGAACGGATTGGTCGGGCGTCCGCGCCCATTAGGTTCATCCTTCACAGGTCGGTTTTATGTTTCGCAGGAGAATGGCCGCGCGCCTGGCGTGCGCGGTGGCGTGTCTGATTGCCGGATCGGCGATTGCGCCGTCGCACGCCCAGACTTTGACGATGCGAAGCGCGCTGTCGCGCGCGCTGGCCGCGAGCCCACGGCTGACGGCGGCGGAGCGCGACGTCGGCATCGCCACGGGCCAACGGATCCAGGCCGGCGCCCTGTTCAATCCGGAGCTGTCTTACGAGCAGGACGATTCATTCGGTTCCGGCAAGTACCGCGGGACGCGATCGGCCGAGACCACGCTCCAGATCAGCCAGGCCTTCGAGCTGTTCGGCAAGCGCGACGCGCGGATCGCCGCCGGCGCGGCCGGTATCGAGGTCGCCGCGATCCAGCGCAAGGCGGTCAGGCTGGAGGTGCTGTCGGAGACTGCGATCGCCTTCCTCAGCGTGCTCGGCGCGCAGCGGCGCATCCAGATCCTCGACGAGCAGATTGCCGCGATCGACCGCTTGACGCCGCTCTTGCGCCGCCGCGTCGAGGCCGGCGCCTCCTCGCCGGCCGAGACCGGCCGCGCCGAGGTCGCCTCCGCCCTGGTGAAGGCCGATCGCGAGCGCTTCAAGGCAACGCTGGCCAGCGCCCGGCGCGAGCTTGCGGTGCTGATGGGCGAGGCATCCGCGAAATTCGGCGAGGTCTCCGGCCGGCTCGACACCATGGGCAAGCCGCCGACGTTCCAGTCGGTGGTCGCCGCCATCGACGCCAATCCGCAGCTGGTGCGCTGGACCGCGGTCTTCGCCCAGCGCAATGCCGAGCTCTTGCTGGCACGGCTCAAGCCCTATCCGGACGTGCGGATCGCGGCCGGATGGCGTCACTATAACGAGACCAATGACGATGCGGTGCGGCTCTCCCTCTCGGTGCCGATCCCCGTGTTCGACCAGAACCAGGGCAACATCCTCTCGGCGCAGGAAAGCCTCGCCAAGACCAAGGCCGAGCGCGAGGCCAACCGCAACGCGCTGATCGTGATTGCCGGCCGCGCCTACGACTCGCTCCAGGGCTCGCTGCGCGAGCTCGCGGTGCTGCGCGAGACCGCGATCCCCAAGGCCGTCGAGGCGTCCGAGGCGATCTCGCAAGGCTACGGCCAGGGCCGCTTCACCCTGCTCGAGGTGCTCGACGCGCAGGCGAGCGTCACCCAGGCGCGGCTGCGCGAGCAGGAGGCGCTTCAGAATTTCCACGCAGGCGTTGCGACCATCGAAGGCCTCGTCGGCAATCCCTTCACGCTGGCGCGGGAGAGCGCACGATGAAGACGTCCTCCACCATTCTCGTCGCCATCGTTGCCGCCGCGCTCGGCGCTTACGGCTATTCCGTGCTCGCGCCGGCCAAGCCCGCGCATACCGAGCACACTGAGCATTCCGAAAAGAAGCCGAACGACCATGTCGAGCAGGATGAGCACGGCGCCGACCGCATCCGCATCTCCGACGTCAAGCTGGCAGCCGCGGGCGTCACGCTCGCCGAAGCCGCGAGCGCGACCCTGACCGACACGCTCGCCTTCAACGGCATTCTGCGCGCCAACCAGGAAGCCGTGGTGCAGGTGACGCCGCGCTTTCCGGGCCTCGCCAAATCGATCCAGAAGCGCATCGGCGACAAGGTCGGCAAGGACGATCTGCTCGCCGCGATCGAGAGCAACCAGAGCCTCACCGTCTACGAGCTGAAGGCGCCTATAGCCGGAACCATCATCGAGCGGCAGATCTCGCTCGGCGAATACGCCTCCGAGCAGAAGCCGGCCTTCGTCGTCGCCGACCTCTCCACCATCTGGGTCGACCTGTCGATCTACCGGCAGGACCTCCGGCGCGTCCACCTCAACGACGAGGTGCTGATCGATCCCGACGATGGCCGCGGCGAAATCAAGGGCACGATCTCCTACATGGCGCCGATCGGCTCCAGCGAGACCCAGACCGCGCTTGCACGCGTGGTGCTGCAAAATCCGGACGGCCGCTTGCGCCCCGGCCTGTTCGTCACGGCGCGGCTGATCCTCGCCGCACGCAACGTCGCGGTCGCCGTGCGCAGGAGCGCGATCCAGACGCTGGAGAACCGGACCATCGTGTTCGTTCGCGAGGACGGCGACAAGATCGAGGCACGCCCGGTCGAAACAGGCGATTCCGATCCGCGCCATGTCGAGATCAAGGCGGGTCTGTCGGCCGGCGAGCACTACGTTGCCGAGAACAGCTTCGTCGTGAAGGCGGAGATGGGCAAGGGTGAGGCCGAACATGATTGAGCGCCTGATCGCCGTCTCGCTGCATCAGCGCTGGCTGATCCTGCTGTTCGCGCTCGGCGCCATCGCTTTCGGGACCTGGAATTTCCAGCGCCTCCCGATCGACGCGGTGCCTGACATCACCAACGTCCAGGTCCAGATCAACACCCGCGCGCCCGGCTATTCGCCGCTCGAAACCGAGCAGCGCATCACCTTCCCGGTCGAGACCGCGATGGGCGGCCTGCCCAAGCTCGACTACACCCGCTCGCTGTCGCGCTACGGCCTCAGCCAGGTGACGGTCGTCTTCAAGGACGGCACCGACATCTTTTTCGCCCGCCAGCTCGTCGGCGAACGCATCCAGCAGGTCAAGGACCAGCTTCCCGCTGGCGTCGAGGTCGCGATGGGTCCGGTCTCGACCGGGCTCGGCGAGATCTTCATGTACACCGTCGAAGCCAAGACGGGCGCGAAGACGCAAGGCGGTCACGACTATTCGCTGACCGATTTGCGCACGGTGCAGGACTGGATCATCAAGCCGCAGCTTCGCAACGTGCCAGGAGTGATCGAGGTCAACACCATCGGCGGCTTCGAGCGGCAATTCCACGTGCTGCCGGACCCGGGCAAGCTGATGGCCTACCGGCTCGGCTTTCGCGACGTCATGACGGCGCTCGCCGCAAATAACGCCAATGTCGGCGCCGGCTATATCGAGCGCAACGGCGAGCAATATCTGGTTCGTTCGCCGGGCCAGGTCGGCAATATCAGCGAAATTCAGGACATCGTCATCGGCTCGCGCGGCGGCAATCCCGTCCGGATCAGGGACGTCGCGACCGTCACGGAAGGCCGCGATCTGCGCACGGGCGCCGCGACGCGCGATGGCGAGGAGACCGTGCTCGGCACCGCCATGCTGCTGATCGGCGAGAACAGCCGCACCGTGGCCCGCCGCGTCGCGGCCCGTCTGGGGGACATCGCCAAATCGCTGCCCGATGGCGTCGTGACGCGAACCGTCTACGACCGCACCGATCTGGTCGAAGCCACCATCCGCACGGTCAAGAACAACCTCCTCGAGGGCGCGGCGCTGGTGGTCGCCGTGCTGTTCCTGATCCTCGGTAACATCCGCGCCGCGCTCGTGGTAGCCTGCGTCATTCCACTGTCCATGGCGATGACGATCACCGGCATGGTCGAGACAAAGGTCAGCGCGAACCTGATGAGCCTCGGGGCGATCGACTTCGGCATCATCGTCGACGGTGCCGTGATCATCGTCGAGAATTGCCTGCGCATGCTGGCCGCGGCCCAACGCGAGAAAGGCGGCCTGCTCACGACCTCCGAGCGGCTGCGCGCGATCCTGCGCGGGTCGAGCGAGGTGATCAAGCCGAGCCTGTTCGGAACGCTGATCATCGCCGTGGTCTATCTGCCCGTGCTGACGCTGACGGGCGTCGAGGGCAAGATGTTCACGCCGATGGCGTTGACCGTGCTGATGGCGCTGGGCGCAGCCGTGCTGTTCTCGATCACCTTCGTGCCGGCGGCCGTAGCCATCTTCGTCACCGGCAAGGTGTCCGAGCACGAAAACCTGTTCATGCGGATCGCCAAGCGCGCCTATCTCCCCCTGCTACGCTTTGCCGTCGACAACCGGCTCGCGGTCGCCGTCATGGCTGCATTCATCGTGGTGGCAAGCGGCATCGCCGCTTCGCGGATGGGCGGCGAGTTCATTCCAAGCCTGGACGAAGGCGACGTGGCGCTGGCCTCGATCCGGATTCCCGGCACCAGTCTGACGCAATCGCTGGACCTGCAGAAGGCGCTGGAAAAGCGCATCACGCAGATTCCGGAGGTGAAGGAGTTCTTCACCCGCATCGGCACCGCCGAGATTGCCACCGACCCGATGTCACCGGCGCAGACCGACGGCTACATCATGCTGAAGCCGCGCAGCGAATGGCCCGACCCGGAGAAATCGAAATCGGAGGTGATCGAAGCCATCGACAAGGCCGCCGACGACATTCCCGGCAGCGCCTATGAGATCTCCCAGCCGATCCAGTTCCGCGTCAACGAGCTGATCTCGGGAGTGCGCAGCGACGTCGGCGTCAAGATCTTCGGCGACGACCTCGACATCCTGCAGGGCGCAGCCAAGCAGGTCGAGGCCGCGATCCGCGGCATCCGGGGCGCCAGCGACGTCAAGATCGAGCAGGTCGCAGGGCTTCCGATCCTCACCGTCCGTCTCGATCGCCAGGCGCTCGCCCGCTACGGCCTCAGCGTCGGTGAGGTGCAGGGCATCGTCGAGATCGCGGTCGGCGGCAAATCGGCCGGCAAGCTGTTCGAGGGCGATCGCCGCTTCGACATCGTGGTTCGCCTGCCGGAGCATTTGCGTGGCAATCTCGAGGCGATCCGGGCGATCCCGATCCCGCTGCCGCCCGGCGAGGACGCAGCAACCGGCACGGCCGTTCGCACCGCGCTGTCCGCCTCCCCGCTCACCCAGATGCGCTATGTGCCGCTGTCGTCGGTCGCAACCGTCGATGCGACGCCCGGCCCGAACCAGATCAGCCGCGAGAACGGCAAGCGGCGCATCGTCGTCACCGCCAATGTCCGCGCGCGCGACCTCGGCTCCTTCGTCACCGAAGCCGAGACGGCCGTCGCCGAGAAGGTCAAGCTACCTCCGGGCTACTGGATCGGCTGGGGCGGCCAATTCGAGCAATTGGTCTCCGCGACAAAACGACTGATGATCGTGGTGCCGGTGGCGCTTCTGCTGGTGTTCCTGCTGCTGTTCATGGGCATGGGATCGGCGGCGGACGCGGCGCTGGTGTTTTCCGGCGTGCCGCTGGCGCTGACCGGCGGCGTCGCCGCGCTCTTGCTGCGCGGCATTCCCCTGTCCATCAGCGCCGGTGTCGGCTTCATCGCGCTGTCGGGCGTCGCCGTCCTCAACGGCCTCGTCATCATCGCCTTCATCGAGCGGCTGCGCAGCGAGGGGCGACCCCTCGTGGAGGCCGTGCGCGAAGGCGCGCTGACGCGGCTGCGCCCGGTGCTGATGACGGCGCTGGTCGCCTCGCTCGGCTTCGTGCCGATGGCGCTTGCGACCGGTGCCGGCGCCGAGGTGCAGCGGCCGCTGGCGACCGTGGTGATCGGCGGCATCATCTCCTCGACCGTGCTGACATTGCTGGTGCTGCCCGCGCTCTACGTGCTGTTCCGCCGTGACGCCGCAAACGAAACGCCTACAATGGCGCCTGATTTGGCGACGTCCGGGGAGCGCTAGAATTGGGCAGCCACGACCATCACGGTCATCACCACCATGATCATGGCGACCATGGTCATGGTCACGACCATGTCCATGCCCCCGCCAATTTCGGCAAGGCGTTCGCGCTCGGTATCACGCTTAACACCGCCCTGGTCGTGGCCGAGGCGGTCTACGGCTATCTCGGCAACTCCACCGCCCTGCTCGCGGACGCCGGCCATAATCTGTCCGACGTCCTCGGTCTGGTCGTGGCCTGGGGCGCCTCGATCGCGGCACGGCGCGCGCCGAGCGGCCGCTTCACCTACGGCTTTCGGGCCTCCACCATCCTGGCGGCGCTGGCCAACGCGGTGTTCCTGCTGGTCGCGAGCGGCGCAATCGGCTGGGAGGCGATCCTGCGCCTGCGCGAGCCGCAGCCGGTCGCGGGCGTGACCGTGATGGTGGTCGCCGGCATCGGCATCCTCATCAACGGTTTCACCGCCCTGCTGTTCGCAAGCGGACGCAAGGACGACATCAACATCGAAGGCGCCTATCTGCACATGGCCGCCGACGCTGCGGTCTCGCTCGGCGTCGTCGTCTCGGCCGCGCTGATCATCTGGACCGGCTGGCTCTGGCTCGACCCCGTCACCAGCCTCGTCATCTGCGCCACCATCCTGTGGAGCACGACCAGCCTCTTGCGCGGCTCCATCGACATGTCGATGGCGGCCGCGCCCAAAGGCACCGACCTCGCCGCGATCAGAGCCTTCCTGCTCGCGCGTCCCGGCGTGTCGGCGATCCATGATCTCCACGTCTGGCCGATCTCGACCACCGAGACGGCACTGACCTGCCACCTCGTCATGCCCACTGGCGCCGGCGATGCCTTCCTGATGGAGACGGCGCAGCTCCTGAAGGCGACCCATCGCATCGGCCACACCACGCTTCAGATCGAGACCCATCCGGACAATGGCTGCGCGCTGGCGCCGGATGATGTGGTGTGAGAGGGGTGCGTAGCCGCTCCAGTCTCCGCTGTCGTCCTGGACAAACGAAGCGCAATCCGGGATCCATAACCACAGTGCGTGGTTTGGCGAAGACTCGGAGTGACCAGCTTCGCGCCAAAGTTCTCCCTGTGGTTATGGGTCCCTGCGCGCGCGGGAACGACACGGAGTGTGGGGCAGTACGGCACACTACGTCGCGAGGCAGCGAATCCTACCCCGCCTTCGCGGTCACGATCCAGATCGCGCCCTGCAACGCGACGCTCTGCCCCTTCAGGAACGGCGCCAGCATCTCACGGATCGAGGCTTTTGCAGCCGCGTACGTCTCCGGCGGATGTCCCTGCAGTGCGCGGCTGGCGGGGCCGATCTGCAAGGCGCCATCAACCGCGGCATCGAGGCCGCCGCCGATCGCCACATCCATCGCCAGATTGCGCGGCTCCATCGCCATGTCGACGAAACCCGCTCCTTTCAGGATGCGCATCACGCGCTCTTCCGAGGCGAAAGCGAACGGGCCCGGCTCCTCCGGCCCGACCGGCGGCATCTTCGGCACGTGTTTGTAGACCGCCATCAGCGGCGCCATCATCCACGGATTTTCCTTCGGCTCGCGCCAGCATACGAAGGCGAGCCGCCCGGTCGGCTTCAGCGCGCGCCGCAGATTGGTGAAGGAGGCAATGGGATCGGCAAAGAACATCACGCCGAAGCGCGAGGCCAAGAGATCGAAGCTCGCCGGCTCGAACGGATGCACGGTGGCGTCGGCCAGCACGAAATCGAGCGGCAGGCCCTTTGGCGCAAACGCGCGCGCCTGTGACAGCATCGGCTCGGACACGTCGAGGCCGAGCGCGAACCCATCGGGCGCCACCGCCTTGGCGAACGCGAACGTCGTCGCGCCGGAGCCGCAGCCGACATCGAGAACGCGCTCACCGGGCCTTGGCTTGGCGCGGTCGATCAGCGCCTCGGCAATCGGTCCGAGCAGGCTCTCCTGGGCCGTGTGGCGATCGGCCCAGCGCTGGCCGCTCGGGCCGTTCCAATAGGCGATCTGGTCAGCGTTTTGCTCGTGTCCGCTTGGCTGCTGCATGGTGTTCCCGGTCATTCCCATTCGCGATGCCCACCCGTCGCGGTTTTGCAACCGCACAGGGGCGATACCACGTCGGGATGGCGGGCGCACCCTTCAAGGAGTTAAGGCTGGTCGCGCTCCGGGGCCCGGAACTACGAGATTACGCTGGTCGAACGGTCCTGGCTGATGCGTCGCGCTTGCCGCAGACAAGCCCGGCAGACATGTCGGTAGATGAGATCGAGCAGAGCACACATTGGCCAACCCTCCGTTGTGACTTGCGGGCGGACATTGGCCGATGCCGGAAGGGGCGCCTGTGATGTTCGTCACATTAGGCGCCTTTGCCTCCAGGGCACACTGCGACTACTCTGATCACATTGCGATTTGGGGCTGCAATGGGCGCGATTCGGATTTTTCTATTTTTTCTGACGATATTCTGCCTGGGCTGCGGATCAGCGCACGCTGAAAAGCGCGTCGCCTTGGTGATGGGCAATTCCGCCTACAAGAGCGCGCCTCGGCTGACCAACCCGGTGAACGACGCCTCGGCGGTCGGCGGCATGTTGAAGAAGGCCGGGTTCGACCTCGTCGACATCAAGCTCGATCTCAATGCCGCCGAGATGCGGCGGGCGCTGCGCGACTTCGGTGGCAAAGCGCGTGAGGCCGACGTCGCCGTCGTCTATTATGCCGGCCACGGCATCGAGCTTGACGGCACCAACTATCTGATCCCCACCGACGCAACGCTCGAGACCGACAGCGACGTCCTCGACGAGACGCTGCCGCTGGACCGCGCTTTGTTCGCGGTCGAGCCGGCCAAGCAGCTCCGCCTCGTCATCCTCGATGCCTGCCGCGACAATCCCTTTGCCAAGACCATGAAACGCACGATCGCCGCGCGCGCCATCGGCCGCGGTCTCGCTAAGGTCGAGCCGACCAGCCCGAACACCATGGTCGCCTTCGCGGCGAAGGCGGGCTCGACGGCCTCAGACGGCAACTCCAAAAACAGCCCGTTTGCCGCAGCGCTGGTCGAACGGCTGCCGACGCCGGGGCTCGACCTGCGCAAGGCCTTCGGTTTCGTTCGCGACGATATCCTCAAGAACACCGGCTACAAGCAGGAGCCTTATGTCTATGGCTCGCTGGGCGGCGACGACGTGCCGCTGGTTGCGACGAAACCGGTCGTCGCCGGCCCCCAGGCCAACCCCGACAGTGAGATCCGGCGCGACTACGAACTGGCGCTTCAGCTTGGGACGCGCGACGGATGGACCGCCTTCCTCAACCGCTTTCCGAGCGGCTTCTATACCGATCTCGCCAAAGGCCAGTTGAACAAGATCGCCGCCGAGGAAACCCGCGCGACCACGGCGGACAAGGCCCGGCAGGCGGAAGAGGAGAAGGCCCGGCTCGCAGCCGAGCGCGCCACCAAGACCGAGCAGGAGAAGGCGGCGGCCGCGGCCAAGGCGGCCGAGGACAAGCGTCTCGCCGCCGAGAAGGCCAAGCAGGTCGAGGAAGCCAAGGCGGCCGCAGCCGAGCAACGCCGGAAAGAAGCCGAGGCGGCAGTCGCGAAGGCAATGGCCGAGAAGCAGGCTGCCGAGAAGGCGCTGGCCGAGAAACTCGCGAGCGACAAGGCCGCAGCTGAGCTCGCCGCCAAGCAGGCCGCCGAGAAACAGGCCTCCGCCAACACGGAGCAGAAAGTGGCAGCGGTTGCGCCCTCTTCGACTCTGCCGGCGATGTCGCCGCAGGAAACGACAAAGCTGGTGCAGTCGGAGCTCCGCCGTGTCGGCTGTCTGACAGCTTCCGCAGACGGCGATTGGAATGCCTCGTCACAACGTTCGCTGGCGCTGTTCAACAAATATGCCGGCACCAAATTCGATGCCAAGCTCGCGAGCTTCGATGCGCTGGACGCGATCAAGGCCAAGCCCGGCCGCGTCTGCCCGCTGATCTGCGATCGCGGCTTCAAGGCAGACGGCGACACATGCACCAAGATCGCCTGCCGCGCCGGCTACCGCGTCAATGACGACAATGAATGCGAGAAGGTGCAGGACAAGAAACCGGTTGCGACGCGCGAGGACGCCAAGAAGCGGGATACTGAGCGCAAGCAAACGGAAGCCAAACCATCCAAGCCTCAGGCAAGCGGGCAGCTTATATGCGGCAACGGAGGCTGTCGTCCGGTCAAATCGGGATGCCGGGTCGAGAGTGGGAGCTCGTCGGGTGCGGGATCGGTCGGATACAGGGAAGTGTGTCCCTAACTCTTCGGCAGCTTCAGGAGTTTAGCCGGGTCGAATTTTGGTGCCGGCCCGTCCGGCCCCAGAGTTGGCTGTTCTTCACTTTCCTGGTGCCAGCATTCCGCTCCCTCTCTAATCGTTGCCGATCTCGCTCAAGGCCGCCCCCCGCGTGCATTTCATTGGGCCACCGCCTGTTGCGGAGGTGGATATGCCTGCGGTGCACGTCGCTCCCGGTCGCATCGTGCCTGTCGAAGTGAACGCCGCGGGCGCAGCGCGGCGAAGGCGAGTCTTGCAAACTGGAACACCTGTCCTCGTCGAGTGGTTTGATTGCTGTTCGACCTTTTGGCGTCGACGTTGAAGTGTTGCCTCGCTTTCGAGCAAAGGCGGGTGGGCGGTCACGGATTCGAACCGCGGACCCTCTCGGTGTAAACGAGATGCTACCCCCTTGCCGTAGACATCACCGAAGCCTGCGCAGCCGGTCTCATCCGCGCGCATTACGGCCGCATTGGTTTCACCGAACGGCCACATCGGAATCAGATGCCAACCAGATTTCGTCGATAGCTTTCGCCGTTCCTCAAACTGGAAAAGGCATGCCCATGCGCAGATTCACCGCGTCCGTCATCGTTGCGGCTCTCTCCCTCGGAACACCGGCTCTCGTGCAGGCACAGGGCGCATCGTCGCAACCCGGCGCGGAACAGCCGTCCACTCAGTCCAGCACGGAGATCCGCAGCATCCAGGTTGTCGACGTCAAGGAATTGCAGCCGGCCGTCCGCGCGAAGGTCGATGAACTCGTGGCGCACACAAGCGACAAGGACATCCAGTCGCTCCGGCAGTCCATCGACGCCACACCACAGGCGGCCTCCGTGCTCAAGGCCAAGGGCTTGAGCTCGTCGCAAGTCGTCGCGATCAATATCGCCGACGGTGTCCTGACGATGTTCACCAAGACAGCCTGACAATCAGGCGGGGTTCCAGGCCGAGGCGTTGCGCAGCGGCGGCGAGCACGATCGCCGCCTCCTCGGGCGCGCTCGGCCCTTGCTCCGACACCCGCCGAGGCGCTAAAGAGGCGCCGTGGGGCGGTTAGCTCAGCTGGTTAGAGCATCTCGTTTACACCGAGAGGGTCCGCGGTTCGAATCCGTGACCGCCCACCAGCCTTCGCTCGCTTCGCGAGCTACGGCTCGGCAGGCCGGCATTCGTGCTCGTGGCGCGAAGCGAGCGAAGGCTGCCGCGCTGAAGCCCAACGGGCGAAGGCGGGCCTGTCGCAAGCCAACCTCAATCCTGCGGCCTCCCTGGCAGCAGCGGCACCGCGTCGATCCACACCGCCGCAGACTGGCACCAGATCTGCCGGACGGGGCGCAATTTGTCGCGCTGGCGGATAGAGCCCCAGCGGATGCCCCAATCATCAGCCTGGTCGCCCTCGCCGCTGGTGAACAGCGGGGAACCGCAATCGGCGCAGAAGTGCTGGAAGCGCATCCGGCCGTTGTCGCCGCGCTTGCCGTAGATCTTGGGTGTGCCGCCGGTCAGGCGGACATCAGCGCCGGCACAGACGGCGGTCACCCGGAACGGCGAGCCGGTCAGCGTCTGGCAATCGGTGCAGTGACAGACCGAGACGGCCTCCGGATCGACCTCGGCCTCGAAGGTGATCGTCCCGCAATGGCATTGCCCGTCGACCTGCATCGGCCTCCTCCCCCTGCCCCCAAAACAAAAACGGCGCCCGAAGGCGCCGTTCTATCATCTTTTCGCTGAGCCTCAGTGAGCGGTCAGGCCGCCGGCGGCTTCGTCGCCGTCCGGCTTCACCGTCACCTTGGTGTCCTCTTCCCAGACGATCGGCACCGGCTTCTTCACCAGCGCCTTGGCGACGACGTCGTCGAGGCGCGAGACCGGGATGATCTCCATGCCGCCCTTGATCGCATCGGAAATCTCCGTGAGATCCTTGGCGTTGTCCTCGGGGATCAGCACCGTCTTGATGCCGCCGCGGGCCGCAGCCAGCAGCTTCTCCTTGAGGCCGCCGATCGGCAGCACCCGGCCGCGCAGCGTGATCTCGCCGGTCATCGCGACATCGTGGCGGACCGGGATGCCGGTCATGACCGAGATGATCGCGGTGGCCATGGCGACGCCCGCGGACGGACCGTCCTTCGGCGTCGCGCCCTCCGGCACGTGCACGTGGATGTCGCGGCGATCGAACATCGGCGGCTCGATGCCGTAGTTGATCGCGCGCGAGCGGACGTAGGACGCCGCCGCCGAGATCGACTCCTTCATCACGTCACGCAGATTGCCCGTGACCGTCATCTTGCCCTTGCCGGGCATCATGACGCCTTCGATGGTCAGCAACTCGCCGCCGACATCGGTCCAGGCAAGGCCGGTGACGATGCCGACCTGCGGCTCGCTCTCGATCTCGCCGAAGCGGTACTTCGGCACGCCGAGCAACTCTTCCAGAGTCTTCTCGGTGACCTTGACCGACTTCTTCTTGGAGATCATCAGCTCCTTCACCGCCTTGCGGGCGAGTGTGGAGAGCTCACGCTCCAGGTTACGCACGCCCGCCTCGCGGGTGTAGCGGCGGATCAGAAGCAGCAGCGCGTCGTCGTCGATCGAGAACTCCTTGGAGTCCAGGCCGTGCTTGGACACGGCGTTCGGGATCAGATGCTTGCGCGCGATCTCGACCTTCTCGTTTTCGGTGTAGCCGGCGATCCGGATGATCTCCATGCGGTCCATCAGCGGGCCCGGAATATTGAGCGTATTCGCGGTCGTGATGAACATCACGTTGGACAGATCGTAGTCGACCTCGAGATAGTGGTCGTTGAAGGTCCCGTTCTGCTCGGGGTCGAGGACCTCGAGCAGAGCCGAGGACGGATCGCCGCGGAAATCGGCGCCCATCTTGTCGATCTCGTCCAGCAGGAACAGCGGATTGGACGACTTCGCCTTGCGCATCGACTGGATGATCTTGCCGGGCATCGAGCCGATATAGGTGCGGCGGTGACCGCGGATCTCGGCCTCGTCACGCACGCCGCCAAGCGAGACGCGCACGAACTCACGCCCCGTCGCCTTCGCGATCGACTTGCCGAGCGAGGTCTTGCCGACGCCGGGAGGACCGACGAGGCACAGGATCGGGCCCGTGAGCTTGTTGGCGCGCGACTGCACCGCCAGGTACTCGACGATACGTTCCTTGACCTTCTCCAGCCCGTAGTGATCGGAGTCCAGTATGGCTTGCGCCGCTTCCAGATCCTTCTTCACCTTGGACTTCTTGTTCCACGGGATCGACAGCAGCCAATCCAGATAGTTGCGCACGACGGTCGCTTCCGCGGACATCGGCGACATCTGGCGCAGCTTCTTCAATTCATGCTGCGCCTTCTCGCGCGCTTCCTTGGAGAGCTTGGTCTTGGCGATCTTCTCTTCGAGATCGGCGAGCTCGTCGCGACCGTCGTCGTCGCCGAGTTCCTTCTGGATCGCCTTCATCTGCTCGTTGAGATAATACTCGCGCTGGGTCTTCTCCATCTGGCGCTTGACGCGTGAGCGGATGCGCTTCTCGACCTGCAGCACCGAGATCTCGCTCTCCATCAGGCCCAGCACCTTCTCCAGGCGCGTGGTGACGGACAGAGTCTCCAGGATACCCTGGCGATCGGCGATCTTGACCGCGAGATGCGAGGCAACGGTGTCGGCGAGCTTGGCGAAATCGGTGATCGCCTGCACGACGCCGACGACCTCGGCCGAGATCTTCTTGTTGAGCTTCACATAGCTCTCGAAGTCGGACACGACCGAGCGCGCCAGCGCTTCCGCCTCGACCGACTTCGCATCGGTATCGGCCAGCGCAATGGCGGTCGCTTCGTAATAGTCGGCGCGATCGGTGTATTTCTGCACGCGCGCACGCTCGAGCCCTTCGACCAGCACCTTCACGGTGCCGTCGGGAAGCTTCAAGAGCTGCAGCACGCTGGCAAGCGTACCGGTCTCGTAAATGGCGTCGGGCGCCGGATCATCGTCGGACGCGTTCTTCTGCGTCGCGAGCATGATCAGCGCGTCGTTCTTCATCACCTCTTCGAGCGCGCGGATCGACTTCTCGCGACCGACGAAGAGCGGAACGATCATGTGCGGGAAGACGACGATGTCGCGCAGCGGCAGCACGGGATAGGCGTGCGTTTCGCCATGAACGATGGTTGGCCTGGGTTTTGGATTAGTCATGGCCTTTTCCTTTTGCTTTGCCCCCTTGCACGCAGCCCGCCATGCTCATGCGCAACCGCCACAAGGTGCCGAGGTGATCCGCAAAACCGATCGGTCCGTTTATCGCGTTGGACCGGCTCGCCGGATCGGAACTGAGGCGAATCTGGAAGAGAATTTTCGCTCGCCGCCGACATTAGGTGGCTATCGACCCGGGGGGTGTCAAGTCATTGAAAAACGCGCGCCATCAGGCGCTTACGCAACGCGGTAAGCGACGCAACACCGGCTGCGGAGATACATTTCCGCAGCCCAGTTTGAGGATACAATTGGAGCGTTCCAGCGCCGAAAGATCAGGCGCTGGCGTTCTCGACGGCGCGATCGGACCGATCGGCGTAGATGTAGAGCGGACGCGCCGTTCCTTCCACGACTTCGCGCGAAATCACGACCTCTTCCACACCTTCCAGGCCCGGCAGATCGAACATGGTCTCGAGCAGGATCGCCTCGAGGATCGAACGAAGGCCCCGCGCACCGGTCTTGCGCTCGATCGCCTTGCGGGCAACCGCGCCAAGCGCCTCGTCGGCGAAGGTCAGCTCGATGTTCTCCATCTCGAACAGCCGCTGGTACTGTTTCACCAGCGCGTTCTTCGGCTCGGTGAGGATCTTCTTCAGCGAGGTCTCATCGAGGTCCTCGAGCGTCGCCACGACCGGCAGACGCCCGACGAACTCGGGGATGAGGCCGTACTTCAGGAGATCCTCAGGCTCGACGTGGCGGAAGATCTCGCCAGTCCGGCGGTCTTCCGGCGCCATTACCTGGGCTGCGAAGCCGATCGAGGTCGACCGTCCGCGCGCCGAGATGATCTTCTCGAGGCCGGCGAAGGCACCGCCGCAGATGAACAGGATGTTGGTGGTATCCACCTGCAGGAATTCCTGCTGCGGATGCTTGCGGCCGCCCTGCGGCGGGACCGAAGCCACCGTACCTTCCATGATCTTGAGCAGCGCCTGCTGCACGCCCTCACCCGACACGTCGCGCGTGATCGAGGGGTTGTCGGACTTGCGGCTGATCTTGTCGATTTCGTCGATGTAGACGATGCCGCGCTGGGCGCGCTCGACGTTGTAGTCGGCGGCCTGGAGCAGCTTCAGGATGATGTTCTCGACGTCCTCGCCGACATAGCCGGCCTCGGTCAGCGTCGTCGCATCGGCCATGGTGAACGGCACGTCCAGGATGCGGGCGAGCGTCTGCGCGAGCAGCGTCTTGCCCGAGCCGGTCGGACCGATCAGCAGGATGTTCGACTTCGCGAGCTCGACGTCGTTGTGCTTGGTCTGGTGGTTGAGGCGCTTGTAGTGGTTGTGCACCGCGACCGACAGGACCTTCTTCGCATGGCTCTGGCCGATCACGTAGTCGTCCAGGACCTTGCAGATTTCCTTCGGCGTCGGAATGCCGTCGCGCGACTTGACCAGCGAGGATTTGTTTTCCTCGCGGATGATGTCCATGCAGAGCTCGACGCACTCGTCGCAGATGAAGACCGTGGGACCCGCGATCAGTTTGCGGACTTCGTGCTGGCTCTTGCCGCAGAACGAGCAATATAGCGTGTTCTTGGAGTCGCTCGTGCCGACCTTACTCATTCATGTCTCCGTCCGCGGTTCGATCCCGTTCCGCTCGATCGCTCCATTCCGACACGATGGTCGGCATGAAGCTTAAGTAGAGCAAATTCCGTACCAAAAAAGACCCTACGCGTTACATCCCGTGCGAATCACGGTCACTCGATTCTCCGCGATCATAGCCGATCAATCGTAGCCAACCATGCTGTCACCCGACTATCAAGAATTCGCTAATCGGGGGTCGCCGGCTACCCGTGACAATACCGTGATTTCCGGTCTTGGCACGGGCGAAGTGATCGAAATCACCCCGGCGTTGCTGGATTACCACGAAAAACAAGCACGAAAGCGGAACTTTCTGCTTGTCGCAGGGCGCAAATACCGTTTTGCGACGCGCGCACGCGTCCATAGCGTGAACGCCAACTGACGGTATGAGGCGATCCCAAGGAGTTGCCCAAGGGCCTGACAAGGGATCGCCGAAGAGCCCCAGTAGTGCTACGGGGTCTTCGCCGCCGCCGGTTCCTCGGCACGCTTGTCGATGACCTTGTCGACCAGGCCGAACTCCTTGGCGTCGTTCGCGGTCAGGAACTTGTCGCGTTCCAGCGCGTCCTCGATCGCCTTGTAGGTCTGGCCGGTGTGCTTCACGTAGATCTCGTTGAGCCGCTTCTTCAGGTTCAGGATTTCCTGCGCGTGCAGCATGATGTCGGTGGCCTGGCCCTGGAAGCCGCCGGAGGGTTGATGCACCATGATGCGCGCGTTCGGCAGGGAGAAGCGCATGTCCTTCTCGCCGGCGGCGAGCAGCAGCGAACCCATCGAGGCCGCCTGCCCCGTGCACAGCGTCGAGACCGGCGGGCGGATGAACTGCATGGTGTCGTAGATCGCAAGGCCCGACGTCACCACGCCGCCCGGCGAGTTGATGTACATCGAGATTTCCTTCTTCGGATTTTCCGCCTCGAGGAACAACAGCTGTGCGACGACCAGCGTCGACATGCCATCCTCGACCGGACCGGTCAGGAAGATGATGCGCTCCTTCAAGAGGCGCGAGAAGATGTCGTAGGCGCGCTCGCCACGGTTGGTCTGCTCGACCACCATGGGCACGAGGTTCATGTAGGTTTCAACCGGATCGCGCATGAGTCACCTAGGGTTTTTAAGAGGCGGACATCGCCAGGCTTGACTGCCAGTTTGAGCTGGATCTGCTGAAGGCCGATGGACGTCCCGTGATGCAGGAACTTGGTAGAGGTAGAAGGCGTACCGACAGATATAGCCCAATTCGCGCCTGACAAGTGCGGAGCGCATTAAGGCTTAATCCGTCGGGCAGTTGAAGCTGATTCGCACAAAGAGGCCCAGCCGGCCATCTGGCTAGCTGGGCCTCTTCGCTGATCATCCTTAATGGATGGCTGCCTCAGAGCCCCATTCCGATGGTATCGGAACGGGCCTCAGGCCGCGGTCTTTTCCGCTTCGTCGTCCTTGTAGAGGTCCTCGCGCGAGACCTTCTTCTCGGTCACGTTGGCGAGCTCGAGGATGAAGTCGACGACCTTGTCCTCATAGATCGGTGCACGGAGCTGGGCCAACGCCTGGGCGTTGCTGCGGTAATAGTCCCAGACCTCCTTCTCGCGGCCGGGCATCGAGCGGGCGCGCTCGATCACGGCGCGGCCGACCTCGTCGTCGGTCACGGTGATCTTGTTCTTCTCGCCGATCTCGGAGAGCACGAGACCGAGCCGCACGCGGCGGTCGGCGATCTTGCGGTACTCCTCCTTGGCCTTGTCTTCAGTGGTGTCCTCGTCGGCAAAGGTCTTGCCGGCGGAGTCCATCTCGGCCTTGACCGAGTTCCACATCAGATTGAACTCCTCGTCGACCAGCGAGGGCGGCGCCTCGAAGCGATGGGCTTCGTCGAGGCGGTCGAGCAGCGCGCGCTTGACGCGCTGGCGCGTCGCGCCGGCGAACTCGACGTTCAGACGCTCGCGCGCGGCTTCCTTGAGCTTGTCCAGCGATTCCAGGCCAAGCGTCTTGGCGAACTCGTCGTCGATCGCGATGTCCTGCGGCGCCTCGATCGAGGTCGCGGTGGTCTCGAACTCGGCCGGCTGGCCGGCGAGCTTGTCGTTCATGTAGTTCTTCGGGAACGACACCTTCAGCGTGCGGGTCTCGCCCGCGCCGATGCCGATCAGTTGCTCCTCGAAGCCGGGAATGAAGGTGTTGGAGCCGATCACGACCTGGATGCCTTCGCCGGTGCCGCCCTCGAAGACTTCGCCGTTGATGGAGCCCTTGAAGTTGATGGTGACGCGGTCGCCGGAGGCGGCCTTTTCGCCCTCGGCCTTCGCGGCATAGCCGCGGTTGGTGTCGGCGATGCGCTTGATCGCCTCGTCGACATCGGCGTCGGTGACATCAGCGACGGGCTTCTCGACCTGGAAGGACTTGAAGTCGGCGAGCGCGATTGCCGGCACCACCTCGATCGCAACCGTGTAGGTGAGATCGGTCTTGCCGCTCAGGAGCTCCTCGACCTCGGCCTGCTCGCTCGGCATGGTGATCTTGGGCTCGGTCGCAAGGCGGAAGCCGCGCTCGGAGAACAGCTGCGTGTTGGTGTCGCGGATGGTCTGGTCGATGGTCTCGGCCATCACCGAGCGGCCGTAGACCTTCTTCAGGTGAGCAACCGGCACCTTGCCGGGACGGAAGCCGTTGATGCGGACCTTGTCCTTGAGGTCAACGAGCTTGGCACCAGCCTTGGCGTCGAGATCAGACGCGGGAACGCTGATCTTGAACTCGTGCTTCAAACCTTCCGAGAGGGTCTCTGTGACCTGCATGGCGTCCAATCTTCTTCTCGTTCGGTCCCGGCGCGCATGCATCGGGACGCTGTCATCAATCGATCCGGCGCGAGGCAAACGCCTCAACGCCGGTGCTTCATCGAACCGGCTCCCGGCGGACAAACTCCGCGCGAAAGCAGGTCTCGTAATCCGTGCAAACGCGATAAGCGCTTGGTGCGGGCGGAGGGACTCGAACCCCCACAACTTTCGTCACTGGAACCTAAATCCAGCGCGTCTACCAGTTCCGCCACGCCCGCGTGAATTTGCATCCAAACCGGCCGCGATGCCGCGGGCGGCCGGGCTTATAACATGTGCCTGACTGTTCGCAGCAAAAAAATGGCCCGATGGAGGCAGGCTTTACGTAGGCACGATGGCTGGACTTATCCAGCGTGGCGTGGTCCGGATCGGCCCATGAAAACGCGGTTCTTTGACCCGACCCGACGTGAGCTTTTGGCCGGCCTTGCCGCCGGGCTTGGCACCGGGCTTGGCGCCTCGGCGGCCGGGTTGGTCGCCAGCAGTGCCGCGCCGGCCCTGACCGCCCAGCTTTCCCTTCAGGCAAGGCCGCAAACCCTGGCTCTCAGGCCGGGTCAGCCCGCTACACCAATCTGGGAGCTGGCCGCCGTAAGCCACCTCGGGAACGTCCGTCTCAAGCGCGGCGATCGCTGCGAGGTGGTGTTTCGCAACGACCTGCCTGTCCCGCTTGCCCCAACCTGGTACGGCCTCAATGGCCCAGCCGCGGCCGACCCGCTGCGCGGGCGCGCGCCCGCCCCGCCGGGGACGACCGAAACTTCAATTATTTCAGTACTAAACGCGGGAACCCTGCTGGCAGACTTCCGCCTGTTCGAGGACGTCCTGGCGCGGCCAGCGCGCCCGCTTCCGGTCATCGCGCAGGAGGCAAACGCTAGCGCCGTCGATCGCGACGAGGTCCTGCTGATCGAGGAGTGGCGGCTGCGGCCGGACGGCACGGCACTCCCCCCGGGACGCGCTCCAAAGGACGCGACGCCGCTCTATACGCTTAACGGGCAGACTTCATTTGAACTCTCAGCTGCAGCTGGCGAGCGTTTGCGGCTGCGCTTTATCAACGGCTCCCAACGCACTGTTCTGGCGATCAGATTAGAAAACCACGACGTCCGGGTGATGGCCCTGGACGGACAACCAGCCGAACCGTTTCCGGCGCGCAATGGCGCTCTGGTCCTGGCCCCGGGCGGGCGTGCCGATGCCATCGTGGATGCGGCCAGCTCGGCCCCGATTCTGCTCCATGACGGCAAGGAGGCGCATCCGATCGGCTCGCTTGCCGTCTCCGGCAGGCTGGAGCGCCGCGCGCCGCTGTTGCCGCCGCAGCCGCTTCCTTCCAACGACCTGCCCGACAAGCTCGATCTCAGAGGCGCCCTGCGGTTCGATGTCGCGCTCGGCGCGGCCGATGCTGGGTGGGCACGGTGTGCCGACTTCTCCAGATCCTCCGCCCCGGCCTTCCGCGCTAAGCCCGGCCGCACCGTCGTGCTGGCCCTCAAGAACCCCGGCCCAATGTCGACCGTCTTCCATCTGCACGGCCACCACTTCCGCCTGCTCGACAAGCTCGACGACGGCTGGAAGCCCTACTGGCTCGACACGCTCGCGGTCGAGCCCGGCCAGACCCAGCGCATCGCCTTCGCGGCGACCGCATCCGGACAATGGCTGATCGAATCCGTCGTCACGGACTGGGCCGCGCCGCGGCTGGTGCGCTGGTATGGGGTGGAGTGAGCTAAGCGCGCTCAGCGCTCGGCTCCGGTAGGGTGGGCAAAGGCGCTCTTCGCGCCGTGCCCACCATTTTTAATTTTTCGGGAGGCACGTGGGCACGCTTCGCTTTGCCCACCCTACGGGACTGCTGCGGTGGTAAGTCTCTTGTAGGATCGGTCTCGCTGCGCTCTACCCATCCTACCCGCCGTAGCGAACAGCTTAGTACTCCACCCCCAGCGCATCATAAATCCGCCGGTGCACGGCCGGCAGCGTCTCGGTCAGGTCCTCTGCGATCAGGCCTGGCCCGGCTTCGCGTCCCGCCTCGCCATGCATCCAGACGCCGATGCTGGCGGCCTCGAACGCCGGCACGCCTTGCGCCAGCAGCCCTGCGATGATGCCGGCGAGCACGTCGCCGGCGCCCGCGGTGGCGAGCCAGGGCGGCGCGTTGGCGGCGATGGTCGCGCGGCCGTCGGGGGCGGCGATCGTGGTGTCGGGTCCCTTCAGGAGCACGACGGCGCCGGAGCGCTCGGCGGCATCTCGCACGCGCTCCAGCTTGGAGCGGCCCGGAAATTTGTTGCTGAGGTCGGAGAACAGGCGCGGAAATTCGCCCTCGTGCGGGGTCAGCACCACCGCAATGTCTTGCGAGGACTTGATCGATTCGAACAGGCGCTCGGGGGTTGCGGCAAAGCTCGTCAGGGCATCGGCATCGAGCACCAGACGACGCTGCGCACCGAGCGCGGTGTGAACGAGATCGCAGGTGCGCTCGCCGATGCCCGCGCCGGGGCCGATCATGCAGGTGTTGTAGCGCTTGTCGCCGAGCAGCTCGCCGAACTCGACGACGGTATCGACGGGGCGAACCATGACGGCCGTGAGCGCGGCCGCATTGATCGCGAGCGCATCGCGCGGGCTCGCCAGCGTTACCAGGCCCGCCCCTGCCCGCAGTGCACCGCGCGCGGCCAGCCGCGCAGCGCCGGTCGCCGCCGCATCGCCGGAGACCGCCAACACATGCCCCCGCGCGTATTTGTGGCCGTCGATACGCGGCACCGGAAAAGCGGCGCCCCAGACATCCGGATCGTCCTCGAACGTCTGCGGCGCGATCTCGTCGAGCACCTGCGCGTCGATGCCGATGTCGGCGACGCGCACGCGGCCGCAATGCATCCGGCCGGGGAGCAAGAGATGCGCCGGCTTCTTGCGGAAGAAGGTGACGGTCTCGGTGGCGTTCACCGCCGCGCCCATCACCGCCGCACTGGTGCCGTTGATGCCGCTCGGCAGGTCGACCGCGAGCACGGGGGCGCCGTTGGCGTTGATCGCCTCGATCATCGCGCGCGCCTCGCCATCGACGGGACGGCTGAGGCCCGCGCCGAACAGCGCATCGATGATCAGCGCCGGCCGTCCGATCGCCTGCGGATTGAACGGAAGTACCGGGTGCTTCCAGCCGCGCGCGGCGGAGGCCGCGTCGCCCTGGAGCTGGTCGCGCTCGCACATCAGGATGACTGAGACCTCCCGCCCCTGCGCGGCGAGCTCGGCGGCTGCGACAAAACCATCACCGCCATTGTTGCCGGGGCCGGCCACGATCAGGATCGGCCCCTCCTCCACCAGCGCCTGGGCGGCATCGGTGACGGCCTGGCCCGCGCTCAGCATCAACTTGAAACCGGGCGTGCCGGCCGCGATGGTGAGCTGGTCGGCGCGCTGCATTTCAGCGGTGGTCAGAACTTCCATGCCACTTCCCTGGTCCAAACGCCTTTTCAACAGGCACGTTCCGTGCCGCCCCACCCTCGGGAACATCGATCTGCACACATATTGAACCGTTTGCCTATTTCGTAGTCTTCGGTATTTTGTGCAGGTCGGCACCACTACTCAGAGATGCTCGTTAAAAGGCTGATAACGCTCCAATAATCAGGGCATTTGCAACTTGGCATAGACCCTGCTTTCGAGGAAGCCGCTTCGGTTCGTCGTGCTCACTGGCATTTATCAAAGTGTGGCCGGCCGTTGTTGCCGGATTGGTCAGGGATCCCGGCATAGCGAAGACAAGATCGTGCGTTAAGAAAAGCGCATCCTGACGAAGACGTTGCTATTTGATCGAAAGGCCGGGAGGCGCGCAGTGAAGAAAATCGAAGCCATCATCAAGCCATTCAAGCTCGACGAGGTGAAGGAAGCGCTTCAGGAAGTCGGCCTTCAGGGCATCACCGTCACCGAAGCCAAGGGCTTTGGCCGGCAGAAGGGGCACGCCGAGCTCTACCGCGGCGCAGAATACATCGTCGACTTCCTGCCCAAGGTGAAGATCGAGATCGTGATCGGCGACGATCTGGTCGAGCGCGCCATCGACGCCATCCGCCGCGCAGCGCAGACCGGTCGCATCGGCGATGGTAAGATCTTCGTCTCCAACATCGAAGAGGCGATCCGCATCCGAACCGGCGAATCCGGGCTGGACGCTATCTGAGACGGGTGCTATCCCGAATTTTGCGACACTCCGACTAGAAAGAAGGCTGCTTCGGCGGCCTGATTTCGTTTGTGCGGTCGCGCAAAACTCGCCCGAGCGAGAATAATTTTGCTCATCTGGAAACCGACCCGCAGAGCCAAAAGGGGTATGCATGAAGACCGCCAAAGACGTCCTGAAATCGATCAAGGACAACGACGTCAAGTACGTCGACCTGCGCTTCACCGATCCGCGCGGCAAGTGGCAGCATGTGACGTTCGACGTCAGCATGATCGACGATGACATCTTCGCCGAAGGAACGATGTTCGACGGCTCCTCGATCGCCGGCTGGAAGGCGATCAACGAGTCCGACATGTGCCTGATGCCCGATCCGGTCACCGCGACGATCGACCCGTTCTTCGCCGAGACCACCATGGTCATCACCTGCGACGTGCTCGAGCCGACCACCGGCGAGCCCTACAACCGCGACCCCCGCGGCATCGCCAAGAAGGCCGAGGCCATGGTGAAGTCGATGGGCGTGGGCGACAGCGTGTTCGTCGGACCCGAAGCCGAGTTCTTCGTGTTCGACGACGTGCGCTATTCGGCAGAGCCCTACAAGACCGGTTTCCGCCTCGACTCCTCGGAGCTGCCGACCAATTCCGACACCGAATATGAAGGCGGCAATCTCGGCCACCGCATCCGCACCAAGGGCGGCTACTTCCCCGTGCCGCCGCAGGACTCGGTGCAGGACATGCGGTCGGAAATGCTCGGCGCCATGGCCAAGATGGGCGTCAAGGTCGAGAAGCATCACCACGAGGTCGCTTCAGCCCAGCACGAGCTCGGCATGAAGTTCGACACGCTGACGCTGATGGCCGACCACATGCAGATCTACAAGTACTGCATCCACCAGGTCGCGCACATCTACGGCAAGACCGCCACCTTCATGCCGAAGCCGATCTTCGGCGACAACGGCTCGGGCATGCACGTGCACCAGTCGATCTGGAAGGACGGCAAGCCGGTGTTCGCCGGCAACAAATACGCCGACCTGTCGGAGACCTGCCTGCATTACATCGGCGGCATCATCAAGCACGCCAAGGCGATCAACGCCTTCACCAACCCGTCGACCAACTCCTACAAGCGTCTGGTCCCGGGCTATGAGGCCCCGGTGCTGCTCGCCTACTCCGCGCGCAACCGCTCGGCCTCCTGCCGCATCCCCTACACCGCTTCGCCGAAGGCCAAGCGCGTCGAGGTGCGCTTCCCCGATCCGATGGCCAACCCGTATCTCGGCTTCGCCGCGATGCTGATGGCCGGCCTCGACGGCATCAAGAACAAGATCGATCCGGGTCCGGCGATGGACAAGGACCTCTACGACCTGCCGAAGGAAGAGCTGAAGCAGATCCCGACCGTGTGCGGTAGCTTGCGCGAGGCGCTGGAAAACCTTGACAAGGACCGCGGCTTCCTCAAGGCCGGCGGCGTGTTCGACGACGACTTCATCGACGCCTATATCGAGCTGAAGATGACCGAAGTCGCCCGCTTCGAAATGACCCCGCATCCGGTCGAGTTCGAGATGTACTATTCGGGCTAAGCAGCCCGGACGTCTGCGACAAGCAAAAGGCGCTCCGCAAGGAGCGCCTTTTCGTTTGAATCGTAGCGTGTACGACCTGCCCGCTACCAGGTCGCCGTAAAAGCCTTCTGCAGCTCGGCCGGCGCCGTCACGCCGCCCGCGATCAGCAATTGCGTGAGCACGCGCGCCTTCTGCGGATTGAGGTCCTCGGACACGACGAAGCCGTTCTTGTCGTCGTCGACCTCGACGTTCCTCGTGACGAAACCCGAGCGAACCCGCGTCGAGCGAACCACGATGATGCCCTTCTTCGCCGCCGCTTCGAGCGCGTCGAGCGCCGGCTTCGAGGTGTTGCCGTCGCCGACGCCGGCCAGCACGATGCCCTTGGCGCCGTGCGAAATGGCATCCTCGATCGGAACGGCGTCCATGTTGGCGTGCGAGTAGACGATCGCGACGCGCGGCAATTGCTCGCCGGCCGGAAGCTGATAGGTCGCGCGCTTGAGACCTTGAGCCTGCGCCATGAAGCGAATGCCGCCGGCGGTGTCGACATAGCCGACCGGGCCGTCATTGGCGGAACTGAACGTCTCGATGCTGGTGGTGTTGGTCTTGGTGACCGAGCGCGCGCCCTGAATCTTGTCGTTCAGCACCGCCAGCACACCGCGGCCGCGCGAGCGCGGGTCGGCCGCCACCTGCACCGCCTCGTAGAGATTGCCGGGACCGTCGGCGCTCACCGCCGTCGCCGGCCGCATCGAGCCGACGATCACCACCGGCTTGTCGCCGCGCACCACGTTGTCGAGAAAGAACGCGGTCTCCTCCAGCGTGTCGGTGCCGTGGGTGATGACGATTGCATCGGCCTCGTTCTTGTCGAAGGCCTCCTGGATGCGACGGGCCAGCGCAAACCAGACCTTGTCGTTCATGTCCTGGGATCCGATCGACGAGATCTGCTCGGCATTCAGCTTTGCGAGCTTGTCCAGGCCCGGCACCGATTGCATCAGCTGCTCGCCCGTGATCTGGCCGGATTTGTAGGCGCCGGTCGCACGCGCGTCGGCCTGGCCTGCGATGGTGCCGCCGGTCGCAAGCACGAGAATACGCGGCAGGCCGGCAGATTCCGCAGCCAGCGCCGTCGCGATCCCCCACGACCAAAGCGCGAGGGCGATCAGCGGAACGGCGAGGATTAACGGCCGATTTCGGCGGTGGATTGCGGGTCTGGCGGCATGCTTCGTCATCGAATTCTCCTCCCGTTCAAGTTGGGAGCGATATTCGACACGCCCAATGGGGCCGAAGATGGGTCAGCCCAATGCTTGTCGCTAAGGATTATCCCGCCGCGGCATAAAATGGTCGAGCAAGCCCGTCGGCAGCGGAAAGACCACAGTCGACGACCGTTCGCCCGCAATATCGTGCAGGGCCGCAAAATAACGCAGCTGCATCGCCTGAGGCTCCTGCGCGAGAATCCGGCCGGCCTCGACGAGCTTTTCGGCAGCCTGCTGCTCGCCCATCGCATTGATCACCTTGGCGCGCCGCAACCGTTCCGCCTCCGCCTGTTTGGCAATCGCGCGCACCATGGTTTCGTTGATATCGACGTCCTTGATCTCGATGCCGGTCACCTTGATGCCCCAGACGTCGGTCTGCTTGTCGAGGATCTCCTGGATGTCGGCGTTCAACCTGTCGCGCTCGGCAAGCATCTCGTCGAGCTCGTGCTTGCCGAGCACCGAGCGCAACGTCGTCTGCGCGAGCTGGCTGGTGGCGGCCATGTAATCGCCGACCTTGATGATGGCACGTTCGGGGTCGACGATGCGGAAGTACAGAACGGCGTTGACCTTGACGGACACGTTGTCCCGCGAAATCACGTCCTGCGGCGGCACGACCTGCACCATTACCCGGAGGTCGACCTTGACGAGTTGCTGCACGACCGGAATGAGGATGATGAGGCCCGGGCCCTTCACGCCGGTAAAACGGCCGAGCGTGAAGATGACGCCACGCTCGTATTCGCGAAGGATTCGAATAGCCTGGGATAGAAACATGATGACAAGCAGCAGAAGCGCCGCATAAGTCAGATATTCCAGCATCATGATGTACCTCCCTCACCGGTCCTGGCCGGTGCGCGCCGTATCAGCAGCGTCAGGTCGACGACGTTCGCGACTTCGACCGTCTCTCCGGGCTTGAACGTTTCGGCGCCGCGCGCCTGCCAGCGCTCGCCATGAGCGAAGACGTGACCTTCGCTCCCACTCCAGTCGAGAACCTCGGCGGGCAAGCCTCGCATCGCCTGCGCGCCGACCCGCTCCGGAGCCCGGGCGGCACGTCTAAGCGAACCAAGCACGACCAGAGCAAAGCCGGCGAACACGGCTGCCGTGGTGCCGATCACCCACCACGACAGGTGGTAGCCGGGCGCCTCGACCCTGAAGAGCATCAGCGCTCCCAGCACGAAAGCGATGATCCCCCCGAGACCGATCACCACCGTCGGATTGAAGGCTTCGACCGTGAGAAGCACGATGCCAACCAGCATCAGGGCAAGGCCGGCATAGTTGATCGGCAGCAAATTGAGCGCATAGAGACCGATCAGCAGGCAGATCGCGCCGACCACGCCGGGAGCGACGGCTCCGGGAGACATGAACTCGAAGATCAGGCCGTAGATGCCGACCATCAGGAGAATGAACGCCACATTCGGATCGGTGATGACCGCCAGGAAGCGGGATATCCATCCGGGGTCGATGGCTTCGACGACCGCATCCTTCGTCGCGAGACGTTGCGTCTTGCCGCCTGCAACCTCGACCACGCGGCCATCGAGCTGCCTCAGCAATTCAGCCTGATCGCGTGCGACGAGTTCGATGGCATGGGACTGCAGCGCACCGTTGGCAGAGAGAGTGGCGGCCTCACGGACCGCCTTCTCCGCCCAGTCCGCATTGCGGCCACGCAGCTCCGCAAGGCTGCGGATGAAGGCAACCGCGTCATTGGTCACCTTTGCCGTCATCGCATCCTTGAACTGATCCTTGGACGGATCCTTGGGCTCGCTCTGCTGGTCGCCGTCCTTCTTGTCCTTGCTGCCCTTGTCCGGTGTACCGCTCGGCAGCCCCGGCAGCGGTCCGCCAATCTGCACCGGCGTTGCCGCACCGATATTGGTGCCCGGCGCCATCGCCGCGATATGGGTCGCATAGAGGATATAGGTCCCCGCGCTCGCCGCGTGGGCGCCGGAGGGAGCGACGTAACCGACGACAGGGACGGGCGAGGCCAGCACATCCGCAATGATCTCGCGCATGCTGGAATTAAGACCGCCGGGCGTGTTGATTCTCAGAAGCACGACCTCGGCGCGCCGTTCGCTTGCCTTGGCCAAGGCCTCCTTCACGTAACTGGCCGACGCAGGGCCAATGGCCCCTTCGATCGACACAATCAGTGCAAGGCGGCTGTTCTCCTCCGCTGAGCTGGGAAGGAGGCAGCAGATCAAAGCAACGACGCCAATCGCCGCAACGAGGGCCGCCTTCATGGTCTGCACGGCAGGGCTCCCTTGCAGAGCATATGGTGTTGGTCTCTCGAACCTCAATGCAGCCGTGTGCTGGTGCAGGCCCCTGTCGTGATTGTGCGATGCAATGGAAACCGCCCCGCAGATCGGTTGAGCAACGGGGCGGCGGCTGGCGGACCATGCCTTGAGCTGATCCGCCCACGCATTCCGCGCTGCTAGCGCCGCGCGATCCGCACCCCGTCCGTCCCGATCGCGCCGAACGTGCTCGCGATGATCTCAGCTGTCGGCTGCATGCCGCCGAGCGACCAGTGCGTGGGCTCCTGCTCCTCGATCCTGACCCAGACGTTGCGGCGGAAATCCGGGCTGCCCTGCCCTTCGACCTCGACCAGGAGGTCGACAACGCAGCCGATCAAGGCGATCGCGCGCACGACCGGCTATGAGGACGAGAGCAGCTTTCGCAAGGCGTTCCGCAAGCTCACCTTGATGTCGCCGCAGGCCTATCGCGCGCGACGGATGGAGCGGACGATGTGAGGCGGCTTCGAGCCATCCACTTTCGTTCCGCATCTGACTCCACTTCGTTCTCAAAGAACAAATCAGAGCCGCAAAAATCGGGGCGGACCAATTCCTACTGATTGGTTTACGCAGGGCGGATTAGCCGAAGGCGTAATCCGCCGACTGCTGGTGACGCTCACGCGCTCTCCAAAGTCGCCATCCGTGCTGCCGTCTCTTGCCCAGTCCTCCGGAAATAATCCGGACTGTACGTCTCGGGGCATTGAAGCTGCCCCATCAAGACAAGATGGCGGATTACGCCAATCCGCCCTACGGCGCGCTTTGGGCCAATGCGGCGGATGCGAGCAGGAAAAGGACGGCGACGGTAGCGCTGCGCTTCATCGCGAGGCCATCCCGTCGCGGGAGAGATTCGGCCATTGAGCTGCCCTTAGCGAACAACGCCAGCCGCGTCGTCGCCGCTCGGAATCAGCCAATCGAGCCCGATCAAGCACGCTTCGAGGATAACGAACGCGACAATGCCACCGACCCAGCCGAAGAAGACGATGGAAAAGGTCCCGAGCAAGATTGCGCAAAACAGGTCGGAAAGCACCTTGCAGACGCGGAAGTCTCGGTCATGTCCAGATGGGAGATACGGCATCGGGCTCCCCTTTCGCTGCTCTGGACCTGGACTTAGCCACAGCGCGACGCGACCGTCTACTCCGCCAGCCTGCTGATCAGTTGCGCCGTCGCAATCGAGGTCCGCGGCTCCCTGCGCAAGGGCAGCGTTCGCAGGTCACCGACAGCCCTGCAATATTTTGGGATCAATCCCCGGGCGGGGACCTTTCTCAATTCTTCGGCTGGCCGAAATCGAGCGGCGGCGGCAGCTCGACGTCGGGAATTTCGATCTTGATCTTGTCCAGATCCACCTTGATGGGAGCATCCAGCAGCCCGGTGACCGTGATCGGGAATGCGATGACGACCGCAACCATGATCGCCTGCAGGCCGATCCAAGGCATCGCGCCCCAATAGATGTCCGAGCTCTTGACCTCTTTCGGCGCCACGCCCCGCAGGTAGAACAAGGCAAAGCCGAACGGAGGATGCAGGAAGGAGGTCTGCATGTTGACGCAGAGCATGACACCGAACCAGATCAAGGCGGCATCCGCCCCCACCACGGGGGTGAGCAGCTTCTGCGCGATCGGCGCGATCATCGGGATGATGATGAAGGCGATCTCGAAGAAGTCGAGGAAGAAGGCGATGAAGAAGATGAACAGGTTCATGAAGATCAGGAAGCCCCAGACCCCGCCCGGCAGCGATGTCAGCATGTGCTCCAGCCAGACCCCACCGTTGCAACCGAGAAAGACGATTGAGAAGCAGGTCGATCCGATCAGGATGAACGTCACCATGCAGGTGATGCGCATCGTGGTCTCGTAGCCCTGCTTGACCAGCATGCGCAGGTCCGGAATCCTGATGGCCTCGATGCAAACCCAGGCGACGGCGAGATAGGCAATCGCGAACGCGATCTTGAACGGCAGATTCGGCGTGAGGTAGATGCCGATGATCGTGCCGACGCCCGCCGCCGCAACGCCGACCAGCAGCACCTTGTGACCAGCCGAGCTGAAATCCTTGTGATGGATGACTGCAAGGACGATCGCGCCGACGGCGCCCATCGCGCCCGCTTCGGTCGGGGTGGCAAGGCCAAGCATCATCGTGCCGAGCACCACGAAGATCAGAACGGCGGACGGGATGATGCCCAGAAGGCATTTGCGCCAGAGCGCCCAGCCCGTGAGCGTCCTTGCTTCCTTGGGCACCGCCGGGACGTGGCCCGGCTTGATCACGCTCAGCGCAAACGTGTAGCCGGCGAAGAGTGCGATCTGGAGGATCGATGGGCCCCAGGCGCCCAGATACATGTCGCCGACCGACTTCCCGAGCTGGTCCGCGAGCACGATCAGAACCAGCGAGGGAGGCACCAGCTGGGTAATGGTGCCGGAGGCTGCGAGCACGCCGGTGATGTAGCGCATGTTGTAGCCGTAGCGGATCATCACCGGCATCGAGATCAGCGCCATCGCAATGACCTGCGCCGCCACCGTCCCCGTGATCGCACCGAGGATGAAGCCGACGATAATCACGGAATAGCCAAGACCGCCGCGAACCGGGCCGAACAGCTGCCCCATTGAATCCAGCATATCCTCGGCGAGGCCGCATCGTTCGAGGATCGCGCCCATGAACGTGAAGAACGGAATTGCCAGCAGCAGCTCGTTGGCGAGAACGCTGCCGTAGATGCGCTCCGGAATGGCCTGGAGAAAGCTGAATCCGAAAAATCCCTCGTGGATCGCGAGGAATCCAAACGAAAGCCCGAGGGCAGCCAGCGTGAACGCGACCGGAAATCCGATCAGCATGGCCAGGACCAGCCCGCCGAACATCAGCGGCGGCATCATCTCAATCGTGATCATTGGGTCGGCCGCTCATATTTTGCGTCGATCGTGACTTCACCGCGCAAGGCGGCGGCGCGTTTGATGGCCTCCGAGACGCCCTGCAGAGCGACCATGAAGAACCCGGCCGGCAGCACGAACTTGATCGGCCACCGCAGGAGGCCGCCCGCGTTGTTGGACATCTCTCCGATGATGAACGAGTTGTAGAACATCGCCCATGAGAGGTAGCTGAGGAGCAGGCACGCCGGGACGAGGAAGACCAATGTCCCGATCAGGTCGAGCCACAGCTGGCCACGCTCGGACAGCATGAGGTAGAGGATTTCGACGCGCACATGCTCGTTGCGCTTGAAAGTATAGGACGAGCCGAACATCACGATGACGGCGAACATGTACCACTGCGTCTCGAGCCAGCTGTTGGAGCTGTAGCTGAAGGCATACCGGATCATCGCATTTGCGGCGCTGACCACGCAGGCCGCGAGCACCAGAATATTGCAGACGCTACCGACCTTTTCGTTCAGCCAGTCGATAGCCGTACTCACCGCCAACAATGGGCGCATCGATGCCTTGTCCCCCTTGCTGAGTGCTACCCCCGAACGCGCAGGACCATGGCGCTGTATCAGCGACCATCCAGGTCTGCGCGGGAGCTAGTTCACCCTCCTGATGCTTCCGCTCGTTCTTGTTGTCGGTTTTCGCCGAGATGTGTTCGGGTCTCGGCCGCGCGTGAAGCACGGCACCTTTACCGTCAGCAATTTCGTGGTCAACTGGAAAATGGACAGTTTGCCGCAGCGATCGCAAAAATGGGTCACTGTGCCTAATTTGGTCGATGCACGGGGCAGCCGGCAATCCGGCTCTCGGACCCGCCTAACCCTCGACGTCGTACTGCTTGCAGAGGTGATCGCCGATCTGGACAAGCATGGCGACGCATTCGGGGTAGCCGGGCCGATCCGAGGTGGCCCGATCTGCGCTGGCCCGAAACTCCCAGGAACGACCCTCGCGGAGGATCGAAATCGTCATTCCATCGGGACAGTCGGCATGAACCTTCAACTCGGCCTTGGCCATGGCGATCAGCTCGCTTTCGGTCTTCACAGGTCTGCTCATGAAAGTCATCCTCCGTCGCGGGACAGAACTTAAGGTGTATCTGCCGAACCCACCAAGCAAGTCTTTCCGATAAAGCGGCTCCCGGCATTGGGATAGCGCAATGCGTCCCTGCCATGGCCAATCCCGCGAAGCGTCGGGCAAAACACCCGGTCAAGCCCTCCGCGTAAAAATATTCCACTTTCCCGAATTTCGGATTTGTGGCATAAGCGCCTCATCCCGGCCTGCCAAAGGGGCGCTTCGCGATCGTCACGAGATGCGGGCCGGGTGGCGGTGGACGCGGTAGCGCCGGCGCGGCTCGGCATGATGACAGGGCGGGCAACCGTGAGTCCTCAGGCGACGCGATACGACCCGGCGCGGTCACAGCGGTTTCGTCGATGCCTGGGGGCGAGCACACGCAAGCTTCCGGATATTCCGGCGGGATCGTCCGCGGACGGAGAAGTCGTGTGGTCCTGACGCCCGGGGTCTGTGCGTCAAGGCTTGCGGTGATGCGGCGGCCCGACCGGGCACGCGCATCGATCATTCCCGCAAGGCGACGGGGGCAATAGTGCATCGCTCCCCGGGGAGAGCACGAAGGACACCGTTAAAAACCAGCCGCGCAGGGAAGGCCGGGCGACCGGCATCACCTGCGGTCCACCCCGTGTACATCTTCGTCGCGCACGGACTTGCGGGTGCCGCCGGCGCCCGGCCTTCCCTGCGCCCTTTGGCTTTCAAAGAGCGCGACGACAGCAAGCCTCGGGCGAAATGCGCCGCGAGACTGCGAAGGCGTGTCTGCACACTCACTCACCGTCATCGCCCGGCCAGTGCGCAATTGCGCACTAGGACCGCACGATCCAGTATTCCAGAGACCGTTGTGATAGAACCGATAAGCTGCGGCGTACCGGATTCCCCGCTCCAGTGCGCAATTGCGCACAAGGCGGGGAATGACAGCGTCCCTGGAGAAGCAAGCTGTCACCTCATACTCCGTCATTGCGAGGAGCTCTTGCGACGAAGCATTCCAGAATCCCACCGCGGAAAGACTCTGGATTGCTTCCGCCTTCGCCAAGGCTTCGGCGAACAAGTCGCTGCGCTCGCAATGATGAGCTTGACGCAGCTGTGCGCCAGATTTCGCTCTCGTGCCCTACGCCGCCGCGCGCTGCCGCGCGACCAGCGCTTCGCCGAAGGCTTCGAACAGCTTGCGGTTGACCGGATTGCGCTGGGGATCGTATTCGGCGTGCCATTGCACGCCGAGCGCGAAGGTCGGGGCTTCCGCGATCCGGATCGCCTCGATGGTGCCGTCCTCGGCAACACCCTCGATCAGCACGCGCTTGCCGGGCTCGAGGATGCCCTGGCCATGCAGCGAATTGACCCTGATCTTCTCGCAGCCGAGCAGTTTTGCGAACGCCCCGCCCGGCGTCAGCTCGACGTCGTGACGGTCGGCGAACACCACGGTCGGATCGGGGTGGATCTCGCCGTTCTCGAGCCGGGGCATGCGATGGTTCATGCGGCCGGGAATTTCGCGGATCTCGGGATGCAGCGAGCCGCCGAAGGCGACGTTCATCTCCTGCAGGCCGCGGCAGATGCCGAACAGCGGCACACCGCGGGCGACGCAGGCGACCGAAAGCGCCAGCGCCACCTCGTCACGATGGATATCGTACGGCTCGTGGCGCTCACACGGGTCGACATTGAAGCGGGTCGGATGGACATTGGCGCGCGCGCCGGTGAGCACGATCCCGTCGACCACGTCGAGCAGCGCGCCGATATCGGTGATATCGGGCGCACCTGCGAACATCATCGGCAGGCCACCGGAAACCTCGGCCACGGCGCGCAAATTGCGCTCGCCGACCATCTGGACCTGAAATCGATTTTCGACGCGATGGGCATTCCCGATCACGCCGACGACCGGCTTTCTCATCTGTCGTTCCGCGCCTCTCCGATAAGAAGATTCTCCAAACATGCCCTTGGGCTGGAACAAATTCAACAGAAGGGATCGCGGGACGGCAATGCTATTTTCGCGCAAATGCCTCCCGGGCCTCGCCCCCGGCGGGCAGCCCGGCGGCCTGCAGTGCGGTTGCCGCCGGATCGCCCGGCGCGGCCAGCCATGGCAGTTTCGCGTCGATGCCGCGCGTCACGGGCTCTCCGAGCGCCCCACCGAAATCAACCGGCCAGAACCCGTTGGGCACGACTTCGACCGTGAGGCCACGGATCGCATAACCCTCGCCCAGAACCGCCTCCGCGTGGTCGGCGGCGACAACGCGCGCCGTCTTGGGATCCTTGGGATCGCCAAAGCTGACGAGCACCGGCACGAGGTCTCCCTGCACCGGGACAACGCCGGTCTGCCGGTGGATATCGTTGAACGAGACGCGGTTGCCGCGCGCGGCGCCATAGGCACGGAGCGCGACATAATTGATGTCGTCGAAGTCCAGCTTCGCGTCCTGCCGGTGCGCCAACAATGCCACCAGATTCTTGCCTTTGGCGCCGGCTTGGCCGAGGTCGACGAACACGGCCTCCCCGCGCGTGGTGGTGCGGCCGCCGCGGTTATAGTTGCGGTCGGGCACGACGGCCAGAACGCCGGATCCGGTCTTGATGCCGTCAGGTGTCGTGACCTCGACCGTGAGACGAAATTTGTGGCCGGGCCGGTTGATCCGGATCTGGTCGCCGACCACGATCACGGCCAGAAGCCCGAGCAGACCGGCCCATTTGCTGATGAAGCTCAAACCGCCCCCATTGTTCTTTCCTCATCGCTCTGCACCGTCGGCGCGCCGACGTCAAACCAGCGCGTTGACGCGGTCTTGATCCGAAGCGCGTTTGTCGAGAGAGTGCGGCGCGCATTGCGCTGAAAAGGACCCGATGTGACCATGTCCAAAGATGAACGCTCCCGGACCCGCGGCGACCTCGCTTGGGCGATCTCGGTCGGGGGCATCGGCGTCGTGCTGTTCACCGCGCTGCTCGCCTTCACCTGGTATTTCGCCGCCACCCTGCTGCTGATCTTCACCGGCATGCTGCTTGGCCTCGGCCTCAACGCGCTGACGGGCGCGCTCGGCCGCCGCGTGCCCCTGCCGCATCCGGTGCGGCTCGCGATCGTCTGCACCGCGCTCGCTTTGATGCTCGCCGGCATCGCCTATCTCGGCGGCGCCACCATCGCCGAACAGGCTTCGCTGCTGAGCAAGACCATCAAGTCGCAGATCGGGAACGTGAAGTCGTTCCTGGACAACCACGGCATCGACACCAGCTTCTTCGATTTCGGCAACGGCGCGACCGACGCCTCGGCCACTGCGCCCTCGGAGACGGCGCCCGCACCAGCAGCGCCCTCGCGCGGTCCCCTGCCCGGCGCCGGCGCGCTGGCCTCCAGCGGCGGCGCGATCGTGAGCCAGACCTTCAAGCTGCTGCTCGGCACCATCCACGGTGTCGGCAACATCTTTATCGTGCTGTTCCTGGGCTTCGCCTTCGCCGCCCAGCCGGCCGTCTATCACGACGGCCTGCTGTTCCTGGCGCCGGCGAGGCACCGCACCCGCGTCGCCCTGATCATCGACCGCACAGCCGAGACGCTGGAGCGCTGGCTGATCGCGCAGATCATCGTCATGCTCGCGGTCGGCGTGGTGACCTGGATCGGGCTTGCCGTCATCGGCATCCCCAGCTCGTTCATCCTGGGAATTCAGGCCGGCCTGCTCGCCTTCATCCCGACCATCGGGGCCATCATCGCCGGCGTCGTCGTGGTGCTGGCGAGCCTCGCCTCGGGCTGGATCCCGGCGCTATCGGCCTTTCTGCTCTTCATGGGCGTGCACGCCATGGAGAGCTACGTGCTGACGCCGATCTTGCAGCGGCAGGCGCTGGACATCCCGCCGGCCACGCTGTTCGCCTTCCAGATCTTGCTCGGCGTCGTGTTCGGCATCTGGGGCCTGGCGCTGGCACTGCCGCTAGTGGCCATCGCCAAGGTCATGATCGACCATTTCAAGACCTATGAGGCGGCGCCTCTGGCAGAAGCGGCGTAGAGCATGATCCGGAAAAGTGTGCAGCGGTTTTCCGATTAGATCATGCTCCAGAAATAAGCCCTCAGGTCGTGAGCACAGTCTCGGTGTGCTCGACCTCGGGCGGCGAGGCAAAGTACTGGCCAACGAGGCCGCGCCATTCGGTGAAATTCTCCGAGCCGCGGAAATCGACGGTGTGGTTTTCCAGCGTCGCCCATTTCACCATCAGCCGGTAGCGCTGCGGCTTTTCGATCGATTTGTGCAGCTCAAAACCGTGAAAGCCCTTGGAGCGGCCGAAGGCGGCCTTGGCCTTGGCGACGGCGGCCTCAAAATCCTTCTCGCTGCCCGGCTTGACGTCGATTTGCGCGATCTCGGTGATCATCGGTTTCCACCCGTTTTTTGTTCGATAGGCGTGTCTAGCGCAGCCGGCGAAAAAGAAAAAGGCGCCGAAACGGCGCCCTGGTCGGTCCAAAAATGCAGGTCTCTCAGATGAGCAGCAGAACGCTGCCCGCCACGATCAGGACGCAGCCGATGAACAGCGCGAGCGGCCAGTAGCTGCGGCGGCCTTGCGTGTAACGCCCCTGCGCGCGGCGCTCGGTGATCAGCGCGCTCTCGTATTCATCCGCAGTGGAGAACAGACAGGCGAAACCGCTGCGTGCCGAGGCTGCAGCGGCTTCGAGCGACATCAGGGCAGCTTGCGGATTCTGTCGACGGATCGATTCCATGACCGCAATGGTAGGGATCGAATGGTAAACAGAGGATTACCGCGATGCTGCCTTGCGTCTCAGGCGGTGGCCGGCCGCGGCTGCGGCGCACTGATCCGCGCGGCGCTCTGGCGGCGCCAGTTCTCCAGCGACAGCGGCAGCTCCTCCGCCGCCTCGACGCGGTTACGGCCGCCGCGCTTGGCCTGGTAGAGCGCGGTGTCGGCGGATGCCAGCAGCACCTCGAGCTCGGTGCCGGCGGGCCCGCCGGCGACGCCGATGCTGACGGTGGTGTCGACCGGGCCTTCGTCGACCACGACGCCAGAGGTCTCGAACGCCTCGCGCACGCGCTCGGCGACCAGCACGCCCTCCTCCAGCGAACACGGCAGCAGCGCGGCGAACTCCTCGCCGCCGATGCGGCCCGACATGTCGGTGATGCGTAAGTTGCTGACGACGACGGTCGAGAACAGTTTCAGCATCTCGTCGCCGGCGGGGTGGCCGAAGCGGTCGTTGATCGACTTGAAGTGATCGATGTCGAAGATCATCACGGTCACGGGACGTCCGGCCTTGGCCTCGCGCTCGATCACGCGGCCGCAGGCTTCCGAGAAGCCGCGGCGGTTGAGCATGCCGGTCAGGGGATCGGTCGACGCGGCGGTGCGGTGCGCGGTCACGGTGCGCTCGGACACCAGCATGAAGATCACGAACACGGTGCCGACGGCATAGAGGATCAGTTCGACCGCGAACACCTTGACCCAGATGCTCTGGGAGAAGCCGGCATCGTGCGGACGCAGGAAACTGCCGATCAGGACCGGCAGCATCAACACGCAGCCATGCATCACCGGCATCACGAAGGCGGGCCAGCGCCGCTGCAGGCTCTTGCGCCGTTCGGTCCAGAGCTCGCTGGCGGTCAGTGCCGCATAAACCGAGACGATGCCGGCGCCGACGATCATCCGCAACATGGATGCCTCGGGGGCGAGCAGCGTGACGGCGGCGACCCAGGCGAGCGCACCGAGCACGAGACCCGGCCAGTTCGGCTTGCGGCCGTGGAAGACGCGCGCCGCATTCCACACCATGCCGCAGGCGACGAAGCCGACCGCGTTCAGCGCAAGGTAAAGATGCGGGCCCAGCCTGTCGCCGGCTGCGGTCCACAGCGCGACGGAGGCGGCACCGAGCAGATACGCGGTGCCCCACCATTTCAGTGCAGGGCTGTTCTCCTGCCTGCCGAAAAACACCATCATGGCGCCGAGCAGTGCGGCAACCATGGTGGCGACCAAATAGAGCGTGATGCTATCGAGCGACATCATGTCGGCCCCCTTTAAGACATAGCAGTTACGCGACCGGCCCCAGCCGTTTGCGCGCCCTTCCGAATGCGACGCTAGGTCGCGCGAGTTCCATTCAGGTTTTCGCGGGAGGCCAAGTTTTCGGGAAACACGCCATCAATTTGCATACAAACGAACAACAAAAAGGGCGCTGAAATCAGCGCCCTTTTGCATCTCATTGAAGCCGCTTTCGCGGCGAATGTGACCGAAGCGATTAACGCTTCGAGAACTGGAAGGACCGGCGGGCCTTGGCCTTGCCGTACTTCTTGCGCTCGACCACGCGGGAGTCGCGGGTCAGGAAGCCGCCCTTCTTGAGCACGGAGCGCAGCTCCGGCTCGAAATAGGTCAGCGCCTTGGAGATGCCGTGACGGACCGCGCCGGCCTGGCCGGACAGGCCGCCGCCGGCAACCGTGCAGATCACGTCGTACTGGCCCGAACGCTGGGCCACGGAGAACGGCTGCTCGATCATCATGCGCAGCACGGGACGGGCGAAATAGACCTCGACCTCGCGCGAGTTGACGGTGACCTTGCCGGCGCCCGGCTTGATCCAGACGCGGGCGACCGCGTCCTTGCGCTTGCCGGTGGCATAGGCGCGGTTGAACTTGTCGACCTTCTTCTCGTGCTTGGGCGCATCGGGCGCCGCCGCCGTCTTGAGCTGCGAGAGCTGGTCGAGCGACTGGATGGATTCGGCCATATTATGCGGCCCTCGTGTTCTTGCGGTTCAACTTGGCGATGTCGATCTTCTCGGGCTGCTGCGCCTCGTGCGGATGATCGGCGCCGCCGTAGACACGGAGGTTGCCCATCTGCACGCGACCGAGCGGGCCACGCGGGATCATGCGCTCGACGGCCTTCTCGAGCACGCGCTCGGGATGCTTGCCCTCGAGGATCTGGCGCGCGGTGCGCTCCTTGACGTGGCCGACATAGCCGGTGTGCTTGTAATAGGTCTTCTGCTCGCGCTTGCGCCCCGTGAGGACCGCATGCTGCGCATTGATGATGATGACGTTGTCGCCGCAATCAACGTGCGGGGTGTAGGTCGGGAGGTGCTTGCCGCGCAGGCGCATGGCGACGATGGTGGCGAGGCGGCCGACGACCAGACCCTTGGCGTCGATCAGCACCCACTTCTTCGTCACCTCAGCCGGCTTTGCCGAAAAGGTTTTCATGTCAGAGTTTCCGTGGACGGGGAGCATCGGCGCGAACACCGCGCCGGACTGCGCGGTTTTCTAGAGAAGAGACGCACAACGGTCAATGCCCATGGACCGAAATTAGCATCGCAATATCAACGACTTAAAAATATGGTGCTATATTACCTGCAAAAAGCTCAAACATTTGGAATGGAATAGGTCGAGGTGACATGGGCGATCGGATCGGGCGAGCTGCCGGACAGCAGTTTCACCTCCCCGACCGCCAGCCGCTTGCCGAGCTTGAGCAGCCGCGCCTCCGCCAGCACGTCCTGACCGGGCTGCCCCTTGCGCAGGAAGTTGATGTTGAGATTGGTGGTGACAGCGAGCCCGACCGGCCCGATCGCGGACAGCAGCACCACGTACATCGCGAAATCGGCCAGCGCCATTAGCGTCGGGCCGGACACGGTTCCGCCCGGCCGCAGCATCCTTTCACTGTAGCGCTGGCGCAAAAGGCAGGTCTGGCCGTCCGCGCTTTCTATCGTGATGTCGTCGCCGCTGAAGGCCTGGGGAAACTCGTGACGGAGGAACTGCTCGACCTCTGCCACGCTCATTTTCGCTGACGCCATGCTGTTCCCCACCCTCGCTTCGCTTGCCCTGTTACATTAAGTTATCTGCGTCATTCAAATGCAATAATCCAACGGAAACGCTTCGATGTCCGCCCAGGCTGCCCGCGCCCCCTCCCCGCAACCGCCGATCCTGCTGCGCGAGACCGTAGGCCCGATCGCCGTGCTGACGCTGAACCGCCCCGCCGCGCGCAACAGCCTGTCGGCGGCGATGATCGCCAGCCTGCATGCGGAGCTCAACGAGATCCGCGATGACAAGGTCGTCCGCGGCGTCGTGATCGCTGCCAACGGTCCTGCCTTCTCCGCCGGCCACGACATGAAGGAGCTGACCGCGCGCCGCACTGACCCCGATCGCGGCCGCGCCTTCTTTGCCGAGATGATGACCGCCTGCAGCGCGATGATGCAGGCGATCGTGCACCTGCCAAAGCCTGTGGTCGCTGCCGTCCAGGGCATCGCGACCGCGGCCGGCTGCCAGCTCGTGGCAAGCTGCGATCTCGCCATCGCCTCGGAGGCAGCACACTTCGCCACGCCCGGCGTCGACATCGGCCTGTTCTGCTCAACACCAATGGTGGCATTGTCGCGCAACGTGCCGCGCAAGCAGGCGATGGAGATGTTGCTGACGGGCGAGCCCATCCCGGCGACCCGCGCCCGCGAGATCGGCCTCATCAACCGCGTGGTGCCCGCCGGCACTGAACGCGACGCCGCGATCGAGCTCGCGCAACAGGTCGCGCTGAAATCCGCCTACACCGTCAAGCTCGGCAAGGAAGCATTCTACCGCCAGGCCGAGATGAGCCTTGCGGATGCCTATCGCTATGCCGCAGAGGTGATGACCGAGAACATGATGGCGCGCGACGCCGAGGAAGGCATCGGCGCCTTCATCGAGAAGCGCACGCCGACATGGCGGGATGAGTAGCTATATTTCTTACACCGTCATTCCGGGGCGATGCGAAGCATCGAACCCGGAATCTCGAGATTCCGGGTCGGCTCTTCGAGCCGCCCGGAATGACGAATGAAGGATCACATGAACCACGACGCCTATTCCGACAATTACATCCGCGCCATCCTCAACACCGTGAAGTCGATCGCGATGGTCGGCGCCTCGCCGGTCAACGTGCGACCGAGCTATTTCGCGTTCAAATATCTGGCGCAGCGCGGCTACGACATGATCCCGGTCAATCCCGGCCATGTCGGCAAGGAGCTGCTCGCCAAACCCTTTATCGCCTCGCTCTCCGACATCGGCCGTCCCATCGACATGATCGACATCTTCCGCAATTCCAGCCACATCATGCCTGTCGTCGAAGAGGCGCTCACGCTCGACCCGCTGCCGAAGGTGATCTGGATGCAGCTCGGCGCGCGCGATGACGTAGCGGCGGCGAAGGCGGAATCGGTCGGTATCAAGGTGGTGATGAATCGCTGCCCCAAGATCGAATATGGCCGCCTGTCATCCGAGATCTCCTGGATGGGCGTGAATTCGCGCACGCTCAGCTCCAAGCGCGCGCCGGCACCGACGCAAGGCATGCGGCTATCCCTCAATCGGATGAGTGTCGGCGGCGGCGACACTGCGGCCTCCGATCGCGCGGCCAAAAACAAGACCGAGCAAAGCTGACGCAATTGCGAGGGATTCATTTTGCCAACGCGACAATGCGTAGCAAGATCATTCCCAAATGGTCTTGACGTGAAGCGGCGCCTTGACGGCGAGCGCGGCGCCCATCAGCATGCCGCGCGATTTCAGACCAAGAGAACAGGACGCCCTCAATGAGCGATCGCCTTCCGGGATTTTCAACCCTCGCCGTGCATGCCGGTGCACAGCCCGACCCCACCACCGGTGCGCGCGCGACGCCGATTTATCAAACGACCTCGTTCGTGTTCAACGATGCCGACCACGCCGCCTCGCTGTTCGGTCTGCAGGCGTTCGGCAACATTTATACCCGTATCGGCAATCCCACCAACGCCGTGCTGGAAGAGCGCGTCGCCGCGCTCGAAGGCGGCACGGCCGCACTTGCGGTGGCCTCGGGCCATGCCGCGCAGGTCGTGGTGTTGCAGCAATTGATGCAGCCCGGCGACGAGTTCATCGCTGCGCGAAAACTCTATGGCGGCTCGATCAACCAGTTCACGCACGCCTTCAAGAGCTTCGGCTGGAACGTGGTGTGGGCCGATCCCGACGACGTCGCGAGCTTCGAGCGCGCGGTGACGCCGCGCACCAAAGCGATCTTCATCGAGTCCATTGCCAATCCCGCCGGCAGCATCACCGACATCGAGGCAATCTCGACGGTGGCCCGGAAGGCGGGCGTGCCGCTGATCGTCGACAACACGCTGGCCTCGCCCTACCTGATCCGTCCGATCGACCACGGCGCCGACATCGTCGTGCACTCGCTGACGAAGTTTCTGGGCGGTCACGGCAATTCGCTCGGCGGCATCATCGTCGATGCCGGCACCTTCGACTGGTCGACCGGCGGCAAATATCCGATGCTGTCGGAGCCGCGACCGGAATATCACGGCATCCGGCTGCAGGAGACCTTTGGCAATTTCGCCTTCGCGATCGCCTGCCGCGTGCTGGGCTTGCGCGACCTCGGCCCCGCGCTGTCGCCGTTCAACGCCTTCATGATCCTGACCGGCATCGAGACGCTGCCGCTGCGCATGCAGAAGCAATGCGACAATGCCAAGGCGATCGCCGAATTCCTCGCCGGCCATCCGGCGGTGGCGTCGGTCAGCTATGCCGGCCTTGCGAGCGACAAGTACAACCAGCTCGCGCGCAAATACGCGCCGCGGGGCGCAGGCGCCGTGTTCACCTTCAGCCTGAAGGGCGGCTATGACGCCGGCGTCAGCCTGGTGTCGAAACTGCAGCTGTTCTCGCACTTGGCCAATGTCGGCGACACCCGCTCACTGGTGATCCACCCGGCCTCGACCACGCACAGCCAGCTCGACGACGCCGCCAAGGTGAAGTCCGGCGCCGGCCCCGACGTGGTGCGGCTCTCGATCGGCATCGAGGACAAGGAAGACCTGATCGCCGATCTGGAACAGGCGCTGGGGGCGTAGTCACCGCCGTCATTCCGGGGCGCGCGGCAGCGCGAGCCCGGAATCTCGACGTAGCATCAGACGTAGCATCATAATCTCTAGATTCCGGGTTCGGTGCTTTGCACCGCCCCGGAATGACGGTCGCTTTGGCGACCGTCAGTTAACGATCATTAACCATATCTGCCCCATACATCGTCTTTGGATCGCCCCTTTGATTCGGAGCCGACGATGCTGCGCTGGATGGTGCCTGCCCTTGCGGCGATGCTGACGGTTTCAGCCGCCGTTGCCGCCGACTTGCCGGCCACGCCGAAGCGGCGGGCCGCAGTTCCACCGCAGGAGCCGCCGCAGGTCTATGTCGATACCGATCCGGATGCGCTGATCTCGCCGGCCTATGGCGTCGGCAGCTACATCCGTAACCTGCCGGGCACACCGCTGCTGCCGGGCTCGCACACCCTGCCGGGCTATTATGGCCGCCCCTGGAGCTACGACTATCAGGGTGCGTATTACGGTGGGAAGCAGGCCGATTATTTCTGGCGCCTGCCCTATTCGTGCGGCATCTACGGCTATTGCTGATCAGCCGGGCTGGCCAACTGGAACCGCGCGCGGCTGCGCCTCCGCAGGTCGCCGCGAAGCGAGCCGCTCCACCTGCATCACCGCAAGCGTCAGCACGACGATTGCGACCGCCTGGTGAGACAGCGCGAGATCAATCGGCACCTGGTTGAGCAGCGTGAGAATGCCGAGCACCGCCTGCAGGCTCACCGCCGCGAGCAGCCAGAGCGCGCCGCTTGCCGCTGCACCTGCGCGCGAGCGCACCGCGTCGACCGCGTGGAGCGCGGCCAGCGCGAACAGCGCATAGGCGGTCATGCGGTGCTCGAACTGCACCGTCAGCACATTGTCGAACATGTTGCGCCACCACGGCGTCTCGAACCACAGCCGCTCGGCCGAGGGAATGAACGCGCCGTCGATCTGCGGCCAGGTGTTGTAGGCGCGCCCCGCGCGCAGGCCCGCAACCAGTGCGCCGAAATAGATCTGCACGAACGTCACGACGAGCAGCAGCGCGCTCGTGAAGCGCAGCCGCGCCGGTGCTGCGATCTGCGGCCGCTCCTTGAGCCGCCGCACCGTCCAGACAATGCCAGCGAAGATCAGCAGCGCGAGCACGAGATGCGTCGCCAGCCGATATTGCGACACCTCGACCCGTCCCGTCAGGCCCGAGGCCACCATCCACCAGCCGACCGCGCCCTGGAGCCCGCCAAGCGCGAACAGCAGCCACAGCCTGCGCTTCAATTCACCGGACAGGCCACCGCGCCACAGGAAGAACAGGAACGGCAAGAGATAGGCGACGCCGATGAAACGACCGAGCAGCCGGTGGCTCCACTCCCACCAGAAGATCTGCTTGAACTCGGACAGGCTCATCCCCGCATTGAGCTCGCGATATTGCGGGATCTTCTTGTAGGCCTCGAACGCCTCGGTCCACTGCGCCTCCGACAGTGGCGGCACGCTGCCCGTGACCGGCTTCCATTCGACGATCGAAAGGCCGGATTCCGTCAGCCGCGTCGCGCCGCCGACCAGCACCATCAGCGCGATCAGTGCGGCGACCGAGATCAGCCACCAGCGCACGGCGCGATGCGGGTTGGTTGGGACAGAATTCGTCGTCATTTCAGAGGTTAAAACCAGGGCTTGAACCGGACTGCGTGCCCCTTATAGTCCCCCGCTCCCGCAGCGCAAGTTACGCGAAAGCCGCTAGTAGTCCGTCATGACGATCCGCACCCGCAAGTTCCTCGGCGCCATCCTGCTCCTCGTGCTGGCCACGGTCTGGGCCCTGCTCGGCATGGCGGCGGCGCAGATGCCGTGGATCGCCGAGTCCGGCTGGCGGCAGGCGATCTATTACGTGGTCGTGGGCATGGGCTGGGTGCTGCCGGCGATGCCGATCGTGAGCTGGATGCAGCGGCCTGATCGCGTCAAGTCTGGCTCGTAGCGGTCGGCCTCACCGGCGCAAACGCAACACCCGACACCAGTACGCGCAACATGCGCAGCGAGCGCACGCGGCCATCCCAGGAAATCCGCGGCAGCGCGCGCAGATTGGTCCGCCCCTCCGCGTCCACGATGCCCGGGATCGTCGACACCGCGCTGGCAAAGCCGGCCTCCTCCGCCATCACGACGTGGCTGCGCCGGAACGAGGTGCGGTCGCCGAACGGAAAGGCGAGATGCCTGACATCGCGGCCGAAAGCGGCTTCGGCAACGGCCCTGCCCATCGCCATCTCGCGCAGCGCCGCACTGTCCTTCATGTTGGCGAGAACGGGATAGTTCACGGTCGCGCTGCCGATCGTGACGAGTGGATCGGCAGCCAGGTTCGCCAGATCCTCCCAATCCATCGACGCCTCGCGCGAGAGCGCGGCAAGATCAATGCGGTAGCGCGTACAGAGATCGGCGATCGCGGCCGATAGATCCGCCGGTGACAGCGAGTGCAGCCAGCTCTCGAGATGCGAGAACAGCGCCTGCTTCTCGGTATTGCCGGTGACGGTGAAGCGCTGCTCCCTCTCGCCCATCATCAGGCTGATGCGGCTCTCGCGCGCGATCACCTGTTCGAGCCCGAGCCACCAGGCCTGCCCGACACCATCGGGAAACGCGGTGGGCACGTAGACCGTGAAGGGCACGGCGTGATGCGTCAGCACCGGATAGGCGAAGTCGATGAGATCCTTGTTGGCACCATCGAAGGACAGCGCCACGAAACGCCGTTTCTCCGGCAGTGTCACCGCGCGCCGGCAGACCTCGTCCATGCCGAGAAAATCGTAGTTCCAGCGCTTCAACGCGCGAATGGCACGGTCGAGAAATTGCGGCGTGATCTCGTTCGCGCACAGCGGCTGAAACCCGCCGCCCCGCCGTGGCCGCACCCGCGCAAAGCGCAGGATGGCGCCGGCACCTCGGCTGCGCAGCGCGGCCTGGCCGGTGAACCAGGCCAGCTCGAGGCGCAGCCGTTCCAGCCATCTGTCGTCGGATGCCAAGATCCCACCTTCGCGCCCCCAGGGCGCCGTTCCCTCTCCATTGTCCTTACCCTTTGTTGACATTTCTTTGCAAAGGTCGGCCACAGGCCGAATTACGTCTATTTTGATTTCTCGACAGGTTTCGCGAATGACCATGGCTGCGGCGATGCAAAGCCGGACGGCAGAAGCGCCAGCGCGGTCGAAAGCGAGCCGTATCGCGCATGTCGATATCGTCACCGATCTCGGCGCCGCCGAGGCGGTCTGGCGCGCCTTCGAGGAGCCCGGCCATCTCTTCACGCCCTATCAGCGGTTTGATCTGCTGAGCCCCTGGCAGCGACTGGTCGGCGAGCGCGAGGGCGCGCGGCCCTTCGTCGTGATCGGTCGCGACGCCGATCGCAAGCCGGTGCTGCTGCTGCCGCTCTCGCTGCGCCAGAGCCACGGCGTGCGCACGGCCGCTTTCATGGGCGGCAAGCACACGACCTTCAACATGGGCCTGTGGGATGCCGCGTGCGCCGCACAGACCAGCGCCGCCGATCTCGAAGAACTGCTGGCGCCGCTGCGCGAACATGCCGACGTGCTCGCGCTGACACAGCAACCGCTGCGCTGGCGCGACCGGCCGAACCCGTTTGCGCTGCTGCCGCGACAGAGCGCGATCAACGGCTGCCCGCAGCTGGTGATGGAGCCCGGCGGCCCGCCGCCATCGCGGATCAGCAATTCGTTCCGCCGCCGCCTCAAGAGCAAGGAAAAGAAGCTCCAGCACCTCGCCGGCTATCGCTATCATCTGGCGACGTCCGATGCCGACGTCACCCGCCTGCTCGACTGGTTCTTCCGCGTCAAGCCGGCGCGGATGGCCGAACAGAAGCTCCCGAACGTCTTCGCCGAGCCCGGGGTCGAACAGTTCATCCGCAGCGCCTGCCTCGCGCCGCGCGGCGAAGGCCGCGTCATCGACATCCACGCGCTCGAATGCGACGACGAGGTGATCGCGATCTATGCCGGCGTCGCCGACGGCCAGCGCTTCTCGATGATGTTCAACACCTACACGATGTCCGAGCACGCACGCTACAGCCCCGGCCTGATCCTGATGCGCTACATCATCGATCGCTACGGCGAGCGCGGCTACCGCTCCCTCGACCTCGGCATCGGTTCGGACGACTACAAGCGGATGTTCTGCAAGGACGACGAAGATATCTTCGACAGTTTTGTTCCGCTGACCTCCCGCGGAAAACTCGCAGCGATGGCGATGTCATCTCTCAGCCACGGCAAGCGGCTGGTGAAGCAGAACCAGATGCTGTTTGATCTGGCCAGACGGCTGCGGCAGGCGTTCGGGTAAGAATTCACAGCTCGCAAGCTGCCCTGCTCCTGCAAGGCAAGTATCGTAGGGTGGGCAAAGCGAAGCGTGCCCACGTCTTTTGTTACCGTATCGGACAGGCCGTGGGCACGGCGCAAGTGCGCCTTTGCCCACCCTACGATTTCGCGTGTGCGGAGAGAGAAAGAAGAAGCCTACGCCGCCACCACGCGGGGCGCATCCACCGCACCCGAAGCCTGCACCGGCTTGCTCAACATCGTCACCTCGCTGAAGCCGACCGCCCTCAGCTGCTCGCACATCAGCGTACGCGCATCCGCCGTCATCGACGCATCGGGCACCACGACGGCGCGGGCATGCGCCGTCAGCAGCTCGGCCGGAAGGTCGGAGGCGCTGCCGGCGTCGATCAGCACGTGATCATAGGCGCGCAGCAGCGCGTCGATGGCGAGCGTCACCCGCGGCGATTGCAGCACGCTGCGGTCGAAGCCGGGACGGCCGGCCATGACGAGATGCAACCGCGACAGCTTGTCCCGGGTGATGATTTGCGCGAACGACGCCTCGCCCTGCATCAGCTCGGCAAGGCCGGGCGCCGAAGCATCGACCGACACCGCGGCAATCGTCGGCGAGGACGCGGCGAGATCGACCACGACGACGCGCGCCTCGCGCGCCAGATGCCGGGCGAGCGTCAGCGTCGACAGCGTAATGGCTTCGCCGGAAGCGGTGCCGAGCACCGTGATCTTCCTCGCCGCCGCGCCCGCGGCGCGCAGGCTGCCGGCCAGATTCTCGATCTCGGTGAATTCGGTGACCTCGGCATCATCGGTCATCTCCGGCTGAAGCGGCGCGGTCTCCGCCATGACCGGATCGGCGATCGGCTCGACCTCGGGCCGGACAACTGGCTGGACGACAGGTTGGACGACCGGTTCCTGGCGCAGCGGTGCCTGCGTTTGCACCGGGCCGAACGCGGCCACCGTGCGCGGCGCGGTCTGGCGCAACAGCTCGCCGGTGACGACGACGCCGGACGAGAGCAGCAGCGTCGCGATCGTCGCGATCAGCACGATCGGCAGCTTCTTCGGATAGGCCGGCGTGTTCGAGACGATGGCGCGCGAGATGATGCGGCCGTCGGTCGGCGCCGTGTCGATGGTCTCGCGGGTATTGGCCTCGCGGTACTTGGCGAGATAAGTCTCGAGCAGATCGCGCTGCGCCTTGGCCTCGCGCTCCAGCGCGCGGAGCTGGACGTCCTGGCCGTTGGTCGAGGTCGCCTGCTTCTTGAGCTGCTCGAGGCTCACGGTCAGGCCATCGACCCGGCCGCCGGCGATGCGCGCGTCGCTTTCCAGCGAGCGGGAGATCTTGGCCGCCTCGTCGCGGATTTGATTGTCGAGATCGCCAAGCTGCGCCTTCAGCTCCTTGATCCGGGGGTGATTGCCAAGCAGTGTCGACGACTGCTCGGCGAGCTGCGCACGCAGCGTGACTCGCTGCTCGGACAACCGCCGCATCAACTCGGAGTTCACGACCTCGGAGGCCTCGATCGGCTTGCCGCTCTGGAGCATCTCGCGGATCAGGCGCGCCTTGGATTCCGCATCTGCCTTCAGCGCGCGCGCATTGTTGAGCTGGGTGTTGACCTCGCCCATCTGCTGGTTCGACAGCGTGGTGTTGTTGGTGCCGACGAACAGGCTCGACTTGGAGCGGAAGTCCTCGACCCTGGCCTCGGCGTCGGAGACCTTCTTGCGCAGGCTCTCGATCTCGCCGGCGAGCCACTGGCTGGCGTTCTTGGCCTGCTCCTGGCGCGCGCCCTGCTGGAGCACGAGGTAGCCGTCGGCGATCGAATTGGCGACGCGCGCTGCAAGGTCCGGATCGGCGGACTGGAATTCGACCACGATCACGCGCGACTTGTCGACGGCGTAGGCCTGGAGACGATCGTAATAGGCATCGAGCACGCGCTCTTCCGGCGTCATCGAGAACGGATCGCGGCCGATACCGATCATCGCGGCCAGCGACTTCAGCGGCGAGATGCCTTGCAGCACGGGATCGAATTCGGGGCGTTCGGCGAGCTTGTTCTTCTTGATGATCTCCCGCGCCAGATCGCGCGACAGCACCAGCTGCACCTGGCTGGTGACGGCCTCGGCGTCGAGCGCCTGCCGCTCCTCGGTGCGGTCGCTGCTCGGACGCAGGAACACGTTCTCGCGGCCATCGATCAGGATGCGCGCTTCGGACTTGTAGCGCGGCGTGACGAGATTGACGACGGCAACGGAGGCGACGAGCGCCAGCACCGTCGGCACGATGATCCAGCCGCGCTTGCGCGCCAATGCCGCGCCGAGCGCGTGCAGATCGATATCGCCGGATTCGACTTGTGCCTGCTTGGTGACGATCGGCGTAGGCTTTGCTTCAAGCCTGACTTCAGCCTTGGCCTCGACTTTGGTCTCAGGCTTGGTCTCAGCCTTGGGCGCGACTTCGGGTTTGGCCTTTGAGACGGCTCGCGCAACCACGGCCTTGTCCTTGCCGGCACGCCAGAACGCTAAACGCATCGAACACTCCCGCAGGGGCAACGCCACTAAGCTACCTCAACCGTGGCGATTACACTCCATTAAGGTTGCCGCTGGGTTAATCGCGGCATGCGGCGACGTGCGCAGGCGCACTCGTCACCGTTTGTTAACCACGAGGCCCCTTAATCCGTCTCGATATTTTCCTCGGAATTGTTCGGCATTCGCCGTCGCGCGCTGGTTTTGATTCATGCCCCCCTCTCCTGACCGGCCGCTTCGTATCCTGCACGCCGTGCGTGCTCCGGTCGGGGGCATTTTCCGCCACATCCTCGACGTCGCCAACGGCCAGGTCGATCGCGGCCACCATGTCGGCATTCTCGCCGACAGTCTCACCGGCGGCGAGCGCGCCGACAAGGCCCTTGCCGAGCTCGCGCCGCGGCTGAAGCTCGGCGTGCACCGGCTCGCGATCCGCCGCGAGCCGTCGCCGGACGATGTCCTGGTCTGGCTTCGCATGCGGCGCCTGATCGCCACGCTCAAGCCCGACGTCATGCACGGCCACGGTGCCAAGGCCGGCGCCTTCATCCGCATGCGGCGACGCTCCGACGACACCATCCGCATCTACACGCCGCATGGCGGCTCGCTGCACTATCCCCTCAACACCTTCAAGGGTGAGTTTTACGCGCGGCTGGAGCGGACGCTGATGGACGCGACCGATCTGTTCCTGTTCGAGAGCGCGTTCGCCCGCGACACCTATCAACGCATCGTCGGCACGCCCAAGGGCGTGGTGCATTGCGTCTTCAATGGCGTCACGCCCGAGGAATTCGAGCCCGTCGTGACCACCGACGATGCCACCGACCTCGCCTATGTCGGCGAGTTCAGGCACATCAAGGGCGCCGATCTCCTGGTCGATGCCGTGGCGCGCCTGCACGAGGGCGGCAAGAAGGTCACGCTGACGCTCGGCGGCGACGGCGAGGAAACCGCGGCGCTGAAGGCGCAGGTCGAGAAGCTCGGCCTCACCCATGCGATCCGCTTCATCGGTCACGTCAAGGCGCGCTACGGCTTCTCCAAGGGGCGGCTGCTGGTCGTCCCCTCGCGCGGCGATTCCATGCCCTATGTCGTGATCGAGGCCGGCGCGGCCGGCATTCCCATGATCGCTTCCCGCATCGGCGGCATTCCCGAGATCTTCGGCTCCGACAGTCCGGCCCTGTTCGCGCCGAGCAATTCCGAGGCCATGGCCGAGGCGATTGCCGCGGCGCTCGATGATCCCCAGACCACCGCGCAGCGCGCCGTGTCCTTGCGCGAACGCATCTCGGCGCATTTCTCGCAAGCCGCCATGGTCGACGGCGTGATCGCCGGCTATCGCGACGCATTTGCCAATCATTAACCATCCTTAAGCCCGCTTTAGAAAATCTTCCGATTTGTTCGATAATCGAAGGACCAGGGGATGGCGCCCGGGGCGCCAACGCTATTGGCCCGCGGGTGCTTGAAATGGACGTGGAAGCCCGTGGAACCGCTCAACGCACGCTCGATGCTCGATGCCGCGACCAGCGCCGCGGCCAAGCCCGCTGACCAACCCTTCGTGGAGCGCCGCCGCCGGCTCTCACCCGCAGCCCTCGACGTCGTCAACCAGAAGGTCGCCCGCGCCTATTCGCCGATCGTGATCGCCGGTTTCGTGCGCGTGGCCGACTTCGCGCTGCTCAGCCTCGTCGGTATCGCGCTCTATGTCGGCTATGTCATGCCGCTCTCCGGCTTCAGCTGGGTCTATCCCGCGGAAGTCATCGCCGTATCGATCGCCGCCGTGGTCTGCTTCCAGGCCGCCGACATCTATCAAGTGCAGCTGTTCCGCGGTCAGCTCCGGCAGATGACACGGATGATCTCGTCCTGGTCGTTCGTCTTCCTGCTGTTCATCGGCATCTCCTTCTTCGCCAAATACGGCAGCGAAATCTCGCGGCTGTGGCTTGCCGCCTTTTACTTCCTCGGTCTCGCCGCGCTGCTCGCCGAACGCCTGGTGCTGCGCTCGCTGGTGCGCGGCTGGGCGCGCCAGGGCCGGCTCGACCGCCGCACCATCATCGTCGGCTCCGACAGCAATGGCGAGCAGCTGGTCGAAGCGCTGAAGGCGCAGGAGGATTCCGACATCCACGTGCTCGGCGTGTTCGACGACCGCAACGACAGCCGCGCGCTCGACACCTGCGCCGGCGCGCGCAAGCTCGGCAAGGTCGACGACATCGTCGAATTCGCCCGCCGCACCCGTGTCGATCTCGTGCTGTTCGCGCTGCCGATCTCGGCGGAAACGCGCATCCTGGAAATGCTGAAGAAGCTCTGGGTGCTGCCGGTCGACATCCGCCTCTCCGCGCACACCAACAAGCTGCGCTTCCGGCCCCGCTCCTATTCCTATCTCGGCGAGGTGCCGACGCTCGACGTGTTCGAGGCGCCGATCACCGACTGGGATCTGGTGATGAAATGGCTGTTCGACCGCGTCGTCGGCAGCCTCGCGCTGCTCGCGGCCCTGCCGGTGATGGGCCTGGTGGCGCTGGCGGTGAAGCTCGACAGCCCCGGTCCGGCGCTGTTCCGCCAGAAGCGCTTCGGCTTCAACAACGAGCGCATCGACGTCTACAAGTTCCGGTCGATGTACCATCATCAGGCCGATCCGACCGCATCCAAGGTCGTGACCAAGAACGATCCGCGCGTCACCCGCGTCGGCCGCTTCATCCGCAAGACCAGTCTCGACGAGCTGCCGCAGCTCTTCAACGTGGTCTTCTCCGGCAATCTCTCCCTGGTCGGCCCGCGCCCGCACGCGGTGCAGGGCAAGCTGCAGAGCCGGCTGTTCGACGAGGCCGTCGACGGCTATTTCGCCCGCCACCGCGTCAAGCCGGGCATCACCGGCTGGGCCCAGATCAATGGCTGGCGCGGCGAGATCGACAACGAAGAGAAGATCCAGAAGCGCGTCGAGTTCGACCTCTATTACATCGAGAACTGGTCGGTGCTGTTCGACCTCTACATTCTCCTGAAGACGCCGATCTCGCTGCTGACCAAGAACGAGAACGCGTATTGAGCTTCCGTCATGCCCCGGCTTGTGCGCGCTTGCGCACTGGAACGGGGCATCCAGTACGCCGCAGCGGCAGCTGTTTTGCGCAATGGCCGCCACGGCGTACTGGATCGCCCGGTCGAGCCGGGCGATGACAGCCGTGTTTGTGGCGTGTGAGTAGCGTAAGCGTATGAGCATGTGATGGCGTATGCGACGACAGCCGGTGGAGTGAACGTTGCCGTACCGGCTGCGCCCGGCGTGCTGGCGCTGCAGCGTGCGCTGGTGTGGCTGGTCGGCGCCTCCGGCGCGGTCGTCTTCATCGAGCCGAGCCCCTACGAGATCATGACGCTGCTCGCGGCCGTCACGTTCTTCGCCACCGGACTGCGGCTGCGGCTCGCGCTGATGCCGCTGGTGCTGATGCTGGTCCTGCTCAATGTCGGCTACACGATCAGCGCGATCCCGCTGTTCGAGCAGTCCGAGGTGGTGAGCTGGATCGCGACCTCCTGGTACATGGCGGTGACCGTGGTGTTCTTCGCGATGGTCACGTCCGAGGATACTGCGGCCCGGCTCGACATGCTCCGCCGCGGCCTCGTGGTCGGCGCGATGATCGCCTCGCTGCTGGCGGTCGCCGGCTATTTCCACCTGGTGCCCGGCGGCAACGACCTGCTCACGCTCTATGGCCGCGCGCGCGGCACGTTCAAGGACCCGAACGTGCTCGGCGCCTTCCTGATCCTGCCCGCGCTGTTCGCGCTCCAGAGCGTGGTCTCGGACAAGCTGGGGAAGGCGTTCCGCAACGTCATCGCCTTCGGCATCATGTCGCTCGCGATCCTGCTCGCCTTCTCACGCGCCGCCTGGGGCGGCCTGGTGCTGACCTCCGCCTTCATGCTGGCGCTGATGGTGCTGACCAGCCGCACCAACGCGCAGCGCTCGCGCATCATCATCATGGCGATCGTGGCCGCGGTGCTGGGGCTCGCGCTGATCGCGGTGCTGCTGTCGTTCGATTCCACCGCCGAGATGTTCAAGCAGCGCGCCAGCTTCGACCAGAGCTACGACGAGGGCCGCTTCGGCCGCTTCGGCCGCCACATCCTGGGTGCGGAGATGGCGCTCGACCTGCCGTTCGGCATCGGCCCGCTGCAATTCCACCGTTTCTTCCCCGAGGACACCCACAATTCCTATCTCAACGCCTTCATGTCCGGCGGATGGCTCTCCGGCGTGTGCTATCCCGCGCTGGTCTTCACCACCGTCATCATGGGCTTCCGGCACATCTTCGTCCCGGTGCCCTGGCAGCGTGCTTATCTCGCAGTGTTCTCCGCCTTCGTCGGCACCGTCGGCGAAAGCTTCGTGATCGACACCGACCACTGGCGGCACTTCTGGATGATGCTGGGCGCGATGTGGGGCATGATCGCGGCCGCGCAGATCTACAAAATTAGCGACGAAGCTTCTTCAGCTTGAGGGCCGGCCGCTTTTCCGGCGGCGTGTCGAGCAGGCCCTTCAAGGCCTCCGTCGCCGCGAGCACACCCTTGTAGCCTTCGTTGGCGAAACGCAGCAGCAGCCGCAATTCCTCGTCGGAATAGCCGCCGAATACCTTCTCCATCGCCTGCTGCATCGGCACGTAGAATTGGCCGATCTTCATCGCCGCGTCCGGCACGACGGCGATGAAGACCTTGCGGCGATCTTTCTCATCCCGCTCACGGCGCACCAGGCCGGCCTTTTCGAGCCGGTCGACCACGCCGGTGATGGCGCCCGTCGTGAGGCCCGTGACCTCGGCGAGCCTCCCTGCGGTGACGCGTCCCTCGAGATACAGGATGTCCATGCATTCGAGATCGGAATTGGCAATTCCGGCAACGTTGGCAACGGTTTGCCCATAGAGCACGCCCTGCGCCGACGACCTGCGCATCGCCTCCTCGAGCTCCTGCAGCAGCGCAGCGCGCGCCTTCGTCCTTGACAAGGCCGACCTCATATCTTAGGCGATATATATCTTAGTCACTAAGAGATTTAGCGACCGTAATTCCTCCTAGCACCACGGAAACGTCGGGAGCAAGCCATGTCCTATCGTCCCCGCAAGGCCCTGATTATCGGCGCCGGCATTGCCGGCCCCGTGGCCGCGATCCTGCTGCGCCGCGCCGGCATCGAGTCCGCGATCTACGAGGCCTGGCCCTATTCCAAGGGCATCGGCGGCGGGCTGCAGATCGCGCCGAACGGCATGCATGTGCTGGACGAGATCGGGCTGGCGAATGAATTGATCAGCCGAGGCTCGATCGCCGAATCCTTCGACTTCTATTCGCAGGGCGGCGCGAGGCTCGGCTCGATCAACCGCGACATGGAGCGGCGCTTCGGGCAGCCCGCGGTGAACGTCTGCCGCGCCACGCTGAACGAGATCCTGATCGACAAGGCCTGGTGCGCCTGCGTTTCGCTCTATTTCGAGAAGCGCTTGATCAAGATCGAGGACCGCGGCGACCAGCCGATCATCGCCTATTTCGCCGACGGCACCACGGCCGAGGGTGACTTCCTGATCGGCGCCGACGGCGTGCACTCGATCACACGTCGACAGGTGGTGCCGGACGGACCGCAACCCTTCAACACCGGACTGATCGGCTTCGGCGGCTTCGTGCCGCACGCCGCCCTCGACGGCAGGCCGATCGGCCGGCACGTCGAGACCACGTTCGGCCAGAGCGGCTTCTTCGGCTATGGCTATTGCAGCCCCGATCCCACGGACGGCGTGATGTGGTGGAGCACGCAGCCCGCGCAGGGCATGGACGCGGCGATGTTCCGCGCGCTCGACCCGTCGACGCTGAAGCAGCATCTGCGCGGCTTCCACCGCGGCTGGCACGACCCGATCCCTGATATCATCGAGGCCGCCGAGAACATCGTCGTCACCGACACGCTCGACGTCGCGACCCTGCCGACCTGGTCGCGCAAGCGCTCGCTGCTGATCGGCGATGCCGCGCACGCGACCAGCCCTCACGCCGGCCAGGGCGCCTCGCTGGCGCTGGAGGACGCGATGCGGCTTGCCCGCCTGATGCAGGAGGGCCAGGAGCTCGGCGCCACCTTTAGGGCATTCGAGGCGGAGCGCCGCCCGCGCACCGAGAAGATCGTCGCCATGGCGCGCCGCAACGGCAACAGCAAGCGCGAATTCAGCGCCGGCGGCGCGTGGATCAGGAATCAGATGATCAAATTGTTGTTGCCGTTGGGATCAAAGAACATGGATTTCATGTACGCATATGACGCGCGGGCAGCGTAGCGGCACGAACGCTGCCGTAGGGTGGGCAAAGGCGCAAAGCGCCGTGCCCACGATCTCGTCCTAATCGCGACAATGGTGGGCACGCTTCGCTTTGCCCACCCTACGGCACCGAGCTAGCTCTCCACGGTGAACGTCAGCCCCGCATTGTCCCGCAGCCGCTTGATCAGCTTGTGCTGCATCGCTGCGCCCGGGGTCCAGAACCCGGCCGGAACGTCCCCCGCGTCGCGGAGCAGGCAGATCGCGCATTCGGAGATCATCTTCGAGGTCGAACCATAGCCGGGATCGCGGTCGCCGGTGACGCCGGCGCGGACCTGGCGGCCGTCCGGCGCGATCGCGACATAAAGCAAATTGAAGAGTCCGTTCTCGCGCTCTTCCTTCGACGGCCCCTCGCCCGGCTTCGGCGCGTTCGGGCCGGTCTTCTCGGCATTGACCGCCATCACGCGCTTGGCGTTGGCCTCGCCCTTCTCGCCGGGACCGGTCAGAACCATCTCGTCGTAGACGAAGTCCTGGCCGTAGGGAAAGCCCATCAGCATGTTGGAGCGATGGACGTTGCGCGTGTTGATCAGTGCCATCATGAACGGCGCGGCCCAGGATTGCAGATCCTCCTCGTAGGCCGCTCTGTTGCCTTTCGGCTGCTTCGGACCGGTAAATCCGGGCGTCAACGCAAAATGGTCGTTGAGAATGGCGACGAGGCTGAGATCCTTGGCGACAGCATCGAAGGTCGCTTTCGCGCTCGCCGCGGTGCCGCCCGACAGGGTGCCGCGCATGTCGCGCACGCGGCCCTTGACGCGCGCAGCCGGCGCACCGAACACGCGCCTGGCCTCTTCCTGCACGAAGAACGTGCCAAGCTCGAACGGCACGGAATCGTAGCCGCAGGAAAACACGATGCGCGCGCCGCTCGCCTTGGCCGCCGCATCGTACTTGTCGATCATCTGCCGCATCCAGACCGGCTCGCCGCAGAGATCGAAATAGTCTGTGCCCGCAGCGATGCAGGCCGCGAGCAGGTCCTCGCCATAGAATTGGTACGGACCGACCGTCGTGATCACCGATCTGGTCTGCGCCACCATCGCCTTCAGCGAGGGAGCGTTCGACGCATCCGCCACGATCAGCGGCGTATCCGCGGGCGCGCCGATCGCGTCACGCACCGATTTGAGCTTGTCGAGACTACGGCCCGCCATCGCCCATGTCAGCGCCTTGTCGTCCCTGTAATGTGCCGCCAGATACTCGGCGACGAGCTGGCCGGTGAAACCGGTCGCGCCGTAGACGACGATGTCGAATTTCGCAGAGCTCATGATCGGCCTTTACTTTTTCGCGTAACTTACGCCCATGCCGGCGCGGACGTCGCTTTGAATGCCATAGGGCGGGATCGGATAGCGCAGGCCGTTTTTGGCCAGCGCCTTCATGCCTTCAATTGCCTTGGCGAGATGCGAAGGCTTCAAGGCCATCAGCATCTCCTCGTCCGGCACGCCGCCATAGCGCCGTTCGGCATAGCATGGCAAGGACAGGCTGGGCTCCCCGGTCTTGAGCGCCCGGCCCCAGGAATCCGCGCAAGCCGTCTCGCCGACGACGCCCCATTCGAACTTCTTGTAGCCGGTATATTGCAGCCCGTTGATCAGGATGATCATCTGCCCGGGGGTCGCATAGACCAGGCAGATGTCCGGCGGATCGAGCCGTCCGCTCGCGAGCGGACTGACGGCAAGCGCCTCATAGTGTCCGAACGGAACCACGTCCAGCGCCTCCTGGCGCTTGCGCGCGTCCTCCGCGGTGCCGTGCCAGACCCCGACATAATTCTCGCCGGCGAGCCATTTGTCGTCCTGCGGCGCAAGGCCGATCACCGCGCGGCATTGCGCGCCGGCAAGGTCATCGGCGGTGATGCCGACGGTCCAGCCCAGGCGCGCGGCCATGCTGACGATCTGGTCCGTGGTGTGGATCGCATTCGGCCGCCGGATTTTCGGGATCGCCTCCATCTCTGCCGCTTGCGCGAACAGCTTCATGCCGATCACTGTCGTCTTCAGCCGCAGCAGGCTGTTGAGATCGGCGACGAGGCCGCCAAGATCGATGCTGTCTGCACTCTGCTGTTGCATGGCTTCCTCCGGCCCGGCGATCGTGCGCCGTGTGTTCTTGTTTTACGGTTCTCGTTCTAGTCCTTGCCCGGTCCCGGAAGCAACTCGCCGGTCCGGCCCATCAGACGGTAGGCCACCAGGCCGATCCACTCGCGCACAGCAACTTCGGTTCGGCCCAGCCCGTCCGCGCCCATATTGGTGAAGGAGAAGAGATCGTCACGGCCGCCCATCCGCCAGTCCACGGGATAGGCCTCGACGTCAAATCCGGCCTTGCGGAAGATTCCCATCGAGCGCGGCATATGAAAGGCCGACGTCACCAGCAGCCAGCGCTCGCCCGGCTTCGGCGCCACCAACTCTTTCGTGAAGATCGCATTCTCCCAGGTGTTGCGGGAGCTCCGCTCCAGGATGAGGCGCTGCTTCGGTATGCCGAGATTTTCGAGGATCGGCGCGGAGTAGTCGGCCTCCCTCGCGTCGGTCGAGACCAGGTTCGCCGTCCCCCCGGTAAAGACGATGCGCGCATTCGGATAGCGGCGCGCGAGCTCGGCCGGCGCAAACAGACGATCGGCGGCGTGCGCGACCACCGGCGCGCGATGCGCCGCCGACAAATCGGTGTCGACCGAGCCGCCAAGCACGATGATGCCGTCGGGCGCGCCGCGCGAGGGGTCCCACGCCGGAAAGCGCGACTCCAGCGGGTAGATCAGGAGATTGCCGAGCGGCGAGAACGCCGCCAGCGCCAGCAGCACCAGCGTGGTCACCGCCAGCTTGCGGCCGAGCGCGGCAAAGCGCGTCGCCATCAGCACCAGCGACAGGATACCGAGCTCGACCATGAAGTTGATCGGCAGCAGCGCGGTGCCAAGCGTCTTGGAAAGCACGAAAAACAGGGGAGCCTCGCTGGAATGAACTGGCCGGTCCGCGCGGGGCTTGACCTGCCCGGCGATCTTCAGAAATCTTCTTGAAAGAGGATCGATCGCCGGGTCAAGCTCGGCCTGATGAAAGCGACCGGACGCGGCAAATGACCCATCACCACCTGCATTCCAGCCCCAAAACCTGCCATTGGGGCTTCTTCGAAGCCGCGCTCAAGCCCGTGCTCACCGTCGCGAGCGGTGACGAGGTGACGGTCGACACCATCAGCGGCGGCCCCGACATGCTGCCCGATCGCGACAAGTTTCACATTCCTCCCGAGGTGTTCGAGGTTCATGCCAACAACGAGCGCATGCTGCCCGGCCACATCCTCACCGGCCCGATCGCGGTCGAAGGCGCCGAGCCCGGCGACGTGCTCGCGGTCGAGATCCTCGACGTCCAGCTCCGACAGGATTGGGGCTGGAACATGATCAAGCCGCTGTCCGGCACCCTGCCCGACGATTTCCACGAGACGCGCATCCTGAACATCCCGCTGGACCGGACGCGAATGGTCGGCCGTATGCCGTGGGGCCTCGACCTGCCGCTGAAGCCGTTCTTCGGCGTGATGGGCGTGTCGCCGCCGCCGGCCTGGGGCCGCATCTCCTCGCTGATCCCGCGCGCCATGGGCGGCAATCTCGACAACAAGGAGCTCGGCGCCGGCGCAACGCTCTATTTGCCGGTGTTCGTGCCGGGCGCGATGTTCTCCTGCGGCGACGGCCATGGCGTGCAGGGCGACGGCGAGGTCTGCGTCACCGCGATCGAGACCGCGCTGCAGGGCCACTTCCGCCTGACGCTGCGCAAGGACCTGAAGTTCGACTATCCCCGCGCCGAGACGGCGACCCACTACATGACCATGGCGATGGATCCCGACCTCGACCAGTGCGTCGTGCGCGCGTTACGCGACATGATCGCGCTGCTCGGCGAGACGCGAAACCTGTCGCGCGAGGATGCCTACACGCTGTGCAGCCTGGCGGCCGATCTGCGCGTGACCCAGACCGTCAACGGCGCCAAGGGCATCCATTGCATGATCGAAAAGGCCATCGTGCACGGCTGAGCCGGCCCGCTCCTCCCGACCTATCGACGCCACGCCGCCGCCGGGACTCCCGCGCGGCGCGCCTCGTCGCGTCTAATTTCCTGTGCGATTCCAATATTCTGAGCATCAAACTCAGCCTGGATTTGACTTCCATCCCCGAACCTAAATAGAGTCTTAATCGTTACTTTTATGTACCCGAGTAAGAGGCTAGCGTTCGGGCCATGGCCACCGAAAAAGCCGAGACTGACCGTATTCCCGTAACCTTGGCGCTCTCGACCATCACCTACCTGGAGAAGCTGGTGAGACAGGGCACCCACGGCACCAGCGTTCCCGGCGTCGCACGTACCCTGATCGAGGAAGGCATCCGTCTCGCCATCAAGGACGGGCTTTTGTCGATTCGCGACAATGGCAGGACGTGAGCGCGCGCCGAACGTGAGGCGGACGGATCTCGGAAGGCGGATGGCTACATCTGCAACCTGGGACCGTGACACATGCCTGTTCTTTCACCCACCTGGACCGACGATCGCATCGAACTTCTGAAGCGGCATTTCGAGGCCGGCCTCTCCTGCCGCGAGATCGCCGCCGATATCGGCGTCAGCCGCAACGCGGTAATCGGCAAGCTGTCCCGCCTCAATCTCACGCGCGGCCGCACCATCGACGAGCGCAAGGTTCAGGACCGGCCGGCGCGGGCGCCGAGAGCCGTGCCGCGGCTGCAATATGAGATGCTCGCCACGATCTATGGCGACACCGACGCACCCGTGGCCACAGGTCCGATTGACGACGCCAATCGCTGCTCGCTGATGGAGCTGGCCGAGAACCGCTGCCGTTGGCCGATCTCGACGCCGGGCGCCGAGGATTTCTGCTTCTGCGGCAATGCCGCGCCCGACGCTCAGCCCTATTGCGCCGGCCACAGCCGCCTCGCCTACCGACCGAACGGACGCGCCCGCGTGATGCGCGGGTAGCATCTGTTTGACGCGTTTTCTTGACGCGAACCGGTATCCACTTTGTTCGAAAACGCTGTGCCTCCCAAAAACGAAAAACCTCCGGCGGGGCATCGCCGGAGGCTTCTGGAGGCTTAGCGTGAAGCTAAGAGCCGCAACTTTCGTATTTGGCTTGGAACCATATAGCTTAGTAACTCATGTAAGTAAATAAATCTGAGGCGATTGAATCGCATAGCTCGTCTTCGTCCGCCGCACGGACGGTTGGATTGCGAAGATCTCCGCAAACAAAAGGCCCCGGCGGTCTCCCGCCGGGGCCCTGTCGCATCGAGGGACGTTAAGCTTACCAGTTGCGCTGGGCGCGCAGCAGCATGCTGTAGGTGTCCTGGTCCTTCAGCTCGTAGGTCGCCGCCGGCTTGGCGACGCCCGTCAGTGCTCCGGTCGTGATCACGCCCGAGTACTTCTGGTCGAGATGGCTGTAGGTGAAGTCAGCCGAGAAGGTCAGGTTCTTCACCGGCGTCCAGCGGGTGATGACACCGACCTGGCCGATGTTGAAGTCCGGGTTGCAGGAGCCGGTCAGGGTGGCGAACGCCGCGCTGCCGCAGATCATGCTCTTCGCCGTGCCGCTGTAGTTGACCGCAGCCCACGCGCCGTACAGCGCCGTGTTCCAGTACGGGCTCCAGTTGTGGGTGAAGGCCCCCCGGAAGCCGTAGGTCTTGGTCAGCTCGAGCTGGCCGCCCGGTCCGAACACCGCGTCGGACACGCCGGCGAAGCCGATGCTCTGATAGGCGGCATTCGAGCTGCCGAACATCGAGTAGCTGGTCGCGGCCAGCTCCTGGAAGTTGTAGCGGCTGGCGCCTTCGGTGTAGACGCCCGAGATGTTGATCACGTCGCCGGCGCCGGTCGGGATGTTCTTGATGCCCAACGCGAGCTGAACGGCCCAGCCCCATTTGTCTTCGGGATGACCGGTCACTTCGGTCGCACCGTAATAGGCGACATGGTTGTCGTGCGCGGCGACCGACGCCTGGAACAGGCCCCAGGCCTGGTCGACGCGAACCATGGCGACGAGGTCGGGCGAGCGGGTGCCGCCGAGGTCGTTGGAGCCGTAGGCACCGCCGAGAACGCCGGTGGTGGACATGCCCGCGGTGTTCCAGATGTTGGTCTGGAAAACCTGCGTCTGGTCCTGCGCCGAGAACGCGGCCGTCACACCCTGGCCGAAATCGGCAGTGTAGGTGAACTGGGTCACGCCGTTGGTGGTGCCGCTGCCGCCGACGAGCTGGTCGAAATTGTTGCCGGGATAGTTGATCCAGGGCGCGTCGAACTGCGACACGGCCTTACCCATGGTGAAGCCGGCGAACTGGACGAAGGCGTAGTAGACGCCGAGCGCGCCGCCGGAGAGATTGCCGTCGGTGCCGTTGATGTTGCCGCCGCTCGAGCCGGTGAGGCCTGTGCCGGCCGCGTTGAGGCCGATCGTGCCGCTGTACTGGGTCGCCCCCGTGCCCGAACCGGTCCCGCCATAGCTGCCGGTCGTCCAGGTGAAGACCGCGTCGAAATAGGTGCGGACCACGCCGTACTCGGTCGCGGTGCGCGTGTCGATGTTGAGGTCTTCACGAGCGCGCATCGAGTAGTAGTTGGTGAGGCGGTTGTTGGCCGCGAACACGCCGTTGTACTGGGCGCTGTAATTGCCGCCGGCGTTGAGCGCCACTTCGGCACGCACATAGCCGCCGAGCTTGATGCAGGTGTCGCTGCCCGGGATGTAGTAGAAGCCCGCGCCGTACAGCGTGCAGATCTTGACGTACTCGACTGCCTTGGCCTTGACCGGAAGATCGGCCGCCTGGGCTCCAGCGACGGCGATCAGACCCGCCGCAGTGCCGAGCAAAAGGCTCTTCACCACTTTCATCTCAAAAACCTCCAAGTTGCTCATTTTACGGAGACCGGACCGTGAGGCCCCCCAAGATCCCCGTCTCCATCAATCCGCTCGGCCGCTTTCGGACACACCCGCTTTCGACGCGAGCAACGTGAGCGAACCACCTGCAACGGGACGATCGAGAACCCCCCACCGTCAGGACCAATATGCCTGCGTCGTTCACTAATCAAAATACTTTATTAAGTCAGCTTTCCGGTTTTCGCTAAGCCTGTGCCCCGCGCGCAACACCGGGGCCGGGCCAATCGCTGACCTGATCATCTTTGTAGTTTTAGTGACGAAATTACCCTGCCCTGCACTTGCGTCAGAGCAGGCTTGCGTGGACTATGGCCCTCCACGAACACCGGCCTGAACAATCGGTTCACGGGAGTGACGCTGTGTCCGCGACGAGGAAGGAAGGAGCGCGCCTGCGCTCGATCGGCAATCTGGATATCATCAGGCGCTTCACCTGGGAGATATCGTCGATCAACATGTATCTGGAGGAGCTGCGTCAGTTCTGGGCGAAGACGCTCGGCATCAGCGGCCCGCAATGGCTGATCCTGATGGCCATCTCCGATCTCGACAAGGACGACGGCATTCCGGTCAACGTCGTCTCCAAGCTCCTCCACGTCGATCCGTCTTTCGTCACCACCCAGTCCAAGCTGCTCGAAAAGAAGGGTCTGCTGCGCCGTCGCCCCTCGCCGACCGACGCCAGGGTGGTCCGGCTGTCACTGACCGACAAGACCCAGAAGCACATTGCAAGCCTCAATGAGCAGTACAAGACGATCCGCGAGTTCGTCTTCCAGGAGTTCGACGAGAACGAATTGACGGAATTCACCGGCAAGCTCGCGACGCTGAAGAACCGCCTCCAGAAAGCCTGCGTCCGGATCTCGCTCGACTTCTAGGGTCCTGGGGCCCCGCGCTCAGATCCGCCGCGCGGCGGTGCCGAGCCGCGATTCGAGCCAGTCGAAGATGTATTCGTTGGCAAGGCTCGGATTGTCTGCATGGGCCTGCGCCGCGCCGGTTTCGGCCGCGGTGAACACCTTCAGCATGACATCCGAGGTGGCGAGCCGGGAGCTCTCGACGATCTGACGCGCCCGATCGGCCTTGAGCCAGCCGTCCTCGCCGAGCGTGATCAGCACCGGACAGTCGGCGCTGGAGGCCATCAGCGGCGCATGCGGCACCGGCACGATGCTGACGTCGCTCATCGCAAATCGGCTGGCAAAGAAGGCCCGCTCGTGCAGGTCCCACAGGCCGCCGTCGCAGACGGCGGCGGCAAGCCGCGGCTCCTGCAACACCGCGCGCGCTACGAAGGACGAGCCCCAGCCGTCGGCGATGATCCCGACCCGGGCGAAATCGATGTCGCCGCGCGTCTCCAGATAGTCCATGACGCCGGGAATCGCGCTCTCGAGATCCCGGCGCCGCAACAGCGCGTCGAGATAGTCGTCGCGCTGGTCGCCGAACAGGTCGAGCGCCAGCATCGAGAATCCACGCTCGCGCGCATGCGGCACGAGCTTGAACAGGAATTCCTCCTTGCGATGGCCGGGCTCGCCGATGCAGATCACGGTCGGAGCCCGTCCGCTTCCCGACGGCGCGGGAAGGAAATAGCCCTGCAACGCATGTCCGTCGAGCCAGGGGATCGTCACGACTTCGCCGGCCGGGCCGCGCGCCGCGAGGTAGCGGCGGGCACATTCCTGCATCGCGAGCACCGCGACCCAGCGGCGCTCGTCGGCCGGGTCGAGCGGCATCGCCGCCGCACCGTAGTAGTTCATGGCGCGCAGCCAGTTGCGCTGCGCGCTCGCCATGTGGCCTTCCGCGAACGCGGCCTCTGCGCGCTGCCGATTGGCTTGCGCGAGCTTCTTCCACTCGCGATGCCATGACCGGTCGTCGCCGCGCTTCAGCTGCCGCGCGATCATCAGGCATTCGGCGATCGTGGCGCCGCCCTCCTGGGCCGCGGTCAAGAGCCGCGTAAATTCAGCGGAGATGTCCTCCCGCTCCGGGCAAAGGATCCAGTCGTCGGAGAGGCATGCGGGAATCATCGGAGCTACGCTCTATCATCGCGTTATCCCTGATTGACTAAACTATTTCAGTTTACCGACCAAGCAGCCGTGCACCGAATGAGAGCCGTTCGAGATCACCATCGCTTGAACGAAACGACCCCCTCGCATGCGTGACATTCCAATTCGTCATGAGGCGATGAACATTGGCAGGAGGTGGCACGTACAATTATCTGCGCACCTCTTGCCATGATGATTATCATACCTATATCCGCGCGCCTTTCGAGGCGATCTCAACCGAGCCGCCAGCCGACCTCCTGCGTAAAGCTATCGTAGAAGGCGCGGTCATAGGCCTGCTCCGGCGTAGCGCGCACGCGTTCGTCGAGACGCTTGGCGTCCTCGCCGACGAGGATGCGCCATCGCTCCGCCTTGACCCCGTCGAGAATGATCTTCGCGGCCTGTGCCGCCGTCGTCGGCGCATCCTCCAGGAAGCTGCGGGCGCGCTCGGCGAACGCCGCCTGGATGTCCTCGTCCGACATCTTGTCGGCATCCGGCACGCCGGCCGCGACCATGCGCTTGCGGGTCAGCGCGACCTCGTCCGCGTTGAGCCGCTCCGACCCGTCGGCGCTCTGCACCTTGCGCGAATTGGAGACGATCGAGGTGCCGATGTGACCAGGCATCACCACCGAGCATTTGACGTGCGGGGCGTGCAGTCGGAGGTCGTTGATCAGTGCTTCGGTAAATCCCTTCACCGCGAATTTGGCCGAGCTGTAGGCGGTGTGCGCCTGGCCCATGCCGATCGAGGCCCAGAAGCCGTTGACGCTCGCGGTGTTGACGATGTGGGCCTCGTCCGCCGCGACCAGCATCGGCAGGAAGGTGCGCACGCCGAGATAGACGCCGCCCCAGCAGATGTTGAAGGTGCGCTCCCACTGCTCGCGCGTGTTGGTGAACAGGCTGCCGCCACCGCCGATGCCGGCGTTGTTGAACAGCAGATGGATCCTGTCGGTCTTCTGCTGCTCGGCGAGCTCGTCGCGAAAACGCTTCAGATGATCCTCGATCGAGACGTCGGCGACATGCGTCGTGACGCGCAGGCCTTGCGGCAGCTTCTCGATCTCGCAGAGCCGCTTGGTCTCCGCCATCGCGGCTTGCGAGACGTCGCACATCGCGACATTGCAGCCCTCGGCAACGAGTTGCCGCGCGAGCTCGCGCCCCATTCCCGTGCCGCCGCCGGTGATGACCGCGATCTTTCCTGCGAAATCCTTCATGGGACTTTCGGCCCCTCCCTTGTCGGTATGTTTCTTCACAGCGCCGCTTGCCGGACGCGCGCACGAAATGTAGCAGCGCCGCATCCGCAAATGAAAGCGGATCGGGGATGCAATCTTCGGCATCAATTATTTCGGCGTGCGGACTATTGGCCTGCAGTCGCCACGCGGTCGTTGCAGATGAGAGGAGACCGCGACGCGGTTGTCTCGAAGGACGAGGCGCTTGCTCAATCGTCGCCGGAAGCACACGCGATAGCCCGGCCGTTGCGCGGGAGCGTCCGCGGCGCTGCTGCCACAGTTGGGGCAAAAGTGCCCGGTTCCCGTATTTGTCCGGCTTCGGTTTATGGGTAATTTTTTTACAATCCGAATCATCAAATGGACTCCGGACGCTGGGTCGAGTCGGCCAGGCCAGCGTGTTGTTTGCGTGTCACAGGCTCTGGCACTCCGCTTGCATCCTCTTCGTGGTCTGAAACTACCGATGAGGTGACAGGAATGTTCGTGACCGTCGTTGCCGTGCTCTGCCGGCTGAGTGCAGCCAGCTCAGGCAGTTGCATCGAGGAAATCGTGACCGACAGCAACATGACGCCCGAGATGTCGTTGATGCAATGTGCGATCGGCGCACAGGCGCCGTTGGCGAAATGGATGGGCGAGCATCCGATCTATCACGCCAATTGGCGCCTGGATCGGTACAAATGCGTGCCCGGCCATTACGAGATCAAGGGCCACGCCTAAGGCCCCGCAAAACTACTGATCCGAAGACGACGGATACGAGGAAACGCCCGGGGGCCGCTTGTCCCTTCGCGGGCACTGCCAGCGCCAAGCCCCAGCGAGGCGGCGCGCCCTGTGACCACGGTCACACGCTTCTCCCATCACGCCACCGCGCGCATGATGAGCGCCCGCGCCTTGCGCCCCTCCGGGGTCGGCATCAGCGCGTAATTGTGCGGCTGGTCACGCAGCAGATGCAGCTCGACCGGCACGCCCACCGCCCTCGCCCGCTCGGCGAGATCGACGCTGTCGGGGTAAAGCAGATCGCGCGTCCCTGCGAAGATCGTCATCGGCGCAAGCGCGCGGAAGGCGCCGTTGAGCGGGCTGACGAAGGGATGGCCGATATCGAGCTCGCCGGCGTAGAGTCGCCCGGCCTCGACGATGCCCGGAATGTCCTGGATCGGATCGCGCTTTGCGATCTCGATCTGCTCCGGACGGCTGACCGAGGCATCGGCCGCGGGCGAGATCAGCACCATCTGGTCCGGCTGCCGATGCCCGCGATCGCGCAGCCATTGGCACGCCGCGAGTGCGAGCCCTACGCCGGCCGAGTTGCCTGCTACCGTGACCTTCGCAGACCCGGCGTCTTCCAGCAGCATGCGCAACAGCTCGGCCGTCGCCGGCACGACATCCTTCGCGGTGGCGCGCGGCGCCAGCGGATAGATCGGTACGACGCACACGACGTTCGCCTTGCGCGTCATCTGGCCTATGAGGCGCCAATGCGCCGGCACGATCTCGTTGATGTAGCCGCCGCCATGCAGGAACATCACGAAATTGCAGCCCTCATGTCCCGACGCCGGCGCGGTGTAATAGACCGGCCAACCGCCCATCTTCGTCAGCGTCACCTCAACGTCGCGCCCCAGGTTCGGCGGCTCGAACGAAGCCGGCTGCAAGGCGAGCTTCTGCACATGCGCCTGCACCGCTTCGGCTGATGCCAGCTGCTGCTTGTAGGGCAGCAGGGCGAGCAGCGCGTTGAAGCCGCGGCTCTGCAGGCTCGGCCCGGGCTCACGGCTCCGAGGCGCGCAAAGATCTGGACAAAACTGCAGGGCCGACACGATCCTTGCGACGCTCATGGACAGTTCTCCGCCTGGCTGGGCATCCATATGGCGACGAAGAGGCTTGCCGACAGGTCGCCATATGCGCGTATAATGCGAGCATTCGCTCGCTTTTCCTACTCGCATTCGGATCGCAAAGCCCATGGCGCGCACGCCGCCGACAAAACCCCGGAAAAACGCTTTGCAGGCGCGCTCACGCGCCACCGTCGACGCGTTGGTCGAGGCGACCGCTCGCATTCTGGTCCGCGACGGTTTCGAGAAGGCCAGCACAAACCGCATCGCCGAGATCGCCGGCGTCAGCGTCGGCTCGCTCTACCAGTATTTTCCGAGCAAGGAAGCGCTCGTCGCCGCCGTGATCGACCGTCACAACGAGGAGATCATGGGCATTGTCCGCACCGCGCTCGCGGAAGTCGCCGACCTACCGATCGACAAGGCGGTGCGAAAGCTCGTCACCATCGCAATCGAAGCCCACCGCATCGACCCGAAACTGCACCGGGTGCTCGCCGAGCAGATCCCCCGCACCGGCCAGCTCAAAGACGTCGAAGCCTTCAACCGCGAGGTCCATGACCTCGTGCGCACCTATCTCGAAAGCCGCCGCAAGGAGATGCGCAAGATCGACCTCGACGTCGCGACCTTCATCTGCGTCAGTTCGATCGAGGCGGTCGCGCACAACACGGTGCTGAACGGACCCGAAATGCTGTCGGAGAAGATGGTGCGGACGCTGGTCGACGAGACGACGCGGATGGTCGTGGGGTATTTGAGGTAGGCGGCCCTTAGAGAGATCTGATCTAGGCTCAAAAGTGATAGTTCACGCCCACTCGCGCCACGTGGAAATCCGCCCGGCCGAAATTCGCCGTGTATTTGGACAGGGTCGGGCCAATGCCCGTTGCGAGTGCGGTGGCCGTCACTGACGATTTGCCGAGGTCGACGTAGAGATATTCGGCCTTGAAGCTCCAGCGAGGCGCAAAGCGCCATTCGCCGCCTCCACCCACCGTCCAGCCAGCCTGAATGCGGGAATCGGTGCCCGTAAAGCAAGTCGATCCGATCGTACAGCTGAATGAAGTGCCGGCGACGGAGACACTGAAAGCGCCACCCGGTCCGTTCGCGATGTAGTCGTCGAATGTCGCCACTCGACCAAAAGCAAAGCCGCCGGTCCCATACAGAAGAACGCTAGGCGTGACCAGCGCCCCCAGACGCCCACGAATGCTCCCCCACCAGTCAATCTTTTGCTCGGCCGAGATGGTCTGCGCGAAAGCTGGGGGCAGAATCGGCGTTGTTTCGCGACCGCTTCCGCGCAAGCTGGATGCGCTCAAGTCACCTTCAACGCCGACGAGCCATTTGCCACCCAGCTGCCAATTGTAGCCCGCTTGCAGGCCCCCCGTGACACCACTCATCGAAAAATCGTGAGGGTTGGGAGCAACCTGCCCCGCAAACGGAGGCGCAATCGGAACTCCAGGATTGAAGATGAAAGCGGAGGCCGCGTCACCGGTGAAATTCACGGTCCGGTCTGCCCATGCGCCGCCAACGTTGCCGCCAGCATAGAATCCCGTCCAGCTTGGGCTGGAGTCAGCCGTGCGCGCTTTCGTGAAAAGTGCGGGGCTTTGGTCAGCAGCTTCCGCCCCCGACGCGACACTCGCCAAGACTGCTACAGCAGCCAGTGCTCTTCCCACGGGACGCCCCCTCCGCGATTCCAACGCGCCCGAAATTCTTAAATCATGTTGACGCTGCACGCTGTGACGCCAGGGCAACACTCGCGGAACGTTGCAACCCAAGCGGAAACGTGCGGCCCACGGTAAACCCGGCCGAAAAGGAATTTGATTCTTTGAAAAATGGTCGGAGCGAGAGGATTTGAACCTCCGACCCCTAGTCTCCCAGGCGACGGCAGATCGTTGCTTCTACGGGAGAATTTTTGGAAACGACGGAGCGGCTTCGGTTTGCAAAGACAGGGTCTTTTACCGAAATTGTAAACCGATCGGGAGGCTGCACACGGCGCCAGCGAACGGCCGAGCGTGGCTGTGCTTGATACACACTTTGCTACACATCGCCGGGAATTTGTTCTCTCTGTGTTCTCATGCCATAACGCCGCCCATGACCGACGAACTCTCCCTGCGCCGCGCCGTGATAGGCGGTAAAACCGCGCCTGACGACCATGTCGTGATCTGGGACCATCTTCACATCGGCCGCATTTTCAGAACCACTGCCGTCGGCGGCGGCGCCGATTGGTCCTGGTCATGCTTTCTGCCCAACGTGCCGCAGCGGAGTGCCCATCGCGGCCACGCCGCCAGCCTGGACGCGGCCAAGATGGCGTTCCGATCCGCTTGGGCGGCTTTGCAATCGGACCCTCAGTTACGACGAGATCAAGCAGGCGCGCGTGACCGACGCCGACCGCAGCCGTCCCTGGCATAAGGGCGCATGACGGGAGCGCCGGCGAGTTCGACGAGCCGATCGCGCTGGCTTTCCAGGAACGAAGGCCCGGGGATGAGATTATGAGTCTCGCTGGCTTGCCGCCGAGCTGGCGGAGCGGACCCCGGCCCATACCCCCCTAGCGCCCCTGCGAGCCGGGGCCGTCTCTCCGCTGCTTTTGTATCGGAGTATGCGTATGCGTTCCTCGCCCTCGATCGTGCCGGCCGATCGCCTCGACCGCGACATCTACCTGGTGCTTGAGGATTTCGGCGCGGGTGCCGGGTGCGCATGGCGTGAGACCGACGAGGCCGACACCGATCTCGAGACCGTCCTACAGGACATCCTCTCCGGCCAATATGCCTATCCGCTTCGGATCGTGCGCTTCAATGCGATCGAGCGCTGGTCCCGCGACGCGACGTCCGACCTTGCCGACGCGCTGGCCGAGCGCGCCGCCAACTCCGACGCCGAGATCTCGCCGGCTCTGCAGGATTTCATCAACGCCAACGCGACGCGACGATTTGACCTGCAGCTCGCCCTGCCCCTGCGCGGCGCTGCCCGATGACATCTGAAGGCAGGCCTGTGGGCTCGGCGAAATGCGCCGCGGCCGGCCGGCGCGCGGGGCGAACATGCCATTCACGGCCGCGTGTACGAAGCCAATTGAGGCCTCCAACGAAGCGAAGCTGAAACAATGCAATCCGATACTGCGACGGTAACGACCGTTGCGGGAGGCTCAAATGCGTAGCCTGATTTTCGGTACGGCTCTCCTGGCGCTGGCGACCATCGGATGTTCCACGTTTATTTCCGCTGCCCTTTCTGCCGCGAGGGATGCAAAGGCCGCAACATTCTCAGAACGGTTCGCGCCGGCAATGACTCTCCCAGCCGGCTAGGTCCGCCAGCGTGAAACGGCGAGTCGATTGCGACCGCCTTAATGGGGAGCTTTGCCTTCTCGGTTGAGCAGCTCCAGTCGTCGTTCTAGCTCTTGCTTCTTCGCCGCAAGCTTCTCCGCCAAAACATCATTGACGACGGTGTGGAGTCGCCACAGCTCTTCGAGAGACATGCTCTCAAGAGGCTTCCGATCCATGAATCCCCCCGACTCACGTATCGCACAAGGTTAGCGACAAGAACGAGACACTGCCACTTTCTCCCGACGAGATTCACATTTGCGAATGAAGGTACAAAGGTGAATGCCCTCCCTTAGCTTGCTGGGCATATTGGTTGGGAGCATGCTGCATTGACTGATAACATTCCGGCGCAGAGCCGATATTTCGTTCGAATGGGCGGCAAGGGTTGGATGGTTTACGATCGAGTACGCAAGGGCCCGACACTGATAGGGACCGCCTGGGCAGCCAATTTGACAAAGGAGCAAGCCGAACAAATCCTACGCTCGCTTACTTCTTCGGCCGCGGAGAAGCCACTTTCTGCAACCGACCGAGGCCCACAGTTCCCGATCTCGCAAATTGAGCGGGAAGTCTTATTTTCGGTCCATGCGTATGACGTACGAGCTCTGCTTGGCTACCGCCGCCAAGCACGTCCCTTCAGGGCCTGACTGGATCCACGAGGTAAAGTACGACGGCTACCGAATGCTGGTCATTCGGCAGAACGAGCGGGTGCGCCTCCTCTCTCGCAACGGTACGGATTGGACCAAGCGCTACCCCTGGATCGTCCAGGCCGCGCTGAAGAACCGCGAGCGGCACTTCGTCGACGGAGAGGCCGTGGTGCTCGGCGTCGACGGCGTCTCCGACTTCAACGCCCTGCATTCGCGTCGGCATGATGACGAGGTGCAGCTTTACGCCTTCGATATCCTTGTGCGCGGCGGCGAAGATCTGCGGCCCCTGCCCCTCTCGCTGCGCAAGAGCAACCTGGCGCGCTTGCTGCGCGGCCGGCCTGACGACATGTTCGTTACGCCATTCGAGGCAGGCGAGATCGGGAGCGAGGTCTATCGCGCCGCGGTTCGCATGGGCCTCGAGGGGCTGGTCTCCAAGCGTCGCGATCGGCGCTATAGCAGCGGTCGCTCCAAGGACTAGATCAAGGTCAAGAACCGGACGCATCCCGCGATGTCGCGGGTGATGGACGCCCTCAATAGCCCTTCCGTTAGATGCGGTAGTGGTCCCGATCTGAACACGGGAAAGCCGCTGTCATGTCAGCTGTCTGGAGAGGACCGAACGTCACATGATCGTTCGCCTGACGGCTGCTTATGACCCAATTCGGACTTGGTTTGCCATGGGCGATTCAAGCCCTTCCGAAAATGAATTTAAGCGGTTCAGTCTGAGTATTTTTGTAGTATCCTGTTGGACCCTCCAGCTCCGCAATATTTGGAAGGAGGTTTGGATGAACAAGTCCTTTGCCGGTGCCATTTTGATCGCGTTGGCAAGTTCTGCGATGGCTCAAGATGCGATGAAGGTGGTCAAGCCCGATGGGTTGACGTGGATAGAGCATCCGGTCTTCAGGGGCGCGCAAACCGCCCTCTTGATCGGTGACCTAACAAAGGCCGAGACGATCGTCCAGCGGGTCAAATTCCCGCCGAATTATAAAGTTCCGCCGCATACTCATCCCTATGCCGAGGTCGTCACCGTGATGAGTGGCAGCTTTGGGAACGCCATGGGGGAAAAGTTTGATCCCTCGAAAGGCGAGATATTGAAGCCGGGCTCCGTCTTCACGCTGCCGGCGAAGCACCCCCACTATGTATGGACGACAAACGAAGAAACGATGGTCCAAATTGTATTCACCGGGCCGGGGGGCATTGTGTTCATCGATCCAGCCGACGATCCGCGCAAGAAGTAAAAACGAAGCGCCGAAGCATAAAAAGAGGCCACCTCAATCGGGTGGCCTCTTTCGTCATTCCGGCACCGGCGCGATGTCGGCTGTTGGCCCTTAGCGGACCTTCACGGGGATGCTCGCTGAGGGCCGCTTGTGACCCAAAGCGGTCCTCGTTATCGGTCATTCAAAGTTGAACATTCCGGGACAGACAGAGTAGATAAATTCGCCTTATGCAACCGGAGCAGCAACCTTGTCGCGGTGCGTTCTTTGTGCCGTTTAGGATCAGTAGCCGAATGAAGCGACCACGTCCGCAACCGCCAAAAGACGCACCTCCGGACGCAGCATGGCTTGGGGGGCCGATCTCTTGGTTCTCGATTTCGCTGACCGTTCGGGCGGATGATCTCCATCCTGAGCATGTGACCCATCTTTTCGCTGTCGAGCCAACCCATTCACAAGTCAAAGGCCTACCGCGTTCGGCGAGGGCAAACGCACCTCCCGCCACGTTCGGTTCCTGGGCGGTTTGTCTAACGTCGGAAGAGACCGACGAATGGGACGTTACGGAAGCAGTTAGAACGCTGATCGCCCGCTTTCCTCAAGCGCCCACTGTCTGGGAACAGCTACCTGTGGGGGCACAAATTCGCTTGAGCTTTGGTCTCCACCTCGAAACTAGAAATCAGGGATTTTCGATACCTGCTGACATCCTCAAGTTCGCGGCCGACCGCAACATCGAGCTTGATTTCGACATATACAGCGAGCGAACGGCGACTGTATGAGGACCGCTTGTGGCCCGTGCCAGACCTCGGCCCGGAGCATCGCGAGGTTCCGCTTACTGAAGGTGATCTGAACAAGGCGATGCGGCGAGCTAATGCGAGGGCGCGATGCCAGACGATAACCAAGGGCCTCAACCGTGCACTTGCACCTTCAAAGAGCAACTGCACTGCCCCAGATTCCGGTCCGGCGAGTGCAACCAAAAGACAATTCCCGGAACCTTCGGGCATCGTAAGTCCAGATTTGGGCGCATCTCGCGACCAGCGTCAGTCCCCAAGAAGGCAAACACCCGCAGCGCGCGCGCTGAAACTGAGTAGGTAGTCGTGCAATTCACTGGCGCCGGGCACTGAGCCGGGTCTGGTATTGGCCCATAGCTGACCAACCTCGGCATGGTGCGTGATGGCAGCTTCTGACCCTAAGCGGCCTTCGCGGCCGTGGCATCACTCTGGTTTCCCCAGTTTTTGCCGGTACCTACGGGTAGGGGGCAGTCAAGCCCGTCAAAAGTCCCACTAGCCTGACGCGGAATGTGATACGACACTCGCGCAGCGTGGTTTGTCCCGCAGTAGGCCAACATGGCTGACATCCCGACCACTCACTACGTCAAAAGTGACGACGTCCATATTGCCTATCAGGTGATTGGCGACGGTCCACGCGACCTGCTGTTCGTCCCCGGTTTTGTCTCCAATGTTGAAGCGCTTTGGCAATCGCCAGGCCGCGCCTATTTTTTCCGCAGGCTTGCAACGTTTGCGCGAGTCATCATTTTCGACAAGCGCGGCACCGGAATGTCTGATCGCGGTTCCCAGATCTTCACACTTGAACAGCGGATGCACGATGTGCAGGCGGTGCTGGACCAAGTCGGTTCCCAGCGGGCCACCTTGTTTGGCGTATCCGAGGGCGGTCCGATGTCGCTGCTCTATGCCGCGACGTATCCCGAACGCACGTCCGCTCTGGTTCTTTGTGGCACTTATGCGCGACGCGCGTGGGCTCCTGACTACACATTCGGATGGACTGATGCGCAGTGGAGCACTTTCCTCGATGACATTGAGCACCACTGGGGCACGACAGATGCAATGAGTTTGCTGATGTGGGCGCCCAGCCTTGCCGGCAATACGCAGGCACTTGAGCAAGTTGCTGCCTACTTCAGGGCCTCAGCAAGCCCAGGGGCGGCATCCGCGATCATGCGCATGAACCGGGAAATTGATGTCAGAAATATCCTCCCCGTCACGCGTGTACCGACCTTAATTTTGCATCGCACCGATGAGCGCGTCATCGACGTGAAGCATGCGCGCTACATGGCGCAGATGATTCCTTCCGCCAAACTGATTGAGCTCAGTGGTCAGGACCATGTGGTCTGGGTAGGCAGTCAGGACGCAATCCTTGATGAGGTCGAAGAATTCGTCACTGGGCATCGGCAGGCAGCCCAGCCAGATAGAGTGCTTGCGACTGTGCTGTTTGTCGACATTGCGGGATCGACGGAACGCGCCGCCATGCTCGGCGACGGCGCCTGGCACGTACTGCTCGACGCGTTCTATGCCAAAGCGCGGGGCGTGCTCGGCCAGTATCGCGGGCGCGAAATCAACACCGCCGGCGACGGTTTCCTTGCCACGTTCGACGGACCCGCGCGCGCCGTACGCTGCGCCAGCGCAATCCGCGATGCGGTGCGCTCGCTCGATCTGAAGGTCCGTTGCGGTTTGCATACCGGTGAGTGCGAATTCGTCGCGCACGATATCGTTGGCATTGCCGTGCATATTGGCGCGCGCGTGGCGGCGCTAGCTGCGCCGGGTGAAGTTCTGGTCTCACAGACGGTTCGCGACCTCGTAGCAGGCTCCGGATTGACGTTTGAAGAGCGCGGCCGTCACACTCTCAAAGGCGTGCCTGACGAATGGCGTCTGTTCCGTGCGGTGATTACCTAGCCCGCTTTCACCCCGCCATGTGGTCAGAGCACCGAAGGACCGCTTTTGGCCCTTCAGCGACATTGGAAGATTGCTGCTTCTCCGCCGCTGTTCGGGCTTAAGCGGACATTAGCGGCGGCCAGCCGCTTAATGAGTACACGGACTAGTCATCGAGCTTTTCGGACGTGATCGCGCCGGTCTTGGCGTCGGCGTGAAATTCCATTCTCTGGCAGCAGCAAGCATCCATGAACGCCAAGAACGTGGCATAGTCCCCCCAGTTGCGATTCCATCCCATGCTATCGCTTCGAGTTTTAGTGTCGCAATACACGCTGGAAGAAGTCCCTGATATTCTCTTCCGATTCTTCGCCCGCGAACTATGCCGGAGGTAGCGGCTCGAGCTCTTCCTTGCCGTAATAGCCAATCACGCGGTAGGAGACGACTTTGCCCGATGACCGCGATACAACAACATCCACAAAATAGATTGCTTGATAAGGATTTTCTTCGTCCCCGATCATTTGCTTTTTTAGATGGCTCATCTCGTCAGTGAAAAACACTGCATGCGGCTTTTCATCTATTTCCTCTATCAAAGCACGGTCTGGAGTTGTTTTGGCTTCCGACTTCACGGAGTCTCTGTCCAACCTTTTCCAAACCATAGGTACGCGCTGCAAAACCTCCGCCTTCGGATTCTGAAGTAGCGTCTTTTCGAGCGCAGCGGTTTCAATAATCGATGACGCTTCCTGAGCTGTGACAGTCAACAATTGAACGGTAACCGGACCGTTGATCACATTGAATGTCTGCGATCCGCCGTGACTTGCGATCGGTTTCACTATGTTCGTTGCATCGTCGCAGTCTTTAATGGAGATATTGTCGGCTGCTGTCGCCTCTCGCTTCTTAGCAAAAAGGTCGATCAGAGACTTAAGATGCTTGCCGAACTTTTCGATCAGCTCGACCTTGTCGATTAGTGGTGCCAGCAAGGGGCCGGCCATTGCCACGGTTGAGACGAGGTCGGGTACTAAGTTGATGTCGATACTGCCGGGTTTGACAACCGACACCAGAAGGCGCGCCTCTGAGTTCTTAGTGGCTAACTCGTTCTCATGTTTCTTTAGGACGCGTCCTAAATGCTGCTCCCCTATGCACGACTGAAGAACAGCGCCAGAACGATTATTGTAAACTGCCTGTAAAGCGGCGGCTCTTTAATAACCGGCCGGCCCACGGGACCATTGAAATATTTGAAGAATTTGGTCGGAGCGAGAGGATTTGAACCTCCGACCCCTAGTCTCCCAGACTAGTGCGCTAACCGGGCTGCGCCACGCTCCGAACGTCGTTCCATTAGCTAGGATCGGCGCGATGCGCAAGGCGAGGCCGCAGCATTTTGCCGTCCCGGCCACAGTCCCCGGAACTGCCCGCAAGCCGGCGAAGCCCGCCCCTACCCATCCTTCAGCGCCTGATCCAGCATCTCGCGGCAGGCGACGAGGTCGGCGAGGACGCGCCCTAACCGTTCCCGGTCGATGGCGCTGGGGCCGGCCGGGGCCGCGGCAGCCGTGCCGCCCTTGCGGAAGGTGGTGAGGATTTCCTCGTCGTCGACCTCGGTGAAGCGGAAGTCGATGCCTTCCTCCTCATCACCCTGGTAGTCGTCATCGTCGGTGTCGGTGACGCCCTTGATGGGCGCCTCCTCGTCGTCGGGCTCCATCAAGCTGGCGCCGATGGCGTCCTCGATGGCGCCGAACGAGACCGCGGCGGCGCTGTCGGCAAGGCCCTGCACCGATTTGACGCCGTGCTCCTTCAGGATCCGCTGTACCCCGCGGATGGTGTAGCCCTCCCCGTAGAGGAGACGGCGGATGCCCTTGAGCAGGTCGACGTCGTCGGGGCGGTAATAGCGGCGGCCGCCGCTGCGCTTCATCGGCTTGATCTGGGAGAATCGGGTTTCCCAGAACCGCAGCACGTGCTGCGGAATGTCGAGCTCCTGCGCTACTTCGCTGATGGTTCGGAACGCATCCGGCGCCTTGTCCAAATGCCAAATCCTTTGCGAGAGGCGTTACGCCTCTTGTGGAGCCTTGCTGGCGTCACCGTTGGCGCGGTGCTGGCCGTTGATCCGCTGCTTCAGGATCGCCGACGGCTTGAACACCATGACGCGGCGCGGCGAGATCGGCACCTCGGTGCCGGTCTTTGGGTTGCGGCCGATGCGCTGACCCTTCTTGCGGACCATGAAGGACCCGAACGAGGACAGTTTCACCGTCTCGCCCTTTTCCAGGCAGTCGGTGATCTCCTTCAGCACGAGTTCCACGAAGGCGGACGATTCCGTGCGCGACAGGCCTACCTTCTGGTAGACGGCTTCGCACAGATCGACACGCGTTACGGTTTTACTTTGATCGGTCATCGCCCTGCCCCACATCACGGCGAACAATTGTTGTCTGAAATTATGAGGTTACGATACGGCGGTCAACAGCGCTCATCAATGCACACGCATCGATAATCGGCGCTGATTCCGGCAAAATTTTATCGACTGTGGCCCTACCAGCGCACGAGCGCGGAGCCCCAGGTGAAGCCGCCGCCCATGGCCTCCAGCAGGACCATGTCGCCTTTCTTGATGCGGCCGTCCTTGCGGGCCACCGACAGCGCCAGCGGAATCGAGGCGGCCGAGGTGTTGCCGTGACGGTCCACCGTCAGCACCACCTTCTCCGGCGCGATGTGGAGCTTGTGGGCGGAAGCGTCGATGATTCGCTTGTTGGCCTGGTGCGGTACGAACCAGTCGATGGTCTCGGCATTGAGCCCGGTCGCCTGGAAGGCATCGACGATGACGTCGGTGATCATGCCGACTGCGTGCTTGAAGACCTCGCGGCCCTCCATGCGCAGATGGCCGACGGTCTGGGTCGAGGACGGCCCGCCGTCGACGAACAGCTTTGCCTTGTGGCGGCCGTCGGAGCGCAGATGCGTGGTGACGATGCCGCGGTCGGTCGCGGCCTTGCCCGGCTGCTCCTGCGCCTCCAGCACGACCGCGCCGGCGCCGTCGCCGAACAGCACGCAGGTGCCGCGGTCGTTCCAGTCGAGGATGCGCGAGAAGGTCTCGGCGCCGATCACCAGCGCGCGCTTGAACGCGCCGGTGCGCAGGAAATTGTCGGCGGTGGCGAGCGCGAACACGAAGCCGGAGCATACCGCCTGGAGGTCGAAGGCCGCGCCGTGGGTGATGCCGAGCCCGTGCTGCACGGCAACGGCCGTCGCGGGGAAGGTGTTGTCGGGCGTCGAGGTCGCGAGCACGATCAGGTCGATCGACTGCGCGTCCATGCCGGCATCGGTGAGCGCGGCCTGCGCCGCCTTGATCGCCAAATGCGAGGTGAACTCGCCCTCGGCCGCGATGTGCCGCTCGCGAATGCCGGTGCGCTGCACGATCCACTCGTCGGAGGTGTCGATACGCGCCGCCAATTGGGCGTTGGTCACCACCTGCTCCGGCAGATAGGAGCCGCAGCCCAGCACGACCGAACGAATTTGAGTCACGAAACAGCCTCCTGCGCGGCCTGCACGGAATTGAGTGCACCGCCCTCGCGGTTGAGCATCTGATTGATCTTGTTCAGGAGATCGTAGTGAGCCATCTCATAGCCAACATCGATCGCATAGGCAAAGCCTTCGGCGCTGGTTCCGCCGTGGCTCTTGACCACTAATCCGTTCAAACCCAGGAACACGCCGCCATTGGACTTGTTCGGGTCCATCTTGTCGCGCAGGGCCTGGAAGGCGCTGCGCGCAAAGAGATATCCGAGCTTCGACAGCCAGCTCCGCCGCATCTCGTTGCGGAGTAAGTCCGCCATCTGCCGGGCGGTTCCCTCGGCGGCCTTGAGCGCGATGTTGCCGCTGAAACCTTCGGTCACAATGACGTCGGCCAGCCCCTTGCCGATGCCGTCACCCTCGACGAAGCCGATATAGTCGAGCTCCGGCAGGTTCCTCGCACGCAGGATCTCGCTGGCCTCGCGGATCTCCTCGTGCCCCTTGATCTCTTCGGCCCCGATATTGAGCAGCCCGACCGTGGGGCGCTTCTTGTCGAACAGCACGCTCGCCATCGCTGCGCCCATCACCGCGAGCGACACCAGATGGTGCGCGTCACCGCCGATGGTGGCGCCGAGGTCGAGCACGACGGACTCGCCGCGCCTGGTCGGCCATATCCCCGTGATCGCGGGACGGTCGATCCCGGGCAGCGTGCGCAGGTGGAAGCGCGACATCGCCATCAGCGCGCCGGTATTGCCGGCGGAGACCGCGACATCCGCCTCGCCCTTCTTCACGGCGTCGATGGCAAGCCACATCGAGGAGGTCTTGCGGCCGCGCCGCAGCGCCTGGCTCGGCTTGTCCGAGCCGCTGACGGCCACGTCGGTGTGGATGATCTTCGAAGCCGCTTTGAGCGCGGGATGCTTCTCGAGCTCGGGCTCAATCCTGGCGCGGTCCCCGACCAGCAGGAACTCGGTCTCGCGATGCCTCTGAAGCGAGATGGCGGCGCCGGGAATGACCACGGCGGCGCCGGCGTCGCCCCCCATGGCGTCCAGCGCGATGCGAACCTTGCTTGGCATAAAAGTCCTGGAAACCTGGTCTGGTGCGGTCTTGGATCAGCGGGACCGCAAAATGAGTTCGCCACGGACATGGCGGCCGGCCAAGCGCCACGCTGCACCCGGGCCGGGGCGCGACAATAGCGTTTTGTACCCCCGAAACAACCTCTTGCCCCCAGCCTTTTGCATCCGGGGCGATCCGGCCGCGAACTCCTGAATCTGCAAGAAATGCACTGAAATTAGCCAGATAAAGAAGGCTTTGAAACCATCCCGGCAAATGCCTCGCGCACCGCCGCAAGACGATCCCTGGGGGAAATGCCCGGCTATTGGCCCTTCTTGTTGTCCTGCAGCGCCTTCAGGGCCGCGAATGGATGGTCCTCGGGATCGGGGGCGGTGACCTCCGGCTCGAACACGACCCCCTCCTTGCGCGGATAGGGATCGATTGCCAGGAACAGGGCGTCGGTGGCGAGCCGACCAAGGTCGATGATGCCACCCACGATCGCCTCGGGCGGGTCAGCGACCTCAGGCGGCGCCTCCTCGTCCTGCCCCTCGGCGATCAGGTCGGCCAGGCGGCGCGCCTCGGCCTCGGGGGCGAACACCAGGTCCACCTCCTCCTCGATCTCGCTTTCGATCGGATCGAGCGTGACCACGCAGGTCTGGCCGATTCGGGCCCGGACGCTGCCGGTCACCTGGACCCGGCCGCCACTCCTGGGCACCACGTCGAAGTCGGCCTGGGCGGACAGGATCTCGCGGAGGCCGGCGACCTCCGCCATGGCCTGCCGCTCGGCGGCCGAGGCCTCGAGCTTGCGATGCAGACCGGTGTCGGGGATTTGCGCGACGATGACGGGGGCCCGCCAGGGATCGGGCTCGGATCCGGTATTGGGTCGGCTCATGGCGTGTCGCCCTCGAGAAGCGCTGGAGGAAACCTGAAGGAGGCGCGCAGCAGCGCGGCCTCGTCGGCCCGGCCGAGATCGGTCTCGGTGGCCCGGGCATAGGCCGCGAGCCGCCTCGCCTGGTCCGGGCCGGTCCCATTCAAGATATTCTTGCAGATCGCCTCTGCCAGGGCCTCGCCGCCGGCCTCGATGGCCTGGTCATAGGCCTGCACGCGGCCGTAAAACGCCTCGCCGAACGCCCGCATCCGCTTCGGCACGGTCTGGTCGCCGACCCCCATCTCGCGCAGATTGTCGTCCATGTCCTCGCAGAAGCGGTCGAACAGCGCCTGCGACAGCTCCGAGGCTCCTGCGGTGGCGCCCTGGACCGTACGCAGGCGCCGCAGCAGCAGCCACAGATGCAGCAGCAACAGGTCGAAACGCCCGTTAACCGTATCGGGCACGCCCAAGTCGCGGTAAAATATGGGTTCTCGCGCCTGCGTCACGATCATGCCATAGATGGCTTCAATGGTGCCCGACGGGGTTAGCCGGGGTTTCCTGAAGTGATTGAACGGCCAAAGCATTGTGGTTTCCGCAAGCGGGCGCGCGCGAGTTGCATTCAGACGCCCAGCCCGGTACTTCAGCGCCTCGCGCGACGCAAGGGGACGGAATCAGTTCCGCTATGACGACAACGAACCAGATCAGCCTGCGCGCGGGTACGCGGCGCGGCCTTCACGCACGCTGGCGCGGCTTGCGCATGCTCGCCGCCGTCGCCCTGGTCGGCGCCGCGCTCACGGGCTGCACCGGCGAGCAATTCCAGAAGGGTTACATCCTGCCGCCCGGTGCGCTGGAGCAGATTCCGATCGGCGCGAGCCAGGATCAGGTGCTGATCGTGATGGGCACGCCCTCCACGGTGGCGACCCTCGATGGCGAAGTGTTCTACTACATCTCCCAGCGCTCGGAGCGCATGGTCGCCTTCATGAACCAGAAGGTGGTCGACCAGCGCGTCATCGCGATCTATTTCGACAAGAACCGGCGCGTGCGGCGCCTCGCGAATTACGGCCTGCAGGACGGCAAGATCTTCGACTTCATCAGCCGCACCACGCCGACGTCGGGCCAGGAGATGAGCTACCTCACGCCGCTGTTCAAGCTGCTCAGCTTTAACTGAGCCCCGGAGCGTTTTCGGGCGAAGCCGGCGACCGGCTCGCTTCAGGAAAACGCTTCAAGACAAGCATCCAGAACGCCTTCCAATTCCGCCGGAAGGTATATGCCCCTCGCCTGCGGCGTCGTGCCGCCCTCCGCGCGGCACTGACCGCCGCGCGCGACTTGCCGTCGCATCTGCGGTTTCCTACGCTCCCTGCAAAGAAAGAAGCAGGGAGTGGATTCGTGCCTAAGACTTTGTCCCGACGTCGCGTGCTCACCGGAGTGGCCGGCCTTTCGGCCGCAGCGATCCTGCCGCGATCGAGCCTTGCCGACTGGAAGCCGACCGAAAACGTCCGCCTCGTGGTGCCGGCTGCGGCCGGCGGCTCGACCGACGTGTTGGGTCGGCTCCTGGCCGCGCATCTGCAAACCGCCTGGGGTCAGTCGGCCGTCGTGGAAAACCGCTCGGGCGGCGGCGGCACCATCGGCACCGCCGAGGTGGTTCGTGCCAAGCCCGATGGCCACACCATCCTGGTCGGCAATCCCGGTCCGAACGCGATCGCCTACAGCATCTTCAAGAATCTGACCTACAAGCCGGACCAGCTCCAGCCGGTCTCCAACATGATCCGGATCCCGAACATCGTGTCGGCGCATCCGAAGACCGGCATCAAGTCGATCGCCGAGCTGATCGCCTATCTCAAGGCCAATCCGGACAAGCTCAGCTACGCCTCCTCCGGCGTCGGCCAGAGCCCTCACCTCACCGGCGCCTGGTTCCTCCAGCTCACCGGCCTCAAGATGACGCACATCCCGTTCCGTGGCGCCGGACCCGCGCTCCAGGCGGCGCTGGCGGGCGACATCCAGATCCTGTTCGACAACCTCTATCCGAGCCTGCCGCAGGTGCAGAACGGCACGCTCAACGGCCTCTGCGTCACCACCACCGAGCGCAGCGACCTTGCGAAAGACCTGCCGACCATGCGCGAGAGCGCGCCGGAGCTGGCGAATTTCGACGTCTCGTCGTGGTTCTCGGTCTTCCTGCCGAAGGGCGTCTCGCCCGAGGTGCTGAGCGCGCTCAATCTCCAGGTCAAGGCGATGCTGGAGCGCGACGACATCAAGAAGCAGATCGCGGCCATGGGCGCCCGCGCCGACTACGGCACGCCCGAGCAGTTCGCCGCCTTCGTGGATGCCGAGACGAAGAAGTTCGCCGGCATCATCCAGAAGGAAGGGCTGCAGATGGACGTGCAGTGACGCACGGCCGCGATCTGTAGGGCGGATTAGCGAAAGCGTAATCCGCCTTCGATGCGGTTCGGGCGATGGCGGATTGCGCTTCGCTAATCCGCCCTACGCACTGTCACTACAAACAAAAACCCCGCGGCTCGCGCCGCGGGGTTTTGCCTTGTCTTGTCTCGTCTCTCGCCGCTTAGTGCGCCAGGATCGCCAGCAGCAGCAGGGCCACGATGTTGGTGATCTTGATCATCGGGTTCACCGCGGGACCCGCCGTGTCCTTGTAGGGATCGCCGACGGTATCGCCGGTCACCGCCGACTTGTGGGCGTCAGAGCCCTTGCCGCCGAAATGACCGTCCTCGATGTACTTCTTGGCGTTGTCCCAGGCGCCGCCGCCCGAGGTCATGGAGATCGCGACGAACAGGCCCGTCACGATGACGCCGAGCAGCATGGCACCGACGGCGGAGAACGCCGCCGACTTGCCGGCCACGCCGCCGCCCGCGATCGCGTAGATCAGGAAGTAGACGACGATCGGTGACAGCACCGGAAGCAGCGAGGGGATGATCATCTCCTTGATCGCCGCCCGGGTCAGCAGGTCGACCGCCTTGCCGTAATCCGGCTTGTCGGTGCCCTGCATGATGCCCGGCTTCTCGCGGAACTGACGCCGAACCTCCTCGACGATCGCGCCGGCGGCACGGCCCACCGCGGTCATGCCCATCGCGCCGAACAGATACGGCAGCAGGCCGCCGAACAGCAGGCCCACCACCACATACGGGTTGTTGAGCGAGAAGTCCGGATTGACGCCGGCGAAGTAGGGATGGCGCGCGGAGTCTGCAACGAAGAACTTGAGGTCCTGGTTGTAGGCCGCAAACAGCACGAGCGCGCCGAGACCGGCCGAACCGATCGCGTAGCCCTTGGTGACCGCCTTGGTGGTGTTGCCGACCGCGTCGAGCGCGTCGGTCGACTTGCGCACCTCCTTCGGCAGGCCCGCCATCTCGGCGATGCCGCCCGCGTTGTCGGTGACAGGGCCGAACGCGTCGAGCGCGACGACCATGCCGGCCAGCGCCAGCATGGTGGCAGTCGCGATCGCGATGCCGAACAGGCCGGCGAGGCTATAGGTGACCAGGATGCCGGCGATGATCACGATCGCGGGGAGCGCGGTCGCTTCCATCGAGACGGCAAGGCCCTGGATCACGTTGGTGCCGTGGCCGGTCACCGAGGCCTGGGCGATCGACTTCACCGGCCGATAGTCGGTGCCGGTGTAGTATTCGGTGATCCAGATGATCAGCGCGGTGACGACGAGGCCGACCACGCCGCATTGGAACAGCGCCATGCCGGTATAGTCGACGCCATCGAGCTTGCCGAAGCCGATCAGGTAGTAGATCACCAGCGCGATGCCGATCAGCGACAGGACGCCGGTTGCGATCAGGCCCTTGTAGAGCGCACCCATGATCGACTGGCTCGGCCCGAGCTTGACGAAGAAGGTGCCGATGATCGAGGTGATGATGCAGATGCCGCCGATCGCGAGCGGCAGCGTCATCATGTTGGCGAGGATCGGCGTCTTGGCGAAGAAGATCGCGGCGAGCACCATGGTGGCGACCGCGGTCACCGCATAGGTCTCGAACAAATCGGCAGCCATGCCGGCGCAATCGCCGACATTGTCGCCGACGTTGTCGGCGATGGTGGCCGGGTTGCGCGGATCGTCCTCGGGAATGCCGGCCTCGACCTTGCCGACGAGGTCGCCGCCGACGTCCGCACCCTTGGTGAAGATGCCGCCGCCGAGACGGGCGAAGATCGAGATCAGCGAGGCGCCGAAGCCGAGCGCCACCATGGCGTCGATGACGGTACGGCTGTCAGGCGCAAGCTTCAGCGAATGCACCAGGAAGCCGAAATAGAGCGTCACGCCGAGCAATGCCAGACCCGCGACCAGGAGGCCGGTGATCGCGCCGGCCTTGAAGGCCAGCTCGAGGCCGCCGGCGAGCGAGGTGGTCGCGGCTTGCGCGGTGCGCACGTTGGCGCGGACCGAGACATTCATGCCGATGAAGCCGGCCGCCCCCGACAGGACGGCGCCGATCAGAAAGCCGATGGCGACGTAGATTCCGAGGAAATAGACAAGCAAGAGGAAGATGACCACGCCGACGATGCCGATCGTCGTGTACTGGCGCCGCAGATACGCCTGTGCACCCTCAGCGACCGCTCCCGCGATCTCCTGCATGCGCGGCGACCCCGCATCCGCGCTTAACACCGAAGACGTCGCCCAAATCGCGTAGACGACGGAAAGCACTCCGCAGAGCACTATCAACCATAATGCTGTCATGTGATTTTTGCCTCAGATCCTTGATGTACCCCCGGCGCCTTTTGTTGTCCGTCGAGCGGTGCGGCGCCTTGATTTCGAACAAAGCCGCCCCTTGCCCAAAAGGGGCGGCCTTAGTCGGTAGCAAGCTTGCCAAAATCAAATTGAGGGTGCAACGCCGGATAAGGCCGAAAACGCCGATCTCGGCAGGTATTTAGGCCAAGTGCAGCGAACTAAGATGCCGGTTTGGAGCAATTCCTAGAAGTGGCTGTAGGACAGCCGCTTCAAAACCAATTCCTGGCCCTGCCCGTCCAGGAAACGCGGCCCCTGCTTGCCCGCGACGATCGTGCCGATCGCGGTGACGGCAAGGCCGGCCGCCCGCCCCGCGGCCATCAGCGCATCGCCCTGCGCCGGCGGGACGGTGCACAGCACCTCGTAGTCGTCGCCCCCCGCAAGCAGCGTCTCGACGCAAACCACGTTGCGGGCAACCAGGCTTGCTGCCGCGGCCGAAAGCGGCACGCTCGTCACGTCGACCGTGGCCGAGACCCCGGACGCCGCACAGAGTTTGGTCAGATCGCCGGCGAGCCCGTCGGAGACGTCCATCGCTGCGGTCGCATGATCGCGCACGGCCCGTGCCAACGGGTTGCGCGGTTGCGGCACGCGATAGCGTGAGATCAGGGCTTCCCTTGCAGCGGGATCGGTCGTGAGCGCAGCCGCGGCAGCACCGCCCGTGAGCACGTCGAGGCCGAGCGCAGCGTCGCCGATCGTGCCGCTCACCAGGATGCGATCGCCTGGCCTCGCGCCGGTCCGGCCGACCATCCGCCCCTGCGGCACGCGGCCAAAGGCCGTGATCGAGATCATCTGCGGGCCCGGCGTCGAGACCGTGTCGCCGCCGAGCAGCGGACAAGCGAATTCCTTTGCATCCTCGCCCAGCGCGTCCGCAAAGGGCCGGAGCCAGGCATCCTCCTGGCTCCGCAGCGCCAGTGTCAGCACGAATCCCGCCGGCGTCGCGCCCTTGGCGGCGAGATCGGACAGGTTCACCCGCAGCGCCTTGCGCGCGACGGTGTCAGGGGGATCGGTGGCAAGATAGTGCACGCCTTCGACGACGGCGTCAGTGGTGACGACGATGTCGTCGCCGGACGACGACAGCACCGCCGCGTCATCGACCAGACCGAACGCACCGGGATCGGTCGCCAGCGGCTTGAAATAGCGCGCGATGAGGGAGTCTTCGGGGGAGGGGTTTTGCGGAGTGGTCATCGATGCAAGCCCCACCCCCCGCTGTCATCGCGCGGCATGACCGGGCGATCCAGTATTCCAGAGACGATCGTGTGACATCGACAGGCCGCGGCGTACTGGATCACCCGCCTTCGCGGGTGATGACAGCGGAGTATGGGGCAGCCGTCTCGCATGAATTCACCGCCCTCGCCGGAAATTACCCCCGCCCGAACTCGTCGCCGCGAAACTGGCGGCCGATCTGGTCGAGCACGGCGTTGACCATGCCGGTCTCCTCGCGGTCGACGAAGGCGTTGGCGACGTCGACATATTCGGAGACGACGACGCGGCCCGGCACGTCCTTGCGGTGCTCCAGCTCATAGGCCCCTGCCCGCAGCACCGCGCGCAGGATCGCCTCGATCCGCTTCAAGGGCCAGCCCTTCGACAGCGCCTCGTCGATCAGGGGATCGAGCTTCTTCTGGTCGCGCACGACGCCCGAGACGACGTCGCGGAAGAAAGCCGCTTCGGCCGGCAGGTAGGTGTCGCCCTCGACCTCATTGCCGAGCCAATGGCTCTCGAACTCGGCAAAGATGTCGTTGATGCCGGCGCCGGCAATATCCATCTGGTACAGCGCCTGCACGGCCGCGAGCCGCGCCGCGCCGCGCCGGTTTGCCTTCTTCTCGTTAAGCCCTGCCGGCTTCTTGGTGGGATCAGCCATGGCTCAGGCCCGCGCCATGCGGCGTTTGATGCGCAGCATCGCAAGCGCCGCACGCGCGGCATCGCCGCCCTTGTTGAGCTCGCTGGCGCGCGCCCGCGCCCAGGCCTGCGCCTCATTATTGACGGTGAGGATGCCGTTGCCGAGCGGCAGCTTTCGCGCCACGGCAAGATCCATCAGCGCGCGCGAGGATTCCTGCGACACGATCTCGAAGTGAATGGTGTCGCCGCGGATCACGCAGCCGAGCGCGATCACAGCGTCATAGGGCTTGCCGTTCGCCGCCGCCGCGTCGATGGCGATGGCGACCGCGGCCGGAATCTCCAGCGCGCCGGGAACCGTGATGACGTCGTGGGTCAGGCCCGCCGCCTTCAGCTCGGCGATCGCGCCGTCCAGAAGCGCGTCCTGGAGATCGTCATAGAACCGCGCCTCGACAATCAGCGCGCGCGCGCCGGAAATGTCAGTCTGGTCCTTCAGGGGTGCGCGCCGCGCGTCTGCCATCGTCTCAATCCGTTTACTGGGGTCGGCGCGTTATGTAGTCGCCGCAGGCACGTAAGCCAAGTTTTAAAGACACTGTCATTCCGGGGCGATGCGAAGCATCGAACCCGGAATCTCGAGATTCCGGGCCTGGTCCTGCGGACCATCCCGGAATGACGGCTCTGCCGTCACTTCATTTCCGTCAACCGCGCCGCATAGCGGGCCATCAAGTCGACCTCGATATTGACCTCGTCCCCCGCCTTCCAGCCACCGATCGTCGTGACCGAGAGCGTGTGCGGGATGATCAGCACCGAAAAAGTCACGTCCTTGACCGTATTGACCGTGAGCGAGACGCCGTCGAGCGTGATCGAGCCCTTGGTCGCGATGAACCGCGCCAGCTCCCGCGTGGTCGAGAGCTCGAACCGCGCCATGTCGGGCAGATCCTCGCGGCTGACGAGGGTCGCGATACCGTCGGCGTGGCCGGCGACGATATGCCCGCCGAGCTCGTCGCCGATCTTGAGCGCGCGCTCGAGGTTGAGCCTGGTGCCGACCTTCCAGTGCTTGGCCGTCGTGAGTGCCAGCGTCTCCGCCGCAGCATCGACGTCATACCAGGTCCTTTGCTCAGAGTCCTTGCCGCCTGCGACGCCGGACGCAACCACGGTCAGGCACACGCCGTTGCTGGCGATCGAGGCACCGTCGGCGATGGTGGTCTGATCGAAGCGGCAGGCGATGCGCAGCCGGTGCAGCTGGCCCTGTGCCACGGGCGTGAAGCTGACGATCTCGCCGATATCGGTGACAATGCCGGTGAACATTACGCGCGCTCGTAGATGGTGAGAGTATCCTTGTCGAATGTTTCGCTAGCATGAACCTTGTAGGCCTGCGACTGCGTGATTTTCGACAGGGGCAATGCATCGAGCGCATCGACGCCGCCACTGCCGACCGCTTCCGCGCCGCGGAACAGCCAGATCTCGTCGACGAGGTCGGCCGCGACGAACGAAGCCGCAACGCGGCTGCCGCCCTCGACCATCAGGCGGGTGATGCCCTTCCCGGCCAGCGCATGCAGTGCGGCCGGCAAATCGAGCCCGGAGGCGCCTGCCGGCGGGATGCGGATCACTTGCGCGCCGGTCGCGCCGAGACGTGTTGCTGCCGCGGCTTCCGCAAGGTCGCAGCCCATCACCCAGAGCGGCGTCTCGCGCGCGGAGCCCACAAGCTTGCTCGCCCCGGGAATACGCAGGCTCTGGTCGAGCACCACGCGCACCGGCGAGCGCGCCGCCATGCCCGGCAGGCGGCAGGTGAGAAGTGGATCGTCCGCCAGCACCGTGCCGATGCCGACCAGGATGGCATCACTCTGCGCGCGCAGGAGATGCACGCGATTGCGCGCCCCCTCCCCCGTGATCGCGACCGGCTTGCCGCCGGCGGCGCCGATCTTGCCGTCGGGCGACACCGCAAGCTTCAGGATCACGTGCGGACGCTTGTCCCGGATGCGGCGGAAATGCCCGGCGTGATCGAACGCGGCTTCCGCCGCGCATAGGCCCACGTCCACATTGATCCCGGCCGCGCGCAGCCGCGCGTGCCCCTGCCCCGCGACCTCAGGATTGGGATCCTCGATCGCCGCCACCACCCGCTTGATGCCGGCCGCGATCACCGCGTCGGCGCAAGGCGGCGACTTGCCGAAATGCGAGCAAGGCTCGAGCGTGACGTAGAGCGTGGCGCCGCGTGCGGCTTCACCTGCGCGCCGCAGCGCTTCGGGCTCGCCATGCGGCCGTCCGCCTGGCTGGGTCCAGCCGCGGCCGACGATGACACCGTCCTTGACGACGACGGCGCCCACGGCCGGGTTAGGCCAGGTGCGTCCCTGCCCGCGGCGTCCAAGCGCCAGCGCCAGCTGCATGAAACGAAGATCGGCGTCCTTGGCCTCGCGCGCCTTCTGCGCGAACTGATCCTCCAGGATGCGGAAGATCATTTGCGGATCGCGGCGAGCCGCGCTTCCTCCTCACCGGAGAGCTCGCCGAGCACGTCGGCGAAATCCTTGGCCTCGCGGAAATTGCGGTAGACCGAGGCGAAGCGCACATAGGCAACGTCGTCGAGGGTGCGCAGATGCTCCATCACGGTCTCGCCGATCACCTCGGAAGAGATCTCGGCCTCGCCTCCGGTCTCGAGCTCGCGCACGATAGTGGAGACCATCTTCTCCACCCGCTCCGGCTCGACCTGCCGCTTGCGCAAAGAGATCTGCACCGAGCGCATCAGCTTGTCGCGGTCGAACGGCACGCGGCGGCCGTTGCGCTTGATCACCGTGAGCTCGCGCAATTGCACGCGCTCGAAGGTGGTGAAGCGGAAATTGCAGGCGACGCACACGCGCCGCCTGCGGATCACGGAAGAGTCCTCGGTCGGACGCGAGTCCTTTACCTGCGTATCGAGACTGTTGCAGTTCGGACAGCGCATCCGCGTGACCCAGCTTTACTGATAGATCGGGAACCGATCGGTGAGCGCCTTGACGCGTTCCTTGATCGCGGCTTCCACCAGCGGCGCCTTGCCGTCGTCCGACTGCGCGATCGCGTTGAGGACCTCGGCGATCATGCCGCCGACCTGCTGGAATTCCGCGACGCCGAAGCCACGGGTGGTCGCCGCCGGCGTGCCCAGACGAATACCGGAGGTCACAAACGGCGACTCGGGGTCGAATGGAATGCCGTTCTTGTTGCAGGTGATGGCGGCGCGGACCAGCGCCTTCTCCGAGGCGTTGCCCTTCAGGCCCTTCGGCCTGAGATCGACCAGCATCAGATGGTTGTCGGTGCCGCCGGAAACGATGTCGAAGCCATGGCTCTTCATCGCCTCGGCCAGCGCCTTGGCGTTCTCGACGACGTTCTTGGCGTAAACCTTGAAGTCCGGACGCAGCGCCTCGCCGAAGGCGACCGCCTTGGCCGCGATCACGTGCATCAGGGGGCCGCCCTGCAGCCCCGGGAAGATCGCCGAGTTGAACTTCTTGGTCAGTGTCTCGTCATTCCACAGCATCAGGCCGCCGCGCGGACCGCGCAGCGATTTGTGCGTCGTCGTCGTGGTGATGTGGGCGTGCGGCACCGGCGAGGCATGCACGCCGCCGGCGACGAGGCCCGCGAAGTGCGCCATGTCGACCAGGAGGTACGCGCCGACGCTGTCCGCGATCTCGCGGAAGCGCTTGAAGTCCCAGGCGCGTGAATAGGCCGAGCCGCCGGCGACGATCAGCTTCGGCTTGACCTGTTCGGCCTGCTTGGCAACCGCATCCATGTCGATGATCTGGTCCTCGCGGCGCACGGTGTAGTGCGCGGCCTTGAACCACTTGCCGCTCATGTTGACGGGCGAGCCGTGGGTGAGATGGCCGCCCGCCGCGAGGTCAAGGCCCATAAAGGTGTCGCCGGGCTGCAGCAGCGCCAGGAACACCGCCTGGTTCATCTGGCTGCCGGAGTTCGGCTGCACGTTGGCGAATTTGGCGCCGAACAGCTTCTTGGCGCGGTCGATCGCGAGGTTCTCGGCGACGTCGACCCACTCACAACCGCCGTAGTAGCGCGCGCCGGGATAGCCTTCCGCGTATTTGTTGGTCATCACCGAACCCTGCGCTTCCAGCACGGCCCGGCTGACGATGTTCTCGGAGGCGATCAGCTCGACCTCATGGCGCTGCCGGCCGAGCTCGCCCTTGATGGCGGCGGCGATTTCCGGGTCGGCCTGCTCGAGCGGAGCGGTGAAAAACGAATCGGGCGCGGAGGCGGTTTTGGGTGCGGTCATCTTGCGAATATCTCCACCGCCGCAGCCTTTTGGCGGGCTACGGGCGGTCTGGTGTGGCGATCGGAAGCGGCGAGCGCGATCTACCACATCGCCCGCAACAGGCCAAGCATTTGCGGGTCGGGGATCTGAATTGTGCCAGATATGGTGGGAATCGGGGGAATTCGGAGGCGCTGGACCTAGCCTTGATCCCTGACCGCTGCGAAGGCCGACCCGCAACCCATCTAAAATTGTGCCTAGAATTAAGCACACGCAGAAGGAGGCAGACTTTCGGCGGGCCGGCGGGCTATAGGATTACCAGTGCGGCTTGGGCCGCTAAGGGAACGTGGAGGCACAATGTCAGCCAAGATCGAGCACTGCGTGAAGGTGCACGTCCCTTTGTCGAACCCCGGTCGTGGAACAGCCGAGGAACACGCTTCCATTCACAGCGTCTCCGACAGGCTGCAAGACGCAATCGTTTTGCAGGAAGTCGGCGAATTTGATGGCGACGAGTTCGGGGGCGGCGAATGCCAGCTGTTTATGTACGGCCCAGATGCAAATGCACTTTTCGAGGCAATCCTCCCGATCTTGAGCAGTTGGCCAGCTCTCAAGGGAGGATACGCCGTGAAAAGGTTTGGTCCGCCCGGATCACGGACCGAAAAGGTCAAGTTCGACTAGAGCTGCGGCCGATCTGGGTGCCGTAGCCCGGCCTCCCCTCCTACAACCCGGTATACCCCGCCTTCACCGGGTCCACGCTGCCGTCGAGCTGGCGCAGATAGGTCAGGCCGCAGACCGTCAACCGGTGGGTGTCCTTCTCGCCCGCTTCCATCAGGATGTTGAGATAGTTCGTGACCTTCTCCCTCGCCTCCTCGCTGGCCGCGGCGGTGCGGTTGGCGAGCAGGTCATAGGTCTGCATGATGCGGTCGATGGCGGCTTCCATGGCACCCTCTGGTTCGTGCGATATTCTGGGTTCGTCGGTATTTTGGGACTGTTGATCAGGCAACCGCGCGGGCCTCGGCCTGCGCCTGGAACCGGGCGATCGCCGTGTTGGCGAGCCGGATCTTGTTGAACTCCCCGTTCTGGAGCAGCTTGATGATGATCCCGAGCAGGCGTTCGTCGGTGACGAGCGTATCGGGGATCGCGCCGGAACGGCGAAGGTAGTTCGCGGCGATGGCGTAGGCCTCGCTCACGAGTTCCACATTCATCGCCTGCAGCCCGCGCTCGACCAGCATCGACCTTTCTCCGATCCGAAGGAGATAAGCACCAGGCCCGGAACTGGTTCCTCGGATCGCAAAATTTTCTTCGCAGGTGCAAAATGCAAAACGCACCGGTCCGGGGCAACTCCGGGCCGGCGCGCTGGGGAAGTTAGGCACGTTCGGGCGGCTTGCCGGTCTTGTTGCGGGCCGGCTTGGCCTTATCCCTTGGAAACTCAGAGCCGATACAGGATCTGGTCGGTCCAGAACCGCTCGAGGCGGTGCAGTGACTTGTTGAGGGTCGAGAATTCCTCGCCCGAGATGCCGCCGACCTGCTCCACCGTCTTGACGTGCTTCTGGTAGAGCGCATCGACGATGCGGCGGACTTCCTGGCCCTGCGGGGTCAGGCGAATGCGCACCGAGCGGCGATCAACGCGCGAGCGCTGATGGTCGAGGAAGCCGAGCTCGACGAGCTTCTTCAGATTGTAGGAGACGTTGGAGCCGAGATAGTAACCGCGCGTGCGCAGCTCGCCCGCGGTCAGCTCCTTGTCGCCGATGTTGTAGAGCAGGAGAGCCTGCACCGAGTTGATGTCCGCGCGGCCGCGGCGATCGAATTCGTCCTTGATCACGTCGAGGAGCCGGCGATGCAGCCGCTCCACCAGAGTCAAAGCTTCCAGATAGAGCGACTGCACCGAACCCTGCTGGCCGGAGACGCGCTCTGCGGTATCTGCCGCAGTTGCGACGGCTTTCATCATGACACTTCCCCTGTTGTCGTTTTTATCGACACTTATTCGACGAAACTTGTGTCCCGTCTGATAGGCGCAACTTAAGGGGCTCGTTTGAAGATCGGCTTAAATAAGAGAATAAAGAGATCATGAATTTAAGACAGTGAATTGCGGATTAAGCCTGTGCCACAAGCACTTTTCGAAAGCCTCTGTTGACCTTCGCAAGGTCCTGTTCACCCTCCGTCCGCCGCAACTGTCGCATTCCAGAACAGCCCCGCTCCGTTTCGAAACGGGCGCGTAACGGCTGTGGCGGAACCGGCTGGTCAACGAAAACTTACCGCAAATTTTAGGCAACCAACGGTCAACCAATCCGGCACAACTCCGCGCCTCCGCTCTCGTGTCCCGGACAAGCGCAGCGAAGCGGAGCGCAGAGCCGGGACCCAGAGGGCCACAAACGAGATCGCGGAGAGATGGGCCCCGGCTCTGCAACGCATCACGCCACAAGCGCGGCGCGCTGCATTGCGTCGGGGCACGAGAGCGCGCGTTGTGCTACGGCGGCCGTTCGCGCGCGGCCATCCAGGCGAGCGCGAGATAGGCGGCGAGCATGAAGGCTTCGACGCCGACGACGATCAGGCTGCCGCCGTAGATGCCCGGGAACATCAGCTCGATCACCGCCATCGACACCACGGTGGTGAGCCACACCACGGCGCCCCACGGCGTTGCCAGCCACAGGCCGACCGCGGCGACGAGCTCGATCACCGCGAAATAGACGGTCGCGGCCTGCCAGGCCATCGACTGGTTCTCGAACGCCTCGTCCTCGCCGCCGACGAAGCCCGTCACCTGCGCCCAGTGATAGAGACCCTTCAGGATCGAGAGCAGCGCCATCACCCGCAGGAACAGCACGAGGCGGCGCGTCCAGACATTGTCGTCGGACTCCGAGCGCTCCGACGAGATCGCAGCCACCGACATCGCGCTGTCTCTGGCGCTGTCTCTGACGGCGTCCCTGGGGCTGCCGTCACGGGCCGCATCGCGGGTGGAAATCTCGGACATGGCCCCCTTCTGGCTGCTTCGGCCCGCAAAATCAATCGGCGCCCAAGCTCGACGGCCAAGGTCAGCTCAATTCTGCCTTGCGGCAGGTCAAGCCGCGGTGGCGGGAACCATGCGAGCTGATATAAGAATAATTCCAGCCGGAGGAAGAGTGATGGCGATCAAATACGGACGTCCGATCGAATTGCGCGAGGTTTCGCGCCGCGAGGGAGCGGCGGTGCCCCATGCCCTCGATCTGACCGTCCGCCCGCGCCGCAACCGCAAGGCCGAATGGGCCCGGCGGATGGTGCGCGAGAACGTCCTCACCACCGACGATCTGATCTGGCCGCTGTTCCTGATCGACGGCCACAACAAGCGCGAGCAGGTTGCCTCGATGCCGGGCGTCGAGCGCCTCAGCGTCGACCAGGCCGTGCGTGAGGCCGAGCGCGCCATGAAGCTCACCATCCCCTGCCTCGCGCTGTTTCCCTACACCGAGCCGTCTTTGCGCGACGAGGAAGGCTCCGAAGCGACCAACCCGAACAATCTGGTCTGCCAGGCGGTGCGCGCGATCAAGAAGGAGTTTCCGGAGATCGGCATTCTCTGCGACGTCGCGCTCGACCCCTTCACCAGCCACGGCCATGACGGCCTGATCTCGGACGGCAGGATCCTCAACGACGAGACGGTCGCCGTGCTGGTGCGTCAGGCGCTGGTGCAGGCCGAAGCCGGCTGCGACATCATCGCGCCCTCCGACATGATGGACGGCCGCGTCGCCGCGATCCGTGAGGGGCTGGACCGCACCGGCCTGCTCGACGTGCAGATCATGGCCTACGCCGCGAAATACGCCTCGGCCTTCTACGGCCCGTTCCGCGACGCCATCGGTTCGGCCAAGACGCTGACCGGCGACAAGCGCACCTATCAGATGGACAGCGCCAACACCGACGAAGCGCTGCGCGAGGTCGAGCTCGACATCGCTGAAGGCGCCGACATGGTGATGGTGAAGCCCGGAATGCCCTATCTCGATGTCGTCCGCCGCGTGAAGGACACGTTTGCGATGCCGACCTTCGCCTACCAGGTCTCGGGCGAATACGCGATGATCGCAGCCGCCGCCAACAACGGCTGGCTCGACGGCGAGCGCGCCATGATGGAAAGCCTGCTCGCCTTCAAGCGCGCCGGCGCCGACGGCGTGCTGAGCTACTTTGCCCCGAAGGCGGCGGAGAAGCTGCGCGCGCAGGGATAAGGTGCCGTAGGGTGGGCAAAGCGAAGCGTGCCCACCAATCCATCCATCGCGCAAGATAGCGGGCAATGGTGGGACGGCGCTACGCGCCTTTGCCCACCCTTGTAATAGCGCGATCGTTTATCTTTGACCTGTTCCATGAGGAATGGCCTGCCGCGGTTTGCACCCCGCGACAGGCCGCTGGC
>NZ_JACIHC010000016.1:0-185979 GCF_014198205.1 Bradyrhizobium sp. SBR1B
CTGTCCTGTCCGCTTCACCGCCATCGTCATTCCCCCAAGGCTTTGCCCTAGGGAATCACAACTGGCGGATTACGCAACAGGCCCCTTGTGGGAGAAGGTGGCGCGAAGCGCCGGATGAGGGGTATCTATCCGCACGGAATACGCTGAGACACACCCCTCACCCAAGTGAGCCTGTGTCTGCCGGCGTCGCTGCCCTCTCCCACAAGGGGCGAGGGCACATTCATGCGCATCGCGCTCGTCGCAAAATCAGAGATCCCGCTCCCAGGTCTCGCCGACCAGATCGGCGCCGAAGCTGTGGTGCTTCTCTTCCTTCACGAGCTTGAATCCCGCACTTTGATAGATGCCGCGTGCGGCAACCAGGATGCTTTGCGTCCACAGCGTCATCCTGCTGTAGCCGCGCTCGCGTGCACCCTGGATGCATTGCTCGACCAGCGCGCGGCCGACACCGAGCCCGCGCGCTTTCTTCTCCACCTGCAACAGGCGCAGCTTGGCGATCTCGTCGGTGGCCTTGACCAGGAAGATCGAGCCGACCGGCTCGCCGCCCACTTCCGCGATCCAGCAGTGTTCGCGCGCGGCATCGTAGTTCTTGATGAACTGTGCGCAGATCTCGGCGACCAGCGCCTCGTAGCTGATGTCCCAGTTGTAGTCCGCGGCATAGGCGGCGGCCTGCTTGGAGATGACCCAGCCCATGTCACCGACGCGGTGGCTGCGCAGCATGAAAGCCGCAGGCTGGGTTCGACGTTGCTCCAGCACGGCCTCGATGGTCGCCATGGCCTGCGTGAGCCGCGTTGCATCGCTGGCCGAAAGCTGGGCCAGCATTGCGGCGACCTCGTTTTGCGAGCTCAGGTTCAGCTTGGCGTAGGTCTGGCGGCCCTTGGCGGTGAGGCTGAGCTGGTATTGCCGGCGATCGGCGGGCAGGGGCCTTCGCGTGATCAGCCCCTTTTCGTCGAAGCTTTGCACGATGCGGCTGAGATAGCCGGGGTCGAGGCCAAGCTCGTTTCCGATCTCCTTTGCCGCCAGCTCGTCGCGATGCGCGAGTTCGTAGAGCACCCGGGCCTCGCTGAGCGAGAACGGGCTCTTTCCGAGATGCTGGTCGAGCACACCGAGCTTGCGAGTATAGAAGCGGTTGAAGGCGCGGACCGCCGCGATGCGATCGTCAGCGACCTGTTCGATCGCAAGGGCTGATGGGGAAGAGCTTGATGGCATGGGGCACCTCGATACTTGCCATTGTCAATTAATTATTTGACTTTGGCAAGTATGCGGTGACTTCAGCCGACCATGACGATCCGGCTGCGCAGCATGGTCCGGGACGAGCGGCCGAGCCGGCGCAGCAGCCGTGCCTCGGAACGGCGGGCCTGCGGCGGGTAACCGCCGATCCGGTCGTAATGATCACGCGCAATCAAAAGACCCTGATCGCCGAGCGGGCCGATCACCCTGCGCACCACGGCCCGGAGGACGTCGCGCAATCCGGTATCGGCGTAAGGCGAGCGCGCATAGCGGAACACGGCAGCACGGTCCCGTCCGCTGGTCGCGACGGCCTGGATGAACTGGGTGGTTTCCTCGATCCAGCCGGTTTCGAGCACGGCGCCTGCGGGCAGGAACATCAGCCACGGCGAGCGGGCCTGGAGCGCGCCGGCCGCGAGCGCGGCGCCTTGCGAAGATCCCTCGAAGCCGACGAAACGGCAGCCTGCGACGTCGGCAACCCGCTCGATGACGCCATTGCGGGTGCCGTCGACCAGAAGCACCTCGCGGATGACGCCGGCGGCGGCCCCGGGGACCAGCGCGGCCAGAGTCGCCACCGCGGTCTGCTCGACGCCTTCGGTCGGAATGATGACGCTCAGCATGATTGAGGCTTCAATGTCTGCACTTCGGGAGAAGCGTAGCTTGTTATGATGTTGTCATAAACACGTGGCGTTGCCGAGTGCAACTTTCCGGCCGCGCTTCGGCGTGCGATGGTAAACTGCAGCCAGTCCTCGCAGCCAAATGTGTCACGCGCGGGTTGGCGATGTTGCCGAATGTTTCGGCACAAGTGCGTCCCGGGGGTATTAACCCGGAGTTTTACGGCGACATTGCGCGGCGCGCGGGTAGCCGGCTCCTGCAGGGAGGGTGCGCCCTGCAAGAAAGGTTCGAACGGGAAATGTGTGACTTTGGTGCCGGCGGAGGCTTCCTGTGAACGCCGATCAACTCGCTGTTGGCACGGCGTCAACGTCGCCGAAGCCGGAGGCTGCGCCGACCTTGCGGATCCGCGCGCTGATGCTGGGCGACCGCATCAACGCCGCCGGTCTCGAGATCGGCACGCTGGTCTCGTCGACGCCCGCCGCCTTCCGCGTCCATGCCGGCCTTGCCGTGATTTTCCGTTACGGCGTCGTGGTGCTGATCGGGCTGCTCCCGTCCGAGGAGAAAGTGCTGATCGACAGCCTGAAGCCGCGGGTGATCGGCGAGCTCAGCCCATATGAGGAAGAGATCGCGCAGGCACAGCTCTGCAAGGATGAGAGCGCCGAGGCCATCCAGCCGGGCGGGCCGATCTGCCTCGCAAAGTTCTCCGACGACCGTCTGCTGCTGGTTGCGGACGCGCTCGCCAAGAGCACGTCGCTGGCGCGCGACGAGCGCCGCGTCGCCGCGGTCTTCGATGTGATCGAGCCGTTTGCACGGGAGCTCGCCGAGCACGGCCGCACGCCGCGCCGTCGCAAGGGCATCCTGCAATTGATCGGCAATGCACTGCTGGTGCAGCAGCGCGTCGCCGGCCGCGTCGCGATCGCCGAGAAGCCCGACGTGCTCTGGGAGAAGCCCGAGCTCGACCGGCTCTATTCCCGCCTCGAGGACGAGTACGAGCTGAAAGAACGCCTCGACACGCTCGAGCGCAAGCTCACCGCGGTGTCGGAGACCGCCAACGCGCTGACCGACATCATCGACACCCAGCGCTCGCTCCGCCTGGAGATCGCGGTCGTGGTGCTGATCGTGATCGAGGTCGCGATCGGGTGTTTTCAGATATGGTCGGGAACGCATTGAGCGTTTTTTTCGCGCGCTGTTGTGCCTCAATCTCCACGAGTCCGGTGTCGTAGGGTGGGCAAAGGCGCTCTTGCGCCGTGCCCACCAGCTGTCGCCGCGGGAGAAAGATCGTGGACACGGCGCTTTTCCGCCTTTGCCCACCCTACGATATTGTCCCTTTAGGTTGCAGCACCGCTGCACAGGTGGCGTGCGATCGTCATCTCCTCATCCGTCGGGATGACGAACACGTCGACGGCGTTTCCGCCCCCGCTGATCCGCTCGCGCGCCGCGTCATTCGCCGTCGCATCGATCCGCACGCCGAGCCAGCCGAGCCGCTCGCCGATCGCGCTGCGGATCTCCTTGGCGTGCTCGCCGATGCCGCCGGTGAAGACCAGGCAATCGAGGCCGCCAAGCGTGGTCGCCATCATCGCGACCTGCTGCGCCGCGCGGAAGGTGAAGAGATCGACCGCCTCCCGTGCGGCAATCTCGCCGCTCGCCAGCAGCGTGCGCATGTCCGCGGAGATGCCGGAGACGCCGAGCAGGCCCGACTGGTGATAGAGCAGGTGCTGGACATCCTCGATCGACATCTTCTCGTGCTGTTGCAGATAGAGCAGCACGCCGGGATCGATCGTGCCGCAGCGCGTGCCCATCACGAGGCCGTCAAGCGGCGTCAGTCCCATGGTGGTGTCGACGCTGCGGCCGTTGCGCAACGCGCACAGGCTGGCGCCGTTGCCCAGATGCGCGATGACGGTGCGCTTGGCGACGACCTCCGGCGCAATCTCGGCGAGGCGTCCCGCGACATATTCGAAGGAGAGGCCGTGAAATCCGTAGCGTCGCACGCCTCGTTCCTCGTAGTGCCTCGGAATCGCGAAGCGGCTCGCGGGCGGCGTCAGGCCGTGATGGAACGCCGTGTCGAAGCAGGCGATCTGCCTCAGCGCTGGCCGGATCGCCGCGAGCGCGCGAATTGGCGCGAGGCACCGCGGCTGGTGCAGTGGCGCCAGCGGCGTCAATGCCTCCAGCTTCGCGGTGACGTCGTCCGTCAGCGCGACCGGGCCTGAATAGTCCGGCCCGCCATGAACGATGCGATGGCCGACGGCGCGCAGATCACGTTCGCCGAACCGGTCCTCGATGAAGGCGAGCACATCGGCGAACAGATGGTCGCCGTCGGCGTCCGGCGCCTCTGTCCGCGTCTCGAACAGGTCTTGGCCCGCGGGGCTCTTCACCACCAGCCGGGGCTTTGCCTCGTGCTCGTCGAGCAGCCCCTTGCAGAGCAGGCTGGGTTCAACAGCAGAGATGTCGAACAGGCCGAACTTGATGCTCGACGATCCCGAGTTGAGGACGAGGACCGTGTCCGGCATGGCTAATCGCCGGCCTCAGTCGGGGTATTGCCGCCGGAGCTGTTGGGCCAGACCCATTCCTGGACATCGGGCATGTCCTCGCCGTGCTCGCGCACGTAGCGCGAATGCTCGATCAGCTTGTCGCGGAATTGCTGCTTCGCCTGCGCAGCTTTGGCCGCCAGCCCGGGCACGCGTTCGATCGCCTCGATCGCGAGGTGGTAGCGGTCGAGCTCGTTGAGCACGACCATGTCGAACGGCGTCGTCGTGGTGCCTTCCTCGGCAAAGCCGCGCACATGCAGGCCGGCATGGTTGGTGCGGCTATAGGTCAGGCGGTGGATCAGATAGGGATAGCCGTGATAGGCGAAGATGACAGGCTTGTCGCGCGTGAACAGGCTGTCGAAATCGCGGTCCGAAAGCCCATGCGGATGCTGATCCCTGGGCTGCAGCGTCATGAGGTCGACGACGTTGACGACGCGGATCTTCAAATCCGGCAGCGCCTTGCGCAACAGATCGACGGCGGCGAGCGTCTCCAGCGTCGGCACATCGCCGGCGCAGGCCATCACCACGTCGGGCTCGCCCGTTGCATCTTCCGTCCCTGCCCAGGTCCAGATGCCGATGCCGGCATCGCAATGCGTGGCCGCTTCCTGCATCGAGAGCCATTGCAGCGCCGGCTGCTTGCCGGCAACGATGACGTTGATGCGGTTATAGGTCCGCAGGCAATGGTCGGCGATCCACAGCAGCGTGTTGGCATCCGGCGGGAAGTAGATGCGAACGATATCGGCCTTCTTGTTGGCGACGAGATCGACGAAGCCGGGATCCTGATGGCTGAAGCCGTTATGGTCCTGCCGCCAGACATGCGAGGTCAGGAGATAGTTGAGCGAGGCGATCGGGCGCCGCCATGGCAGATCGCGCGTGACCTTGAGCCATTTGGCGTGCTGGTTGAACATGGAATCCACGATGTGGATGAAGGCCTCGTAGCAGGAGAAGAAACCGTGGCGTCCGGTGAGCAGATAGCCCTCGAGCCAGCCCTGACAGAGATGCTCGCTCAGCATTTCCATGACGCGGCCGTCCTGCGCGAGGTGCACGTCGTAAGGCTCGATCGGCTCCATCCAGACCCGCTCGGTCGCCTCGAACACCGCATCCAGCCGGTTTGACGCGGTTTCGTCCGGGCCCATGATGCGGAAATTGCGCTCCTTCGCGTTGAGGCGGATGACATCGCGCAGGAATTTGCCGAGCTCGCGCGTCGCTTCGGCTGCGACGCCGCCGGGTTGCGGCACCTCGATTGCGAAGCTGCGGAAGTCCGGCAGCTTCAGCTCCTTCTTGAGCAGGCCGCCATTGGCATGCGGATTGGCGCCCATGCGGCGAATGCCTTCGGGCGCGAGCGCCTGAAGTTCTGGAATGAGCGCCCCGCTCTGGTCGAACAGCTTTTCCGGCTCGTAGCTGCGCATCCAGTTTTCGAGCACTTTGAGGTGCGCCGGGTTCTCGCGACAGCCCGCCACCGGCACCTGATGCGCGCGCCAAAAGCCCTCGACCTTCTTGCCGTCGACCTCTTTCGGGCCGGTCCAGCCTTTCGGGCTGCGCAGCACGATCATCGGCCAGCGCGGCCGCTCGACTGCCTTGCGGCCGTCGCGGGCGTGCTGCTGGATCGAGCGGATGCTGGCGAGCGCAACGTCGAGCGCATCCGCCATGGCCTGATGCATCAATTTGGGATCGTCGCCCGCGACGAACAGCGGCTCGTGGCCGAACCCGCGGAACAGGTCGCGGATCTCGCTGTCCCGCATCCGCCCGAGCACGGTCGGGTTGGCGATCTTGTAGCCGTTCAGATGCAGGATCGGCAGCACCGCGCCGTCATGCGCGGGGTTCAGGAACTTGTTGGAGTGCCAGGAGGCCGCGAGCGGGCCGGTTTCCGCTTCGCCGTCACCGACCACGCAAGCCACGATCAAGTCGGGATTGTCCAGCGCCGCACCGTAGGCGTGCACCAGCGCGTAGCCGAGCTCGCCGCCCTCGTGGATCGAGCCCGGCGTTTCCGGCGCCGCGTGGCTCGGAATGCCGCCGGGAAAGGAGAACTGCCTGAACAGCTTGCGCAATCCGTCCGTGTCGCGCGCGATGTCGGGATAGATCTCGCTGTAGCTGCCTTCCAGATAGGTGTTGGCGACCATGCCCGGCCCGCCATGGCCGGGACCGCAGACATAGAGCACGCTGACATCCAGCGCGCGGATGACGCGGTTGAGATGGGCGTAGATGAAGTTCAGGCCGGGCGTCGTGCCCCAATGGCCGAGCAGACGCGGCTTGATGTGCTCGGCCCGCAAGGGCTCGCGCAGCAGCGGATTGTCGAGCAGGTAGATTTGCCCGACGGAGAGGTAGTTCGCGGCGCGCCAGTAGCGATCGAGGAGGTCGAGGTTGCTGCTTGCCGCGGCCGATTGTTGTTGATTTGTCATGTTCCTGCTGACCTTCACCCGGCGATCGTCACCAACATTGTTCCGCGACGATTGATCCCTGGCCGGCATCAAACGAAATCGTTGCGACGGGTGTGTTGCGTGAGGTCAAAGGACCGCGCCCGAAATTTGAGCGGCTACTTTGCATGGGGTTGTTTTCCCATTTTTTGTTTGTGTTCTTGATTTGTTCCGTTGTCGTGCTATCTTGGCTTCATGAGTCCAGCAGCATCCTCTCATGCTCTCAAACACCCGCCGGTCAAGGCGCCCTCCGAGCCGGCGGGTGTGGACTCTGACTTTCCAGAGCTTGGCGTCGCCATCGACCGCGCACGCAGGCGGGGGCGGGGCGCACAGTCGAATGCCAGCGGCCGCTATGAGGCCGAGGCGCGCGTCGCCTTCGACGACGGCTGGCAGAGCCTGGAAGAGCTGCCGCCGTTCAAGACCAGTGTGGGGGTCGACACCTCGCGCAAGGTGATCACCCGCAACGATTCCCCCGATATCGGCTTCGACCGCTCGATCAATCCCTATCGCGGCTGCGAGCATGGCTGCGTCTACTGCTTCGCGCGGCCGACCCATGCCTATCTCGGCCTGTCGCCCGGGCTCGACTTCGAGTCAAAGCTGTTCGTCAAGCCCGAGGCGCCGGCGCTGCTGGAGAAAGAGCTCGCCGCGACCGGCTATGAGCCCCGGATGATCGCGATCGGCACCAACACCGATCCCTATCAGCCGATCGAGCGCGAGCGCAAAATCATGCGCGGCATCCTCGAGGTTCTCGAGGGTGCCGGCCATCCCGTCGGCATCGTCACCAAGTCGGCGCTGGTGGTGCGCGACATCGATATCCTCGCGCGGATGGCCAAGCGCAACCTCGCCAAGGTCGCGATCTCCGTCACCTCGCTCGATCCGAAGCTCGCGCGCACCATGGAGCCGCGCGCCTCGACGCCGCCGAAGCGGCTGGAGGCGCTGAAGCAGCTCTCGGACGCCGGCATTCCCACCACGGTGATGGTTGCGCCTGTAATCCCCGCGCTGAACGATTCCGAGATCGAGCGCATCCTCGATGCTGCCGCCCATGCCGGCGTCAAGGAAGCCTCCTATGTGCTGCTGCGGCTGCCGCTGGAGGTGCGCGATCTCTTCCGCGAATGGCTAATGGCGAACTATCCCGACCGCTATCGCCACGTTTTCACGCTGATCCGCGACATGCGCGGCGGCCGCGACTACGATGCGAAATGGGGCGAACGGATGAAGGGCACCGGACCAATGGCCTGGACCATCGGCCGCCGCTTCGAGATCGCCTGCGACAGGCTCGGCCTCAACAAACGGCGCTCCAAGCTGACGACCGATCACTTCGCGCGGCCGAAGCGGAACGGCGATCAGCTCAGCCTGTTCTGATCGGGGAAGTGGAAGAGGCGTCGCATGGTCAAGGAACTTCACCCGCCGGTGCCGCGGCTCACTGTCATCACGCTTGGCGTCAGCGATATCCGTGCCAGCATCGCTTTTTACGACGCGCTCGGTTTTGCGCGCCGGCTAAAGGCGACCGGCGAGGCCGTCGCTTTCTACGATACCGGTGGCCCGGTGCTCGCGCTGTATCCCTGGGATCAGCTCTCGGCCGACGCGACGTTGCCGGACCAGCCGAGGCCAGCGACCTTCCGCGGCATCACGATCGCCTGGAACTGTCGGACCCGAGAGGAGGTCGATGCGGTGCTGGCCTTTGCTCTCGGCAAGGGGGCAAAGCTGCTGAAGGCCGCGCACGAGACCGATTATGGCGGCTATTCCGGTTATTTTGCCGATCCCGACGGCCATCCCTGGGAGGTCGTGGTCGCGCCCGGCATCGAGGTCGGCGAGGACCGGCGGGTGCATCTGGCTGAATAGGGCGGCCTGAATAACGGGAATTGCGCGGGGTTCCCGGTTGCGCCGGCCGGGCCGCTTGCGCACGATCCCCGCCATGATTCGGGACAAGTCCGCCAAGACATCCGCCACGACACCGGCCAAAGACGCGCCAAAGAAGGACGCAGCGAAGAAGGCAGCGCCCGCCAAGGCCGGCAAAGCGCCTGCGACCAAAACAACGACCGTTCCCGCAGGCAAGAAAGGCATCATCGCGGTCGCACCGCCGAGCTTCCGGCGCGAGCGCGCGCTGATCAAGCGCGGCGTCTGGCCGGTCGCCGGCTGCGACGAAGCCGGCCGCGGGCCGCTCGCCGGCCCCGTGGTAGCCGCGGCCGTGATTCTCGACCCCGACCGGATTCCGCGCGGCATTGATGATTCCAAGCGCCTGACCGCCGAGGAACGCGAAAAACTGTTCGACAAGATCTGCGCCACCGCCCAGGTCTCGGTCGCCGTCGCCTCGCCCTCGCGAATCGACCGCGACAACATATTGCGCGCCTCATTGTGGGCGCTGAAGCGCGCCGTGGTGGCACTGCCGGAGGCGCCGAGGCACGTCTTCGTCGACGGCCGCGACCGGCTCGACACTCCTTGCGATTGCGAAGCCGTGATCGGCGGCGATGGCATCGTGCTGTCGATCGCGGCGGCCTCCATCATCGCCAAGGTGACGCGCGACCGCCTGATGTGCGCGCTGGCGCAGGACTGCCCAGGCTACGGCTTCGAGCAGCACAAGGGCTACGCCGTCCCCGAGCACCTCGACGCGCTCGACCGTCTCGGCCCCTCGGTCCATCACCGCCGCTTCTTCGCCCCGGTTGCGGCGGCGCGTGCCAAGCACATGCCGTGGACCGTCGAGCCGGTGCAGGATCTGTTTACGGTGACCGAGGTCGAGGTGCCGGTGGAAGCCAGCGTCGAGATCGACGCGTCGGCGGGTCTCTAACGGCTCTCTCCGCTGCCCTCTTCGCCTCTCCCGCCTGCGGGGAGAGGCCGCTTCCATCCGAGATGGGATGCGGGTGAGGGGCAGCCTCCGCGAGTCCATCTGTCACAGTGATTACCGACGCAGCCCCCTCACCCTGACCCTCCCAGCGCGAGCGAAGCTCGTCGCGCCCCGTAAGAACGGGGAGAGGGAGCACACCGTCGTTGCCACGACGCGTGACGCCCCTTATCAAAGTGTTTGTGAGCGAATAGGGCCGGCTGGACGGGTTGGCTGCATCTTTCGGACGTTGCATGCGGTTTACCTCCCTGGTCATCGAGCTCATTCGCGCCCGGCCGCGGCTGATCGTCTGGATCGCCGTGCTGCTGCAGGCCGCGATGTGGCTGTTCGTGGCGCTGGTGTTCTACCGCAGCCCGCCCGGCAGCCTCGCGACGCTCCTGGCTTTCGGACGTGAATACCAGGTCGGCACCGATCTCGGTCCGCCCTTGCCGGTCTGGCTCGCCGACATCGCCTATCGCGCCGCCGGCGGCCACATGTTCGGCGTCTATGTGCTGGCCGAGCTCTGCGAGATCGCGACGTTCATTGCGCTCTATCACCTCTCCCGCGCCGTGGTCGGCTCGCAGCAGGCGGTGCTCGCGGTGCTCTTGACCATGACGGTGCTCGCCTTCTCCTCGTCGGCGCTCGACTTCGGCCCGCTTGTCCTGGCCCGGCCGCTCTGGGCGCTGCTGCTGCTGCACTCCTGGCAGATCATCGGCCAGCGCCGCGGCAATGCCTGGTTCGCCTGGTCGATCGAGGCCGGTCTCCTGCTGCTGACGACGCCCGCGGCGATCTTCCTGTTGCTGCTGCTCGTCGTCTTCGCGGTCTCGACCGCTGGCGGCCGCCGGACGCTGCGCGCGCTCGATCCGCTGTTCGCGCTTGTTGTCGTCGCGGTGCTGGCGCTGCCCTATGCGGTCTGGCTGATGCGTGCCGAGACTCTCGTGATGCCGGCCCTGCCGCAAGTTGCGGAACTGAATGCCCGCGCCCTGCATGCGGCCTGGCTGTTCGGCGGCCTCGTGCTCGGGGCCGCTGCGATCCCGGCGCTGACCTTCCTCAACGCCGGCCTGTTCGCCGGCAAGGGCGAGGAGCCGCCGATCATCTTTAGGCCGCCGGTCGAGCCGCTGGGGCGCAACTTCGTCTATTTCTTCGCGCTGGCGCCTGCGCTGGGCGCGGTGCTGATCTCCGGCCTGCTCGGGCTCGAGTCCGTCGTCGGCGGCGCCGGCGTCGTGCTGGTTGTGTCCGGGCTTGCCGTGGTGGTCGCAGCCGGCGATCTCATCGCGATGCGCCGTGCGCGGATGCTGCGGACGGTCTGGGCCGCCGCCGTCGTGGCGCCGGCCGTCGGCGTCGTGCTCGCCGTCCTGCTGCTGCCCTGGACCGGCACGAACGAGATCGCGACCTCGATGCCGGCGCGCGCGATCTCGGACTTCTTCGACGAGAGCTTTGCCCGCCGCACCAACCATCGCCTGCGTGCGGTGGCCGGCGAGACCCAGCTTGCGAGCCTGATCACGCTGCATTCCGGCCGGCCGCATCTCTTCATCGACGCCGACCCTGCGCGCACGCCGTGGCTCAATCAGGCCAAATTCAGCGAGACCGGCGGCGTCGTGGTCTGGCGTGCCTCCGATACCGCCGGCACGCCACCGCCGGACATCCTCAAGCGCTTTCCCGGCATCGTCCCGGAGGTGCCGCGCGCCTTCGAATGGCTGGTGACCGGTCGTCAGCAGCTCCTGCGCGTCGGCTGGGCCATCGTGCGGCCGAAGGGGACGTGAGCCGCGCGCGTTGTTACGGACGCTGAAATCGTAGGGTGGGCAAAGGCGCAACGCGCCGTGCCCACGATAAAGGTGGTGGGCACGCTTCGTTTTGCCCATCCTACGAGAGCTGCGTGCCGCACCGCGTCCGGGACACGAGAGCTCACTAGCCCGCCAGCACCTTGGCGATCGCGCGCAGATCCTGCCAGGCCAGCCGCTTGTAGGACGGCGAGCGGAGCAGATAGGCCGGATGGAACGTCGGCAGCGCGCGGATGGTGCGCCCGCCGGCGTCGTACTCGAACCAGCGCCCGCGGGTGCGCATGATGCCTTCGCGCGTTCCGAGCAGCGTCTGCGTCGAGGGATTGCCAAGCGTCACCAGCACGTCGGGATTCACGAGCTCGATCTGGCGCTGGATGAAGGGCAGGCAGATCTGCGTCTCCTGCGGCGTCGGCGTGCGGTTGCCGGGCGGCCGCCACGGAATCACGTTGGCGATGTAGGCCGTGCTGCGGTTGAGCCCGATCGCGCCGATCATGAGATCGAGCAGCTTGCCGCTGCGCCCGACGAAGGGCAGCCCCTCGATGTCCTCGTCGCGGCCCGGCGCCTCGCCGACGAACATGATACGCGCCTGCGGATTGCCGTCGGCAAATACCAGCCGCGTCGCAGTGTGTTTCAGCGCGCAGCCCTCGAAGCTCTGCATCAGCTCGCGCAGCGCTTCCAGCGTCGGCGCAGTGCGCGCGGCCTCGCGTGCGGAGGCAATTGCGATGTCCGGCGCCGGTGTGGCCTCGCCGCGCATGGCCGCGGGGGCGGCGACAGGACGAGGTGCCTCGACCGGAGGCGCCACGCGCGGGGCCGGCGGCGGCGCATCCAATTCCGCCAGGCGGTCGATCGGTTCCTCCGCGAGCGCGCAATCGACACCGGCCTCCAGATAGAAGGCGAGAAGCTCGCGGACGGTGGGTGCGGGTTCGGGTATCATGGGAAAGTCTGACTATTATAGCATAGCGTTTTCGAGCGAAGTGGCCACCCGGTTCGCGTGAAGAAAACGCGTCAAAAAAGATGGGACCTCGCCGGTTCTGGCCTACCAGAACCGGGGAGGTCCCGTTTAGGGCGCCTTGCACCCCCCCTTGCACCCCGGCGAAACGCATTTCCGAGGTTGTCCTACCCGGAAAAATCGGAAACAAGAGGGCGCAAATGACCAAGGACCGTCTCAAGGGCTGAGATCAGATGAGCACCGAAGAACTTCCCCCGCGCGAATCCATGGAATTCGACGTCGTCATCGTCGGCGCCGGCCCCTCGGGCCTGTCGGCCGCGATCCGGCTGAAGCAGCTCAAGGCCGATCTCAACGTCGTCGTGGTGGAGAAGGGCTCCGAGGTCGGCGCGCACATTCTCTCCGGCGCCGTGATCGACCCCGCAGGGCTCGACAAGCTGATCCCGGACTGGCGCGATGATGCCGACTGCCCGCTGAAAACGCAGGTGAAGGACGACCGCTTCTACTGGATGACGGGCGGCGGCGCGATCAAGCTGCCGAACTTCATGATGCCGCCGCTGATGGACAATCATCACTGCTACATCGGCTCGCTCGGCAATGTCTGCCGCTGGCTGGCGCGCAAGGCTGAAGCGCTTGGCGTCGAGATCTATCCGGGCTTTGCTGCGGCCGAGGTGCTCTATGACGACGCCGGCAACGTCAAGGGCATTGCCACCGGCGACATGGGTATCGGCCGGGACGGCAAGCCGAAGGACTCCTTCACCCGTGGCATGGAGTTGCTCGGCAAGTACACGCTGTTCGCCGAAGGCGCCCGCGGCAGCCTGACCAAGCAGCTCATCGCCAAGTTCGCGCTCGATTCCAAGAGCGAGCCGGCGAAGTTCGGCATCGGCCTCAAGGAAGTCTGGCAGATCGATCCCGCCAAGCACCAGAAGGGCATGATCCAGCATTCCTTCGGCTGGCCGCTCGACCTGAAGACCGGCGGCGGCTCGTTCCTCTATCATTACGACGACAACCTCGTCGCCGTCGGCTTCGTCGTGCATCTCAACTACGACGATCCGTACCTGTCGCCGTTCGACGAATTCCAGCGCTTCAAGACCCATCCTTCGATCCGCGGCACCTTTGAAGGCGGCAAGCGTCTCGCCTATGGCGGGCGCGCCATTACCGAGGGCGGTTACCAGTCGGTGCCGAAACTCAGCTTCCCCGGCGGCGCGCTGATTGGCTGCGCGGCCGGCTTCGTCAACGTGCCGCGCATCAAGGGCGTGCACAATGCGATGGGCACCGGCATGCTCGCGGCTGAACATGTCGCGGCGGCGCTGGCCGCCGATCGCGCCAATGACGAGCTCGTCGAATACGAAAACGCCTGGCGCTCGTCGTCGGTCGGCAAGGATCTGTTCCTGGTCCGCAACGTCAAGCCGCTGTGGTCGAAGTTCGGCACCGTGCTCGGCGTCGCGCTGGGCGGCTTCGACATGTGGTGCAACACGCTGTTCGGCGCTTCGCTGTTCGGCACCCAGGCGCACGCCAAGCCCGATCGCGCCACGCTCGATCCGGCCAAGAGCCACGCGCCCAAGAACTACCCGAAGCCGGACGGCAAGATCTCGTTCGACAAGCTGTCCTCGGTGTTCCTGTCCAACACCAACCATGAGGAGGACCAGCCGGTCCATCTCAAGGTCACCGACATGAACCTGCAGAAGACTTCCGAGCACGACGTGTTCGCCGGTCCCTCGAATCGCTATTGCCCGGCCGGCGTCTATGAATGGGTCGAGGAAGGCACGAGCCCGCGCTTCCAGATCAACGCCCAGAACTGCGTCCACTGCAAAACCTGCGACGTGAAGGACCCCAACGGTAACATCACCTGGGTTCCCCCCGAGGGCGGCGGCGGTCCGAACTATGAGGCGATGTAAGAGCCGGCCGAGCACAAGGACCTGATCACGAGGGTGATCCGGCGCACGTTCGCGTGAGGACACCGCTGCGGCCACCGGTCGCGGCCACGATAAGGCCATACTGGCAGCGTCTTGGGACCGCTCTTGGCCGATTTAAGGCGTGCGGAAGGGATCGCCCGGCCCGAATCCTTGCGGCGAAGCGCCAAAAGCGGCATTGTCCGCCGGACGGTTCCGGGTCCCGATGCCACCGGCCGCGTTCGCATGCGATACGGCCCTCTGCTGCAAACCCAGGCACTACCAACTCAAGGCGAGCCCTGATGTTCTCAAATCGTTTCAACCGCTGGACTGTTGCCGCCATCGCCCTCATGGGCACAGCGATCGCGACCGTCCCCGGCAGGGTCCTGGCGCAGACGCCGGATCATCCGTCCGACACGGCGGCACAGTTTCCGACCCGAAACGATCTGAAGTCGCTCACCACCGCCGGCAGCTATCTCGCTGCCCGCCACGCCAGCGTCGAGCGCGACGCCGCCTCCGCCGCCGCCTTCTACCGCTCGGCGCTGCGCACCGATCCCAAGAACAACGAGCTGCTCGACCGCGCCTTCATCTCGTCGGTCGCCGACGGCGACATCGACGAAGCCGTCAAGCTCGCCGAGCGCATCCTCACCATCGACAAGACCAACCGCGTCGCGCGTCTCGTCGTCGGCGTGCATGATCTCAAGGTGAAGAAGTACGCGGCCGCGCAGACCAACATCAACCAGTCGATCCGCGGTCCGATCACCGATCTCGTCGCCACGCTGCTGTCGGGGTGGGCTGCCTATGGCGCGGGTGATGCCAAGGGCGGTGTCGCCACCATCGACAAGCTGGCAGGTCCCGAATGGTACCCGCTGTTCAAGGACCTGCACGCCGGCATGATCCTCGAGCTCTCCGGCAAGGAGAAAGACGCCGGCACCCGCTTCGAGCGCGCCTACAAGCTCGACGATTCCATGCTGCGCGTGACCGAGGCCTATGCGCGCTGGCTGTCGCGCAACAAGGATTCGGCCGCCGCGACCACCGTCTACCAGGCCTTCGACAAGAAGCTCGCGCGCCATCCGCTGATCCAGGAAGGCCTGCGCGAGACCAAGGCCGGCAAGAAAATGCCGCCGCTGGTCGATTCCGCCCAGGCCGGCGCCGCCGAAGCGCTCTACGGCATCGGCGCCACGCTGACCCGCCGCGGCGGCGAGGATCTGGCGCTGGTCTATCTCCAGCTCTCGCTCTACCTCCAGCCGACCCATCCGCTGGCGCTGCTCTCGCTGGCCGATCTCTACGAGTCCGTGAAGCGGCCGCAGATGGCGATCAAGGTCTATGAGCGCGTGCCGTCGACCTCGCCGCTCAAGCGCAATGCGCAGATCCAGCTTGCCATCGATCTGGATTCCGCCGACCGCACCGACGAGGCGATCAAGATCCTCAAGGGCGTTACATCGGAGGATGCCAAGGACCTCGAAGCGATCATGGCGCTCGGCAACATCGAGCGCGGCCGCAAGAGGTTCGGCGACTGCGGCGCGACCTATTCGCTAGGCGTCGACGTGCTGCCGCCCGGCAACGACAAGGCCAACAGCGTCTGGTACTATTATCGTGGTATCTGCGAGGAGCGCTCCAAGCAGTGGGCCAAGGCCGAGGCCGACATGAAGAAGGCGCTCGAGCTCCAGCCCGACCAGCCGCATGTTCTCAACTATCTCGGCTATTCCTGGATCGACCAGGGCGTGAACCTCGACGAAGGCATGAAGATGATCAAGCGCGCCGTCGAGCAGCGTCCCGACGACGGCTACATCGTCGACTCCCTCGGCTGGGCCTATTACCGCATCGGCAATTATGAGGAAGCGGTGAAGAACCTCGAGCGCGCGATCGACCTCAAGCCCGAGGATCCCACCATCAACGACCATCTCGGCGATGCCTATTGGCGGGTCGGCCGCACGCTGGAAGCCAAATTCCAGTGGTCGCACGCGCGCGATCTCAAGCCCGAGCCGGAAGAGCTGCCGAAGATCGAGGCCAAGATCGCCAATGGCCTCGCCGACGACAATTCGAACTCTTCGGCCGCGCAGGCGGAAAAGAAGAAGGACGACGGCAAGGGCGGCTAGGCTTGCGCATGATCCGGACCCGAAGGGCCGCGCTAGCGCAAAGCGTGTAGCGGTTTTCCGACAAGATCATGCGCGACAAGGAACTGAAGTTGGGGGCGTGTCGCCGATGCCGGCGTTGATTGAAGAAGGACGGGCGAAGGTCAATCTTAGCCTTCGCGTCGTGGGCCGTCGTGCCGATGGCTATCATGATCTCGAAAGTGTGGTCGCGTTTGCCGATTGCGCCGATCGGCTGACATTGGAGCCGGGCGGCGAGCTGAAGCTCACCACCACGGGACCGCTTGCCGCGGCTTGCGGCGATACCGCGGACAATCTCGTCTTCAAGGCGGCCAGGCTGTTGGCCGATGCTGTGCCGAACCTGAAGCTCGGCGCCTTCGCGCTCGACAAGGTGCTGCCGGTTGCCGCCGGCATCGGCGGCGGCTCGGCTGATGCGGCAGCGGCGCTGCGGCTCCTGGCGCGTCTCAACAATCTGTCGCTTGACGATCCGCGCCTGCAGAAGGTCGCGCTCGCGACCGGCGCCGATGTGCCGGTGTGCCTGCTCTCGCGCGCCTGCGACATGACCGGCGTCGGCGAGCAGCTGCTGCCGCTCGCATTGCCGAGCATGCCTTGCGTGATGGTCAATCCGCGCGTGCCTGTGGCGACCAAGGATGTTTTCCAGGAGCTGGGCCTGCGCAACGGCGAGCTTCTGGTCGGCGCCACCTCGGTTCTGGGAGCTCCGGCCTGGCCGGAGGAGGGCGGATCGATTGCCGATTGGGTCGACGTTCTCGAAACCGTTGCCAACGATCTCGAAAAGCCTGCGCTACGTATCGAACCTGTCATCGGCGACGTGCTGGAGGCCTTGCGTGGCTCCGCCGGCGTCAAGCTCGCCCGCATGTCCGGCTCAGGCGCGACGTGCTTTGCGATCTACGGCTCGCCCGCAGATACGCATGCCGCGGCCGAAAAGATCCGGCGCGACCACCCCGGCTGGTGGGTGCATGCGGGGACATTGAGCTGAGTCTCTCTCCGGAGACGGTGCCGTAGGGTGGGCAAAGGCGCTTTTGCGCCGTGCCCACCATCTCTCCGATACGGAGACAGATGCGTGGGCACGCTTCGCTTTGCCCACCCTACGGCAGTGCGGCTAACCCGCGCTTTGCTCGGTCAGCCCGAGAAACTTTCGGATCTCGCTCAGCACCTCGTCCGGCTTGTCGTGCTGCAGCCAGTGTCCCGCCCCGGCAATGGTCTCGACGCGCGCTTGCGGGAAGTAACGCTCCAGGCCTGCGGCCCTGGCACCGGCGAGAAAGCTTTCGCCGGCGTTCAAGAGCAGCGTCGGGCAGGCGATGCGCGACCACAGCGCGACGTGATCGTCCGGCCAGAGCCGGTGCGGCGCGCTAGCGCGCTGATAGGGATCGAACTTCCAGCTATAGGTGCCGTCCTCGTTCTGCCGTGCGCCGTGGGTGGCGAGATGCAGCGCGAGGTCACGGGACAGGCGCTTGTTGTGAAGCACCATCTGTGCGGCCGCGTCTTCGAGGGTCGCATAGCGGCGCGGCATGCGGTCGTGCAGTTTGTCGAGCTGGGCCACCCATTTGCCGATGCGCTCATGTGCCGGCGGCTTCGGCGAGTCCGGCAGCATGGTCACGCCGTCGAGCACGACCAGCTTCGAGACCTGCTCGGGAAACGACCCTGTAAAGATCAGGCTCACCATGCCGCCCATCGAATGTCCGACGAGGGTCACCTGAGGCGCTGCGATGGTGCGGATGAGCTGGGTGAGATCGTAGACATATTCGGTCAGCGCGTAGCTGCTGCCCCTGGTCCAGTCGGAATCGCCGTGGCCGCGCAGGTCGGGCGTCACCACGTGAAAATGCGGCTGCAGCGATCGGGCGATGACGTCCCAGCTGCGGCAATGATCGCGGCCGCCATGGACCAGGATCAGAGGCGGCGCGCCCTCATTGCCCCAATCGGCGTAATGCAGCCGCAGGCCATGGGACTCGTAGAAGCGGCTTTGCGGGGTGAGCATCGGGGCGCTATCCATTCACAGGCCGCCGCACCAATGCCAGCGACAGGCCGAGGCATGCAATGAAGCCGCCGGAGCCCTGCGTGAGACGCCGCATCAGATGCGGTCGTCCAATCAGCTGGTTGCGTGTCGCGGAGGCCATCAGCACGACGACGACGTCGGCGAGGGTGTTCAACGCCACCGAGATCGCGCCGAGCAGGATGAATTGCAGCGTGGGGCTCGACCCCGCGGGATCGAGGAATTGCGGAATGAAAGCGAGGAAGAACGCGGCGGTCTTCGGGTTCAGCGCCTCGACCAGCACGCCGTCGCGGAACGCGCGCTTGTCGCCGAAAGCTTCTCCCTCTAGCGACAGTGTGCGGCCGGCGCTGCGGAAAGTCTTGATGCCGAGCCAGACCAGGTAGAGCGCGCCGACGAATTTGACGGCGGCGAACAATTCGGCGCTGGCGAGAATGATTGCGGAGATGCCGAGGCTGCCCGCGACCACATGAACCAGCCCGCCCAGCGCCGTGCCTGCCGTCGATGCGAAGCCGCTGGCGCGTCCCTCCGACAAGGTCCGTGCCGCGACGTAGAAGATGCCGGGGCCGGGAACGGCGGCAATGAGACAGGCTGCGGCCAGGAACAGCCAGAAATTCGTTTCGATCATCCTGTTTTGGTAACGGAGCGGGCTGCGATTGCAAGTCTTCTGGCGCGGGAGGCTCTCGTTTAGCCCGTGCGGCGGAAGATCACGCTGGCATTGACCCCGCCGAAGCCGAAGCCGTTGGAGATCGCGTGTTGCATCGGCATCGGCCGCGCGCTGCCGGCGACGATGTCGATGCCATCAGCGCCCGCATCGGGGTTTTCGAGATTGAGCGTCGGCGGCGCGATTTGGTCGCGCAAAGCGAGCACGGTGAAGATCGCCTCGAGGCCGCCGGCGGCACCGAGCAGATGGCCGGTGGCCGATTTGGTCGCGCTGACGGCGATGCCGCGGTTGCGGCCGAACAGCGCCGCGATCGCGCCAAGCTCGCTCTCATCGCCGGCGGGCGTCGATGTCGCGTGGGCGTTGAGGTGCTGCAGATCCGCCGGCGCAAGGCTCGCCTGCCGGAGCGCGATCTCCATGGCGCGCCGCGCGCCGTCGCCGTCAGGCGGGCCTGATGTCATGTGGTAGGCGTCCGCCGTCGTGCCGTATCCGATCAACTCTGCGATCGGTGTGGCGCCGCGCGCGAGCGCATGTTCGAGCTCCTCGATGACAAGAATGCCGGCGCCTTCGCCCATGACAAAGCCGTCGCGGTCGCGATCGAACGGGCGTGAGGCGCGCGCCGCCTCCTCGTTGAACCCGCTCGACAACGCGCGAGCCGCCGCAAAGCCGCCGAGGCTGACGATGTCGATGCAGGCCTCCGCGCCGCCGCAGATCGCGATGTCGACTTCGCCTGATCGAATCATGCGCGCGGCATCGCCGATCGCCTGCACGCCGGCGGCGCACGCGGTGACCGGCGTGCCCAGCGCGCCCTTGTAGCCATATTTGATCGAGACGTGGCCGGCGGCGAGATTGGCCAGGAACGAGGGGATCGTGAACGGCGACAGCCGGCGCGCGCCGCGCTGCTCGGTGATGCGCACCGCCTCCGCCATCGCCGGGAAACCGCCGACGCCGGAGGCGATGATCGTCGCGGTGCGCTCCAGCGCGGCAGCGTCCTGCGGCGTCCATTTCGCCTGCGCGATCGCCTCGGCGGCCGCGAGCAGCGCGAACAGGATGAAGCGATCCATCTTGCGCTGGTCTTTTGGCGCGGCGGCCTGCGCGGGATCGAAGCCGCCCTCGGCATCGTCGGCCTTGTCGGGCACGAGTCCGGCAATGCGCGCCGGCAGCGCCTGCGCCCATTCGGGCAGAGGGCGCAGTCCGCTGTGGCCGGCGAGCAGCCGGCGCCATGAGGTTTCGACACCGCAGCCGAGCGGCGATACCGCGCCCATTCCCGTCACGACGATCCGACGCATATTACTCTCCAGCCGGCGCGACGGCCGGGTTCATGGCCTTGAGTGAAGCGATCCGCTTGCGCATGCCGCGGCTCGCGCGGGGACCGGCGACGACGATCGTATTGGCGAGCGTGATCGGCTGCATGTCGGCAGCGTCGACCACGACCGGATTGAACGGGCGAGCGTCGCTCCGGTTCGCCAGCACGATGGATTCGCCTTTGGGCGCGAGATGCTTGTTGCCGAAGGCGAGCAGCGTAGCGATCACCGGGAAGAAATCCCGCGCCTTGTCAGTCAGAACGTATTCGTAACGCGGCGGCCGCTCCTGATAACGGCGGCGCACGAACATGCCTGATGCGGTGAGATGGGCAAGCCGCCGCGACAGGATGTTCGGCGCAATGCCGAGGCTTTGCGAGAACTCGTCGAACTTCGTCGCACCCTGAAACGCATCTCGCAGGATCAGGATGCTCCACCATTCACCGACCGTCTCCACGGCACGGCCGACCGGGCATTCCAGGATCGAGGGGGATTTGGGCTGCATGGCGGGAAAGTAGGAGAGTCACTTGCAAAAAGCAAGTGACCGGGAGGTGGGCCGCACGAGCGCTGACGGAGGCGGGCCGCACATCCGCAAAAAGCTGTCACTGTAATTTGAAATGCGAATTGGCGAATGCCGGCTTCGCGCCATGCTCCGTCATTGCGAGCGCAGCGAAGCAATCCAGGCTCTCTTCGCGGAGGGATTCTTGATTGTTTCGCTGCGCTCGCAATGAAGGTGTTGACGCAGCTGGGACCTATCTCACCGGTGTCGTCCCGGCGAACGCCGGGACCCATAACCACAGGGAGTGGTTTGGCGAAGATTGGTTATTGTGGGTACTCGCACCGACACTGTGTCGATAGATCACGCGGTATGGGTCTCGGCGTTCGCCGGGACGACACCGAGTGTTTCGCTAGCGGTGCGCCGAAACTCAAAAGCCTAATGCGACCGCGCCAGACAGAACGCCACCACCTGCTCCAGCGCGCTCTTCATCGGGGAGGACGGGAACAGCGCCAGCGCGTCCACGGCCATGGCGCCGTAGTGCTGGGCGCGGCTGAGCGTATCTTCCAGCGCGCGGTGCTTGTTCATCAGCCCGATGGCGTGATCGAGATCGCTGTCGCCAATCTCGCCGCGCTCCAGCGCGCGGATCCAGAAGGCGCGCTCGGTGTCGTTGCCGCGGCGGAAGGCGAGCACGACGGGCAGGGTGATCTTGCCCTCGCGGAAATCGTCGCCGGTGTTCTTGCCGAGCTTTGCGCTCTTGCCGCCATAGTCGAGCACGTCGTCGACGAGCTGGAAGGCGATGCCGAGATTCATGCCGACAGAGCGGCAGGCGGTCTGCTCGGCCTTGGGACGGTTGGCGATGACAGGGCCGACCTCACAGGCGGCGGCGAACAGCTCGGCGGTCTTGCCGCGGATCACGGCGAGATATTCGTCCTCGGTGGTCGCGGTGTTCTTGGCGGCGGCCAGCTGCATCACCTCGCCCTCGGCGATGGTGGCGGCGGCCGCGGAGAGGATGTCGAGCGCGCGAAGCGAGCCGACCTCGACCATCATGCGGAAGGCCTGGCCGAGCAGGAAGTCGCCGACCAGCACGCTCGCCTCGTTGCCCCAGAGCATGCGCGCCGACAGCTTGCCGCGGCGCATCTCGCTCTCGTCGACGACGTCGTCGTGCAGCAGCGTGGCGGTATGCATGAACTCGACGGAGGCGGCCAGCTTGATATGGCCGTCGCCGGTATAGCCGGCGAGGTTGGCCATGGCGAGCGTCAGCATCGGCCGCAGCCGCTTGCCGCCGGAGGAGATCAGATGGTTGGCGACCTCCGGGATCATGGTCACGTCCGAACCGGTCCGCGACAGGATCGTGGCGTTGACGCGCTCCATGTCAGGGGCGACAAGGGCAACCAGCTCTTCGATCGACGCGCCGGGAGTTTCGAAAGGTACGATGACGGCCACGCCGGTCTCCAATATTTGCCCCGGAGGGGCTATTCTGACGGAAAGACAATAGAAACTGGCGGCGGATGCGGCAAGGCCCGCGGAACCATTGACATTTGCCGCTTTAGCCCCCTTTCAGGCAAGGAAACCTGCGTTTTGCGTGAACTGGTTCGGACCAACGATATGGTGCTGGTGTCGGCGATCGGCGCGCTGCTCGACGGCGCCAACATCCATCACCTGGTGCTGGACCAGAACATGAGCATCATCGAGGGCTCGCTCGGCATTTTGCCGCGGCGGATCCTGGTTCATGAGGACGACGCCCAGGAGGCGAGGGAGCTCCTCACCGAGGCCGGCCTCAGCCACGAACTGCGCGGCGATGAGTGAGGCCGCAGATATTACCGAGGACGCTTTTCTCGGCGGGCAGTTGCGCCTGAGGCAGAAGCGGAGTGGCCACAGAGCCGGGCACGACGCCATTCTGCTTGCGGCGGCGACGGAGGCCCGTCCCGGGGACCGCGTGGTCGATTTCGGCGCCGGGATCGGCACGGCCGGGCTGGCGCTGGCCCGGCGCGTCGCTGGTATCGGGCTGAGCCTGGTCGAGATCGATCCGGAGCTGGCCGAGCTCGCGCGCGCCAATGCAGCCGCGAATGCGCTTGCCGCCGAGACCATCGTGCTCGATGTCACGGCCGACGCCACCGCCTTTGCGGCAAACGGGCTGTCGCCCGACAGCGTCGACGCGGTGCTGATGAATCCGCCCTTCAACGATCCGGCCCGGCATCGCGGCTCGCCGGACCAGGCGCGTCACACCGCGCATGTGGCGACCGAGGAGACCCTGCATGCCTGGGTGCATGCAGCGCGTCGCATCCTCCGATCGAATGGTGTGCTGACATTGATCTGGCGCGCAGATGGCATCGCCGATGTCCTGGCGGCGCTGTCACGCGGCTTCGGCAGCCTTTCGATCCTGCCGGTTCACGGGGAGGCGGGGCGGCCTGCGATCCGCGTGCTGGTGCGTGCGGTCAAAGGCGGCCGGGCTCCGACGCGATTGCTGCCGGGCCTCATGCTCAACGACGAGTCGGGCGCGTCCAAAAAAGAGGTGACGGAGATTCTGGAGGGGAGAGCGGCCTTGCCGCTGGTGGAACCGTGACGGCTTACTGCGGAAGCGATTCCGGCTGTTGCTCTTGCGGGGACGTCAAGCGGATCGCCATGAACAGCGCACCGACCAGCAGCATCAGCAGATAGATTTTCATGGTGTTCTCCGCTGCCCCATTGCAGCCTCCCGACGGGAAATCTGCAAAACACGTTCCAGGCACTTCCAATGACAGTCGCGTGATAAGAAATGGTTAATCAGAGGTAACGGCATGGCCGAACAATTGAAAGATCGTGAGAGTTCCGGCCTGGCCGACAAGCTCATGCAATATCTGCCGGCGCGTTTCCGCCCGGGCACGGCTGTCGTGCCGGTGGTGCGGCTGTCCGGCGTGATCGGCGCGGTGACGCCGCTGCGCCCGGGCATGACGCTGGCGGGCGTCGCGCGGGTGCTGGAGCGCGCGTTCTCATATCGGCACGCCAAGGCGGTGGCGCTGGTGATCAATTCGCCCGGCGGCTCACCGGTGCAGTCGCGCCAGATCTATCTGCGCATCAAGCAGCTCGCGGCGGAGAAGAAGCTGCCGGTGCTGGTGTTCGTCGAGGACGTTGCGGCCTCCGGCGGCTACATGATCGCCTGCGCCGGCGACGAGATCATCTGCGATCCCTCTTCGATCCTTGGCTCGATCGGCGTGGTCGGCGGCAGCTTCGGTTTCCAGGAGGCGATCAAGCGGCTCGGCATCGAGCGGCGCCTCTACACGGCCGGCGCGCACAAGGCGATGCTCGATCCTTTCCTCCCCGAGAACCCCGACGATGTCGCCAAGCTGAAGGCGCTCCAGCGCGAGATCCATCAGATCTTCATTTCCCTGGTGAAGGAGAGCCGCGGCGCGCGCCTCAAGGGCGCGGACGACGCCCTGTTCACGGGCGAATACTGGGCCGGCGAGAGTTCGATCGCTCTGGGGCTCGCCGACAGCATCGGCGATCTCCGCTCAACTCTTCGTGCCCGCTACGGCGAGAAGGTTCTCACCCCCGTGATCGCGCAGCCGACCGGGCTGCTCTCCGGCATTCTGGGCCGGAAATCGCCCGGCGCGGGGCAGCTTTCGGCCATGGAATCAATGGCCGGCCTGCCGGACGATCTGATCTCGGCGCTTGAGACGCGAGCGATCTGGGCGAAATTCGGGTTCTAGGCGCAGCCCTCCCGCGCCATTTGGCCTCTTGGCGTGCCGATTGCGGCGTAGCCCTGTCTGCGCAACAATATGCGTGGGGGCTGAGCACTAGACGAGGATCGACAGATGCCGCCGTTCGTCGCTTTCGCGGGCGTCCTGGGTGGGCTTGCCGTGGTCCGCTGGGCCTACAAGACCGCTGTCCGGATCAATCAGGAGCTGGAGGAGATGCGCCTGTCGCGTGTCGCCGAGGCCGCCCATATGGGGAACATCCAGACGCTGAAACGTGACCCCGTGACTGGAGCTTACCGGCCGGGGTAGCGCTCTCAACACGTAAGGTGCCGTAGGGTGGGCAAAGCGAAGCGTGCCCACGACAGCACCTCAATCCTGGAAAGATGGTGGGCACGGCGCAAGCGCGCCTTTGCCCACCCTACGGCACCTCCCGGGATGAGGCCTGATTGGCCCGAATCCGCCCCGTTTGCCTTGATTCCCACCCCCGCCGTCGATACGGTCCCGCGCGATTCAAAACCCCCCGCGAGAGCCTGATCTGACGATGGACGCCTCATTGCCCGCCCATATGCGCCCGGAACGCTCGTTCCAGGGCTTCATCCTCGCGCTCCAGCGGTTCTGGGCCGAGCAGGGCTGCGTGATCCTGCAGCCCTACGACATGGAGATGGGCGCGGGTACCTTCCATCCGGCGACCACGCTGCGCGCGCTCGGGCCAAAGCCCTGGAACGCGGCCTATGTGCAGCCCTCGCGCCGTCCCAAGGACGGCCGCTACGGCGAGAACCCGAACCGGATGCAGCACTATTACCAGTTCCAGGTGATCATGAAGCCGTCGCCGCCGAACCTTCAGGAGCTGTACCTGAAGTCGCTCGCCGCAATCGGCATCGATTCCGCCGTGCACGACATCCGATTCGTCGAGGACGATTGGGAGAGCCCGACGCTGGGCGCCTGGGGCCTTGGCTGGGAGTGCTGGTGCGACGGCATGGAAGTCAGCCAGTTCACTTACTTCCAGCAGGTCGCGGGCTTCGAATGCGCCCCGGTCGCGGGCGAGCTCACCTACGGGCTCGAGCGTCTCGCGATGTATGTGCAGGGCGTCGACCGCGTCTACGACCTCAACTTCAACGGCCGCGAGGGCGACGCCAAGGTCACCTATGGCGACGTCTTCCTGCAGGCCGAGCGGGAATATTCGAAGCACAACTTCGAAGTCGCCGACACTGCGATGCTGTTCGAGCAGTTCAAGATGGCGGAAGCGGCCTGCCGGAAATATCTCGACGCCGGCTGGAAGGACGACAAGCGCGAGGCGCATCTGATGGCGCTGCCGGCCTACGACCAGTGCATCAAGGCCAGCCACGTCTTCAACCTCTTGGACGCGCGCGGCGTGATTTCGGTGACGGAGCGGCAGAGCTACATTCTGCGCGTGCGCGAATTGGCAAAAGCCTGCGGCGAGGCCTGGATCCATACTGAAGCGGGCGGAGCGGCCTGATGCCCGAACTTTTGCTTGAACTGTTCTCGGAAGAGATTCCCGCGCGCATGCAGGCTAAGGCGGCCGACGATCTGCGTCGCCTGGTCACCGACAAGCTCGTTGCCGAAGGCCTGGTGTATGAGGGCGCGAAAGCGTTCGCGACGCCGCGCCGCCTTGCGCTCACCGTGCATGGCATCCCCGCGCGCCAGCCTGATCTCAAGACCGAACGCCGCGGGCCCAAAGTCGGCGCGCCCGACGCGGCTGTGCAGGGTTTTCTGAAGGCGACGGGCTTGAAGTCGCTGGATGAAGCAAAAATCCAGCGCGACCCCAAGGGTGATTTCTACATCGGCTTGATCGAGAAACCCGGCCGCGATGCGATCGACGTGCTCGCGGAAATCCTGCCCGTCATCATCCGCACCTTCCCCTGGCCGAAATCGATGCGCTGGGGCGCGCGATCGGGCAAGCCGGGGTCGCTGAGCTGGGTGCGCCCGCTGCACGCGATCACTGCAACCTTCGGGCTTGAGACGGAAGAGCCTGATGTCGTGAAGTTCGAGGTGGACGGCATCGCGACCGGCCAGACCACCTACGGCCATCGCTTCATGGCGCCGGATGCGATTTCCGTGCGCCGTTTTGAAGACTACGAAGCGAAGTTGAAAGCCGCAAAGGTCATCCTCGATCCGCAGGCGCGCAAGGACATCATCTTCGCCGACGCCAAGGAGCTGACCTTCGCGCAGGGCTTCGAGCTGGTTGAGGATCAGGTGCTGCTCGACGAGGTCTCGGGCCTCGTCGAATGGCCCGTTGTCATGATGGGATCGTTCGAAGCGGAATATCTCGCCATCCCGGACGAGGTGATCCGCGCCACCATCCGCAACAACCAGAAGTGCTTTGTGGTCAAGGATACCAAGACCGGGAAGCTGACCAACAAGTTCGTCCTCACCGCCAATATCGAGGCGACCGACGGCGGCAAGGTCATCGTATCAGGCAACGAGCGCGTGATCCGTCCGCGCCTGTCGGATGCGAAGTTTTTCTACGAGACCGATCTGAAGACGAAGCTCGAGGATCGTCTGCCGAAATTCGAGCAGATCGTGTTCCATGAGAAGCTCGGCACCCAGGCCGCGCGCATCGGTCGCATCGAGAGGCTCGCCGCCGAGATCGCGCCGCTGGTCGGTGCCGACGTGGCGAAGGCGACGCGCGCCGCGCATCTGGCCAAGGCGGATCTGCTGACCGAAGTCGTCGGCGAATTCCCTGAAGTGCAGGGGCTGATGGGCAAGTACTACGCGCTGGCGCAGGGCGAGGATGCCTCCGTCGCCGCGGCCTGCGAAGAGCACTACAAGCCGCAAGGGCCCACCGATCGCGTGCCGACCGATCCGGTGAGCGTCGCGGTGGCTTTGGCGGACAAGATCGATACGCTCGTTGGCTTCTGGGCGATCGACGAAAAGCCGACGGGGAGCAAGGACCCCTATGCGCTGCGCCGCGCGGCGCTGGGCGTGATCAGGCTGATCGCCGAGAATGGGCTGCGGCTCTCGCTCACGAAGGTTGCGGCTTCCGCACTTGCTGGCTTGTTGGTGAAGCCTGCCGATGCCACGAGGCTTCCGAGCGATCTGCTCGCCTTCTTCGCCGACCGCCTCAAGGTCCAGCTCCGCGAGCAGGGCGCGCGGCATGATCTTGTCGACGCCGTGTTCGCGCTCGGCGGTCAGGACGATCTCCTGATGATCGTCCGCCGGGTCGAGGCGCTGGGAAAATTCCTGGAGAGCGACGACGGCAAGAACCTGCTCGCCGGCACCAAGCGCGCCAGCAACATCCTCTCGATCGAGGAGAAGAAGGACAAGCGTAGCTTCGACGGTGCGCCCGATGCTGCGCTTTATGGTCTGGCCGAGGAGAAGGCGCTGGCAAAGGCGATCGGCGAAGTGCAGGCGGAGGCCAGCGCCGCCGTTGCCAAGGAGGATTTTGCCGCCGCGATGAGCGCGATGGCAAAGCTGCGCCCGCCGGTCGATGCGTTCTTCGACAAGGTTCGCGTCAACGACGACGATGCGAAGGTGCGCGAGAACCGCCTCAAGCTGCTGAACGAGATCCGCAGCGCCACGCGCGCGGTGGCGGATTTCTCGAAGATCCAGGATTGAGGCCGCGGTCGCGCGGCAAACACCGCTGTCATTCCGGGGCGCGCGTAGCGCGAGCCCGGAATCTCGAGGTTCCGGGTTCGGTCCTCCGGACCGCCCCAGAACGACAGAGAAGAAAAAGCCCCGCCCGGCGGGGGGAAGACCGGGCGGGGCCTGATGTCCGATTTAACACTGCTCGCGCCAGCCTGATGTGACGCGCCGGACATCTAGTGTCAGCCAGTCGATGTCAGTCCAGCACCTCGACGATTCGGCGCGAGCGCGGCTCGACCAGCACGGTTTCGCCGTTCACGACGGTGTAGCGATAGGTGGTGGCACCGAAGCGTTGCGGCACGTCATAATAAGTGACGCCGCTTTCGGGTAGGGTGGCGCCGACCACGATGCGATCCGGAATGCGGAAGGCTGGCACACGTTGCTCGACGACATAGTCGCGGAAGGCGGGCCGCTGGTCGGCCGCAATGGTCGGAGCGCTGTCGACCACGGCGGGCGCGCGTCCGACGGTGACACCGCTTTGCGCCTGCGCCGCAACGGGCGAGCCGATCGCGGCCGCGAGCGCTGCAAGAGCGAGAATCCTGTTCCGCATGGACAACTCCTTCGACGTGATTTTGTTTTCGGGCGCGTCATTGGCGCGACCGGTTGGCCAATGCATGCACCCTTCGCAATGTTCCGGGAAAAGGCCTGCCGCATTCGCGGCAATTTCAGGCAGTTTTCGTGGGTGCCGGAACTCGCATCGCGTCTTGCGCGTCTCTACTCGCGGAACCGGGAGGGCTATGATCCGCCCGCGATTCGCCCCACCTCCACAGAAAGATAGTTCATGCACATCACCGTCGCCCACATTTCGCCGATCCTGTCGTTGATTGCGGGCGTGCTCATCCTGATCATGCCGCGACTCCTCAACCTGATCGTCGCGATCTTCCTCATTGTGAACGGTGCGATCGGGCTCGGGCTCCTGAAATGGCTCCGCTTCTAGGCGTTCATTTTCCGGAACTGTCCGACTTGCGCGGGCCCGCCCAAAATGGTGTAAGGCCCGCGAATTCCCATTCCTCTCGCAGGTTGTGTGCAAGCTATGGCCAAAGCCGCCTCGAAGCCCAATAAAACTCCAGCGAAATCAAAGTCTTCCGCCAAGGCGAAAGCCGCGCCGGCGGCCCGCAAGACGCTTGCCAAGAGCGCACCCAAGCCGGTCGCCAAAACGGCCGCGAAGGCTGCTGCCAAGCCGGCCGCGAAGGCTGTGACCAAGGCGGCTCTGCCGAAGGTCGCCGCGAAGCCTGCACCGAAGAAGACTGTACCGGCCAAGGCCGCGCCAGCCGCGGGCAAGGCCGGCAAATGGGTGTACACGTTCGGTGACGGCAAGGCCGAAGGCCGCACGGAGATGCGCGACCTGCTCGGTGGCAAGGGTGCGAACCTTGCCGAGATGGCCAATCTCGGCCTGCCGGTGCCTCCGGGCTTCACCATCCCGACCTCGGTCTGCACCTACTTCTACGCGCACGACAAATCCTATCCGAAGGAGTTGCAGTCGCAGGTTGAGAAGGCGCTCGACTATGTCGGCAAGTTGACCGGCAAGATCTTCGGCGATGCCAAGAACCCGTTGCTCGTCTCCGTGCGCTCCGGCGCGCGCGCCTCGATGCCGGGCATGATGGATACCGTGCTCAATCTCGGCCTCAACGACCAGACCGTGGAAGCGCTGTCGGAATTGTCGGGCGACCGCCGCTTCGCCTATGACAGCTATCGCCGTTTCATCACCATGTATTCGGACGTGGTGCTCGGCTTCGAGCATCATCACTTCGAGGAAATCCTCGACACCTTCAAGGACGGCCAGGGCTACACGCTCGATACCGACCTCGCCGCCGAGGATTGGGTCGAGCTGGTCGGCAAGTACAAGGACGCCGTCGCACGCGAGACCGGCAAGGACTTCCCGCAAGACCCGCACGATCAGCTCTGGGGCGCGATCGGCGCCGTGTTCTCATCCTGGATGAACGCGCGCGCGGTGACTTACCGCAAGCTGCACGACATTCCGGAATCCTGGGGCACCGCGGTCAACGTGCAGGCCATGGTGTTCGGCAACATGGGCGAGACTTCGGCGACCGGCGTTGCGTTCACCCGCAACCCCTCGACCGGCGAGAGCAAGCTCTACGGCGAGTTCCTGATCAACGCGCAAGGCGAGGACGTGGTGGCGGGCATCCGCACGCCGCAGGACATCACCGAGGAGGCGCGCCAGGAATCGGGCTCCGACAAGGCGTCGATGGAAGCGGCGATGCCGGAGGCCTTCAAGGAGCTGACGCGGATCTACACGCAGCTCGAGAAGCACTACCGCGACATGCAGGACATGGAGTTCACCGTCGAGCGCGGCAAGCTCTGGATGCTGCAGACCCGCGGCGGCAAGCGCACCGCCAAGGCGGCGCTGCGCATCGCCGTCGAGCTCGCCAATGAAGGCCTGATCTCGAAGAAGGAAGCGGTGACGCGCATCGATCCGGCTTCGCTCGATCAGCTGCTGCATCCGACCATCGATCCCAACGCCAAGCGCGACGTGATCGCGACCGGCCTGCCGGCATCCCCGGGTGCGGCCTCCGGCGAGATCGTGTTCTCCTCGGACGAAGCGGCCAAGCTTCAGGGCGACGGGCGCAAGGTGATTCTGGTCCGCATCGAGACCAGCCCGGAAGACATCCACGGCATGCACGCCGCCGAAGGCATTTTGACCACCCGCGGCGGCATGACCTCGCACGCGGCGGTGGTCGCGCGCGGCATGGGCAAGCCCTGCGTCTCCGGCTGCGGCACCATCCGTGTCGATTACGGCCGCGGCACCATGAGCATCGGCTCGCGCACCTTCAAGACCGGCGACGTCATCACCATCGACGGCTCGCTCGGTCAGGTGCTGGCCGGCCGCATGCCGATGATCGAGCCGGAGCTGTCCGGCGAGTTCGGCACGCTGATGGCCTGGGCCGACCAGGTCCGCAAGATCGGCGTCCGCGTCAACGGCGACACCCCCGATGACGCGCGCACCGCGATCAAGTTCGGCGCCGAAGGCATCGGCCTGTGCCGCACCGAGCACATGTTCTTCGAGGAGACGCGCATCCGCACGGTGCGCGAGATGATCCTCTCCGAGGACGAGCAGTCCCGCCGCGCGGCGCTGGCAAAACTGCTGCCGATGCAGCGCGCCGACTTCGTCGAGCTGTTCGAGATCATGAAGGGCCTGCCCGTCACGATCCGTCTGCTCGATCCGCCGCTGCACGAGTTCCTGCCGCACACCCACGCCGAGGTCGAGGAAGTGGCACGCGCCATGAATACCGACCCGCGGCGCCTGGCTGACCGCGCGCGCGAGCTCTCGGAGTTCAATCCGATGCTCGGCTTCCGCGGCTGCCGCATCGCGATCGCCTATCCGGAGATCGCCGAGATGCAGGCGCGTGCGATCTTCGAGGCGGCGGTCGAAGCCGAGAAGCGCACCGGCAAGGCCGTCGGCCTCGAGGTGATGGTGCCGCTGATCGCGACCAAGATGGAGCTCGACCTCGTCAAGGCGCGGATCGATGCGACCGCGCAGGCGGTGATGCGCGACACCAACACCAAGCTAACCTATCAGGTCGGCACCATGATCGAGCTGCCGCGCGCCTGTCTGCTCGCGGCCGAGATCGCAGAGTCGGCGGAGTTCTTCTCGTTCGGCACCAACGACCTGACGCAGACCACCTACGGCATCAGCCGCGACGACGCGGCGAGCTTCCTCGGTCCCTATGTCGCGAAGGGCATCCTGTCGGTCGATCCCTTCGTCGCGCTGGACCAGGAAGGCGTCGGCGAGCTCGTCAAGATCGGCGTCGCGCGCGGCCGCAAGACGCGGGCGAAGCTCAAGGTCGGCATCTGCGGCGAGCACGGCGGCGATCCCGCCTCCGTCGCCTTCTGCCACAACATCGGTCTCGACTACGTCTCCTGCTCGCCCTACCGGGTGCCGATCGCCCGTCTCGCAGCGGCGCAAGCCGCACTCGGCAAGGCGATCGCCAGCCAGGCGTAAGCAGAGCTAAATGCTGGAATGAGAGAGGCGGGGCCAAAACCCCGCCTCTTTTTCGTTTTCGCGATGCTCTCGCCAACCCGTCATTGCGAGCGCAGCGAAGCAATCCTGAATCTCTCCACGGCGGCAGCCTGGATTGCTTCGTCGCAAGAGCTCCTCGCAATGACGAGGTGGAAGCTCGGACAACTAGGAACCACACGCGCGTCCCGTAATGATACGCGCCAGCAAGAGTTCCTTCACCATTCGCGTTGACCTCTTGTTTACCGCTTCGCGTGACGACGCATTTACCACCGTGCGCGATCACCCCGTGAAAACGCCTGCAATCGCTTGAGTGTGCTGCACGCGCAACGCCGATTAACGCCCCGGCAACCTAAATTGGATACTTACGATAAAGATCGAATTGCACGGATGTACTGCGTTTCGATTTTTCTGGCGTAAGCGTAGCGTGAGCGTATCGATGTCTGTGTTGCGTAACCATCCGAAGGGCGCGCGGTTCGCGTCCTTCGGCATCGGTCTCTGCATCTTCGCATTGATGCCGAGAGAGACCGGCTATCAGGATATTGCCTCCCTGCTGGCGCGCCAACCCGGCGTCGCCGAGCGTTGGCAGAAGCAGGTGTTCTCTGCGGCGTCCTCGATCCAGCTCGCCACCTACAGCTTTTCCCGCCCCATCGGCACCTCGGTTCCGCAGAGCGCGATGGTTCGCCTGGCGAGCCTCGATGGCCGCGACGTCACCGGCGCGATCGGCCGCAATCCGGCGCTGCAGGCTGCGCCGCGCTACCAGGCTTCCGACTTTCCCAAGGTCGATCGCTCCATGAAGGGTGATCGCCTCGCCACCGTGACCCCGACCGAGACTCCCGAAGCGCCCGCTGCGGCGCCGGCGCAGCAAGATCCCGCGACGTCGAACAGCTCGGTGTTCGGCGCCAAGACTGCCGCGCTGCCGCAGGCGATGTCGCCGGAATCCGCGGCCGCGCTCGATCCCGAGCTGCAGGAAGCACTCCGCGCGCCGCCGCTGCCGCAGTATTCCAATCCACCGCGCGCCAGTGACGCGGCGCGCGCGCTCGCGACCGCGCCGCTCGAGGCGCTTAAGCGGACCACTGCGCCGACGACGCCGGTGCGGGATCCGTTCAGCGTCAAGACCTCCAACCTGTTCTTTGGCAGTTCCTCGCTCGGCGGCAATCTCGAAAGCATCGAGAGCTGGCAGCCCGGCGCCGAGCCGCTGATCGTGATGCCAGATCCCGACATGAAGGTGACGGCCTCGCTGTCGCCGCCCACAGTGGACATCGCCAAGGATATCGAGAGCGGCGAGAGCGTCGCGCCGAAGGGCGAGGTCAACGCCGACAACCAGCGCGCCAGATCGCCGGCGGAGCGTCTCGCGCTCGACGACAAGTCGCGCGCGAAGTCCGAGAAGTGCCTTGCGGAAGCCGTCTATTTCGAGTCGCGCGGCGAGGCCGTGCGCGGCCAGATGGCCGTCGCGCAAGTCGTGATGAACCGCGTGTTCTCCGGAAAATATCCCGACACCGTGTGCGGAGCAGTCTATCAGAACAAGCACCGCCATCTCGCCTGCCAGTTCACCTTCGCCTGCGACAACAATGCCGACGTGATCCGCGAGCCCGAGATGTGGGAGCGCGCCAAGAAGATCGCGAAGGCGATGCTCGACGGCCAGATCTGGCTGCCCGAGGTGGGCAAGTCCACGCACTATCATGCCTACTGGGTGCGCCCGTCCTGGGTCGCCGAGATGAAGAAGATGTACAAGACCGGCGTGCACACCTTCTATCGCCCGCGCGCCTGGGGCGACGGCAGCGAGGAACCGAGTTGGGGCACGCCAGCCCAGACCGCCGCGCTGTCGGCCGAGCTCGCGCAGGAAGCGAAGAGTTCCGCGGAAATGGGTGCGAGCGAGCGGCGCTGAGGCAATCAATCGTCGCGGCAGTGAAGGTGCGCTCCCTCTCCCGCTCGCGGGGGAGGGTCGGGGAGGGGGTGTTTCCACAGGCGAGAACCCCAGTGTGGAGAGAGCCCCCATCCGGCGCTTCGCGCCGACCTCCCCCGCAAGCGGGAGAGGTGCAGCCAGCCCCGGGCTCAGAGCGGTGATCTCACATCTCAATATCCAGCGCGCAATCAAAGTTCGGCGCCGAATGCGTCAGAGCGCCTGCCGAAGCGTAATCGACACCGGTCGCCGCGATGGCCGCGATCGAGTCCAGCGTGACGCCACCGGACGCCTCCAGCTTGAGACGACCCTCGTTGATCCGCACCGCCTCGCGCAGCGTCGCAAGGTCCATGTTGTCGAGCAGCACGGCTTCGGCAAGTCCGGTATCGAGCACCTCGCGCAATTGCGCCAGCGTATCGACCTCGATCTCGATCTTGACGAGATGGCCGGCGTGGGCGCGGGCGCGCTCCAGCACCGCACCGATGCCGCCGGCGACCGCGATGTGGTTGTCCTTGATCAGGATCGCATCGTCGAGGCCGAAGCGGTGGTTGAAGCCGCCGCCGCAGCGCACCGCGTACTTCTCCAGCGCGCGCAGCCCCGGCGTGGTCTTGCGCGTGCAGCAGATGCGCATTTTCGTGCCTTCGGTGCGGGCGACATAGTCGGCCGTGAGCGTCGCGACGCCCGACAGGCGGCCGACGAAATTCAGCGCGGTCCGCTCCGCCGTAAGAATGGCACGCGCCGGCCCCGAGATCGTCAGCACCTGCTGTCCGCGGACAACGCGTGCGGCGTCACGGACGTGCGCGCGCACGTCGATGTCGGGCGAGAGCTTCTGCAACGTCGCCAGCGCCAGCGGCAGGCCTGCGATCACGCCGGACTGGCGCGCGACCAGAATGGCTTGCGCCCTGGTCGCTTCCGGGATCGTCGCCAGCGAGGTGATGTCGCCGGCGCGGCCGAGGTCCTCGTCGAGCGCGCGCTGCACCGCTTCGTCGATCGCAAGCGGCGAGAGAAAGGCGTCGGGATAGAGCAGGGAGGTGGGGGTAATCATGGCAAACTCCGTCAGGCGATCATGGGTTGCGCAACGCGCGGCCGGGAACTCAGGCTCTCCGCGATCTCGCGCACCGCGGCGAGTGTCGTCATCGTTCGCCGCGCCTGCGCAGGGACGTCAGCGGGATGGTCGGAGCGGAAATGCGCGCCGCGACTCTCGCGCCGGCTCCACGCCGAGGCGGCAACGAGCAGGGCGGACGTCGCCATATTGCGCAGCGCGAGGCTGGTTGCCTCGCGTTCGAGCACGGCGAAGTGGTGCACGGCCTCGGTGAGGCCGTCGCCCTTGCGGATCACGCCGAGATGGGCGCTCATCATCGCGCGCAGCCGCTTCCCGGCCAGAGCATCCGGCGTGCCGCCGCGCGGTGTCACCAATGCGTCGGGGAGGCGGGCGGGCGCGGGGATCGAGCGGCCGGCGATGTCGTCGGCGATGCGCGCGGCGTAGACCACCGCCTCCAGCAGCGAGTTCGAGGCGAGCCGGTTGGCGCCGTGCGCGCCGGTCGACGACACTTCGCCGCCGGCCCAGAGTCCGTCGATCGAGCTGCGGCCGCGCGCATCCACGGCGATGCCGCCCATGTGGTAGTGCGCGGCGGGCGCAATCGGGATGGCTTGCGTGGCCGGATCGATGCCGGCGGCGATGCAGCTCGCATGCACGGTCGGAAATTTGTCGGCGAAGCGCGCGCCCAGCGCCTGGCGCGCATCGAGGAAGGCGCCGCGACCGGCCGCGATCTCGGCGAATACGCCGCGGGCCACGATGTCGCGCGGCGCAAGCTCCGCGAGCGGGTGACGCGCCGGCATGAAGCGCTCGCCATTGCCGTTGATCAGCGTTGCCCCTTCACCACGCAGTGCTTCGGTCGCGAGTGGTGCGGGATCGCGGCCGACCATGATGGCGGTCGGGTGGAATTGCACGAATTCCGGATCGGCGATCACGGCACCGGCACGCGCGGCGATGGCGAGGCCGGAGCCGCTGGCTTCCATTGGATTGGTCGTCACGGCGTAGAGATGTCCGATGCCGCCGGTGGCAAGCACCACAGCGCGCGCAGCGAGCAGGAACGGTCGAGCCGTGGGATTGCCGGCTTCGCGCAGTTGAAGGCCGGCGACGGCACCGTTCTCGGCCAAGAGGGCTTCGGCGACAAGCCCTTCGATGACACGGATCGACGGCGTACGGCGCACCGCGTCGCTCAAGGCCGCGATGATCGCGGCACCGGCACCATCGCCTCGCACATGCACGATGCGCCGGGCCGAATGTGCCGCTTCGCGTCCCACGGCGAGCCTGCCTTCGAGATCGCGATCGAAGGGGACGCCATAGGTCAGGAGATCGTGGATGCGCGGCGCGGCCTCGCGCGCGATCCCAAGTGCGACCGCCTCGTCGACGAGGCCGCCGCCGACCGCGATGGTGTCGGCGGCATGCGCTTCCGGTGTGTCGCCCTCGGCCACCGCCGCGGCGATGCCGCCTTGCGCCCATGCGGATGATGCGCCCTGTCCGAGCGGCGCGGCCGAGATCAACGTCACCGGCCGCGGCGCGAGCTTCAGCGCGCAGAACAGTCCGGCAAGGCCGCCGCCGACGATGACGATATCGTCGGTGCGGGTGAGGTTGTGGATGTTGTTGGTCATTGTTCTCTCCATTCACTCTGCCGTCGTCCCTGCGAACGCAGGGACCCATACGCCGCGGCGGAAGTTGTTGTGCGAAGCTGCGCGTTGCCTCTCTTCGCCAAACATCTTCCTGTGGTCAGCGCGACGAGCGCGAGCGCTCGCGCGGGGGTCCCGGATCTGCGCTACGCTTGTCCGGGACGACAGCTGTGTGTGACGCTGCATGTGTTGTTAATTCTTCAGATTGATCATCCGCTCGACCGAGCGCCTTGCGCGATCCGCAAGTGCGGGATCGATCGTCACCTCTTCGCGGAGCGTCAGCAGGCTGTCCAAAATGTTGGCGAGCGTGATGCGCTTCATGTGCGGGCAGAGATTGCAGGGGCGCAGCATCTCGACGTCAGGCAGCTCGGCGCGCACATTGTCGGCCATCGAGCATTCCGTGATCATCACCAGCCGCCGCGGCCGCTTTTCGCGCACCCAGTTGATCATGTGCGCGGTCGAGCCGGTGAAGTCGGCTTCCGCCAGCACGTCCGGCGGACATTCGGGATGTGCGATGATCTGCACGGACGGATCGGCCTCGCGAAAGGCGCGCAGCTCTTCGCCCTTGAAGCGCTCGTGCACCTCGCAGGCGCCTTTCCAGGCGATGATCTTCACGTCGGTCTTCGAGGCCACGTAAGTGGCGAGATAGCGATCGGGCAGGAAGATCACGCTTGGCGCGTTCAGGCTCTCGACCACCTGCACCGCGTTCGAGGAGGTGCAGCAGATGTCGACCTCGGCTTTCACCTCCGCCGAGGTGTTGATGTAGGCGACGACAGGCACGCCCGGAAATTTTTCGCGGAGCAGGCGCACGTCGGCGCCGGTGATGCTGGCGGCCAGCGAGCAGCCGGCGCGCGAATCCGGGATCAGCACCGTCTTGTCCGGGTTGAGCAGTTTTGAGGTCTCCGCCATGAAGTGCACGCCGCACTGCACGATGACATTGGCCTCCACCTTGGTGGCCTCGACCGCGAGCTGCAGCGAGTCGCCACCAATGTCGGCGACGCAGTGGAAGATCTCCGGCGCCTGGTAGTTGTGGGCGAGGATCACCGCACCCCGCGCTTTCTTCAGGTCGTTGATCGCCTTGATCGTCGGCGCCATCAGCGGCCACTCGATCGGGGGGATGACGTGCTTCACGCGCTCATAGAGCGGGGCGGTGGCGCGTTCGATCTCCGCCGTCCATCCCAGCGAAGGCGTCGGCAGCGCGCGCGCTGTGGGCGCTGGTGCGGGGCGGGGAGAGGAGGCGAGATGGCCCTGCGGCCGGTTGGCAAAATCGTCTGGACCGTAGATTTCAGTGATCGGCATTAGAGCCTCCCTCGTATGTCATTTATACTCAATATGAGTATATGTAGGGCCTGAGTAATCCGGCCGAGGGGCCGGAGCGGGTTTCATCGATCCTCATATATGCTCAATATGAGTAAATCAAAAGTAGCACGCTCTGCCGAGGACGGCTAGGTCCTGCCGCACACAATCTCGTCAGGTCGTCGTCCGACGCGTCTGGCGAAGGCCAGATTGAAACGCAATGCTCCCGCGGCAGCCCCTCGTGGAATGCAACCGTTTTTGATTTGGGATTTTCATGCAAATGCATTAAATGACGCATTCGCGGCCGCCTCTTTGCGAATCCGCCAATGACAGACGGGGAAATACCATGTCGACATCAGTGGGCGAACTCGCTCCGGCCTCACGTTCCTCCAGCTGGCGTACCCCCGCCGTCATCATTTTGTGCGGCTGCGCGATCGGCATGCTCGGCTTTGGCCCGCGCTCGGCGCTCGGTTTCTTCGTGCAGCCGATGAGCCATGAATTCTCCTGGGGCCGCGACGTGTTTGGCCTCGCCATCGCCTTTCAGAATTTGCTGTGGGGACTGGGTCAGCCCATCGCCGGCGCGGTCGCCGATCGCTTCGGCCTGTTCCGGGTGATGTGCGTCGGGGCGCTGCTCTATGCCGGCGGCCTCTTGCTGATGCGCTATTCCTCGACGCCGCTGTCGCTCAACATCGGTGCCGGCGTCATGGTCGGCTTCGGACTCGCCGGCTGCTCGTTCAATCTGGTGCTGTCGGCATTCACCAAGCTGCTGCCGGCCGAAAAGCGCGGCCTCGCGCTCGGTGCCGGCACGGCCGCGGGATCATTCGGGCAGTTCCTGTTCGCACCGATCGGCGTCGCGTTGATCGACAATTTCGGCTGGCAGCAGGCCCTCTCCGTGTTCGGCTTCCTGATGCTGCTGATCATCCCGCTGTCACTGGCGCTCTCGACGCCGCCGGCTGCAACTACGGCCAGTGCGACGCCGGCGGATGAGCAGACCATCACCAGGGCGCTCGCCGAAGCCTTCGGTCACCGCTCCTATGTGCTGCTGGTGCTCGGCTTCTTCACCTGCGGATTCCAGCTCGCCTTCATCACTGTGCATCTGCCGGCCTTCCTGGTCGATCGCGGCATCTCGACGCAAACCGGAGGCTGGGTGATCGCGGCGATCGGCCTGTTCAACATCATCGGCTCGCTCAGCGTCGGCTATCTCCAGAACTCGCTACCCAAGCGCTACATCCTCTCGGCCATCTACTTCACGCGTGCGCTCGCAACCCTCGCCTTCATTTCGTTCCCGATCACGCCGTTCTCGGCGATCGCGTTCGGTGCTGTCTCCGGCCTGACCTGGCTGTCCACGGTGCCCCCGACCTCGGCGCTGGTGGCGCTGATGTTCGGCACGCGCTGGCTTGCGACGCTGTACGGCTTTGCCTTCGTCAGCCATCAGGTCGGCGGCTTCCTCGGTGTCTGGTTAGGGGGCATCGTCTTCGAACGCTTCGGTTCCTATACGCCGATCTGGTGGCTCTCGATCCTGTTCGGCGTGCTTTCCGCGCTGATCAATCTTCCGATCGTGGAGAAACCTGTCGTTCGGGCGGTTGCGCAGCCTGCCTGATCGGCTAAACATCCCGGTCAAACCAGTCAGGGAGTTCAGCTGTGGCCACATTCAAGGCGATCCGGATCGACAAGGCGGACAAGGGCACCACTGCCGCGCTGACGCAGTTCGATGAAGCCGAACTGATGGACGGCGACGTCACCGTCCGCGTGGAATGGTCGACGCTGAACTACAAGGACGGCCTCGCGCTCACCGGCAAGGCGCCGGTGGTGCGCCGCTTCCCGATGATCGCCGGCATCGACTTCGCCGGCACGGTCGAGCAATCCTCGCATCCGCAATGGAAAGCGGGCGACAAGGTCGTCTGCACCGGCTGGGGCATGGGCGAGACCCATCTCGGCGCCTATGCCGAGATGGCACGGGTGAAGGGCGACTGGCTGGTCGCCTTGCCGCAAGGCCTGTCGGCCCGCGATGCCATGGCAATCGGTACCGCCGGCTTCACTGCGATGCTCTCGGTGCTGGCACTCGAGAAGCACGGTCTCTCGCCGAAGAGCGGCCCTGTGGTGGTGACGGGTGCTGCCGGTGGCGTCGGCTCGGTCGCCACCGCCGTGCTCTCGAAGCTCGGCTACCACGTCATCGCCTCGACCGGCCGAGCCTCGGAGGCCGACTATCTGAAGCATCTCGGAGCAGCCGAAATCATCGACCGCAACGAATTGTCGGCGCCGGCTAAGCCGATCGCTAAGGAGCGCTGGGCGGGTGGCGTCGACAGCGTCGGCTCGACCACGCTGGCGAATCTGCTCTCGATGACGAAATACGGCGGGGCCATCGCGGCCTGCGGCCTGGCCGCTGGCATGGACCTGCCGTCATCCGTCGCGCCCTTCATTTTGCGCGGGGTGTGCCTTCTCGGCATCGATTCCGTGATGTGCCCGATCGAGCCGCGGAAAGCCGCCTGGCAGCGCCTGGCGTCAGATCTTGATCGGACTAAACTATCTGAAATCACTCACGAAATTCCTCTTGATCAGGTACCGGAGTGGGGCGCAAAAATCCTGGCCGGCCAGGTCCGCGGCCGCATCGTGGTAAAAATTGTCTAACGGCGTTCAGACTTTACCAACCAAGCTGCTTCAATGTCGCCATGGTTAGTATGGTAAGCAGCGGGTAAAGAGATAAGGCATCGCCCGCCGCGGGGGTTAGTTCGGAGTTGAGCATGCTTGCGCGTATTGTGTTGGGGGCTGTCACGGCGGCAGCAACGTTTGCGCCGGCCCTTGCCGGAAGCATGAACGCCGACGAGGCGCGTCGCTTCGTGGCAGGCAAAGTGTTTGCCTTCACCTGTTTCGACGGCACCCGCGGCGCGGGCCGCATCCTGGACGATCTCGGCGCCGCCGGTGCGGTGCAGTTCTCCGGCGCGGGCCCGGTCAAGCATCTCCGCCTGCCCGGCAATACGCTCCAGATCCGTGGCCAGAATGTCTGCGCCTCGATCAAGGGCATTCCATTCGAGCCTTGTTTCAACCTGGAAAAGACCGACGATCGCAGCTTCCGCGGCTCGGTGTCGGGGATGGGCTTCGCCTATTGCGACTTCCATCACCAGGGTGGCAACCAGATGCTGATGGCGCGCGCTGCGGCGCGTCCGCGCTCGCTGCACAGGACAGAGCACACCGGTTCCGTCGGCGCGTCCAACACCGAAGTTGCCGCGCGCGTCGAGACGCCGCGTGTCGAGAGCAGCCGGCTCGAGCCGGTGAAGTCGGAGCCCGCCAAGAACGAGGGCCCGCTGGAGCTGCGCCGTTCCACCCAGTGAGTCGGCTGCGCGGGACGGTCCGCGCACTTTGTTGTTGAAGACGTTCATCGAACGCCAAGCCGCCGCGCCGTAGTCATACGGACGGCGGCTTTCATGCGTTGGTAGCTGTTCGCGCGCCAGTTTGCGGACGGCCGGGGGGCGCGGCCCGATAAAAGGGTTCAACGATGTCGCTGTACTTTTTCCGCATCAGCACCGGTCGCTATTCCGGCGCCGCCGACCAGCCGTACGAATTCGAGGACCGCACAGCCGCCTGGACCGAGATGACCGAGGTCTGCGCCAATCTGCTCGGCGGCATCGCGCGCAGCCTGAAGCCGAACGCCGAGTGGTGCATGGAGCTGCTCGACGAGGACAAGAAGCCGGTCTTCCGCATCAGTCTCGTCGGTGAGAGCGTAACGCAGCGGGGCGGGGGTCCTATCACTGCGTGTGATTAACCTGTTAAGCGCGCATACCGTGCTGAAATTCAAGGGGTTTTCCTACCGATCCCGTATTTGCCGGGAGGCCGCGTTAACCAAATTGGAATGGTGAACGCATACTTTTTGGACAAGGGCGATCAACGCCGAGGGCGGCTGGCAATGACTCGGCCGCGCATTCCCTAGGGGAAGCATGCCGATGTTGAGCCTCGTTCAGAATTTGCGGATTGGGACCAAGCTGGCGATCTCATCGGCGGTCGGCATCCTCCTGGTCCTCGCGATGATAGCAGGTCAGGTGATCGGAAACGGCAACGTGCGCCGGTCCAGCCAGACGGCGTCCGAGCAGCAGGAGCTCGCACGCGAGGCAGTCGAATCCAAGCTCGCGGCGCGCGCCATGCAGCTCGCCGCACGCGACATCCGCCTCGCCAATAATTCAGATGGACTGCAGAAGGCGCGCGACGCGCTGGTCGAACGCGCCGGTCATTTGGTGAAGGTTGCCGACGCAATGCTCACGCTCTCGCACGTGCCGGAAAACCGCGCGAGGATAGAGAAGCTCAAGGTCCTCACGGCGAACTACCTCAAGGGAGCTCAGCAGCTCGCATCCGTGCGCGGTGCCGCCCTGGCTCTCACGGGTGAGGATGCCGCTACTCGCCTCGCCAAGCTCGTCGATGAGGGGACGCGTCTCGCCCGCGAGGTCACGTTGCCGATCGCAGGCGAGATAGACCAGGCTGCCAATCAGATTGCCGACGTCGCCAGGCACAGAAGCGAAGAGGAGATTGCGGCCTCCGCGCGGGAGATGGCGTCCAGCGAGCATATCGCAATAGTCATCGGCGCTTTCACGGCGCTCGTCCTCCTCGGCTCCTGGCTCACGTCGTTCCTGACCATCGCACGGCCGATCCGCGCGCTCACGGTGGCCATGGACAAGCTCGCCGGCGGCGACTTTTCCGTGGTGCTGCCCGGTCTCGGCCGCAAGGACGAGGTCGGCGGTGTCGCGGCGGCTGTCGAGAAGTTCAAGATCGTGTCCGAACAGAAGGCGCGCGAGGAGGCCGAGGCCAAGATCAGGCAGGATCAGGCTGCAGCCGTGCAACGCAAGGCCGAGATGTCCAGGCTGGCCGATGGCTTCGAGGCGGCGATCGGCGAGATCGTCGATACCGTGTCATCGGCCGCGACTGAACTGGAAGCGTCTGCGTCGACGCTCACGTCGACTGCGGCGCGCGGACAGGAACTCACCACCATGGTTGCTGCCGCCTCCGAAGAGGCGTCCACCAACGTGCAGTCGGTGGCGTCGGCGACCGAAGAGCTGTCGTCGTCGATCACGGAGATCAGCCGCCAGGTGCAGGAATCCGCGCGCGTCGCCAGCGAAGCGGTCAGCCAGGCCCGCACCACGACCGACCGCGTCGGCGAGTTGTCGAAGGCGGCGGCGCGGATCGGCGACGTGGTTGAATTGATCAACACCATCGCCGGCCAAACCAATCTCCTGGCGCTCAATGCGACCATCGAGGCCGCGCGCGCCGGCGAGGCGGGCCGCGGCTTTGCCGTCGTCGCCTCCGAGGTCAAGGCGCTCGCCGAGCAGACTGCGAAGGCGACCGGCGAGATCGGCCAGCAGATCGCCAGCATCCAGACCGCGACCGAGCATTCGGTCGGCGCCATCAGGGACATCAGCGACACCATCGAGAAGCTGTCGGAGATTTCCTCGACCATCGCGGCTGCCGTCGAAGAGCAGGGCGCGGCGACGCAGGAGATCTCCCGCAACGTGCAGCAGGCGGCGGAGGGCACCCATCAGGTGTCCTCCAACATCACCGACGTGCAGCATGGCGCGAGCGAAACCGGCTCGGCATCCTCGCAGGTGCTGGCGGCGGCGCAATCGCTGTCCGGCGACAGCAACCGCCTCAAGCTCGAGGTCGGCAAGTTTCTCGGCACCGTGCGCGCCGCCTGAACCGCGACATTCCTCGGCAGATCTGCTTGCAACCGCCGCGTGACTGCGCGGCGGTTGCGCGCGTTCGTAATTCGACGCCGCGACCCTTGGCGCGCGGGGTTAACTTTCCGGAAAAGCGACGCAGTCATGATTGCCGCAATTTCCCGGATGCTGAGTCGTCCTTCGCGTATTGCGTCTCAATCGTTGGAGCACATTCATGAGTGGCATTTCCATTCGCCTCACTCACAAGGTCATGGCGATCGGACTGTTCGGCCTCATCGGGCTCGTCGCCTTCGGCACGATCTACCAGATTGGCAGCCTCTCCCAGGACACGTCTCGCGACGCCGCCGAAGAGGCGCGCAGGCTGTCCGATCTGAACCAGCGGATCACCCATCAATTGCTCGAAGCGCGCCGGGCCGAGAAGGATTTCCAGCTTCGCCGCGATCAGTCCTATGCGAAGCGTCACGCCGAACTTGCTTCCAACATTACCCACAATCTTGATCGTCTCGGCAGCGCGACGCGTGCGGCAGGGTACGCGGCAGTCGGGGAAAAGGCGTCACTGGTCCGCACCGGGTTCGAGAGATATGTGAGCGAATTCGCGGCCGTCGAACGGGCCGAGGTCAAGCTTGGATTGAACGAGACCCTCGGGTTGTCAGGCTCGTTGCGCACGGCGGTGCACGACATCGAGACCAAGCTCAAGGACGTCGACGATCCCAGGCTCACCAGCGGCATGCTGACGATGCGTCGTCCCGAGAAAGATTTCATGTTGCGCCGCGACCCGAAATACCTCGACGCCCTGAAGAAGACGGCGACGGAATTCTCCGGGCAAGTCGAGGCGTCGGCGATCCCGCCGGCCGTCAAGGCCGATATCGGCAAGAAGCTCTCCAAATACCAGGACGACTTCGTGGCGTGGGTAGCCGGCGCGCAGGATCTGGCCGCGCACGGCTCGGCGATGTCCAAGGAATTCCGCACCATCGAGCCCGTGCTCGACGAGATCGAAAAGACCGTCAGTCAGCGATATGACGCGGCGAAGGCCGCCGAAGAGTCGATGCGGGCCTCGATCAAGCTCTGGATGTGGGTCGCACTCGGATGCTCCATCCTGCTGGTGGGGAGCGTGTCCTTCTTCACCGGCCGCTCGATCTCGACCGCGCTGATCGCCATGGTGCGGTCGATGACCGGTCTGGCAAACGGTGACACCTCCGTCGTGATCCCCGGCGTCGGCCGCAACGACGAGATCGGCGAGATGGCCGGCGCAGTCGCGGTCTTCAAGATCAACATGGCGGAAGCCGAGCGACTGCGCGCCGAGCAGGCCGAAGCGGACGCGCGTGGGCGAGAGCAGCGCAAGCTCGACATGCAACGGCTCGCCGATACGTTCGAAGGCGCCGTCGGCGAGATCATCGAGACGGTGTCGTCGGCGGCAACCGAGCTCGAAGCGTCGTCGAACACGCTGACCCACGCCGCCGAGCGCGGCAATGGGCTTGCCACCGCCGTGGCGGCGGCCTCGGAGGAGGCGTCCGCCAACGTGCAGTCGGGGTCGTCCGCGAGTGAGGAATTGACCTCCTCGGTCTCCGAGATCAGCCGCCAGGTGCAGGAATCGGCGCGTGTCGCCGACGTCGCCGTCGGCCAGGCTCAGCGCACCAATGCGCGCGTCGCCGAACTGACCAAGGCGGCTTCCCGCATCGGCGACGTCGTCGAGCTGATCAACACCATCGCCGCGCAGACCAACCTCCTGGCACTCAACGCGACGATCGAAGCGGCGCGGGCGGGCGAAGCCGGCAAGGGTTTTGCGGTGGTCGCGACCGAAGTGAAGGCGCTTGCCGAGCAGACCGCGAAAGCCACCGGCGAGATCGGTCAGCACATCGGTGCGATCCAGACTGCGACAGACGAGTCCGTCGGCGCGATCAAGGAGATCGGTGACACCATCGCGAAGATGTCGGAGATCTCGTCGACCATTGCCGCTGCGGTGGAGGAACAGGGCGCCGCCACGCAGGAGATCTCCCGCAACATCCAGCACGCCGCGCAAGGCACTTCCGCAGTCTCGTCGAATATCGCCGACGTCCAGCGCGGCTCCGGCGAAACCGGGGCTGCCTCGGCGCAGGTGCATTCGGCCGCGCAGTCGCTGTCGCAGGAGAGCAACCGGCTCAAGAGCGAGGTCGCGCGCTTCCTGGAATCAGTACGGGCGGCCTGAGGCGGTCGTCCGGTGCATGTGGTGGTGCGTCGTGTTTCGCATCGCAGCACGAGGTGTCCTTGCAGCAGCAAGAGACGGTTGCGGAGAAAATAACGCCCGACGAGACCGACCCGTAGTTTTACGTAGGCTCCTGTTAACGCCTGCTTGCAATTATGGGGCGCAATCTTACGGGATAAGAACCAGCCAGCATTGTTGAACTGACCTTCGCCCGGTCGTCCGTCGTGACGCCTGCGGCGCGGGTGACGTGCGCGCTGCCAGGGTATCATCGGGATTTGTGTGATGTCGAAGTTGTCGATCGTTTTCAAGCTTCTGACCGTGCTGTCGGTCCTCGTTCTGTCGCTCGCCGGGGTCGGCGTGACGGCGATCGGCACCATGCAGAATATCAACGCTCACACGGTCGAGATTGCACAGAGCTGGCTGCCGAGCGTGCGTGCGCTCGGGTCCATGCGCGCCGACATCAACGAGCTGCGCGTCGCGCTCCGTTTGCACCTGATGCAGGACACCGCCGAAGGCAAGGAAGCCGCCGAGAAGCGGCTGGCCGGCTTGCGTGAGCGCATCGAGAAGACGCGCAAGGTCTACGAGCCGCTGATCACGGCCGCCGAAGAGCGCGCGCTCTATGAGCAATGGAGCAAGGCGTGGGGCGAATATCTGAACGGCGTGCAGGAGACGATGGCGCTGTCGCGCAAGAGCGTCGGCCGCTTCCCGACCGACGCCAACGAGATGTTGCAGACCAAGGTCGCCAAGATGGCCCAGGCCGCCGATCCCCTGCTTCAGAAGGGCATCGAGCTCAATAACCAGGGCGCCGAGCTGGAGACCAGGCAGGCGGCCGACAGCTACGCCACCATCTTCCGCGTCCTGGTCGGCATCATCGTGCTGTCGGTCGTGATCGCGATCGGCGCCGCCTATTATCTCGTGCGCGACGTCTCTCGCGGCATCGCCTCGATCATTCGTCCGATGCAGTCGCTCGGCGAAGGAGACCTCTCGGCCGAAGTGCCGCATCGCGGCGAGAAGACCGAGATCGGCTCGATGGCGGATGCGCTCCAGATCTTCAAGGAAGCGCTGGTTGCCAAGAAAGCCGCCGATGAGGCGGCCGCACGCGACGCCGAGGCCAAGATCGAACGTGGTCGCCGCGTCGATGCCATCACGCGCAATTTCGAGGCCATGATCGGCGAGGTCGTCGAGACCGTGTCGTCGGCCTCGACCGAGCTCGAGGCCTCCGCGGCCACGCTGAGCGGCACGGCGCAGCGCGGCCAGCAACTCGCAACCGTCGTTGCGGCTGCGTCCGAGGAAGCTTCCACCAATGTCCAGGCGGTCGCGTCCGCCTCGGAGGAGCTGTCGTCCTCGATCACCGAGATCAGCCGCCGCGTGCAGGATTCGGCGCGGATGGCCGCGGAAGCCGTCGAGCAGGCGGCGCGGACCAACGATCGCGTCAACGCGCTGTCGCAGGCGGCCTCCCGCATCGGCGACGTCGTCGAACTCATCAACACCATCGCCGGCCAGACCAACCTCCTGGCGCTGAATGCGACCATCGAAGCGGCGCGCGCCGGCGAAGCCGGTCGCGGCTTTGCCGTCGTCGCCTCCGAGGTCAAGGCATTGGCCGAGCAGACCGCGAAAGCGACCGGCGAGATCGGGGCGCAGGTTGCAGGCATTCAGTCTGCAACGCAGGAATCCGTCAGCGCCATCCAGGAGATCGGCGGCACCATCGAGCGGTTGTCCGAGGTGTCATCGGCCATCGCCGCCGCCGTCGAGGAGCAGGGCGCCGCGACGCAGGAGATTTCGCGCAACGTCCAGCAGGCCGCGCTCGGCACGCAGGAAGTCTCGTCCAACATCACCGACGTGCAGCGCGGCGCGATCGACACCGGCTCGGCCTCGGGCGAAGTGCTCTCGGCGGCGAAGTCGCTGGCGACCGACAGCACCCGCCTGAAGGTCGAGGTCGCGCAGTTCCTGGAATCGGTCCGCGCGGCCTGATCTTTACGCGCTCGCCTGCGGAGCCGGCGGCGGTGCGACCTGCCGCCGGAACAGGATGCGCTGGTAGAGCCAGCCGATCGCGACCAGCACGACGCCGAGGCACATGAACGACAACGCGCGGTAGACGCCCGTGAGCGTCGACATGTCGATGACGAAGGCCTTCAGGATCGTCAACGCGATGACGGCAGCCGAGGCCAGCCGTGCGCGCTCCGAGTTGACGAGAATGCCGACCCCCAGCAACGCCACGCCGAAGGCGAGCCAGCCGATCGAGTAGGTGTATTGTTCGGCGCCCGTCGTCGCGCCGGTGGAGAGGATCGGGCCGTGATAGAAGCGGCGGATCTCCAGCGTGACATAGGCGAGCGCGAACACCAGCGCGCCGCCCGCAATCGTGTTGGCGTAGACCTTGCCGCGCATCCCCACCACTGCGTAGGACAGCAGCAGCATCAGCACCGCCGGCAGCGCATAGCCGAGCAGCAGCAGGTTGAACACGGCGCCGCCGACGTCGATGTGCCAGATCAGCGGGTTCTCCAGGATCAGGAGGCCGAACACGCTGATGAGCCCGCCGATCGCCGTCAACACGACCGCGCCGACATTGCGCACGATGCTGCGGCTGCGCAGCCGCAAGCGCTCCAGCCCGATCGCCATCGCGAGCGTGACGCAGACCTGCAGGGCGAATTCGAGCAGCGACGGCGGCGAGGTCATCCGGCCATTGGTCGCAAAGTGCCGGATCTCCATGAAGGCGAGCAGCGCGGTGAACAGGATCGCCGCAGTCTCGACCATGCGCAGCGGCGCATCGTCGGCGCGGCGGCGCAGGAAGATGCTCGCGGCCCAGAACGAGGCCGCCGGCAGGCCATAGCCCCAGAGCAGCCAGTTGAAGATCGGCGTGGTACCGACAGCATCGCCGACGATGCGCGGATCATAGCCGATGCGCGCGGTGACGATGCCGGCGAAGATGGCAGCGAGCCAGCGCAGGAATGGGATCGGCCGCTGCATCGAGATCCAGGCGGTGCCGAGCGACATCAGCGCCAGCGCAATTGTGAGCCAGCCCTTCTCCAGCGCGAAGGTCAGCGCCAGCGCCAGCGCGCCGAGCGTGCCGGTCGCGAACAGGGCGGTGGAGACGGCGACGCCCGGCCGGGTTTCGCGGCGTGTAAGCGCTTCGGTCGCAGCACCGAAGGCGGCGGCAAGCAGCACCGCGAGGATCGCGAACGGGATCGAGCGGTCGAGATGGGCGATGCGCGCGTAGAGCGCGATGAGGATCGCGATCGGCGTGGCGACGGCTGCGGCCGACCACACCACGGGAATGATTGCAGAGTTGGAGCGGCCCTGCGCGAGGAAGCCCGCAACGCCGAAGCCGATGGCGAAGATCGCGGCCATCACCAGATGCAGCGTCACCGAGCTGTCGATCGCGGCCGGTCCAACACCTGCGATGGGGCCGCCCGGCAGCACCAGCATGTCGGGATTGGCGCGCACCGCCCATTCGGCGAACACGATGAAGACGGTCGCTGCGGCCGCACCGAGCGCGCCGGTCGCCGCCGGCGCACGCCAGGCGACGAGAAGCGTCGCGCCGACGAGAAGCGTGAACGCGATCAGCGCCAGATCCGCATGTGCGCTCGACAGCACGATCAGCATGGCGCCGAACAGGTAGGCGCCGAGCGAGCTCGATGAGACCGGCTCGATCTCGCCGTCCTCGATGCTGGGGCCGAACATGAAGCCGCAGACGACGAGCAGCGCGGCGAGCACGAAGCCTGCGATGACCTGGAAGGCGTGCGGCGCGACCTGCAACTCTTCGCTATCCAGACCCGGGAAGATCCAGAGCACGGCAAAGGCGATCGTCGTGACCGCCAGCCAGCGCCACAGCCGGATGCGCGCGAGGCCGAAGCTCGCGGCGGTGACGACGGCGAGATAGATGTAGAGGGCCCAATAATCCGGCTTGCCGCTGGAGACGAGCAGCGGCGTCACGAAGGCGCCGACCACGCCGAGGCCGGCCAGCGCCGGCCCGTGCAGCAGCGCGGCGGCGAGCGTGCACATGGCCACGATGCCGAGCAGCACGAAGGCGGTGGCGGGCACGAGGAAGCCGTAGAGCGCATAGGCGGCATAGATGGTCGCGAACGCCACCGCCGTACCCGCGGCGGTGAGGATCGCCGGGATGTTGGCGATCGGCAGCGCCTGGATGTTGGAAATGCTTTCCTTGCGCCGCGACCACTCGCCGGCCCCGAGCAGCGCAGCTGCGAACAGGCCGCCCAGGAACACGCGCACGCCGGGGCCGAGCAGACCGGCCTCGATCGAATAGCGCACCATGAAGAAGCCGCCGAGCGCCAGTGCCAGGCCGCCGATCCAAACCACCCAGCGGGTGCCGAGCTGCTCCTCGAAGCCGGGCGCAGCAGCCGGCACTGGAGGTGGTGCGGCAGCCGCGGGGCTCGCTTCGAGCGGCGGCGGTGAAAGCTCTTCGGTGACGAGTGGCGGCGGCGCCAGCTCGGCTTCGGGTGCAAGCGGCGGCGGCTCGGCGGCCGTTGTTGCGGGCGCAGGCGCCGGCTCCTGCGCGGGCATGAGCGGCGGCGGCTGCACCTGCCGTTGCGCGTAGAACATCTCTTCGAGCGAATTCAGTCGCCGGCGCAGCTCGGCCGCCTGGCTGGAGGCCTTGATCGCGATCAGGAAGGCGGCGATCGCAATGATCCACGCAAAGACGTCAAACGGGCCGTCGAACATAAAGCCTCCAGGCGACCGGCGGGCAGGGGCCGGTCACATAGTATGTCGGGTCAACGCCGGGAGCGCACGCGCAAGCCCGGCGCGGGCCGCTCCTGGAGCACGTCGCGCCGGAAGCGATAGAGCGCCGCCGGCCGTCCGCCCGTCTGTGTCGACATCACCCCGGTCGGTTCGACCAGGGCTTCCATTTCGACCAGGCGACGGAAATTCTGCTTGTGCAGGTGCCGGCCGGAGATTGCCTCGACCGTATGCTGCAGTTCGGTAAGTGTGAATTCGGGCGGCAAAAGTTCAAAGACGACAGGACGATACTTCAGTTTTGCACGCAGCCGCGCGATCGCCGTAGCGAGAATCCGGCGGTGATCGAACTGCATCGAGGTCCCGAGCGGGGGAAGCGTCTTGCGCGCTAATGCCGCAGGGCGGCCGTCGCGCCGCGCCTCCTCGACCAGCCCGGCCTCGTACAAGAGCTCGTAGCGGTCGAGCACCCGCTCCTCGTCCCAGGCCGCCCCGTCGAGGCCGAAATAGAACCGCACGCGATCCCTGCGCGGCAGCGCGCGCGTCGTCTCCGGCGTCTCCTCCGCAGCCCATTCGGTCAGCGCGGGAATGATGTCGCGGGCGATGATCGCCGGCGGCTCCTCGCGCCGGTCTTCCCACGGGAAGAAGCGATACCATGGCGCGAAGCTCGCCGCATTGGCTGCAAGCTCGCCGTCCACCGCGCGCGTCAATGCGAGATAGCCGATCGACACCATATGCGCGCCGGTGTCGCCAGCCTCGGCATGGCGGCCGCGATCGCCGAAGGTGTAGAGCTGCTCGACATAACCGAGCCGCAAGCCCGCCTGTTCCTCGACCCAGGCGCGCAGGCCGATGTCGAAGGTGCGATGCGCGAGCGCGTCGAACGGGCCGAACGGCAGGCCGGCAAGCCCGTCATTGCCGCGCGCGGTGAGGATCAGCGGCTCATGCCCCTCGATCGCGACGATCGCCGCGGTCAGGCCGATCTCGATCGGCGTCAGCAGCGTCTCGCTCATGCGGCTGATATCGCGGGCGGTGAGAGAAAAATATGCCGATTGATTGGGCCGGCCTCTCCACGAACTCGCTGCACCTCTCCCGCTTGCGGGGGAGGTCGACGCGCTCGAAGAGCGCGGCGGGTGGGGGCTCTCTCCCCACGGGGGTCCTCGCTTGCGGATATACCCTCTCCCCAACCCTCCCCCGCAAGCGGGAGACGGGGCGCACCTGCGGTGTCGCGCGCAGCTGTCATTCGAGCTCGATCACGAAGGGGCGGCCCTCGACCATCATCGCGCCGGGGCCGATCTCGTCGAGCGCGCGCAGCATGCGGCCGTCGCGTCCCAGCGCACGATCGGCAAGGCCGACGATGCGCCGGTTCGGCGAGGCGATCGGCGAAGCCGAGCGGATCTTCCTGGCGATCTCGAGCTCGTCGCGGTTCGGATTGAGCGCGCACACCGCCGCAAACGCGCTCGCAGTGGAGCGGCTGATGCCGGCATAGCAATGCACCACCAGCGGCGCACTGCGGTCCCAGCCGCGGACGAAGTTCAGCACCTGATCGATATGGGTCTCGGACGGTGCGACGAAACCGTCCATCTCCTCGGTGATGTCGTCCATCGAGACCTTGAGATGGTTGGCGGGCAGCACGGACACCGGCCGTGCCACCTGCTCGACATTGGCCATCACGGTCAGCACGTGGCTGGCCCTGGTGAGGCGGACGGTTTCGGGAAGCGCGGCGAGGGAACAGACGTGGATCATGGGGGACCTTTTTGCCGCCGAGTATAGCCGGTGCCGTAGGGTGGGCAAAGCGGAGCGTGCCCACCACCTTTGTCGCAAAAGCGAAAGGACGTGGGCACGGCGCAAGCGCGCCTTTGCCCACCCTACGGCACCTACGCGAACACCGCGCCAAACCGCTCCAGAAACTGCTTCTCGGCCCGGGCCGCCGTCCACGGCGTCAGATAGTCGCGCCGGACGCTGTCGGAGAGGCCGGGATCCTTGCCGAACAGGCGCCGCGCCTCGCTTTCGCTGAAGCCGGCAAGCTCGGTCGCTTCCAGATAGGCCGCCCCGCGATCGGCGGCCTTGATCGCCAGCGTGACCTCCTCGGGCAGCACCGGCGGCAGTCCGAAGCGGACATGGATGGCGCCGAGCAGGCGTTTCTCCACCGCCTTGTAATGGCCGTCGAGCACCGCCTTGAACGGCGAGATCATGTCGCCGATGACATATTCGGGCGCATCATGCAGCAGCGCTGCGAGCCGCATGCGCTGGTCGACCCGCGGCATCTCGTGCCGCATCACGGTCTCCACCAGCAGCGTGTGCTGCGCGACCGAAAAGATGTGCGTGCCAACGGTCTGCCCGTTCCAGCGCGCGACGCGCGCCAGCCCATGCGCGATGTCGGCGATCTCGACGTCGAGCGGGGAGGGATCGAGCAGATCGAGCCGCCGTCCCGACAGCATGCGCTGCCAGGCGCGGGACGCCACGTCGCGTGCAGTCTTCTTCGCCGTCATTTGACCTTGAGGCGCGGCTTGCGTTGCGACTTGCTGCAGCTGGCGTGACAGTGGCAGTCGACGAGGTGGTCGTTGACCATGCCGGTCGCCTGCATGAAGGCATAGACGATGGTCGGGCCGACGAATTTGAAGCCGCGCGAGGACAGATCCTTCGAGATTTGCACCGACAGCGGCGTCGAGGCCGGCACGCTCGCGGTGGTCTTGAAATGATTGACCTTGGGCCGTCCGTCCATGAAGTCCCACAGCAGTTTCGAGAAGCCGGGACCCTTCTCCATGATGTCGAGATACGATCTCGCGCTCGCGATCGTGCCGTCGATCTTGGCGCGGTTGCGCACGATGCCGGCATCGTTCATCAGCGCGTGCACCTTCTTGGCATTGTAGCGCGCGATCTTCTCCGGCTGGAAATCGTCAAAGGCTTTGCGAAAATTGTCGCGCTTGCGCAGGATCGTGATCCAGGACAAGCCGGCCTGGAAGCCGTCGAGGATCAGCTTTTCGTACAGCGCGCGGTCGTCATATTCCGGCACGCCCCATTCGGTGTCGTGATAGGCAACATAGAACGGGTCATCGCCCGGCCAGGGGCAGCGGGTCTTTCCGTCGGGATGCAGGCGGGGAGCGCGGCTCATGCGATGGGTTGCTTGGCTGGAATGCGAACGACGTCCGGTTCCGCAAGCTTCAAGACGAGGCCGCCTGCGGTGAGGGGCTGGCCGGCATCGAGCGCGTCTGCGACACGGTCGATGCGCACCAGCGCAATGCCCTTGCCGCCGGATGTCGAGCCGATGGTGCCGACCGGCTTGTCGCCGGCAAGAATGGTCGCGCCGGCCTCGGGCGAGGGACCATCGAGCAGCACCTTCACGCTGCGGGTACGCGCGGTGCCGCGATGCTGCATGCGCGAGACGACCTCCTGGCCGACATAGCAGCCCTTGTCGAAGTCGACGCCGGCAAGACGGTCCATGTTGGTCTCGTGCGGAAACGCATCGCTGTACATGAAATCAAGCCCGCCGCGCGGCACGCCGAGCGCGATGCGGTGCGCCTCGTATTCGGCGGCGTCGACCAGCTCGGCCCCGATGAGGTCGGAGAGTTTCTGTTTGAGATCCTCAGGGATCAGGATGCGGGTGCCGAGCGCTTCGTTGCGAGGATCAGCGAAGGCGAGGTCCGGCTGCGCCGCAGGCTGGCCGTCCCAGGCGGCGAGCACGCCGAGATCAAGGTTTTCCACCGTGACCTTGGCGCGCAGCTTGTAGAATTTCAGCTTGGTGGCGAAGCTCTCGGCCAGTGCTTTGGGGCAGTCGATCAGGAACCCGCCGCCGTGACCTGCGGGGACTTCCGTGATCAGGAAATCCACGATGATCTTGCCCTGCGGCGTCAGCAGCGCGCCGAATCGCCCCAGCCCCGGTTTCAGCCTGTCGAGGTCGGTCGTGACCAGGCCGTTGAGGAAGTTGCGCGCATCCTCGCCCGCGACCTTGACCACGCCCCGGTCGGGAAGAAACGCTGATTTCATGCGAAAATCTCTTGCGACATGTTGCTCCGGAACGTAAGCCCGCAAGGCATAAACGACAAGACCTCGAGCCCTGCGCTTGGGGATGAGAAGGGCCTTCAGCCATGACCCAGCGTTTCGATGTGATCCTCAAAGGCGGCACCGTCGTCAACCAGGACGGCGAGAATGTTCGCGATATCGGCATCACCGGCGGCCGCATCGCCGAGCTGGGCCCGTTGTCGCAGGGCTCGGCCGCCGAGGTCATCGACTGCAAGGGCCTGCACATCCTGCCCGGCGTGATGGACACACAGGTGCATTTCCGCGAGCCCGGGCTGGAGCAGAAGGAAGACCTCGAGACCGGTTCGCGCAGCGCCGTGATGGGCGGCGTCACCGCCGTGTTCGAGATGCCGAACACCTCTCCATTGACCGTGACTGAAGCCACCTTCACCGACAAGGTGAAGCGCGCCCATCACCGCATGCATTGCGATTTCGCCTTCTTCATCGGCGGCACGCGTGAGAACGTGCAGGACCTGCCGGTGCTCGAACGTGCGCCTGGCTGTGCCGGCGTCAAGGTGTTCATCGGCTCCTCGACCGGCGCGCTGCTGGTGGAGGACGACGAAAGCCTGCGCCGCATCTTCCAGGTGATCCGCCGCCGCGCGGCCTTCCATGCCGAGGACGAATACCGCCTCAACGACCGCAAATCGCTGCGCATCGAGGGCGACCCGCGCTCGCATCCGGTGTGGCGCGATGAGACCGCGGCGCTGATGGCAACGCAGCGCCTGGTCAAGCTCGCGCACGAGACCGGAAAGCGCATCCACGTGCTGCATATCTCGACCAAGGAAGAGATCGAGTTCCTGCGCGACCACAAGGACGTCGCCTCCTGCGAGGCGACGCCGCACCACCTCACGCTGGCTGCGCCCGAATGCTACGAGCGGCTCGGCACGCTCGCGCAGATGAACCCGCCGGTGCGCGGGGCCGATCATCGTGCCGGCATCTGGCGCGGCATCGAGCAGGGCATCATCGACGTGCTCGGCTCCGATCATGCCCCGCATACGCTGGAGGAGAAGCAGAAGACCTATCCCGCCTCGCCCTCCGGCATGACCGGCGTCCAGACGCTGGTCCCCCTGATGCTCGATCACGTCAATGCGGGCCGGCTTTCTCTGGCGCGCTTCGTCGATCTCACCAGCGCCGGCCCCGCGCGCCTCTACAACATGGCCTGCAAGGGCCGCATCGCCGCCGGCTACGACGCCGATTTCACGGTCGTCGATTTGAAGCGCAGTGAGACCATCACCAACAAATGGGTGGCGTCGAAAGCAGGCTGGACCCCCTATGACGGGTTGCGCGTCACCGGTTGGCCCGTCGGCACCTTCGTCCGCGGCCGCCGCGTGATGTGGCAGGGCGAGCTGGTGACGGCCTCGCAGGGCGAGCCGGTGCGGTTTCTGGAGACGCTGAAGCAGTAGCTTGCCGCGCTCGTTGTGATCCGTCATCCTGTGGTGTGCGCCATGCAATGCTCTTGCATTGCATGGCAAGCCTCGAAGGATGAGCGGCCCCGCTAGTGGCCGTGCCCTTCGAGGCCTCCGCTACGCTCCGGCACCTCGGGGTGACGGGGATAGTATGCGTATGATGGGAGACTATCCAATGAGCCAAAGTGCCCTCATCGCCACCGAACAACTTGCCGCCATCCTCGGCGATCCCAACCTGCGCCTCTACGATTGCACGACCTACAACGAGCCGGTGCCGCCGGGCAGTGACGTACCGTATCGCGCAGTCCCCGGCGACAAGACCTTCGCCGCAGGCCACATCCCCGGCGCCGATTTCCTCGACCTGCAAGGCGAGTTCGCCGACACCTCCGCGCGCCCCCTCTTCATGATGCCTGATGTCGGCCAGTTGGAGGCCGCCTTCGGCCGCCATGGCCTCGATGCGAGCAAGACCATCGTGCTCTACAGCATCGGCACAATGATGTGGTCGACGCGGTTCTGGTGGATGCTGCGTTCGCTCGGCGTCGATGCGCTGGTGCTCGACGGCGGCTTCGACAAATGGAAGGAGGAGGGACGTCCGGTCGAGACGGGCGCACCGAAAGGCTATCCGGCCACGACCTTCAAGGCCACGCCGCGCGCGGGCTTCTTCGTCGACAAGAATGTCGTGAAGGCACGGATCGGTGATCCCTCGACGGCAATCGTCAACGCTCTCTTGCCGCAATTTCACCAAGGCCTCGAGCCGAGCCGCTACGGCCGGCCGGGCCGCGTGCCGGGCAGTATCAACGTTCCCGCCCCATCGCTCGTCAATGCCGACAAGACGCTGACAAGTCTTGCGGATGCGGAAGCAAAGTTCGTCGCCCGGGGCGTCACGCGCGACAAGACCGTGATCTGTTATTGCGGCGGCGGCATCTCGGCGACGATCAACCTCTTGCTGCTGACGCAGCTCGGCTACGACAAGCTGACGCTCTACGACGGCTCGATGGGCGAATGGGCACGGGACCTTTCGCTCCCGATCGAGACGGATTAGGTGGGCGGCTCTTACCTCCCCTGGAGGGGAGGGTAAGAAAGTCAGGAACTTTTTTCCTTGGTTTGCATCCAATGTCCGGAACCAATGGAGATAAGGTGCCCGCCATGCCAGGGACCGCAGCCGGCCTGTCCGCCGGCGTCAGGACATCGGAAGTCGAGCTGATCGAGCGCGCGCGGCGCCGTGACGAGGCTGCGCTCCGCGAGATCATGCAGGCCAACAATCGCAGGCTCTATCGCCTCGCGCGCGGGATATTGCGCAGCGACAGCGAGGCCGAGGACGTAGTGCAGGAAACCTATGTCCGCGCCTTCACGCATCTCGATGGCTTTCTGGGTGAAGCCGCGCTGTCGACCTGGTTGTCGCGCATTGCGATCAACGAGGCGCTCGGGCGCTTGCGCAGTCGGAAGCCGCAGGTCGAGCTGGGATCGGTGCCGGAGGCAACGCTGGAAGCACAGATCATCCAGTTTCCCCTTTCGTCCGCCGCAACCGATCCGGAAAAATCCATGGCCCAACGCGAGATCCAGCGTGTCGTCGAACACGCGGTCGATGAATTGCCCGATGCCTTCCGCATGGTCTTCATCGCGCGGGTGATGGAGGCCATGAGCATGGAGGAGACGGCCGAACTGCTCGGCATCAGGCCCGAGACCGTCAAGACGCGGTTGCACCGTGCGCGCACCCTGTTGCGCGAGAACGTCGAGAAGAAGATCGGCCCCGTCGTGATGGACGCGTTTCCGTTCGCCGGACAGCGCTGCGAGTGCCTGACGGAGGCGGTGCTCAGGCGCCTTGGCATCGGCTCATGATTTTTCGGGAACGTTCGCGCAAAACACCCATCCAATCCCTGTGAAGCAACGCGCCGGCCAACGTCCGGCACCACAGGAGCATCGAGCCATGTTCACCCGACGGAGCGCGGCGATCGCCGCGGCCATTCTGTTGTCGAGTCCCGCGCTGCTGCAAAGCGCCGGCGCAGCCGACAAGCCCACCGATCCTCAGATCGCCCACATCGCCTACACCGCCGGCGTGATCGACATCAACGCCGCCAAGCAGGCGCAGAAGAAGGCGAAGAGCAAGGACGTCAAGGCATTTGCCGAGGACATGCTGCGCGACCACGAGGCCGTCAACAAGCAGGCGCTGGCGCTGGTCAAGAAGCTGAACGTCACGCCGGAGGATAACGACACCAGCAAGACGCTGTCGAAGCAGGCGAGCGACAAGCTGGCCGAGCTCGACAAGCTGGACGGCGCCGCCTTCGACAAGGCCTACGTCGCCAACGAGGTCGCCTACCACAAGGCGGTCAACGGCGCGCTGGAGACCCAGCTGATCCCGTCCGCGAACAATGCCGAGCTGAAGAGCCTGCTACAGACGGGCCTGAAGATCTTCCAGGGACACCAGCAGCACGCCGAGCACGTCGCGGCAGAGCTGAAATAGGGGAGTGGCAATGATGCCGGAGCGACTGGCTTCGATCGCCATAGCACTTGTCCTTGCGGCGATGGTCGCGCCGGCACACGCCGCGACGATCGAGATCACGATGGACAATCTCGTGATTGCTCCGGCCGAGGTATCGGCGAAGATCGGCGATACCATTACCTGGGTCAACAAGGACGTCTTCGCCCACACGGCCACGGCGAAGAACGGCGACTTCGACGTGACATTGCCGCCGAAGAAATCGGCGACATCGGTTCTGAAGAAGACGGGAGTGATCGACTATTACTGCCGCTATCATCCCAACATGAAAGCGACGCTTAAGGTCGAGCCGTGAGGGGAGGGAGCAGGTTCCTGATCGCCGCGGGAACATCTCCCGGCCGCCGCGAGACTAATGCTTGTCGGCGGCAAGCGGCTTCCGTGCGATAAACGCGGCAGACTTCGCGAAGGCTTTCGCCAAATCCGTTCGCAAAGTCATTCATCCGTTGACTGGCCCCGCCCGCGTGGCGGGGTCATTTTCGCGGAAAGCTCACTGCCTTGCGAGCGTGACCGAGAACTCGCCGTTGCGGATGCGACCCGGAAAACCCTCGACGAACTTGGCGACCGCGTCCTCGCCATAGGTCCCGACGAGCTCGGCGAAGGCCGCAAACAAGCTCGCCTGCGCCAGGCAGTCGCCGTCGACGCCCTCATGGCGCGCTTCGGCCCAGGCCTCGTTGAGATAGCTCAGTGCGGCCTGCTTCTGCTCGTGATCGGGCAGCGGCGCGCGGTCGGGGGCGTAGGAAATCGGCTGGCTCATGAAACTCGATCAGGGCTGGGGCGCGATCCACGGCGATGCGCTGTGCGAGAGGTGTAGCACGCACATTAACGACCGCTAGGCCACATCTTTAAGAACGGTTAACGGCTGTGAACAAAGTCGATGACAGGGTTCCACCGACTGCCCCAATCCTCATGGTGATAAGGCGCGTCAGCGCCGTCTCGAACCATGGAAGGCCCCGCTGCCGCAGCTGGGCCTTCCATCCTTCGAGACGCGCGTTCCGCGCTCCTCAGGATGAGGAGTTACGGCTGAGAGTGCGGTTGGTGAGAGCTCAGTTCGCGTAGCGCGCCGTCAGATCGCGCGAGATCTTCGAGCCTTCCTCGATATAGCGGCGGATCGCCACCGTCGCCGCCGGCGTGCAGCTCCGATAGGTCTGCTGAAAGCCGTTATAGCCGCGGTTGAAGCCGGCGATCATGCGGGTGCGGCGCTCCCCGGAGGGGGTTTCGGCATCGATCAGCGCCTGCATCTCGTTGCGCCATTTGTTGCCCTCGTTGGACCCGCAGATGCCGCGCAGATAGTGCAGCCCGCCGAGGATCTCCGCCAGCCGCTGCAAATCGCCGTCAAACGGCGCCGCCCCGTCCTGGGCCCTCGCGGGTCCGGAGGCGCAGGCGAGAATCAGGGCAAAAATGGCCAGAAATCGCGTGGACATCGGCGGGGTGTATGCCTCTTCGAGGCTGTTGACGCAAGGCGACGCGAGGGCGGTACGCTCCCTCTCCCGCTTGCGGGGGAGGGCTGGGGAGGGGGTGTCGCCGCGGGCGAGAACCCCCAAGAGGAGAAAGGCCCCACCCGCCGCGCTCTTGCAAGCGCGTCGACCTCCCCCGCAAGCGGAAGAGGTGCAGCGGAGCCCGGAGCTGGCTTCAGGTTATTACGAGCCGCGCGGCGGACTGGATGACCTCGTCCAGCCCCCCGGTCAGCTTGAGGTCTCCGAGGCCCGCCAGAACGTCGGGGGCGATCCAGCGGTAGTCGTCGAGCTCGTCGTTCAGGACCGGCTCCCGGGCCACCCAGCGGGCGGCAAACGACATGATCAGATAATGGCCGGCGCCAGCCGTCGCCGGCAGCACCTCGCGCCAGCCGGCGAGGCCGACGATTGCGATGTCGAGCCCGGTCTCCTCGTCGACCTCGCGGCTCAGGGCCTGATGCAGCGATTCGCCGAATTCGACCCGGCCGCCCGGGAGCGAATAGAAGCCCTTGGCGGGCGAGCGGGCGCGGCGGGTCAAAAGCACCTTGCCGTCGCGGAAAATCGCGGCGCTGACGGCGAGCTGGGGATGGGTGGGCTGGATAACCGAAGCCATTTCTCAAAGGACCTGATTCTTAAAGGACCTAATTCTTAAAGGAGTTGGCTCAGTTCGCCATGATGGTGTCGACGTCGGCTTCCGCCCCGCCATTGATGATGCCGCCGCAGGCGGCGATCAGCGGCTTGACCCAGAGCGTGGCCTGCTCGGCGAGGCGGACGCGGGTCGTGTCCTTCTCGACCTCGCGCATGGCCGAGCCGACCGCGGTCAGGATCGAGGTCATGGTATCGGTGATGTGGTCGAACTGGGCGCGCACGTTGGGGTTGGCCTTCTCATAGGCCTCGATAGCCAGATCCCGCGCCTTGAAGTTCGACGCCGTGAAATGCTCGGCATAGGACAGCGGCGACCAGGTCAAGAAATCTTCCGCGCATTCCGGCATGTCCGGAACCATTTCCAGCAGCATCACGGCTTCATTGAAATGGTTGAGATAGTCGGTGGCAAGCCCGGTCCGCGGGTTGATATTGGCCACGCGCAGCCGTTCGGCCCAGTCGGCGGCCTCGGGGCCCGTCTGTGCATGCGTCCGCGCGGGTTGGGAGGCCGTTGAGCTCATCTGCCGCAGTGTTAACGTTCGGGGTTAAAAGGACCTGAACGGACCCTATATAGACACCCTGGGATGTGTGGACGCTTCGTCATAACTTCGGCCCCCGCGGCTTTGCGGCAACTGTTCGGCTATGTCGAGCAGCCCAACTTCCCGCCCCGGTACAATGTCGCCCCGACACAACCGATTCCGGTCGTGTTGATGGAGAATGGCGCGCGCCATTTCCGCCTGATGCGCTGGGGATTGCTGCCGGGCTGGGTCAAGGACCCCAAGGGCTTTACGCTCCTGATCAATGCCCGCTCCGAGACGGTGCTGGAGAAGCCCGCCTTCAAACGCGCGATTCGCCGGCGCCGCGGCCTGATCCCGGCCGATGGCTATTACGAATGGAAGGTGGAGGACGGCCGCAAGCAGCCCTTCTTCATCCACCGCGCCGACGGTGCGCCGCTCGGCTTTGCCGCATTGTTCGAGACCTGGGCCGGGCCGAACGGCGAGGAGCTCGACACGGTCGCGATCGTCACGGCTGCGGCGGGCGAGGATCTCGCCGCGCTGCATGACCGCGTACCCGTCACCATCAGCGAGCGCGATTTCGAGCGCTGGCTCGACATCAGGGGCGACGAGGTCGATGCCATCCTGCCGCTGATGACCGCGCCGCGCATCGGCGAGTTTGCCTGGCACCCGGTCTCCACCCGCATCAACCGCGTCGCTAATGACGACGATCAGTTGCTGCTGCCGATCAGCGCGGAGGAGATGGCGGCGGAAGCCGAGGCGGCGAAGCCAAAGAAGGCAGCGCGGAAGGCGGCGGCCGGGCCGGCCGATGACGGGCAGGGGTCGTTGTTCTAGCTCTGCCGCCGTAGGGTGGGCAAAGCGAAGCGTGCCCACGATCACTCACCGAAGGAAACGGATGGATTGGTGGGCACGGCGCGTTGCGCCTTTGCCCACCCTACGACAGCGGAGTTCTAAACAATCTCCCTTGCCCGCAGCGCCGCGATCTCAGCCGCATCGAATCCGAGCTCGCCCAGCACCGCGTCCGTATCCGCGCCGAGCTCCGGCGCCATCCGGTCGAGCCTGCCGCCGCCATGGGCGAGCTTGAAGCCGCTGCCGGCAAAGCGCAGGCGGCCGTATTGCGTGTCCAGCTGCTGGATCGCGCCGCGCGCCTTGATCTGCGGATGGTCGATCACCTCCTCGACCTTCCAGATGCTCGCGCAGGGCGCGCCGGCGTCTTCCAGGATCGTCTCCCATTCGCGCGCCGGCCTGGCCGCGAGCGCCGCTTCGATGATGGCGCGCAGCGCCGGCTCGTTCTCGTTGCGCGAAAACCAGTCGGCAAAGCGCGGGTCGCTCAGCGTGTCCTCGCGGCCGAGCGCGCTCATCAGCGCGCGGTACTGCTTCTCGTTGTTGACGGCGAGCAGGATGTGGCCGTCGCCGCACTTGAACAAATTCGCCGTGGTCCTGCGGCTCACGGCCTGGTTGCCCGAGAGTGTCTGGCGATGGCCGGCGACCGACCAGTCCGCGATCTGTCCCGACAGAAACGCCATCGTCGCCTCCAGCATGGAGACATCAATGAGCTGGCCCTTGCCGGTGCGGTCGCGCTGATACAGCGCGCTCGACAGGCCGAACGCGGCCGTGGCGCCCGACAGCACGTCGCACACCGCAAAGCCCGCGCGCGTCGGTCCCGTCTCGGGATGGCCGGTGATTGCCATGATGCCTGACAGCGCCTGCATCTTGCCGTCATAGCCGGGCCGCAGGCGATCCGGGCCGGTCTGGCCGAAGCCTGAGACCGCGCAATAGATCAGTTTTGGATTGATCGCCGACAGTGCCTCGTAGCCGATGCCGAGCTTGTCCATCACGCCCGGACGGAAATTCTCCATGACGACGTCGACCGATGCCGCGAGCTTCTTCACGATCGCGATCGCCTCCGGCTTCTGCAGATCGAGCGTCAGGCTGCGCTTGTTGCCGTTGACGGCCTGGAACGCCGGCGCGAGGCCGCGGTCGGCCCATTCGCGGCTGAGCGGGGTGCGGCGCATGTCCTCGCCTTCGCGCCGCTCGACCTTGATGACATCGGCGCCCAGCAGCGCGAGCTGGTAGCTGGCATAGGGGCCGGCCAGCACTTGCGTGAAATCCAGGATCTTCACGCCCTCGAACGGTCGCGTCACGTCGCTCTCCCCTTGTTTGTTTTTGTCGGAGGACGTCAGGCGGCGCGGTTGCCGCGCGCGATCTCCTTCTGCTTGTCGAATTCGGCGCGGCGGCGGGCCAGCTCTTCCGGCGACAGCTGCGCGACGTTGTTGTAGTCGAGCTTCCAGGAGGCGTCCTCGCTCCAGCGCAACGGCGACTGCATCGTCGTTTGCGGGCCGCTCGCGCTCTCCAGCAGCTTGAGCGCCAGTTCCAGCGTCTGCGCCTGCGAGGCGACGTCGTGTGGCTTGCCGGCGGAATTGCCGAGCGGGAAGTCGGAGAACAGGAAGCGCGGCACGGCGGCGTGCTCGATGATGTCCTTGGCGCAGCCCATCACCACGGTCGGAATGCCGTTGGCCTCGAGATGCCGCGCCACCAGCGCCGTGGTCTGGTGGCAGACCGGGCAGTTCGGCACCAGCACCGCGACGTCAACCTTGTCCGCAAGGCAGCGCGCCAGGATGTCCGGTGCGTCGGTGTCGAGCGTGACGCGATGGCTGCGGTTGGTCGGCGCGCCGAAGAAGCGCGGGGCGACCTCGCCGATGCGGCCGGCGGCGGACGCCTTCAACAGCTGCGGCAGCGGAAACCAGGTGCCGTTGTCGGTCGCCGAGGTGTGCTTACGGTCGTAGCCGATATGCGAGATGCGCAAATCGTGCTCTTTCGACGTGTCGCCGTCATAGACCTGGTAAAACTTTGCGCTGCCGTTGTACGCCGCGCCCGGTCCCTGGTCGCCCTTGGCGGGATCATACGGCGCAGCGGTCGTGATGATGGTCACGCGCGACTTTGCCAGCGGCTTCTTCAGCGGCTGGAACGGCGCCTCGGTGTAATGCGCCCAGCGATACGCGGTGGTGTAGCCAATCGCCGCGTAATAATCGCGGGTGCGCTGCATGTAGGGGACGGGGGAGTCGTAATCGGGCGCAAAGCCGAATTCGTCGTCGCGCGGCGCGGACATGGCGCGTCTCCTGGTTCTTGGTTGGCGACAGATTAGAGATAGTTTTGGGGTTGCTCAACGGGGGGAGGGGAGATGCAGGCCTGAATTGCAGATGACGATGGTGCGGCACGCGCGGTGCCACTTACCCCTCCCTGGAGGGGGAGGGTCGGCTCACATTGAGCGCAGCGAAAATGTGAGACGGGGTGGGGTGACGGTCTCACCACATCCAACAGTGCCCGAGTGGAGAGATCACCCCACCCCGCTCGCGCTTCGCGCGATCGACCCTCCCCCTCCAGGGGAGGGTAAGTCACTTGAACACGTGCAGTGCCACATATTGCAGCAGCATGATCGCCTTGGCGTCGATGATGCGGCCGTCGGCGATCATCGCCAGGGCCTCGTCGATCGAGAGCTCCAGCACCTCGATGTCCTCGCCCTCGTGCTCGAGGCCGCCGCCGTCGCTGACACGCATCGAAGGCTCGTATTCGGCGACGAAGAAATGGAGTTTTTCGGTGATGGCGCCGGGGCTCATGAAGGCCTCGAACACCTTGTGGACGTGGTGCAGGCGGTAGCCGGTCTCCTCCTCGGCCTCGGCGCGGATGCGCTCTTCGGGCTCGGCGTTGTCAAGCACGCCGGCGGCGGCTTCGATCAGGAGATCGTCGTAGCCGCGGATGAAGGCCGGCAGGCGAAACTGGCGCACCAGGATCACGGTACGCCCAGCGCGGTTATACGGCAGCACGGCGGCGGCGTTGTCGCGCTCATAGGTCTCGCGGTGCTGCGTCTGCCACTCGCCACTGGCGCGCCGGTACTCGAACGTGGTGTTCTTCAGCGTGGTCCAGCCGTCCGAGAGCACGCGGACGTCCTTGATGCGGACGCGGTCGGAAATGGTCATTTGCTTGATCTCAGTTGCTTGGCGTGGTCGCGCGGCCGTCGAGCCACTTCTGGAACATCACGGATGTCGATAGCTCGAAGCCCAGCGAGCCGTAGAACGCATTGGCCTGCGCGTTCTCGCGGCGGACGAGGAGTTGCAGCTTCGAAATTCCCGCCGCGCGCAGCCAGTCCTCGGCCGCGGCCATGATGACGCGGCCATGGCCGCGCTTGCGGCCGTCGGGATCGACCGCGACGTAATAGACCCAGCCGCGGTGGCCGTCATGGCCGACCATGACGGTCGCCACGATCGCGCCGCCATCGCGGCCGATCAGCACGGTGGAATTGTCGCGCCGCCGCGCCAGCGCGATGTCGGCATGCGGGTCATTCCAGGGACGCGTCAGGCCGCAGCGCTGCCACAGCGCGACAACCTCCTCGACATCCGCATCCCCGATCGCGTCGATCGCAAGAGCGGTCACAGCACCTTCCCCGGATTCATGATGCCGAGCGGATCGAGCATCGCCTTGATGGCGCGCATCAGCTCGATCGCGGTCTTGTCCTTGACGTCAGGCAGCTCGTCGCGCTTGAGCACGCCGATGCCGTGCTCGGCCGAGATCGATCCGCCCATGCGCAGCACGATCTCGAACACGACGGCGTTCATGTCGTGCCAGCGCGCCAGAAAATCCGCGGTGTCGGCGCCGATCGGCTGGCTGACATTGTAATGCAGATTGCCGTCGCCGAGATGGCCGAACGGCACCGGACGCGCCCCAGGGATCAGCTTCACCACGGCAGCATTCGCTTCCTCGATGAAATCGGGCACGGCGGCGATCGGCACCGAGATGTCGTGCTTGATCGAGCCGCCCTCCGGCTTCTGTGCCGACGACATCTCCTCGCGCAGCTTCCAGAAGCCGTTGCGTTGGGTAAGGTTGGCCGCGATCACGGCGTCGTCGACGATCTCCTCTTCCATGGCGCGGGCGAGGATCGTCTCCAGCGGCGTGCGGGCGTCGTCGCCGGGGGACGACAATTCCATCAGCACGTACCAGGGATGCTTCTCTGCGAGCGGATCGCGCACGTCGATGCCGTGTCGCACCGAGAAATCGACCGCCATCTCCGACAATAGTTCAAAACTCGTCAGCGCATTGGCGGCCTCGCTCTGCGCGATGGTCAGCAGCTTCAGCGCCGCCGCCGGCGACTTCAGCCCGACATAGGCGGTCTCGACTGCCCGCGGCTTTGGAAACAGTTTCAGCGTCGCCGCCGTGATGATGCCAAGCGTGCCTTCGGCGCCGATGAAGAGATTGTGCAGATTGTAGCCGGTGTTGTCCTTTTTCAGCTTCGACAGCACGTTGAGCACGCGCCCGTCGGCGAGCACGACCTCGAGCCCCAGCGCCATCTCGCGCGCCACGCCATAGGCGAGTGCGGCGGTGCCGCCGGCATTGGTGGAGAGATTGCCGCCGATGGTGCAGCTTCCTTCCGCGCCGAGCGAGAGCGGAAACAACCGGTCCACCTCAGCCGCCTTCGCTTGCGCGATCTGCAGCACCACGCCGGCCTCGCAGGTCATGGTATTGGAGGCGGTGTCGACCTCGCGGATCTTGTCCAGGCGTCGCAGCGACACCACCACCTCGCCATTGTGCGGCGTCTGGCCACCGACCAGCCCGGTGTTGCCGCCCTGCGGCACCAGCGCGATTTTATGCGCGGAGGCGAGCTTGCAGATTTCGGAAACCTCCGCCGTCGAGCCCGGACGCAACACCAGCGGCGAGCGGCCGTGAAACAAATTGCGCTCCTCGGTGACGTAAGGCTCGATGTCGTTCGCATCGGTGATCGTATGGCGCTCGCCGACGATCTTGCGGAATTGTTCGATCAGCTCGGGCGCAAGTGGAGGGATCGCAGGCTTGTTGATATTCATTGTCTCGTCTCTACTTCCACTCTTGTCTTTTGCGCATGGTCTTATCGGAAAACCGCTGCGCACTTTTCCGGATCATGCGCTATCTTGCCACCGCAGCCCGGCGCAGCCGGTCGTTGATCGCTTCGCCCAGGCCTTCCTCGGGGATCGCCATCACCGCGATCGCCCGCGGGCTCTTCGCGTCGAGGCTGCGAAGATAGCCGAACAGATTGGCGGCGGCTTCATCGAGATCACCGGTGGGCGACAAATTCATGACGGCGACGGCCGCATCGACGCCGGGCAGGCGCTCAGAGCCGAACGCCAGTAGCGCTTCTCCGGGCGCAACGTCCTGCGCGCGAAGCCGCACATGGGCGCGCGGCGCGTAATGCGAGGCCAGCATGCCCGGCGCCAGCGGCTGGCTGTCGTCGCTCTCGGCCTCCACAGTCGGCCGCGCCAGGGGCGCGCCCAGCACCGCCTCGATCCGCTCGCGCGACAGCCCGCCGGGCCGCAGCAGCATCGGCGCATCGAAGCAGCCGACGATGGTCGATTCCACGCCGACCGTAACGGGGCCACCGTCTACGATCAGGTCGATCCGCCCCGATAAGTCGCTCTCGACATGGGCCGCCAGCGTCGGCGAGACATGGCCGGAGATGTTGGCGGACGGCGCCACCACGGCGCCGCCGAAGGCGCGCAGGATCGCTTCCGCCACCGGGTGCGCGGGAATGCGAATCGCGACCGTGTCGAGGCCCGCAGTGGCGAGATCGGCCACCGGGCAGCCCTCCGTCTTCGGTACCACCAGCGTCAGAGGTCCCGGCCAGAACGCTTCCGCGAGCTTCAGAGCGCGCGCGTCGAACCGGCCGATCCGCCGCGCGGCCGCAATGTCCGCGACATGGGCGATCAGCGGATTGAAGGCCGGCCGCCCCTTGGCGGCGTAGAGATGGGCGATCGCGGCGGCATTGGCCGCATCCGCCCCGAGCCCGTAGACGGTCTCGGTCGGAAACGCGACCAGCCCGCCGGCGGCCAGCGTGCGGGCCGCAGCCTCGGCGCCGGCCGCGCCGGCCGGTAAAATCAGCGTTTCAAGACCCGTTTTCACAGGGACAAAATTCCTCATGCCGGCCGCTTGCGGTGCGCCAAACCCGACGCTATAAGCCGCCTTCTTGTCGGAGTGTGGCTCAGCCCGGTAGAGCACTGCGTTCGGGACGCAGGGGTCGCAGGTTCGAATCCTGCCACTCCGACCATTCTTCCAAAAGTCGACGTTTTCCAGAGGCTTGGCGGACCGGCCGCCGGCGCCTCGGGAGCGCCTTTCTGCAACGATTTCGGGATCGGGTCCACGGCCGATTTGGCCGGGCAGGGCCGCTTGTTGCGGCGACATGGCTTGTTGGTTGTCGGCGCTGACGCGCCGCAGGTGTGGGTCCCGCCTACCGCCGCGCCACCACCACGCCCACCAGGAACGCCACGATCAGCGCCGGCAACGGGGCCTCGCGCACCATGCCGCGCACGACGTCGGGCCAGTGCTGCTCGGGGACCAGTCTCGGCGATCGTACGGTAGGCGCGGACTCGATATCCCAGCTTGATGCGAGTTCGGCGATCTCGCTTTGCGCGAGGCGCACGCCATCACGCACGCGGTAGATCGCGGCCTCCGATCGCTCGCGCGGCGCGAGCGCCGTCAGCGTCGCGATGGCCGTGCGCAACGTCATCTCGCCAAAACCTTGCAGCCTCACCTGCTCCTCGGGATCGGACGTCATGCAAAATCCCTCACAGCGCAAAGTGGCGCGCGACGGCGAAGGCCGCCGTCGCGCACAGGACCAGCGTGGAAACTGCGCCGGCGATGCCGCGTGCGAGATGGGCCCGTGTAAGATGCCTGGTCATGATCGTGCTCCATGCTCTGCATGGAAATGGCGGCGATGGATCTTGGTTCCTGCGCGCAAGAAGCGAATCGGCGAACTTACTTCCGCAGCAACTCGCTCAATGCCGCCGTCGCCTCGGCGCAGCGGATGTCGTCGATCTCGCGCGACAGGCTGATCGCGCTCGCTCTCAGTTCTTCGAGTTTCCAGGTCTCCGGATGCTGGTTTTCGAGCTGAACAAGACGCTTGTTCAGATCGTCCAGTCTCGATTGGAGCTGCCCGATGCTGGCGTCTCCATTCACCTTCCAAACGCGCTGTGCACGCATCGTCGTTCCCTTAGCTGTCTCACGGCCTTGTGAGAGCGGTTCGTGGCCGGAATGGGAGTTTGTCTTGTCCGGCTTCAGATCGTGGGGAACCGTTGCAAATTCGCAACGAATTTCGGGGGGTGATGCGCGGCCGCCGACCGCTGCACAATGATACCCACAGGCATGGAATTTGATTGTGCCTCACGTCGGCGGCAGTTGCATCATCGGGCCCTCGGGGGAGATCACCCGCGAGATGCGCGACCACGGGCGACGAGATCGCGCTGGCGCGCTGCGATCCCGATCTCTGCAACTCGTACAAGCGCACCACCTTCAATTTCGACGTTCACCGCCAGCCGCAGGCTTATGGGATGATCGTGGAACGGAAGGATGTGACTATGACGGCGCATGGGACGCCGGTGTTGCCGAAGGGGGATATCCGTAGCCCGGATGGAGCGAAAAGCGTAATCCGGGGCCGCTCGCCCGGTATTGCGCACTCCATCACCGTCACCCTGAGGTGCTCGCCTCTTTGGCGAGCCTCGAAGGGCGACGGCCCGACTGTGGCCGTCTATCCTTCGAGGCTCCCCATGGGACGCCTTGCGTCCCATGTCTCGCACCTCAGGATGACGGAATGAGCGTCGGTGTGTCGCCCGCTGTCAATCCGCTTCGCCGAAAATATTCCACTTTACCGAAATTCGGTTTCGGCGTATGTGTCGTCCATCCCGGCTCACCCAAGAGGGGCGACTATGTGGTCGTCACTGTCGCGAGCCGGGGTTGCGGTGGACGCGGCAGCGTCGGCACGAGAGGTGCGGGCAGGGCGGATAGTCCCTGTGAGCCCGAGGCTTCGTGCGGACGAGCGGCGCTGCCAGGCTTCGTCTCGTCTGTAAGTTTTCGGCTCCGTCGACAGGGCTGGAAAAACTGCGGCGAAATGGCGGGCCGTGCGTACGGCAAAACCGTGTGGTCCTGGCCGTCGTTGCTACGGTCAAGTCCTTGCGAAGGTGCGAGCGAGCCCAACCGGGCAGACTGCATCATCCAATTCGCGGGGCGAGGGAGGCCAGAAGGAATGGTCGGCTCCCGGGAGATCACGGCATAAGCCGTCCAGCCATCGCGCAGGGAAGGCCGAGTGATCGGCACCACCTGTATGCTGCTGTGCGGTCTCCTTTGCGCGTGCGCTCTTCGCGCAGCAGACCGCGGGTGCGAGCCGGCACCCGGCCTTCCCTGCGCCCTCTTGGATGAGAGGGGAGCGAGACGAAGCAAAGCTCGGGCGAATGAAGCCGCGAGATCGGGAAGGCGTGTCTGCGACTTGAGTGCATGCCACAAACCAGATCTCGTAGGGTGGGCAAAGCGCAGCGTGCCCACGCCTTGTCGCTCATGGAGGGAGATCGTGGGCACGGCGCTATGCGCCTTTGCCCACCCTACGGCACCGCCGCTGGGATGTGCACTAGAGTATCGCAATGACGATGCTGAAGCAGCGAGATCTCACTCCATGACCGTCACCCTGAGGTGCGCGCTCGGCGGCGCAACCGCGCCGCGGAGCAAGCCTCGAAGGGCGACGGCCCGGCTGCCAGCTCGGCCGTGCATCCTTCGAGGCTCCCGATGGAGCGCTTCGCGCCCCATCACTCGCGCGTCAGGATGACGGCATCACAACCAATTGTCTTTATTAGGAAACAATCATTCCCTAATAACCCGCAATGCAAAAAGCCGCCCGCCGATCCCCGTCTGCCGCCCGTCCGCCCGGTCGTCCCCGGGAATTCGACATGGATACGGCGCTGGATCGCGCCGTGCGGGTGTTTCGCGAGCGTGGCTATCATGCGACCTCCATCGGCGACCTCACCGCGGCGATGCGGCTGGCGACGGGGAGTATCTACAAGGCGTTTCGCGACAAGCATGCGGTGTTCCTGGCTGCCTTCGAGCGTTATACGGCGCGGCGCCAGGAGCAGACCCGCAGTGCCGCCGCGCGCGGCACAAACGGACGCGATCGGGTCCGCAATTTGCTGCTGTCCTATGTCGCGCAGTCCCAGGGCACCGAGGGACGGCGCGGCTGCCTCGTGGTCGGCAGCGCGGTCGAGTTGTCGGCAGTCGATTCCGTCGTCGCCGCCCGCGTCGGCGCGCAGCTCAAGACCAACGAAGACTTCATCGCCGGCCTCATTCGCGAAGGGCAGGCCGACGGCTCGATTCCCGGTCATGTTGCGGCTGACGACACCGCGCGGCTGATGATCTGCATCACGCAGGGCCTGCGAGTCGTCGGCAAGGCGCGCCTGCCGCTCGACGGGACCCGCCTCGTCGGCGTCGCGATGAAACTGCTCGCCTGAACTTTTGACTTGTTAGGGAACGATCGTTCCCGATTCCGGAGACCGTACGTCATGACGATGAATGCCACGATCGAGACCGCGCCCGGGCCGGATGCGGTGTCGCAGCGCCTGACCTTCGTGCTTGCCGCGGCCTGTGGCATGATCGCGGCCAACATCTACTACGCGCAGCCCCTGATCGCCCCGATCAGCGCCGCGCTCGGCCTGTCGCACGCAGCGGCCGGGCTGATCGTCACCATGACGCAGATCGGCTACGGCACCGGGCTGCTGCTGATCGTGCCGCTCGGCGATCTCGTCGAGAACCGTATCCTGATCTGCTCCGTCATCACGCTCGGCGCCGCGGCCCTGCTCGCCGCCGCGTTCGCCACCCATGCGCTGCCGTTCCTGATCGCCGCGCTGTTCATCGGCCTCGGCTCGGTCGCGGTGCAGATCATCATTCCCTATGCCGCGCATCTGGCGCCGGAAGCCATCCGCGGCCGCGTCGTCGGCAACGTCTCGACCGGCCTGATGCTCGGCATCATGCTGGCGCGTCCGGTTTCGAGCTTCGTCACCGCGGCGCTGTCGTGGCACGCCGTGTTCTTCGCTTCCGCCGCGTTGATGATCGTGCTGACGGCCGTGCTCTGGATGTCGCTGCCGAACCGCAAGCCGGTGACGCGGATGCACTATGGCGAACTGTTGCTGTCGATGCCGCATCTGGTGCGAGCAACGCCGCTGCTGCGGCGCCGGGCGCTCTACCAGGCGAGCCTGTTCGGCTGCTTCACTTTGTTCTGGACGGTGGCGCCGCTCCAGCTTGCGGACGCGTTCGGCTTCACCCAGCGCGGCATCGCGTTGTTCGCGCTGGCCGGCGTGGCCGGCGTGTTCGCGGCGCCCATCGCCGGACGGCTCGCCGATCGCGGCCACAGCCGCATCGCGACGCTGGTCGCGATGTTGCTCGCGGCCGGGGGCTTCCTCGTGACCTATCTCGGCGCGCCCGGCTCGATGCTGAACCTGGTCTGCCTGGTTGCGGCGGCGATTGCCATCGACGTCGGTGTCCAGGGCAACGTCGTGCTCGGCTTCCGCGCTATCTTCGCGCTCGGGCACGAGCACCGCAGCCGCCTCAACGGGCTCTACATGGCGACGTTCTTCACGGCCGGTGCAGCCGGCTCAGCGGTCGGCGCCTGGGCTTTCGCGCAAGGCGGCTGGACGCTCGCATCGGCCATCGGCCTCGCTCTGCCCGTCATCGGCTTGCTCTATGCGGCGACCGAATAGCCGCCGGCCGCAGCAATTGTGCGATGCGGGCGTTTACCAAGGCTCGCACACGAAGCCGCGGGCGGCGCAATTTCCGTCTCGCGATTTCGGTGCCGCTGTAGTACTTTGGTCTCAAGCGGGCCAGGTTAATGGGCGGCAGGGGGAGGCTGATGAGGCGTGCGGGGCTGTTTGGCGTACCGCGGGTACGGCCATGGTCGTGGCAGGCGTTTCTGCTCGGATGCGTCGTTGTCGCCATGTCGGCTGCATTTCAGGGCATTTGCGTCGCGCTCGGCGCAAAGCTCTATTTTGCAGCATTCCTGCCCGGCCTGTTCATGCTCGGCATCGTTGCGGGCACGCCGGCGGCGGGATTTGCCGCGCTGTTCACCATTCCCCTGGTGTGGTGGGCGTTCATTCCGCCCTTCTTCGAGTTCAACGCGCTGAGCAGCGCAAATACCGATTCCATCAACCTGTTCTGCCTGCTCGCGGTGCTGCTGATTGGCCTCGCCGATCTCTGCCGCGAGACCATGAGGATCGTCAGCCAGGGCGGGCTGAAGTCCCCGGGCGAGAGCGCGGCAACGAATCCGCAATAATTCGCCTTTGCACGACGGTGCGCGTTGCCTGCGCGCAACAGTCCGGCAACCATCCGCAAGCTTGCCGCGCGCCGCTAACTTTTCGAAAAAGATTTGGCCGCAGGTTCTCCCCCGGGAATGACGAGGGAGTTTTCGGACATGAACGGTCAAGCCATCTTGGAGAATGTGCGCCGCTATCGCGGCATCGCATCGCTTTATCGCCAGACCGCTGCGTTCCGCCCGGGCCAGAGCTGGTCGCTGCTGGAGCAGGCGAGCGATTGGGAAGCGCGGGCGTTGTCGGAGCTGGAAGCCTATTTCGCGTTGCGCGCGGACTACGCCGCTCCGCTCGCAGCCTGATTGTTAACCATCGCTCACGATATGATCGTCAGATCGGGTGCGGGCACCACGAATTGTCCGCCCCAGGCGCGAACCTCCGCCAGCTGGCCGATGATCTCGTCCTTCAGATTCCAGGGCAGGATGAAGACGTAATAAGGCCTGGCCGCGATCAGGGCGGCAGGATCGCGGATCGGCAGATGCGTTCCCGGCAGCAGCAGGCCCTGCTTGTGCGGATTGCGGTCCACGGTGAACGGAATCAGCTCGCGCGTGACGCCGCAATAATTGAGCAGCGTGTTGCCCTTCGCGGGCGCGCCGTAAGCCAGCACCGTCTTGCCCGCGCGCCCCGCCGCGACGAGGAAGTCGCGGATCGTCTCGCGCTTGGCCGCCACCTTCGCCTGAAAATCACGATAGATCGCGGGCTGGTCGAGCCCCGCCATGGTCTCGCGCCGGCGCAAATTCTCGAGTGCAGGCGAGGCTCTCGGAGGCGCAGTCTCGCTGCAGACGTGCAGACGGAGCGAGCCGCCATGCGTCGGCAATTCATCCACGTCGAAAACGCGCAAGGCGTGTGCGCGAAACACCCTCTCGAGGGTCGCGAGCGAGAAGTACGACAGATGCTCGTGATAGATCGTGTCGAACTGGATGGCTTCGATCAGATGCAACAGATGCGGAAGCTCCAGCGTCGCGCGCCCGGTCTCGGGCAGGAGAATGCGCAGGCCCGCGACGAAATCGTTGATGTCGGGGACGTGCGGCAGCACGTTGTTGGCGACGATCAGCTCGGGCCCGTGGCCTTCGGCGCGCAGCGCGGTCGCGACATCGCGGCCGAAATAGCAGGTCCGGGTCGGGATGCCCTTGGCGATCGCAGTGGCCGCCGGACCGCTGGCCGGCTCGATCCCGAGCGCGCGGATGCCGGCGCGCTGGAAATATTGCAGCAGATATCCGTCATTGCTGGCGATCTCGATCACCTCGGACGCTGCGCCGAGCTTCGCGCGGATGATCATCTCGGCGGCGTAACTCTCCGCGTGTCGCAGCCAGCTCTCGGAATAGGACGAGTAGTAGAGATACTGCGCGAAGATGTTGGCCGCCGGCTCGAATTGCGGAAGCTGCACCAGCCCGCAGGCACCGCACGCACGGGCATGCAGCGGATAGGTCGGCTCAGTCGCATCCGCCCGCTCCGGCGGCAGATAGGAATTCGCCAGAGGCGACAGGCCGAGATCGACGAAGGTCTCGTCGAGCTCCTGCGCGCAAAAGCGGCATCGGTGCCTGTCCATGAACGGATCGTCCCGTTGTGCCGTCGTGCCGCGCCTGTTAGTGAATTCTCTCAAGCCACGGAAATTCCGACAAGGTTGCGCATGATGCAACCGAAAAGGCGTTTCGGTGAACCGACGTTCGCAACGGCGGTGTCGCGGCGCGGAGGCCCGGGATGAAGTTCACTGCATTGGCTCTCCCAGGCGTGGTTGAAATTGGGATCGAGCCGGAGACCGACGCGCGCGGATTCTTCGCCCGGCTGTTCGACGCTGAGGCCTTCGCGGCGCAGGGCCTGCCGACGCATTTCGCGCAACACAGCCTCTCGCATAACGAGCGCGCCGGCACATTGCGGGGCCTGCACTACCAGGCGGGCCGGCCGGAGGCCAAGCTGGTGCGGTGCGTGGCCGGCCGCGCCTTCGACGTGATCGTCGATCTGCGCCGGTCGCTGCCGACCTACGGACAATGGTGCTCGGTCGAGCTCGCCGCCGACCGTGGCAATGCCGTGTTCATTCCCGCTGGATGCGCGCACGGCTTCCAGACGCTCGTCGATGGGACCGAGCTGATGTATTGCATCGATGTGCCCTATGACGCGCAAGGCGCGGCGGGCATTCGCTGGGACGATCCATCGCTGGCGATCGATTGGCCGCTTGCCGATCCGATCCTGTCCGCGCGCGACCGCGCGCTGCCGTGTCTCCCATGAGGCGGGTGCTGGTCACGGGCGCGTCCGGATTCGTCGGTCGTGCGCTGCTGCCTGCGCTGGTCGGTCGCGGCTTTGAGGTCCACGGCGTCGCGCGCGCGGCTCAACCGACGATGGCCGGCGTAACGTGGCACGCGGTCGATCTTCTCACCGAAGCCGGCCGCGCGCATGCGCTATCCGCATCGCGTCCGACCCATTTGGTTCATCTCGCCTGGGAAGCCCGGCCGGGCCGTTATCGCGAGGATCCTGTCAACCGGCTGTGGGCAGAGGCGAGCATTGACCTGTTGTCACGGGCGCGAGCCTCCGGCACCAAGCGCATCCTCGGCATCGGAAGCTGCTTCGAATACGGACCGCAGAGCGGCCTCTGTGAGGAACGCACCAGCCAATGCCGTCCGACGACATTGTACGGACAAGCCAAGCTCGCTACGGCCGAGGCCTATGTCGCGGCAGGCGCCGCCTGGGGCCGGGTGTTTGTCCCGTTCGGGCCGCACGAGCCCGAGGCGCGCCTGATCCCTTCGCTGATCCGGAGCCTTCGCGCAGGAGCGAATTTCGATTGCTCGCATGGCGGGCAGCTGCGCGATTTCGTCTATGTCGATGACCTCGCGCAGATGATCGCCGCCGTGCTCGACAGCGAAATCTCCGGCGTCGTCAATCTCGCCAGTGGCGAAGTGCGCAGCCTGCGCTGCGTGATCGAGCATGTCGCAGGTCTGCTCGACGCAAGGCATCTGATCAGGTTCGGCGCCGTCGATGCAACGGGAGTCGACGCCGAGCCGATCATTGCCGCCGACGTCCGCCACCTCCGCGGCGTGACTGCGGGCGTGCCAATCATCGGATTCGAGGCGGGCGCTGCGCGCGATCTCGCATGGTGGATCGACCGTCTGCCGGGGAGGGGATGACGTGCGATCTCCTCGCAACAGGCCGGCGGCAAGCGGCACCCGTGGCAATTACGGAGTTGTCTGGCTGGGTGCCTGTGCTAGCAACGGGCCGACCGAAATCTCCCTCACGTCGGCCGGGGCAAGCAATGATCACGTTCAACCGCATCTTCACGACCGAGCGTCTGCTTCAGATCATCGTGATTCTGGCGGCGACGGTTGCCATGAAGCTGATGAGCTGAACGCGGGCTGGTTATCGCGCGCCGAACTCGGGCACGTCGGGCAGATAGTTCGACCCTTCCGAGCCCAGAAAATCGAACATCGCCTGCGCCGGCGGCAGCAGCACCTTGTCGCTGCGGCGGATCACGTACCATTGCCGCACGATCGGCAGGCCCGCGACGTCGAGCACGATGAGCCGGCCCTCGGTGAGCTCATGCGCCACCGTGTGGGCCGAGATAAAGGCGATGCCGAGCCCGGCGATGACGGCCTGCTTGATGGTCTCGTTGCTGCTCATCTCCATGCCGATGATCGGCTCGAGGTCGGACTTCTGGAACATGCCCTCCATCAGCGTCCGTGTGCCCGAACCAGGCTCGCGGGTGAGGAAGGTCTCGTGCACGAGGTCGGTCAGGTTGAGGCCGGAATCGTTCTCCAGCCAGTGTCCCTTGCGCGCGACGATGATGTGCGGATTGCGCCCGAGCTGGCGGACGTCGACGGTGACGTCGGCCGGTGGCCGACCCATCACCGCGAAATCGAGGTCGTAGCCGTGCATGGCCTCGCGGATCTCCTCGCGATTGCCGATGGTGAGCTTGATCTCGATCTTGGGGTACCGCTTGGAGAACGCCGCGATCGCATGCGGCACGAAATATTTCGCGGTCGAGACCGCGCCGAGATGCACTATGCCGCCGGTCCTTCCCGCGAGCAGGTCGAGCGCGCCCTGGCAGTCCATGATGGCGGCCTCGACGCGTTCGGCCAGCGTCAGCACCTCCTTGCCCGCCTCGGTCAGCAGCATGCCGTCACCGGTCCGCTGCACCAGCGGCAGGCCGGCGAGATCCTGCAGTTGCCGCAGTTGCTGGGTCACGGCCGGCTGGGTCAGCCCGAGATGGCCGGACGCAGCCGTCACGCTGCCCTTGGCCGAGAGCGCCGCAAGCGAGCGCAGCTGCCGGATCGTCAGATGCCGGAGCTGGGCCGCCGCGTGGCCGGGGCCATTATAAGAAAATTCTTTGACGCTCATTATGAATAGAAATTTTCCTTATTAAGCTGCCCCTGTCAATCTCCTGATGCCGGGACTGACCGTACCGACCTCCAGAGGGGAGGGAACTGGATACGGCGCCGGCAAAGGGGATGCGCAGATGACCGGGCAACTGAGGCTGGACGACCACCTTCAACGGTATTCCGAGACCGCACCTCACGCGCTGGCCGTGGCGGCCGCGGTCGATGCCATCGCGGCAGCGGCGATCGAGATCGCCGACCTGATCGCCACCGGAGATCTCGCGGATGCCTCCGGCCTGACCACCGGCCGCAATAGCGACGGCGACGTCCAGCGCGATCTCGACGTGCAGGCGGATGCGATCCTGCGCCGCTGCCTCAGCAAGCTGCCGGTCGCGGCGCTCGCCTCGGAAGAGATGCGCGAGGCCCAGATCGGCGATCGTGAGGCGAAGATCTGCATCGCGATCGATCCGCTCGACGGCTCCTCCAACATCGACATCAACATGACGGTCGGCACGATCTTCTCGATCCTGCCGGCGCCCGATGATCTCTCGCTCGCCTTCCATCAACGCGGCTCGGCGCAGCTTGCGGCAGGCTTCGTCACCTACGGGCCGCAGACCTCCCTGGTGCTGACGCTCGGCGAAGGCGTCGATATCTTCACGCTCGATCGCAAGGCGGGCTGCTTCCGCCTCGCGCGCAGCGGCGCGCAGATCGCCGAGGCCTGCGAGGAGTTCGCGATCAATGCGTCGAACCGCCGGCACTGGGATTCGCCGGTGCGTGCCTTCGTCGACGAGTGCCTCGCCGGCGTCGAGGGGCCAGCCAACCACAATTTCAACATGCGCTGGGTCGGCTCGCTGGTCGCCGAGGCCTACCGCATCCTCACCCGCGGCGGCATCTTCCTCTATCCCTCGGACGCGCGTGCCGGCTACGGCGACGGCCGCCTGCGCCTGACTTACGAAGCGCATCCGATGGCCATGATCATCGAGCAGGCCGGCGGCTCCGCCACGACGGGGCGCGAGCGCATCCTCGATCTCTCGGCGCAGAGTCTGCACCAGCGCGTGCCGCTGATCATGGGATCGAGCAACGAGGTGCGCCGCGTCGAGGAACTGCATTGCGATCCGCTCCTGGTTGCCAGCGTCTCAGCGCCGCTGTTCGCGCGGCGCGGATTCTTCCGGCTGTAAGGAGGGCCTCCGATGTCCAGGAAGCATCCGATCATCTCCATCACCGGCTCCTCCGGCGCCGGCACCACCTCGGTCAAGAAGACCTTCGAGCAGATATTTTTCCGCGAGAAGGTCAACGCGGCCTACATCGAGGGTGACGCGTTTCATCGCTACGACCGCGCCGAGATGCGCGCGCAGATGGCGAAGGAGGCCGATCGCGGCAACAAGCATTTCAGCCATTTCAGCCCCGAGACCAATTTGTTCGAGGAGCTGGAGCGCGCGTTCCGCGACTATGGCGAAACCGGCACGGCGACGACACGGCATTACGTGCATGACGCCGAGGAGTCCGGGCTGCATGGCGCGGCGCCCGGCACCTTCACCGACTGGAAGCGGCTGCCGGAGAATTCGGACCTGTTGTTCTACGAGGGCCTGCACGGCGCCGTCGTCACCGACAAGGTCAATGTCGCGCGCTATGCCGACCTCAAGATCGGCGTCGTGCCGGTCATCAATCTCGAATGGATCCAGAAGCTGCACCGCGATCGCAGCGCGCGCGGCTATTCGACCGAGGCGGTCACCGACACCATCCTGCGGCGGATGCCCGACTACATCCACTACATCTGCCCGCAATTCACCGAGACCGACATCAACTTCCAGCGCGTGCCGACGGTGGACACCTCCAATCCGTTCATCGCGCGCTGGATCCCGACGCCGGACGAATCGATGGTCGTGATCCGCTTCAAGAACCCGCGCGGTATCGACTTCCCCTATCTCCTCTCGATGCTGCCGCAGAGCTGGATGTCGCGCGCGAACTCGATCGTGTGCCCCGGCGCAAAGCTCGATCTCGCGATGCAGCTGATCCTGACGCCGCTGATCATGCAGCTCATCGAGCGCAAGCGCAGCTTGAAGTGAACCAGGAGAGAATCCGATGAACATCTCCGTCCACGCCGAAGCCGACCTCACGGCGGTCACGCACAACGATCTCGCCAACGCCGTCCGCTTCCTCGCGGTCGACGCCATCGAGACCTCGCAGTCCGGCCATCCCGGCCTGCCCATGGGCATGGCCGACGTCGCAACCGTGCTGTTCTCGCGCTTCCTGAAGTTCGACTCGGCGCACCCCAACTGGCCGGACCGCGACCGCTTCGTGCTGTCGGCGGGCCACGGCTCGATGCTGCTCTACGCACTGCTGCATCTGACCGGCGGCGACGTCAGCCTCGATGACATCAAGGCCTTCCGGCAATGGGGCTCCAAGACGCCGGGCCATCCGGAATATGGTCACACGCCGGGCGTCGAGATGACGACAGGGCCGCTGGGGCAGGGGATCGCGACCGCGGTCGGCATGGCGCTCGCCGAGAGGATGGCCAACGCGCGACATGGCGACGGTCTCGTCGATCATTTCACCTATGTCATCGCCGGTGATGGCTGCCTGATGGAGGGCCTCAGCCAGGAGGCAATCTCGCTCGCCGGCCATCTCGGGCTTGGCCGCCTGATCGTGCTGTTCGACGACAACGGGATCTCGATCGACGGGCCGACCTCGCTGGCAACGTCCGACGACCAACTCGCGCGTTTCGCCGCCTCCGGCTGGTCGGTGCGCAGCATCGACGGCCACGATCCCGAAGCGATTGCGCAGGCAATCGCAGAGGAACGCGAGACCGCAAAGCCGTCGCTGATCGCCTGTCGCACCATCATCGGCTACGGCGCGCCTGATCGGCAGGGCACGGAGAAAGCCCATGGTGCGCCGCTCGGCACCGAGCAGACCGCGGCCGCGCGCCGGACGTTGAGCTGGGACTATCAGCCCTTCGTGGTGCCTGTTACCGTCCAGAAGGCGTGGCGGATGATCGGGCAACGCGGCCAGGTCGATCGGCTCGCCTGGCTCGATCGCTATGAATGCGCGACGGCCGAGCAGCGCGACATGTTCGTCGAAGGCAAGGCGCTTGCCCTGCCAGCCGCCTATGCGATGGCCGCGGCGAAATTGCGCGAACGCTTTGCGTCCGAGCGTCCGAAGCTCGCGACGCGGCAGGCCTCGCAACAGGTGCTCGACGGCATTGCCGGGACGATTGCCGGCCTGGTCGGCGGCTCCGCGGACCTGACGCATTCGAATCTGACGCACGCCAAGGTGCAGGCTCCGGTCAAGAATGGCGCGTTCGCCGGCGACTACATCCATTACGGCATTCGCGAGCACGGCATGGCCGCCGCGATGAACGGCCTCGCGCTCCATGGCGGCTTCATCCCGTACGGCGGCACGTTCCTCGCGTTCTCCGACTACAGCCGGCCGGCGATCCGCCTTGCGGCGCTGATGCGGCTGCGCGTCATCCATGTGATGACCCACGACTCCATTGGCCTCGGCGAGGACGGCCCGACGCACCAGCCGGTCGAACACCTTGCCGCGCTGCGGGTGATCCCGAACCTGCTGGTGTTCCGTCCCGCCGACGCGGTGGAGACGCTGGAGGCCTGGGACTGCGCGCTGAATTCCGAAGACCGCCCCTCCGTGCTGTGCCTGTCGCGGCAGGCGTTGCCGACCTTCCGCAGCGATGCCCGCGGCAGAAACCGCGTCGCACACGGCGCCTATCTCGTCGTATCGCCGGACGGCGGCCGCGACGTGACGCTGATCGCAACCGGTTCGGAAGTCTCGATTGCACTGGAAGCCGCCCGCCTGCTTGCGACCGAGCACATCCGCGCCGCCGTGGTGTCCGCGCCTTGCTTCGCCCTGTTCGAGGAGCAGCCGGACGAATACCGCGCCAGCGTGCTCGGCACCGCGCCGCGCGTCGGGATCGAGGCGGCCGTGCAGGGCGACTGGTCGCGCTGGCTCGGCGCTGAGGGCGAATTCGTTGGCATGCGCGGCTTCGGCGCCTCGGCGCCGGCGCCGGTGCTGTACCGCGAATTCGGCATCACACCGCAAAGCATTGCGGAAGCCGCCCGCCGGGCGATCGCTCGCAAGCGACAATAAGGAGGACTTCACGTGGCCCGTATCACCCTTCGCCAACTGCTCGATCACGCCGCCAGCCACGGCTATGCCGTGCCGGCGTTCAACATCAACAATATGGAGCAGGGCATCGCGATCATGCAGGCGGCGGCCGAGGTCGATGCGCCCGTCATCATCCAGGCCTCGCGCGGCGCGCGCAGCTACGCCGGCGATCTCATGCTCTCGCACATGATCGATGCGCTGGAGCGGACCTATCCCGACATCCCGCTCTGCATGCATCAGGACCACGGCAATGACGAAGCGACCTGCGCCTCCGCCATTGCCCACGGCTTCACCTCCGTCATGATGGACGGCTCGCTCAAGGCCGATGCCAAGACGGCGGCCGATTATGACTACAACGTCGCGATCACCCGCCGCGTCGTCGATCTCGCCCATTGGGTCGGCGCTTCCGTCGAAGGCGAGCTCGGCGTGCTCGGCTCGCTGGAACATGGCGGCGGCGAGCAGGAGGATGGCCACGGCGTCGAGGGCACGGTCAGCCACGACCAGCTCTTGACCGATCCCGATCAGGCAGTCGACTTCGTTCGGGCCACCAAGGTCGATGCGCTCGCCATCGCGATGGGCACCTCGCACGGAGCCTACAAGTTCAGCCGCAAGCCGGATGGCGACATCCTGGCGATGCGGGTGGTCGAGGAGATCCATCGCCGGCTGCCGAATACGCACCTCGTCATGCACGGCTCCTCGTCGGTGCCGCAGCCCCTGCAGGACATGTTCAACCAGTTCGGCGGCGAGATGCCCCAGACCTGGGGCGTGCCGGTCGAGGAGATCGTGCGTGGCATCAAGAGCGGCGTGCGCAAGGTCAATATCGACACCGACTGCCGCCTCGCGATGACGGCCGTGTTCCGCAAGGTCGCCGCGCAAACGCGTTCCGAGTTCGACCCGCGCAAATTCCTCAAGCCGGCAATGGACGCGATGCGCGAGCTCTGCCGCGACCGTTTCGAGCAGTTCGGCACCGCGGGCCATGCCAGCAAGATCAAGGTCATTCCCTTAAGCGAGATGGCACGACGCTATCGCGCCGGCGAGCTCGATCCGCGCATCGACGCCCGCGAACCCGTTGCGGCTTAGTCAATCGGAAACAACAGAGAAAACAACAGGAGAGAGACATGAACGCACATGCAGGCACGGTTCGCGGCAAAGAGCGCTATCGCTCCGGCGTGATGGAATACAAGCGCATGGGTTATTGGGAGCCCGACTACACGCCGAAGGACACCGACGTCATCGCGCTGTTCCGCGTGACGCCGCAGGAGGGCGTCGATCCGATCGAAGCGTCGGCCGCAGTCGCCGGTGAATCCTCGACCGCGACCTGGACCGTGGTGTGGACCGATCGCCTGACCGCGGCAGAGAAATATCGCGCGAAATGCTACCGCGTCGATCCCGTGCCGGGCACGCCGGGCTCGTATTTCGCCTACATCGCCTATGACCTCGACCTGTTCGAGCCGGGCTCGATCGCGAACCTCTCGGCCTCGATCATCGGCAACGTGTTCGGCTTCAAGCCGCTCAAGGCGCTGCGGCTGGAAGACATGCGTTTCCCTGTCGCCTATGTGAAGACCTTCCAGGGGCCGGCGACCGGCATCGTGGTCGAGCGCGAACGGCTCGACAAGTTCGGCCGGCCGCTGCTGGGCGCGACGGTGAAGCCGAAGCTCGGGCTTTCGGGCCGCAACTATGGCCGCGTGGTGTACGAGGCGCTGAAGGGCGGACTCGACTTCACCAAGGACGACGAGAATATCAACTCGCAGCCCTTCATGCACTGGCGCGACCGCTTCCTCTACTGCATGGAGGCGGTGAACCGCGCGCAGGCGGCTTCGGGCGAGGTCAAAGGCACTTACCTGAACGTCACCGCGGGCACGATGGAGGACATGTATGAGCGTGCCGAGTTCGCCAAGGAGCTCGGATCGTGCATCGTGATGATCGACCTCGTGATCGGCTACACCGCGATTCAGTCGATGGCCAAATGGGCGCGGCGCAACGACATGATCCTGCATCTGCATCGCGCCGGTCACTCGACCTACACGCGGCAGAAGAGCCATGGCGTGTCGTTCCGCGTCATCGCCAAATGGATGCGGCTCGCGGGTGTCGATCACATCCATGCCGGCACGGTGGTCGGCAAGCTGGAAGGCGACCCCAACACCACGCGCGGCTATTACGATGTCTGCCGCGAGGACTTCAATCCGACCAAGCTCGAGCACGGCCTGTTCTTCGACCAGAACTGGGCGAGCCTGAACAAGATGATGCCGGTCGCCTCCGGCGGCATCCATGCCGGCCAGATGCACCAGCTGCTCGATCTCCTGGGCGAAGACGTCGTGTTGCAGTTCGGCGGTGGCACCATCGGCCATCCCATGGGCATTGCGGCCGGCGCGATCGCCAACCGCGTGGCGCTGGAAGCGATGATCCTCGCCCGTAACGAGGGGCGCGACTACGTCCACGAGGGTCCCGAGATCCTGGCCAGGGCGGCCGAGACCTGCACACCGCTGAAGGCCGCGCTCGAGGTCTGGAAGGACGTGACGTTCAATTATCAATCCACCGACACGCCGGACTTCGTGCCGACCGCGCTCGAAACCGTCTAGGGAGACGCAGCATGAAACTCACTCAGGGTTGCTTTTCGTTCCTGCCCGATCTGACCGACGACCAGATCTATAAGCAGGTGCAATATTGCCTTGGCAACGGCTGGGCGGTGAATATCGAATTCACCGACGATCCTCATCCCCGCAACACCTATTGGGAAATGTGGGGCCTGCCGATGTTCGACCTCCAGGACGCCGCCGGCGTGATGATGGAGCTCGCGGAGTGCCGCAGGGTGTATGGCAACAAGTACATCCGCATCAGCGGCTTCGATTCCAGTCACGGCTGGGAATCGGTGCGGATCTCCTTCCTCGTCAATCGGCCTCCGCATGAGGCGGAGTTCGAGCTGGTGCGGCAAGAGGTGGGCGGCCGCGCGATCCGTTACACCACTGTGCGGAAACCAGCCCACGCGTCGACTTAACGATCCGCTTCCGCGCGGAGCACTCCCTGCTCCGCATCCTTGGCGGACCAACTGCTTCGCCGCTCCCCCGCGGCGAAGCTCTTTTCTTCGAGGGTAGCCATGCTCGATGTTCCCCACGCAACCACGACTGAGCCCAACGAGACCCAATTCGATCTCCGCAAGGAAGCCGAGGCAGCCGGGATCACCGACACGCTGCAGCAGCTCGAGCAGGAGCTGATCGGATTGAAGCCGGTGAAGAACCGCGTGCGCCAGATCGCCTCGCTGCTGCTGATCGAGCGCATCAGGCAGCGCGCGGGCCTGGCATCGGCTCCGCCGACGCTGCACATGTCGTTCACCGGCAATCCCGGCACCGGCAAGACGACCGTCGCGCTGCGCATGGCCAAGATCCTGCACGGGCTCGGCTTCGTGCGGCGCGGGCAGGTGATCTCGGTGACGCGCGACGATCTCGTCGGCCAATATATCGGCCACACTGCGCCGAAGACCAAGGAGATCCTGAAGAAGGCGATGGGCGGCGTGCTGTTCATCGACGAAGCCTATTATCTGCATCGCCCCGACAACGAGCGCGACTACGGTCAGGAGGCCATCGAGATCCTGCTCCAGGTGATGGAGAACCAGCGCGAAGACCTCGTCGTGATCCTCGCCGGCTATGGCGAGCGCATGACGAGCTTCTTCGCCTCCAATCCCGGCTTCCGCTCGCGCATCGCCCACCACATCGAATTCCCTGATTATGCGGAGGCCGAGTTGCTCGTCATTGCCGAGCTGATGCTGAAGGAGCGGGGCTATCGCTTTTCGGCCACGGCCCGCGAGGCGTTCGAGAAATACATCGCATTGCGTCGGACTCAGCCGTTCTTCTCCAATGCGCGTTCGATCCGCAACGCCGTCGACCGCATCCGCTTGCGGCAGGCCGATCGCCTGGTGTCCGACCTCGACCGTATGCTCGATGTCGACGATCTCGAAACCATCGATCCCATGGACGTCCTGGCGAGCCGTGTCTTCAGCGGCGGCGCCGATGCGCGGAGTGCAAAGCCATGACCAGAGAGATCATGATCGCTCCCTCGATCCTGGCCGCGGATTTCGCGCGCCTCGGCGAGGAGATCGCCGCAATCGACACGGCCGGCGCCGATTGGATCCATTGCGACGTCATGGATGGACACTTCGTGCCCAACATCAGCTTCGGTGCCGATGTCATCAAGGCGATCCGCCCGACGACGAAGAAGATATTCGACGTGCATCTCATGATCGCGCCTGTCGATCCCTATCTCGAGGCGTTCGCAAAGGCCGGGGCTGACGTCATCACGATTCACGCCGAAGCCGGCGCCCATCTCGACCGCTCGCTGCAGGCCATCCGTGCCCTCGGCAAGAAAGCCGGCGTCAGCCTCTGTCCAGCGACTCCCGAGAGCGCGATCGAATATGTGCTCGACCGCATCGATCTCGTGCTGGTGATGACGGTCAATCCGGGATTCGGCGGCCAGTCCTTCCTCGAATCCCAGCTCGAGAAGATCGAACGGATCAAAGCCATGATCGGCGACCGGCCGATCCGGCTGGAGGTCGATGGCGGTGTCACGCGCGACAATGCCGCTGCAGTGGCGGCAGCGGGCGCCGATACGCTGGTGGCAGGTTCCGCCGTGTTCCGCGGCAAGAGTGCTGCCGACTATGCCGCAAATATCGAGGCCATTCGCATGGCCGCCGAGACGGGCCGGATTACTAAGCTGCAAGATATTTCTACGCAGCCGCTGCGCGTCAGCGAGGCAGGCCGTAGCCGGTAGACTACGGAAGGCGCAAGCCGTGGAAGATCCGCCCGTGCCGGTTGTCCCACGGCGTGGCACTTATCTCCGGGGTTCCACGGAGGTTGCGGCAAAAAGCGATCGCGTCTTTCAGGTCGGGGTAACCAACGCATTCGAGGCGAAAATTCGATTAACGCCCGCGCAAGGCTGTGCATCGCAACCTGCGTGCAGGAATGCCAAGAGAGCGCGGGGATGCGGATCAAGGCTATTGCCAGGCATGAGGCCTGCACGCGGGGCGATGGCGTGAGCATGCATCGCTTGTTCGCCGAGCAGCTTCGCTGCGCGACCGATGCGGCCGGACATGTCGACGTCCTCAAGCTGGGCGAGCTCGTCAGCGCGGCCTATGACGCGAGCGATCGCGACCGCCAGCGGATGACCGACGCACGCGCTCACACGCACGATGAGGTCGAGCTTGATCTGCTGCGAACCCAGGAATTCCTCGACACCATCGTCGAGAACATTCCGATCGCCGTCTTCGCGAAATGCGCGAAGAGTTCGCGCTATATCCTGCTCAACCGCGCCGGGGAAGACTATTACGGCATGCCGCGCGAACAGATGCTCGGCCGAACACCTGAAGAGATATTCCCGGCCGACGTCGCGCGCGTGGTCATTGAACAGGATCGTCGAGTCGTTGCCAGCGGCATGCCGATGTTCCTCGAGGAGCATCTGCTCGACATCGGCGTCAAGGGCCACGACCGCGTGGTCAATTCACGCAAGATGCTGATCGCGGATGGCGCCGGCGATCCGCAATATCTGGTCGGTGTGATCGAGGACGTCACCGAGCGCGTCACCACCCGCGAACGCATCAGCCACCTTGCGCATCATGATGCGTTGACCGACCTGCCGAACCGCAGCGCCTTCAACGCCGTGCTCGGCGAACGGCTGGAGCGGGCGCAGGAGGCGGCGACCAGTTTTGCCGTGCTCAGCCTCGATCTCGACCGCTTCAAGGAAGTCAACGACGTGTTCGGCCACCCCGTCGGCGATCTGCTGATGCGGGCGGCGGCGGACCGCCTTGCCGAGGAAGCCGACAGCGCCTTCGTCGCCCGTATCGGCGGCGATGAGTTCATGATCCTGATGCCCGACGACATCAGCCGCGATGACGTTCTGGCGCTCGCCGAACGACTGGTCGAGAGCATCGGCCAGGAGCTGGAGGTCGACGACTATCTCTCCCATGTCGGCCTCAGCGTCGGCATCGCGTTCTGTCCGGACGACGGCGTGAATGCCGCCACGCTGCTCGCCAACGCCGACTCGGCGCTCTATCGTGCCAAGCGCAAGGGCAGGGGCCGAGTGCGCTTCTTCGAATCCGAGATGGACCAGGAGCTGCGCGACCGCAGGCTGTTGCAGCACGATCTGCGACAGGCGCTGGAGCAGAACCAGTTCCTGGTCTACTTCCAGCCGCAGGCGCGGGTGGATGGCGAGGTCATCGGCTTCGAGGCTCTGCTGCGCTGGGACCATCCGACCCGAGGCTTCGTTCCGCCGGACCAGTTCATTCCACTCGCCGAGGAGAACGGGCTGATCGTCCGGATCGGCGAATGGGTCTTGCGCGAAGCCTGCCGCGAGGCGGCATCCTGGCCGCGGCCGCTGCAGGTCGCCGTCAATCTGTCGCCGATCCAGTTCCAGGCCGGCGATCTCGAACGTTCGATCCATCAGATCCTGCTGGAGACGGGGCTGGCGCCGACGCGGCTCGAGGTCGAGATCACCGAGGGCGTGCTGATCGGCGATTTCACCCGCGCGCTCACTCTGCTGCGGCGGCTGAAGGCGCTCGGCATCCGCATCGCGATGGACGATTTCGGCACCGGCTATTCCTCGCTGTCCTATCTCCAGTCGTTCCCGTTCGACAAGATCAAGATCGATCGCAGCTTCATCTCCAATCTCGAGGCGACGCCGCAATCGGCCGAGATCGTCCGCGCGGTCCTGAGCCTCGCGCACGCGCTGCATATCCCGGTCATTGCCGAGGGGGTGGAGACGGAAGCGCAGCGTGCCTTCCTGGCGGGGGAGGCCTGCGAGGAGATGCAGGGCTATCTGGTCGGCCGACCCGCCCTGATCGAGCGCTATCTCGACCTGGTCGGCATGACCGTGGAGAGCCGGCTCTACGCCTAGAGCGCGATGCGATTAGAATGAATCGTCATCGCGCTTTAGGTTGTTATTTAAGCATGATCCGGAAAACCGCTGCGCACTTTTCCGGATCGTGCTTTAGTCCCTGGCTCCGGTGGCGGGTTACCGAGTGTCAGTCGTCGACATTTGGAACCTTGGCCCGGATACGCGCTTCCCAAGAACGAGCCGAGGTCAGGCGCGCGACGGGCGCAGCAAATCTTTTGCACAATCGCCATCGGCCTGACGCAAATCGGGGCAATAAGCCTTGTGAGTGCGAGGGAGGGTCTCATGGAGAACGTACGTCGCTACCGGGCGCTGGCGTCCCTCTGTCGTCAGCAGGCGGCCTACCGGCCGCTACAGAACTGGGAACTCCTCGGCCAGGCCGAACATTTCGAATATCTCGCCGAGGTCGAGCTCAAGGCGCATTTCGACGCGTGTAATGTGCAGCACGACGAGGGCGCCGCTGCGCCCGCGACGTGGGAGACCCCGGTCGCGGCGTGACGGCGCCGGGCCGGCCCGGCTCAATGCGACATCAGCGTCGGGACCGTCATGGCCTGCAGCATGGCGCGGGTGACGCCGCCGAGAACGCGCTCCTGCAACCGCGAATGGCCGTAGCCGCCCATCACCAGGAGATCGAGCCCCTCATCGGCCGCCAGTGACAGGATGGTCGGCTGGATGTCGGCGCGCGTCGCTGACAGGCCGACCGTGCGGGTCGACAGTCCGCGCCGGCCGAGGTGTCTTGCCAGACCGTTCGCTGAAGCTTCGTCGGAGACCGCGGCGGCCTCGTTGATGGTGATGACCACGATCGCATCGGCGCGCGCCAGGAACGGCGCCGCGTCGTGCACGGCGCGAGCCGCGAGGCGGCTGCCGTCCCAGCAGATGCCGATCCGGTTCGCCTTGAAAGGTCCATGGAAGGTGTAGGGCAGGAACAGCACCGGGCTGCCCGCCTGAAACAGGATCTCGCCCGGCACGTCGTTGTCGAACGAGCTTTGCGCCGGATCTGGCTGGAGCACGACGCTGAGGTCGTGCAGTCGCGCCATCTCGCCGAGCGAGCCGGCTGCATCCACCGGGATCGCGCCGAGCGCGCGGCAGCCGTAGGAGATGCCGGCGTTCGCCGCTTCGATGCCAAACACCGCGAGCGCGGCCTCGGCCCGCTCGACTGCGCGCTCGCGCTCCAGTTCGAACACGGCCGCCACCGCGGCGCCGCCCTCCATTACGTAAGCGGCACTGGTTGCGACATAGCCGATCGCAACTGCGTCGAGATGGGCGTTGAACTGCGCCGCGAGCGAAATCGAGCCGTCGATCGCGGAACGCATGGGACGTTCGGTGGGGATGTGAACGAGAATGTCTTTGTACATGGCGCGCCTCCGATGAACATCAGCCGGTGGCCGCAGTTTTTCACCGCCGGAAGGGCCCGCGTTGAGCTGCATCAAATGCGCAGGGGAGGACTTCCGCTGGGGCGCGCGCATTGTTTGCCAAGATTTAATCGGATGGACGGGACGTCGTAAGGTGACGATGGCCATGTTGGAGGCAAGGCGACACCTTATCCAACATGGACATTTCGACATGAACGATCGCGTCAATTCCGACACCACGACGTCCCGCAGGATCTTGAGGCCGCGCCGGCTTGCGCTGCTTGGCACCGTGGCCGCGCTCGGCGTGGCCGTGCTGGCGGCTGCTCCCGGCTCGTCGCCGTTCGGTCCGAGCTCCTTCATTGCCCCGGCCCAGGCCGCCGAATCCGCCGCGACGCCGCCTGGCTTTGGTGACCTCGTCAGCAAGGTCAAACCCGCCGTCATCTCGGTACGGGTCAAGATCGACCAGGACAACGACAAGAGCGCGATGCTGCAGCAGAACCGGATGGATCAGGACGAGGACACCCCGTTCGACCAATTCTCGCGGCAGTTCGGCTTCCGCGGCCCGGGCGGCATGAACGGCATGCCGCGCCAGCGCCATCAGATGATTACGGGCGAAGGCTCCGGCTTCTTCATCTCCGCCGACGGCTATGCCGTGACCAACAACCACGTCGTCGACCATGCCGAGTCGGTGCAGGTGACCATGGATGACGGCACGAGCTACACCGCCAAGGTCGTCGGCACCGATCCGAAGACCGATCTCGCGCTGATCAAGGTCGACGGCAAGAAGGATTTTCCGTTCGTCAAATTCTCCGACCAGAAGCCGCGCATCGGCGACTGGGTGGTCGCGGTCGGCAATCCCTTCGGCCTCGGCGGCACCGTGACTGCCGGCATCGTCTCGGCCAGCGGCCGTGACATCGGCAACGGCCCCTATGACGACTTCATCCAGATCGATGCGCCCATCAACAAGGGCAATTCCGGCGGCCCGGCCTTCGACATGAACGGCAACGTGATCGGCGTGAACACTGCGATCTTCTCGCCCTCCGGCGGTTCGGTCGGCATCGGCTTCGACATTCCGGCCTCGACCGCAAAGCTCGTCGTCGCGCAGCTGAAGGACAAGGGCGCGGTGACCCGTGGCTGGCTCGGCGTGCAAGTGCAGCCGGTTACCGCCGAGATTGCCGACAGCCTCGGCCTGAAGGAGGCGCGCGGTGCGATCGTCGACGATCCCCAGGATGGCAGCCCGGCGGCGAAGGCCGGCATCGAGGCGGGTGACGTCATCACCGCCGTCAACGGCACCGCGATCAAGGATTCCCGCGACCTCGCCCGCACGATCGCGACCCTTGCGCCTGGCAGCTCAGTGAAGCTCGACGTCTTCCACAAAGGCGACAGCAAGACGGTGACGCTCGCGCTCGGCGAACTGCCGAACGAAAGGCAGGCCAAGGCCGATGTTGGCAAGGACCAGCCGGGCCCCGGCACGCCGCGCCTCGGTCTTGCTTTGGCTCCGGCCGGTGACGTCCAGGGCGCTGGCCAGAAGGGCGTTGTCGTCACCGAAGTCGATCCGCAAGGGCCGGCGGCGCAGCGCGGCATCCAGACCGGCGACGTCATCCTCAATGTCGGCGGCAAGGCCGTCGCCAATGTCGGCGACGTCCGCTCCGAGCTGGCGCAGGCCAAATCGTCCGGCAAGCGCAGCGTGCTGTTGCAGGTCAAAGGCGCGCAGGCGACCCGCTTCGTCGCGGTCCCACTCGCCTGAGGCGAACCTCGATCGGCATAGATCAAGAAAGGCGGCCCTCGTGGCCGCCTTTTCCGTTCGCCTTCAGGCTCGCCGGGATGTGATCGATAACATTCTCGTTAACGGCAGCGACGATGACGCGGTTCGTCCGAAAAAGCCGTGTTCGCTCATCAAAGTTCCGAACTGTGCAGGTCGCCGGCGGCAACGATGCCACCGGGACGCAAGCGTGGAACTTCGAACTTGCCGCCGGCTTCTGGAACTGGCCGCTGGTTCGCATTTGATCGGTGCCGACATGGATCGATTGAAGCTCTCGCTGAGGAGGGCGCTGCTCGTGGCGCCATTCGTGCTGTGGGGCGGAGACGCTCTCGGGCGGGACGACGGCCGCTACGCGGATTCACCCCTGAAGCCATGGTTCGACAGTTTGCGCAGCCACCTTGGTCCGTGCTGCTCGGATGCGGATGGCTTTGCCGTCGCCGATCCCGACTGGGAGTCGCATAACGGGCATTATCGCGTGCGTCTCGACGGTGAGTGGATCGAGGTGCCGGACGAAGCCGTCATCACCGAGCCGAACCGGGCCGGCCGCACCATGGTGTGGCCGGTGAAGACCGCGTTCGGGGTTTCGATCCGCTGCTTCATGCCGGGCAGCATGATCTGACGCGGGTCAGCGTCAGCGCTTGCTGGATTTGCGCTTCGACGATTTCCTGCTTGTCTTCTTCGTCGTCCTCTTCTTGGACGTTTTCCTGGAGGTCTTCTTGGCAGCCTTCTTCGGGACCTTCTTGCCCTTCTTGCGTGCCTTCGACAGTCCGATCGCGATCGCCTGCTTGCGACTCTTCACGCGTCCGCCACGGCCTTTGCGACCGCTCTTTGCCGTGCCCTTCTTGTAGCGGCGCATCTCGCTCTCGACATCGCTGCCGGAGCTGCGCGAGTAGCGGCGCTTCTTTGCCTTGCGTGCCATGCATGTTCTCCCTTGGCCGGGGAGAACCATTCGACACGGGCATGGTTCCCGAAGGACGCGGACAGCGTTCCAGGCGCAGCCTAGAAGGAATTCGCCAGCTCGATCTCGGCTTCCAGCACCTGGATGCGACGTGCGGCCTCGCTGAAGGACAGATCGCGCGCATATTGCGCGGGCTGATACGCTTCTTCACTCAGCCGTTTCAGCCTGAGCCCCTGCGTCCGCGTCATCTGCTCGGCAAGGAAAACCCTGGCGTCGTATTTGCCTTGAACCTGCATGTCGCTTCTCCGCTCTGAAATCGTGACTTGACTATATGTTCTTATTTTGTTCTAACAAGCCATGGACAACAGAATTAATGAAATTCGACGTCAAATCAGCGCCTTGAGGGTTGAGATGGCCGGCGTCGAGGCCTCCGTGCGCGATCTCATCAACGGCGACCGCGATTGCGTCCAGCAGGCCTTGGCGCAGATGGATTTGCGCCGGAAGGTCAATTTGCTGATCGGCGAATGGAAGGCTGCCGGCGGCGGCGATGTCCTGCCTGACGTTCGCGACCGGGTGCGCCTTCGTCTCGTGAAGACAGTCGTTAGTCCCGAGCGCGCGAGCACGCGGCGCTGAACCTTTTGGGGGGGCGCCATGGAGGAAGACCCGGACACTTACCGGATCTTGAGGTTGCGCGCCGAGATTCTCGAATTGGGCTCTGCCATCCGGCAATTGCAGCGTGCGGGTCTCGACGATGCTGCGGCCCAACTTCTGATCGGACGCAAGCGGGCGCAGCTCGAACAACTCGTGAAGACGAATGCTGCGAGCCGCGCGCTCAACTCTGAAACGCGTCGCCCGTAATGTGCTGACGCGGGCGCTCGACGGTGTGGCGGCTCGATTGCTGATCGGCATCAAGAAAATAGAAAAAGCCCCGCGTCGCGGCGGGGCTTTTGATGTCGTGTCGGCCTGAGCTCACTTGGTATTGCTCATGCCCTTGCTGCTCTGGTTCGTCATGGTGCCGCCCTGGTCCGAGCCGGGACCGGAGCCGCCTTGGCCGGAAGGATCCGCGCCCTTCGAGGCCTTGGTGTTGGCGCCCGTGGTCTGCGAGGACGACATCGATGATCCGTGTTTCGCCTTGTGCGACTTGGCCTGTGCGGCGAGCGGCGCGGCGGCGAGGCCGGTGGCCAACATTGCGGTGAGAACGAGCTTGGCCGTTGTCATGCGGGGAACTCCCTGAGTTAAATTGACGCAGGCAGCCAACCGCCATTTGCCGAAGGAGTTCCCGACAAACGCATCTGTCGCTCGCACGCGCGCTTCAAGATTGCTTGTCCTCAGCGAGGATGAACACGACGCCGGTGAGTGTCGCGCCGATCGCGAACGTCGTCACCAATGTGAGGGCGAAGACGATTACGGCCTGGCTTCCGCCGTGATCGAGCAGCCTGGCGACGGCGGGATTGGACAGGATCAGCGCGAGACTGAAGGCGAGGCCGAGGGCTGCGCCCATCATCGCATGCGTCATCAGCTTGATGAGGCCGGTGGGAGAGATCAGGTCCGACGACTTTTTTGCGCGCATGGGAACTGCATCCCGAACTGACATGCAAACGCGGACGATATTCACCGGTTCCAAACGCATGAAGGAATTGTCATCACCGGCTTCATCCGACGTTCATGCCGGGCCTGCGAGGATAAGCGTCGGCAAAACGGGAACATTCGATATGGGTAAGGTAGTCTTTCTTTACCGCTCGCTGGCCTATCGCAACGCGGCTGCGGACATGCTGCGCAAGGCCCGCAAACTGCCGCGCGGCGCGGAGCGAAGTGCGGCCCGCCGCTACGCGAGGGCGCTACGCGATCTCGCTCAGACGGAAGCCTGGCTCGAAGGCCGCCTTGCCGAGGAAGCGCAGCCGGCGCGGCAAACCAGGATGGCGGCGTCGGGCTAAAGCATGATCCGGAAAAGTGCGCAGCGGTTTTCCGAAAAGATCATGCTCGAATAACGACCTAAAGCGCGATGACGATTCATCCTGATCGCATCGCGCTTCAGCCCGAGGCGCGTTGCAATTCGGCGGAGCCGGGGGCGTCGAATTTTCCGGGTGCGGTCGTCGCCGTCTTGCGTGTCAGCGGCACCTCGAGGCGGCACAACAGTCCTTCGGCTCGCCAATCGAATTGCGCCTGTCCACCGAGCTGGGACTCGACGCTCGCAAGCAGGCTCCGCGTGCCGAAGCCGCGAGATTTCGGGGTCATGACGAGCGGACCGCCGGACTCTTCCCACCTCAGCGTCAGCAGCTGGTCCTCGACTTGCCAGCCGATCATGAGCCGTCCCGACCTGGTCGAGAGTGCGCCATACTTGGCCGAGTTGGTGAAGAGCTCGTGCAACGCGAGCGCCAGCGTCTGGGCCGTCGCCGGCACCAACTGGACCTCCGGACCCGCCAATACGATCTGGCCGCCGAGCGAATAGGGCGCAAGCTCCTCGTCGATCAGCTTGGAGAGCTCCGCGCCCTGCCAGCTCGACAGCGACAGGATGGTGTGCACGCGCGCCAGCGCGTTGATGCGTCCCTCGACGGCGTTGACATAGGCCTTGACCTCGTCGGCACGGGTGAGACGCACGATGGACTGCGCCAGCGCCAGCGCATTCTTGGCGCGATGATCGACTTCCCGCGCCAGCAGATTCTGCCGTTCCTCGGCTCGCTTGCGTTCGGTGATGTCCACGGTGACACCGCTCACGCGCACGACACGACCGCTGTCGTCGACCGTCGCGGCCGCCGTGCCGACGCACCAGCGCACCTCACCGTCGGGCCGCACAATGCGAAACTCGGTCTCATAGGCCCGCGTGCCCTTGAACTCGGCGATCGCCTTGCGCAACTGATCGACGTCGTCGGGATGCAACAGCGCCTGAACGTTGGCCGGATTGACCTCGAAGCTCTCCGGGCCGACGCCAAAGATGCGATATTGCCCCTCGTCCCACATCCAGTCGCCGCTGATCCAGTCCCAATCCCAGGAGCCCATCTTGCCGGCGGCGATCGCCATGCTGCGCCGCTGCTCGCTTTCGCGCAGCTTCGCGGTGGAGTTCTCCAGTTCCGCGGTGCGCGCGCGGACGCGGTCCTCGAGCTCCTGGTTCAGCCGTTCCAGCTCGCGGGTCTTGCGGTACAGCTCGGCAAACACCTTGATCTTGGCGCGCAGCACCTCCGGCACGACCGGGACCGGCACGTAGTCGACCGCGCCCATCTCGTAGCCGCGCAACCGGTCGATGTCGCTGACCTGGATGGCGGAGATGAAGATCATCGCGGTCTTCTGGAAGCGCGGATGCTCGCGGATCATCGCGGCGAGCTCGAAGCCGTCGAGCTCGGGCATGCAGACGTCGACCAGGATCACCGCGATCTCGGTCTTGAGCAGCACCTCCAGCGCCTCGCGTCCGGACGAAGCGATCACGAGGTTCTCGCCGAGTTCCTTCAGGATCACCTCATAGGCGAGCAGCTTGGCCGGCTGGTCGTCGACAAGCAGGATGTTGACCTTTTCGTGGTCCATTCGCGGGCCCAACTCAGCGGTGCAGCCACATGCGGATCGCAAGCAGCAATTGATCGGTGTTGACGGGTTTGGCGAGGTAATCGGACGCGCCGGCTTCGAGGCATTTTTCCCGGTCACCCTTCATCGCCTTGGCGGTCAGCGCGATGATCGGAAGGCGGGCGAAGGCCGGGTTTTCGCGAATGACGCCGATGGTCTGGTAGCCATCCATCTGCGGCATCATGATGTCCATCAGAACGATGGCGATCTCCGGATTGGATTCGACCAGGGTGACGGCTTCACTGCCGGTCGTGGCAGTCAGCACCTTCATGCCGCGCCGTTCCAGCACGCTCGACAGCGCGAAGATGTTGCGGGCGTCGTCGTCGACGAGAAGCGCGGTCTTGCCGATCAAATCCTCGTCGGAACTGTTCAGCTTCTCCAGCATGCGCTGCTTCTCGACCGGAAGCTCCGTGATCACGCGGTGCAGGAACAGCGCGGTCTCGTCGAGCAGACGCTCGGGCGATTCGACGCCCTTGACCACGATGCTGCGCGCCATGGTGTGGAGTTCCGCATCCTCCTCCGCCGAAAGCTCGCGGCCGGTGAAGACCACCACCGGAACGTTCGACAGCGCCTCGTCGTTGCGGATCTGGTCCAGCACCTCGAAGCCGCTCATGTCGGGCAGCCGGAGGTCGAGCACCACGCAGTCGCAGGGCGCCTCGCGCAGCGTCGAGAGCGCGCCGGCGCCGGTGTCGGTCGTCACGATCTCGATGTCGTCGTGGTGCAGCAGCTCGCGGATCGAAAGCTGCTCGGCCTCGTTGTCCTCGACGATCAGGAGCCGCTTGCGCCTGGGACGCGCATATTCCTTGATCTGCGTCAGCGCGGCCGAGACGCCCTCGGTCGTCGTCGGCTTGTTGACGAAGGAGAACGCGCCACGGGCCAGCGCATGCTGGCGGTCCTCGTCGAGCGTGATGATCTGCACGGGGATGTGGCGCGTCAGAGGATTGTGCTTGAGCTGGCTCAGCACGGTCCAGCCGAGCATGTCAGGCAGGAACACGTCGAGCGAGACTGCTCTCGGCTGGTACTGCTTGGCAAGCTCCAGCGCCTCGGCGCCGCGGCCGGCGACCAGAACCTTGAATCCCTTGTCGCGCGCGAGGTCGACCAGCACACGTGCATAATGCGGGTCGTCCTCGACGATCAGGAGGATGCTGTCGCCAGGCTCGAGGTTGAGCCGGTCGTCGGGAAGCTGCTCGATGACGCGCTGCTGCTCCGGCGCGGCCGGCTGCAGCGCCGGCGGCTGGTTGTATTGCTGCGGCGCGGGTGCGGCGCGCGGCGCGAGCGTCGGGCCGGAATATTTGAGCGGCAGATACAGCGTGAACGACGAGCCCTTGCCTGGCGAGCTGCGCAGATGAATCTCGCCGCCGAGCAGGCTTGCCAGTTCGCGACTGATCGCAAGCCCAAGGCCAGTGCCGCCATATTTCCGGCTGGTGCCGGCGTCGGCCTGCTGGAACGCCTCGAAGATCAGCTTCTGCTTCTCCAGGGGAATGCCGATGCCGGTGTCGGACACTTCGAACGCGATCACCGCCGGCGCGGAGTTCAGTACCGGATGATCCGTTCCCCAGCCGCCGACCGCGGCGGCGACATTGAGGCGCACCTCGCCTTCGGCGGTGAACTTGAAGGCGTTGGAGAGCAGGTTCTTCAGCACCTGTTGCAGGCGCTTGGAGTCGGTGACGATGCTGCGTGGGAGGGCCGGATCGACGTCGATCTTGAATGACAGATTGCGGTTGTCCGCCTCATGCCGGAACGGCCGTCCGACGGTCTCCAGCAGGTTCGCGGTCAGGATTTCCTCGGCGTCGACCGTCACCGTGCCGGATTCGATCTTGGACAGATCCAGAATGTCGCTGATGAGATTAAGCAGGTCGGTGCCGGCGCCGTGGATGGTGCGGGCGAATTCGACCTGCTTGGCCGAGAGGTTGCCGTCCGGATTGTCGGTGAGCTGCTGTCCGAGGATCAGGATCGAGTTCAGCGGCGTGCGCAGCTCGTGGCTCATATTGGCGAGGAATTCGGACTTGTACTTCGAGGTCAGCGCGAGCTCGGTCGCCTTTTCCTCGAGGGCGCGGCGAGCCTGCTCGATCTCCTGGTTCTTGCGCTCGACCTCGACGTTGCGCTCGGCGAGCTGCTGTGCCTTCTGTTCGAGCTGGTCGTTGGTCTGCTGCAATTCGCGCTGCTGGGTCTGGAGTTCGCCGGCAAGCTGCTGCGACTGCTTGAGCAGGCCTTCGGTCTGCATGGTCGCTTCGATCGAATTGAGCACGATGCCGATGGAGTCGGTGAGCTGCTCCAGGAAAGTCATCTGCGAGGTCGTGAAGGAGACGAGCGAGGCGAGCTCGATCACGGCCTTGACCTGGCCCTCGAACAGCACCGGTAGCACGACGAGGTTCTTCGGCGCGACCCGGAACAGCGCCGAGTTGATCGGCACCGCGTCGGACGGAATGTCGGCGACCACGCGCGGCCGCTTGTCGAGCGCGCACTGGCCGATCAAGCCGTCGCCGAACTGCAGCACGCGCTGATACGGGTAGATGCCGTCACTGGCATAGGAGGCCAGCAGCAGGAGCTGCGGATTGTCCTCGCTCTCGACCTGGTAGATCACGCCGGTATGGGCGTTCACCAGCGGCGACAGCTCGGTGAGCAGCAGCCGGCCCACCGTGGTGAGGTCGCGCTGGCCTTGCAGCATGTTGGTGAATTTGGCGAGGTTGGTCTTCAGCCAGTCCTGCTCGGTGTTCACGTCCGTCGTGAGACGGAGGTTCGTGATCATCGTGTTGATGTTGTCTTTCAGCTCGGCGAGCTCGCCGCGGGCGTCGACCTGGATCGACCGCGTCAGATCGCCTTTGGTCACGGCGGTCGCGACTTCCGCGATCGCGCGCACCTGCGAGGTGAGGTTGGCCGCGAGCAGGTTGACGTTACCAGTGAGGTCCTTCCAGGTGCCGGCGGCGCGGGGCACGTCGGCCTGGCCGCCGAGCCGGCCTTCGACGCCGACCTCGCGTGCCACCGACGTCACCTGGTCGGCGAAGGTCGCGAGCGTCTCGGTCATGTTGTTGATGGTATCGGCGAGAGCGGCGACTTCGCCCTTGGATTTCACAGTGAGGTTCTGCTTGAGGTCGCCGTTGGCGACCGCGGTCACAACCTTGACGATGCCGCGGACCTGCTCGGTCAGGTTCGCCGCCATGAAGTTGACGGTGTCGGTGAGATCCTTCCAGGTGCCGGCGACGCCGGGCACCTGGGCCTGGCCGCCGAGCTCGCCCTCGGTGCCGACCTCGCGCGCCACGCGCGTGACTTCGCCGGCGAAGGCGTTGAGCTGGTCCACCATGGTGTTGATGGTGTTCTTCAGCTCGAGGATTTCGCCCTTCACGTCGACGGTGATCTTGCGGGACAAGTCACCGCGCGCGACCGCCGTGGTCACTTCGGCGATGTTGCGGACCTGGGTGGTGAGGTTCGCCGCCAGCAGGTTGACGTTGTCGGTCAGATCCTTCCAGGTGCCGCCGACGCCGGGCACGACGGCCTGACCGCCGAGCCGGCCTTCGGTGCCGACCTCGCGCGCCACGCGCGTCACTTCGGCGGCGAAGGAGCGCAGCTGCTCGACCATGGTGTTCAAGGTGTCCTTGAGCAGCAGGATCTCGCCGCGCACGTCCACCGTGATCTTCTTCGACAGGTCGCCGCCGGCGATGGCGGTCGCGACCTCCGCGATGTTGCGGACCTGGGCCGTGAGGTTCGAGGCCATGAAGTTGACGTTGTCGGTGAGGTCCTTCCAGGTGCCGGCAACGCCGGGCACTTCGGCCTGACCGCCGAGCTTGCCTTCGGTGCCGACCTCGCGCGCCACGCGCGTCACTTCGCCGGCAAAGCCGTTGAGCTGGTCCACCATGGTGTTGATGGTGTTCTTCAGCTCGAGGATTTCGCCCTTCACGTCGACGGTGATCTTGCGCGACAGGTCGCCGCGCGCCACGGCGGTGGTCACTTCGGCGATGTTGCGGACCTGGGCGGTGAGGTTGCCGGCCATTGAGTTCACGGAGTCCGTCAAGTCCTTCCAGGTGCCGGCGACGCCGGGCACGTTGGCCTGTCCGCCGAGGCGGCCTTCGGTGCCGACCTCGCGCGCCACGCGCGTCACCTCGCCCGCGAAGCGGTTGAGCTGGTCGACCATCGTGTTCAGCGTGTCCTTGAGCTGAAGGATCTCGCCGCGCACGTCCACGGTGATCTTGCGCGACAGGTCGCCGCCGGCGATCGCGGTCGCGACCTCGGCGATGTTGCGAACCTGGGCGGTGAGGTTGCCCGCCATCGAGTTCACGGAGTCGGTCAAGTCCTTCCAGGTGCCGGCAACGCCGGGCACGCCGGCCTGGCCGCCGAGCTTGCCGTCGGTGCCGACCTCGCGGGCGACGCGCGTGACTTCGCCGGCGAAGGCGTTGAGCTGGTCGACCATGGTGTTGAGCGTTTCCTTCAGCTGAAGGATTTCGCCCGACACGTTCACCGTGATCTTCTTCGACAGATCGCCCTTGGCGACCGCGGTCGCGACCTCGGCGATGTTGCGGACCTGGCCGGTGAGGTTCGAGGCCATCGAGTTGACGCTGTCGGTGAGGTCCTTCCAGGTGCCGCCGACGCCGCGCACGACGGCCTGGCCGCCGAGCTTGCCTTCGGTGCCGACCTCGCGCGCGACGCGCGTGACCTCGCCGGCGAAGGCGTTGAGCTGGTCCACCATGGTGTTGATGGTGTCCTTCAGCTCCAGGATCTCACCGCGCACGTCCACCGTGATCTTCTTCGACAAATCGCCGCCGGCAACTGCCGTCGTCACTTCCGCGATGTTGCGGACCTGCGCGGTCAGGTTCGAGGCCATCGAATTGACGCTTTCGGTGAGGTCCTTCCAGGTGCCGGCGACGCCGAGCACGTTGGCCTGGCCGCCGAGCCGGCCCTCGGTGCCGACCTCGCGTGCGACGCGCGTCACTTCGCCGGCAAAGGCGTTGAGCTGGTCGACCATGGTGTTGAGCGTCTCCTTCAGCTGAAGGATTTCGCCCGAGACGTTCACCGTGATCTTCTTCGAGAGGTCGCCGCTCGCGATGGCGGTGGCGACGTCGGCGATGTTGCGGACCTGCGCGGTCAGGTTCGAGGCCATGAAGTTGACGTTGTCGGTGAGGTCCTTCCAGGTGCCGGCGACGCCAGGCACCTGCGCCTGGCCGCCGAGCTTGCCTTCGGTGCCGACCTCGCGCGCCACGCGGGTCACTTCCGAGGCGAACGAGTTGAGCTGGTCCACCATGGTGTTGATGGTGTCCTTCAGCTCCAGGATCTCGCCGCGCACGTCCACCGTGATCTTGCGCGAGAGGTCGCCGCGCGCCACGGCGGTGGTGACGTTGGCGATGTTGCGAACCTGCGCGGTCAGGTTGCCGCACATCGCGTTGACGGAGTCGGTCAGGTCCTTCCAGGTGCCGGCGACGCCGGGCACGATCGCCTGGCCGCCGAGCTTGCCGTCGGTGCCGACCTCGCGCGCCACGCGCGTCACTTCGGAGGCGAAGGAGCGGAGCTGGTCCACCATCGTGTTGATGGCTTCCTTGAGCTGGAGGATCTCGCCGCGGACGTCGACCGTGATCTTCTTGGAGAGGTCGCCGTTGGCGACCGCGATCGTCACCTCGGCGATGTTGCGAACCTGGTTGGTCAGGTTGTTCGCCATCGAGTTGACGCTCTCGGTAAGGTCCTTCCAGACGCCGGTCACCTCAGGCACCTGGGCCTGGCCGCCGAGCTTGCCTTCGGTGCCGACCTCGCGCGCCACGCGCGTCACCTCGGAGGTGAACACGCCGAGCTGCTTGATCATGGTGTTGACGATGGTCGCCGACTGCAGGAATTCGCCCCGGAGCGGACGGCCATCGACGTCGAGCTTGACGGTCTGAAGCAGGTCGCCTTGCGCCACCGCGGCGACCGCACGCGTCACCTCGCGGGTCGGCCACAGCAGATCGTCGATCAGCGTGTTGACGGAGCCTTCCATGTCGGCCCAGGAGCCGGAGGCGAGGCCGAATTTCACGCGCTGGCGCGTCTTGCCCTCGCGGCCGACCACCTGGCCGACCAGCTCGAGCTGCTGCGCCATGCGCTGGTTGGCGGCGATGATTTCATTAAAAGTGTCGGCGATCTTGCCGTCGATGCCGAGATAGTCGCCGCTCATCCGGACGGAGAAATCGCCGCTACGCATGGCCTGCAGGGCGAGCAGCAATTCGGCCCGGGAATCCGGATCCGATACACCATTGGGTTTTGGCTTTGGGACGCGACGACCGGACCGTGATGCAGATCCGGGATCGAGGTCGCTCATACTGATTCCCCCGCAGGTGTCGGCCGAATCCACGGCAAGACGCAATTGTCAAAATAGAGCGTCAGCCAAATTCGAAATCAAGCGCCAACGTGTGACGCGAGGTATGGAACCTGTCTTGCTCAGCCCGACGGCATTAACCGCAATCCGCTGAATTGGTTCCATTGGGGTCCAAAAAAGAAACGGCATCGGCGACCCGCCCCATTGTCGGTCCCCGGAAGGCCCCTTCGGAACGGAGCGCCGAGCCTCGCGGTTAGCCCCAAAACAGGGAGAAGGGATATGAAAGCAGGACTTGCTGCGATCGTCGTCATGCTGTTTGCCGGGTCAGCCTTGGCACAGGGCGGGGCGCCCAGCGGCCGGGGGTCGATGACCGGCGATCCCGCCGCGAGCTCCGCCAGCCCGAAGGCGGATTCACCGACCACGGGGGCGGCGACCCGGTCGAACCCGAGCGGAAGCGGCACCTCATCTTCGGGCGGCAAGGATGACAATGGCGATGCGGGTCGGGACAAGATGCCGGAGAGCGATCGCACCGTGCGGCCGCAGAGCCAGCAACATCATCCGAACTCCAAGTAAGAACTCCAAGTAACGAGGCTACTTGTCCGCCATGGTGCGCTCGGCGTTCTTGACCTGCGCGCGCAGCATCGGGAGCTGCTCGCGCGCAAACGTTGCGAGCGCCGCATTGTCGGGCGCCTTCAGGTAGCTTTCGAGCAGCTTGATGGCCGATTCGTATTCCGGAATCTGCGAGGCATAGAAGCTTCGGACGTAAGTCGGTCCGTCCGAGGTTTCGGGCTCGATCAGGCTGGCGCCGACGGACGTCGTCTTGCCGACGCGCGGCTCCGCGCCGATCGCCTCCTGGATCTGCTTCAGCGCCTTGTCGCGCTTGGCAGCTTCCTCGGCACGCAAGGCGGCGAGGTTCTTGACCTCGGCGTTGCCCTTCAGATCGGTTCCTGCTGGAAGCGGCTGAAATCATAGAGGCCGCTGATGACGTCGGTCGCGCTCGGAGGGCGGTCGCCAGACTTTCGTTCACCGGTGCTGTCGGCAAGCGCGGCGGTGCTGATGAATGCCAGGACGATCGCGACAGGAACTCGCATCGATATCAAACAGCGAATCGCGTGCGAAGTTCCCTGAACATTACGATCCGGAAAGCGGGTTGCGACGCGAGAGTTCCGTCCCCACGTCTTCAACATGAAACAGTCTGACATCTTCAGGGATAATGCCGACAACTGTCTTCAGCTCGCTGAGCGCGCCGAGGGACAACCCGCTCATAAGCGCTTTTCGCGCATGGCGGACGCCTGGACGGCGCTCGCTCACGAGCAGGATTGGCTTGATGGCGAAATTCCTCCCGTCGTGGTCCGTTTCCCTCAAAAGCAGGATGCGTGAGGGCCCTCTCTTCGTGAATCCGCGTGTGAGACCGCTCACGGAACACAAGTGACCAATCCAGGATGATCAGGGAATAGTCGATCGCGTTGGTTTTCGCTTCCAGAAGGAGGTTTTGTGATGGCTCCACGTCTGGCTCTTCTTTCACTCATTCTCGCCTTTGGTGTCTCGGTTGCGTTCGCGACGGTGACGACGGTGCGCCAGGTTCATCTGGAGAAGGCATCGGCTGCGGTCCACGCGGCGCACAGCTAACGCCGCGCCGGAACATTCGACGCCGCAGTGCGTAACCGCTTCGACACATCAGGAGAGGCGAAGCACATCATGGCCCATTCCGACCACGGCATCGTCAAGGACAAGCGGGCGGAGGAACAGCCGCGCGACAAGCAGCGCGCGCAGTCCGTGCACAAGACGGATCCGCAAAAGACGGGTTCGAAAGGCTCACCGTCGCGGGAGGCGACGCGCGATCCCAAGCTGAACGACAACAGCAAGACCCCGGGCTCAGGCATGACGCCGGACGATTCCGGCGACGCGCCGAGCGGCTAAAGCATGATCCGGAGAAGCGCGCAGCGGTCTTCCGGAAGAAAGGATCATGCCTAAACAACAACCTAAAGCGCGATGACGATTCATCCTCATCGCATCGCGCTTTAGACGCAACGGATTAGCGCGAGGAACGAATCCTCGCGCAAGGCGTCGATAGGTTGCTTCCGGCTGTCATGCCCCCGGTGCGCCGGAAGCAATCTCCAAGGACGGCCCTGGCACCCACGGTGCCGGGGTCGTTCGCTTATGAACGGTTCTTGCGGGTCAGCCCCCTGTGCCGTTCTCGGGATCTTCCTGAGTATGTCCGTCGGGTCCGCGGCCGAACACGCCGAAGCTGCTCGACTTCACACCCGCACCTGCGTCGACGCCGACGGCGGCCAGTCCGAACCTGAGCAGTTCGCGGACCGCTGCCGCACGCGTCGGCATGCGATGTTTGAACCGGAAATCGTCAACGGCGGCCAACTCGTCCGGCGAGAGCATGACCTGAAGGCGCTCGGCGCGAAGGTCGTTCATGGTCGATCACGCAATTGAGTAGATTGAGTAGGTTACTCAACAAACTAACTTGGCGGGAGTTCCACAAGAGTCGAAAAAGACGCCAAATGAGTAAGAAAGTATAGCAAAATCAATAGGTTATTATTGAAACGACTTTGGCGGTGGCGCATTCTCTTGGAAAAGGGAGAGAAGCCATGACGGACGAAGTCAGGTTGCCCCGAAAGCTTTCCGAAGAGCCGGAAGCCCCCAAGCCGGTGCGTCCCAGCCACCAGAAGGTCATCGAACAAGTCGAGCGCTGGGCCAACAGCCCGGGGCTGCAGCCACCGAGGACGGAAGATGCGAAGACGATCTGAGCCACATACATTCGAGCAGCGTCTCGGGGCGCAGAAGCTGCGGCTGGAGCACGAACTGTCGGGCTTGGCGGACGGCCCCCAGCGTGACGTTATTCTGGCGCGCATCGATCAGCTTCAGACGGCCGCCGAAATGTATGGTTTTCTGAAGCTACGGGAAGAGGCCGCGGCCCCTCGCTGATGGCCCCATGCGTTCGGTCTGCGTGGTGCGCGAGGTGATGCGAAGCTTTCGTCGCAGCCACCACGCCGACACCGACACGGCCGCCCATACCAGGATGGCGGCCACGAATGCGCCGATCACGGTTGTCGAAACCACGACATAAAAGACTGCAGCAAATGCCGCCAGGCCGATGCTTCCCAGGCCGGCACCGGCGGCATCGAGCGCCGCGGCCTGCTGCCCGCGTCTGTCTCCGCTGAGGCCGGCCTTTTCCTTGGCGCGGCGCTCATGGCTTTCGATCAGCGTTGCGCTGGCGCAGAAGATGGCGGGGAGCGCGAGGAAGAGGCCGCCGACGGAGACGCCGAAACCTGTGGTCACGGCCCCCGCGAGGACGGTCGCCAGTCCGCCGAGCAGAAAGCGGATACCATACTCGTACCACCGCGTCTGTTTGAGCGCCGATGTAGACAGTTTGACCAGCATCAGGCAGCACCTCCGAAACCCGCGAGCAGAGCGAAGGCGACGACGAGCCATGCGGCAAAAGCGAGGGTGGTGGCTGGCAGAGCGGAGAAGTGAAACCTCATCAGGAGATGGCAGACGACGAGGCTGTAGCAGCCGAGTGCGATGGCACCATAGATCATCGTCCAGCTTTCGGCGGCGACATATCGCGGGCCGTGCTGGACGACGGCGATGCTGAGGGTGGCCAGCGCGACCGACGGCGCCGCGCCGAGCAGACCGGCAAAGCTCTTCGGTCGAAGCATGTCGCCCAGGATCGCGAAGGCAGAGACGATCAGGCCGCCGGCGATGAAGCGCAGGAGATATTCGGTCATGACCGGACCCGCGAGGCTTTAGGCCGCCGTTTCGCCAGCGTGAACGGCCTGAACAGTCGCTCTACGGCGACGCCAAGCGTAAAGCCCGCCACCACATCGCTGGCCCAATGCGCCAGCACCACGACGCGCGTCAACGATAGCACCACGGCAAGGGCGCGGACCGCCCGACGCCGGGCAGGCGGCAACAGGCCGGCCGCCGAGGCGAGCGCGCCCATATGCACGGCGTGACCGGAGGGAAATGCGTCGCGGGATCGCCCCGAGAAGGGGACGCCGCGCCAATGACCGGTGACGGTCAGCCGGTCCGGCCTGGTCTGATCGAACACGGACTTCAGAACGTGCGGCAGTATGGCCGTCGCCAGCGAGACCATCAGAACGTGATCTGCAACGGGACGCTGCTGCGGGTGCCGCAGCCGGGTGTAGAGCCATCCCGCAGCGGCCAGCGCGATGAGCACATGCTCGTCGGCCCCCCAGGTCAATATCTGGGTGGTATGCTCAAGCCCCGAGTTGGTGTTGTGTGCGATCTCGTTCGCGATCGCCGTATCGATCCGGGTGGGTTTGACTGTTACGAGCGCCATCGGTGAGCCGGCGATATTTCCTCCATGACAGATTTGTAAAAGCTTGGAGACAAAGATGGTTCCTGAGCTCCAGCGAGCGTCCCAGCTCTGCTAAGGCTGCCCCGATCCACCCGCCGCCCCGTAAACCTGGCCGGTCGCATAGCTGGCGTCGGCGGCGGCAAGCTGCACGTAGATCGAGGCGAGCTCGACCGGCTGGCCGGGGCGGCCGAGCGGCGTCATGCCGCCGAATTTCTCGAGCTTCTCCATCGTTGCGCCGCCGGAGACCTGAAGCGGCGTCCAGATCGGCCCGGGCGCCACGCCGTTGACGCGGATGCCCTTCGACGCCAGCTGCTTGGCCAGTGCCTTCACATAGTTCATCGTCGCTGCCTTGGTCTGCGCATAATCGTAGAGATCGGGCGAGGGATCGTAAGCCTGCTCGGAGGTCGTGCCGATGATGCAGGATCCTGGCTTGAGATGCGGCAGCGCCGCCTTGATGATCCAGAATGGCGCGTAGATGTTGGTCTTCATGGTTGCGTCGAAGTCCTCCGAGGAGACGTCGAGGATGGAGGCGCGCGCCTGCTGCCGGGCGGCATTGTTGACGATGATGTCGAGACCGCCAAGATCTCGCACGGTCTGCTCGACCAGCCTTTTGCAGAACGCTTCCTCCTGGAGATCGCCGGGGATCGCCAGCCCGGTGCGACCTTCCTTCTTGATCAGCGCGATCACCTCCTGCGCATCCGGCTCTTCTGCCGCCAGGTAATTGATGGCGACGTCGGCGCCTTCGCGCGCATAGGCAATGGCGGCGGCGCGGCCCATGCCGGAATCGCCGCCGGTGATCAGCGCCTTGCGGCCGGCGAGCCGACCGGAGCCCTTGTAGCTGGTCTCGCCATGGTCCGGCCGCGGCTCCATCTTGCCGGCGAGGCCCGGCCAGGGCTGCGACTGCTTTTTGAACGGCGGCTTCGGAAAGCGGCCGACGGGATCGATCAGCGGCTGCTCGGCCATGTGCGGATCTCCTTTCGCGGTGGAAGACGCCAGCGTGCCGCGGCGAGCGACATGCTCGCGGCGCGAACGACGTGCCGGCTGGATATTGGGGTCCTGTCCTGCTGGGCCACGATGCTCTCCGCGACGTCCGTGATCGCAATCCACGGGAGACAGGCATCGGTGCCGGGACGCAGAGGACGCCGGCAAAGCCGGCGCCCGCGTTCGAGGTTTACTTCGCCTGGCCGACGCTCGGCGCCTTGCCGAGCTCCTTGGCCATGTCGAGATGGTGCTTGAGCGCCGGCAGAGTCTTGCCGGCCCAATCCTTCAGCGTGGAATTGTCGCCGCCCTTGGCGTAGCGCTCGAACAGCGACACGGCATCCTCATGGGCGCTCACCTGATAGGAATTGTAGTCCGAGCTGAAGTCCTTGCCATTCGCACTCTTGAGCTTGTCGAGCTTGCTCTGGTGCGAGCTGTCGAGCGCCGTCGGCAGGGTCGCCTGCACCTTGCCGTCACCGACGAGGCCCTTGAGCTCGGTGCTGGTCTTGGTGTGGTCGGTCACCATCTGTTGCGCGAAGCTCTTCTCCTGCGCGTTGCCCTTTTGCGTGGCAAGGTTGCTCGACTCGATCTCGAACATGTCGCTGATGGCGACCTGCTTGACGAAGTCGGCAGTCGTTGGCGCGACGCCGAGCGCCGAATTGACGCCGGTCTTCTCGCCCAGCGACTGGGCGATCGCGGGCCCGGCGACAAGCACGCAGGCAAGGGCGATGATGGTACGTTTCATGGTTCGGTCCCTCCGTGGGCGCGCGGCCTCTTGCCGCGTGGTGTTGCGCCGATCAACACGTCGCATGCACCGAGGTTCCTAACGACTAATCCGTCGGATTCCGCCCGGTGCGCGGATTGATGGGATCGGTCGGTTTGCGTCGAAGCCGCTCGGGCAGAAACGGCTCGGCGGGGGCGGCCGTGGCGTCGGCACGCACATCGGCATGGTGCTGCGCGCGCTCGTGCGGAGTCTTGTTGTCGTTGAAATGGTATTTCACGTCGACGCCGTCGACGGGATCGTTGACGCCGTGCTGGATGTCGCGAAAGTCACTCATGGTTGACCTCATTGCTTTCCGGGCAGGATCGTTTCGAGCACCTGCCGCGCTGCTCCCTTGATCATCCCGCTTTCGTTCGGATCGCCCTTCAAGAGGGCGAGCGAGAAGTTCTTGGCCTGCTGAAGCGTGATATGCGGCGGCAGCGGCGGCACTTCGGGATCGGTCTTCACCTCCAGCACGACGGGCATCTCGCTTCCCAGCGCCTGCTCCCAGGCCGAGCCGAGCAGCTGCGGGCTGTCGACGAAGATGCCGCGCAGGCCGATGAGCTCGGCGAAGCGTGAATAGGAGACGTCGGGAATGCGCTGCGAGGCTTCGAATTTGGGATCGCCGTTGATGATGCGCTGCTCCCAGGTCACCTGGTTGAGGTCCTCGTTGTTGAAGACGCAGACGATGAAGCGCGGGTCGCGCCAGGAGCGCCAGTATTTCGCAGCGGTGATCAATTCGGCCATGTTGTTCATCTGCATCGCGCCGTCGCCGACGAGGGCAATCACCGGACGGTCCGGATGGGCGTACTTCGCGGCGAGCGCATAGGGCACCGCGGCGCCCATCGAGGCGAGGCCGCCGGAGAGCGAGGCCGTCATGCCGCGCCGCATCTTCAGGTCGCGGGCGAACCAGTTGGCGCAGGAGCCGGAATCGCTGGTGATGATCGCGCGGTCGGGCAGGCGCGGGGACAATTCCCAGGCGACGAGCTGCGGATTGACCGGCGCTGCCGGCTGATGTGCCCGGCCATCCAGCGTTTTCCACCATGTCGTGACGTCGTCTTCGATACCCTGGCGCCAGGCGCCGTCGCTCTTGGGTTTCAGCCGCGGCAACAGTGCGCGCAGCGTCTCGGCGGCGTCGCCCACGAGGCCGACCTCCATGGGAAAGCGGATCGACATCATGCCGGCGTCGATGTCGATCTGCACGCCCCGCGCCGCGCCTTCCTTCGGCAGGAACTCGGCGTAGGGGAAGGCGGAGCCGACCATCAGCAGCGTGTCGCATTCCATCATCATGTTGTAGCTGGGCTCGGTGCCGAGCAGGCCGATCGAGCCGGTGACCCACGGCAGGTCGTCGGGCAGCGCTGCCTTGCCGAGCAGCGCCTTGGCGCAGCCGGCCGAGAGGCGGTCAGCGACGGCGATCACCTCGTCGGTTGCGCCAAGCGCGCCGGCGCCGACGAGCATCGCGACCTTCCTGCCGGCATTCAGCACTTCCGCGGCGCGATCGAGATCGGCCTCACGCGGCATAATGCTGGGCGCGCTGTAACCAATGCCGGAATGCAGCGTGCCGTGTGCACGTGGCGGGCTCTCGAAGGCTTCTTCCTGCAGGTCGTTGGGCAGGATGATCGCGGTCGGGGTCCGCCGCGCCAGCGCGATCCGCACCGCTCGGTCGATCAGGTGTCGCACTTGCGCAGGCGAGGATGCCTGCATGACGTAGGCGCCGGCGACGTCCTTGAACATCGAGAGAAGGTCGAGCTCCTGCTGATAGTGTCCGCCGAGAGCGTTGCGGGCCTGCTGGCCGACAATCGCCAGCACCGGCTGGTGATCGAGCAGCGCATCGTAGAGCCCGGTGATGAGATGCGAGGCACCTGGGCCCGAGGTCGCGATGCAGACGCCGAGCTGCCCTGAGAATTTTGCGTAGGCGCTGGCCATGAATGCCGCCATCTCCTCGTGCCGCGCCTGCACGAAGCCGATCTCTTCTGCCTTGCCTTGGGCCCGGCTCATCGCGCCGAACACGCCGTTGATGCCGTCGCCGGGATAGCCGAAGATGTGTCGCACGCCCCATTGATGCAGACGCTGGACGATGAAGTCGGAGACGGTCTGAGACATCGCGCGTGGCTCTCGGTTGTGCGTGAAGTTCAGAGAACGGCTCCTTCCCTGCGATGTTCCTGGCTCGCTTCCGGGAACATCTGCGCCGGAACGATCGCTTGCTCATCCGGTTGATTCATATTGGCTGAGTGGAGGATTAAGATGCTGAATCAAGGCGAGCTGGGCCGCAGCGAGATGGGACGGCTGATCGGCAGCGACAAGGTCGAGGGAACGTCGGTCTACGGCGCCGACCGCAACCGGATCGGTTCGATCGAACGCGTGATGATCGACAAGGTCAGCGGCAGGGTGTCTTACGCCGTGCTCGGCTTCGGCGGATTCCTGGGCCTCGGCAACGACCACTATCCGTTGCCCTGGCAGTCGCTGAAATACGACACGGAGCTTGGCGGGTATGTCACCGGCATCACCACCAAGGAACTGGAAGGGGCCCCGAAATATGGCGAACGAAGCGATTGGAACTGGGGTGATGACGCAGCTGTGCGCGGCATCAACTCCTATTACGGTGTTCCCTTCGCTTGACGTTCCCGGAAAGGGAGATCGATGAGCAAGGAACGGCCCAACGACGATCCCCGGCAGCAGAACGACTGGGGTTCGCACCGGCAGACGGACAAGCCCTGGAAGGGCAATCCGGAAAAGGAGCAGGGATCGGACGAGGAGAAGCCCGATCTCGAGAAATGGCACGAGACGAAGACGCACTGAGACAGGCGGGCTTCCCGTGAGACGTCAGAGACGAGCGCGGCACGCAACTGTGCCGCGCTTCCTTTTTGAGCAGGCATTCACGAATGGCGGCGGGCCTCTCGCGATGCGGAACCATGCTTCGGTGCTGCGGTTAGGCTCGCGGCGGGCGAGGCGGCTCGTTGCCACCTGCCGCCGGTTGAGTCCCGAGAAAGGTGTTGGCCGTGGATGCTCAAACCCGGGAGCGTGGGCCGTCCGCGGAGCAACCGCAGAGGGCGAAGGAAGCGCCAAGAACGCCTCCCGATCATACAAGCGAGACCAGTCAGCCGGCGAAGGCGCCGTCGCTGCGAGACCGGCTTCGTCAGCATTGGCTGCTGGCAACCGCCGGCGCCTTCGTGCTGATCGCCGCGCTCGTTGGCGGTCTGCTCTATTGGCTCGAGGCGCGCCACTATGAATCCACCGACGATGCCTTCGTCGCCGCGCGCAGCTTTTCGGTGGCCTCGAAGGTCGGCGGCTATGTGACCGACATCCCGGTGACGGACAACCAGCACGTCAGTGCGGGCGATCTCCTCGCCAGGATCGACGAGCGCGACTACCGTATCGCCATCGATCAGGCCAATGCGCAGGTTGCCAGCGCCAAGGCGAACGTCGCCAACGTCGAGGCGCAGATCGATTCGCAGCAGGAGCAGATCAAGCAGGCCCAGGCGCAGCTCGAACAGGCGCAGGCTCAGCTGCAGTTCGCGCAGGAGGAGTTCAAGCGCGCCGAGGATCTCGTCGAGAAGGGTGCCGGCACCGTGCAGCGCCAGCAGCAGACCCGTTCCGACCTTCAGGCCCAGCAGGCCAACACCGAGCGCGCCAAGACCGCGGTGACCTCGGCGCAACTCGGCATCAAGACGCTGCAAGCTCAGCTCGAAGGCGCCAAGGCGCAGCTTGAGCAGTCGCAGGCGCAGCTCGATCAAGCCAAGCTGAACTTGCAGTACACCAACGTCGTCGCGGCGCAATCGGGCCGTGTCGTCAAGCTCTCGGGCGCCAAGGGCACCTTCGTCACGGCGGGGCAGAGCCTGATGATGTTCGTGCCCGACGAGGTCTGGATCGTCGCCAACTACAAGGAGACGCAGCTGGGCGACATGCGTCCGGGCCAGCCGGTCGAGATCCGCATCGATGCCTATCCCGGCAGCAAGCTCACCGGCCACGTCGATTCCGTGCAGCCCGGCTCCGGCACCGCGTTCAGCCTGCTGCCGGCGGAGAACGCGACCGGCAACTACGTCAAGGTGGTGCAGCGCGTGCCGGTGAAGATCGTGGTCGACAACTGGCCGGCCGATCTGCCGGTCGGTCCCGGCATGTCGGTCGTGCCCTGGACCAGGGTGCGATGACGGACGCTGCGCAAGGCGGCGCATCCGCAGGCGGCTGGTCGCCGGAGCGCTCCGCGGCCGGCGGGCACAATCCCTATTTGATCGCCTTCGTGGTCTCGATCGCGACCTTCATGGAGGTGCTCGACACCACCATCGCCAATGTCGCGCTTCGCCACATCGCCGGCGGGCTCGCGGTCGGCATCGACGAGAGCACCTATGTCATCACCAGCTATCTCGTCGCCAACGCGATCGTGCTGTCGATCTCGGGCTGGCTGTCGACGGTGATCGGCCGCAAGCGCTTCTACATGATATGCGTCGCGATCTTCTCGATCGCATCGCTGCTGTGCGGCTTCGCCTGGAATCTGCAATCGCTGGTGCTGTTCCGCATCCTGCAGGGCCTCGGCGGCGGCGGCATGGCCACCAGCGAGCAGGCGATCCTCGCCGACTCCTTCCCGCCGCACAAGCGCGGCCAGGCTTTCGCCATCTACGGCGTCGCCGTCGTGGTCGCGCCGGTGATCGGTCCGACGCTCGGCGGCTGGATCACCGATACCTACAGCTGGCACTGGGTGTTCCTGATCAACGTGCCGATGGGGCTGCTCTCGCTGTTCCTGGTCGGTACGCTGGTCAAGGAGCCGTCGGGCGCGGAGGAGGAGAGGGAGAAGCTGCTGAGCAAGGGCCTGCGCGTCGACTATGTCGGCTTCCTGCTGGTCGCGATCGGGCTCGGCTCGCTCGAATTCGTCCTCGACGAGGGTCAGCGCAACGACTGGTTCGGGTCGAACATGATCGTCGTCTTCGCGGTGCTGGCCGCGGTCTCGCTGCTCGCGCTGATCCCGTGGGAGCTGACGCGGGAAGATCCCATCGTCGATCTTCGCTTGCTCGGCCGGCGCCAGTTCGCCGCCTGCTTCCTGGTGATGCTCGGCACGGGCGCGGTGCTGATCTCGACCACCCAGCTGCTGCCGCAACTGCTCCAGACCGAGCTGAACTACACGGCGATGCTGGCCGGCCTCGCGCTGTCGCCCGGCGGCATCGCGACCCTGGTGCTGATGCCGGTGGTCGGCCGCCTCGTCAGCACAGTGCAGCCGAAATATCTGATCATGTTCGGCGCTGCCATCGTCGCGTTCTCGATGTGGCATCTCACCGGACTCACCGGCGACATCACCTATGGCTATGCGGCGCTGTCGCGCATCTTCCTCGCGCTGGGCCTGCCCTTTCTGTTCCTGCCGGTGACGACCGCGTCCTACGATGGCGTGCCGCCCGACAAGACCAACCAGGCTTCTGCGCTGATCAACGTCGCCCGCAACATCGGCGGATCCATGGGCGTCGCGCTGGCGCAGACGGTTCTGGCGCAGCGCCAGCAATTCCACCAGAGCCGACTGATCGAGCACGCCGCGCCATCCGACCTCGGCTATCAGCAGACCATCGACGCGATGACGCGCTACTTCCAGGCGCAAGGGTCGAATGCGAGCGATGCCGCGTCACAGGCGCTCGCCTGGGTCGGCCGCACCTTGCAGCAGCAGGTTGATCTGCTCGCCTATATCGACGTGTTCTGGACGCTGGCGATCATTGCGGTGCTGATGATCCCCACGGCGGCGGTGCTGCGGCCGATCAAGCTGGGCGCGCCGGCGCGGGGACATTGAGAGTATGCACTGTGGCTTGGTCTTACCGCGATTGACGCTGTCTCCCCGTCACCCTGAGGTGGCCGCTTCTTCAGCGGCCCTCGAAGGGAGACGGCCCGGCTCGCAGCTGGGCCGTACATCCTTCGAGGCTCACCTAGCGGCGCGCCTGCGCCGCTAGGATCGCACCTCAGGATGACGGGACTTGCAACCAGACTTGGTGTCTCGACTCACCTCCTCGGCTCCTTTGGCCCGCTCCCTCGGAGAGAAATGGTGACCGCGGCGCAAAAGTCCGGCTAGACTGAACCCAACCTGAGCAAATTCCGGGAGGCGAATTAAGTGAAGACCGCGATCACCGAGCTGTTCGGCATCGAGCACCCCATCATCCAGGGCGGCATGCATTTCGTCGGCTTTGCCGAGCTGGCCGCTGCCGTCTCCAATGCCGGCGGGCTCGGCATCATCACCGGCCTCACGCAGAAGACGCCGGAATTGCTCGCCAAGGAAATCGCGCGCTGCCGCGACATGACCGACAAGCCGTTCGGCGTGAACCTCACCTTCCTGCCGACCTTCGCGGCGCCGCCCTATCCGGAATACATCGCGGCCATCGTCGAGGGCGGCATCAAGGCGGTGGAGACGGCGGGCCGCAGCCCCGAACAATACATGCCGGCGCTGAAGGCGGCGGGCATCAAGGTCATCCACAAATGCACCTCGGTGCGTCACTCACTCAAGGCCGAGCGGATCGGCTGCGACGCTGTCAGCGTCGACGGCTTCGAGTGCGGCGGTCATCCCGGCGAGGATGACATTCCCAACATGATCCTGCTGCCGCGCGCGGCGGAGGAATTGAAGATCCCGTTCGTCGCCTCCGGCGGCATGGCCGACGGGCGCAGCCTCGTCGCGGCATTGTCGCTGGGCGCGGCCGGCATGAACATGGGCACGCGCTTCATCGCCACCAAGGAAGCGCCGGTGCATCAGAACGTGAAGAACGCGCTGGTCGCCGCGACCGAGCTCGACACCCGCCTGATCATGCGGAGCCTGCGCAATACCGAACGCGTGCTGAGGAACGCCAATGTCGATCGCCTCATCGAGATCGAGCGCGAGAAGGGCGACAAGCTGAAGATCGATGACATCCACGACCAGGTCGCGGGCGTCTATCCCAGGATCATGCTGGAGGGACAGATGGACGCCGGCGCCTGGAGCTGCGGCATGGCCGCAGGGTTGATCCATGACATCCCCTCCTGCAAGGAACTCGTCGATCGCATCATGAGCGAGGCGGAACAGATCATCCGCAGCCGTCTGATGGGGTTCCTGGATGGGACGGGGGCGACGCGAAAGGTCGCCTGACACCGCCAAACTTCTTAACCACGGCGGCAAATGGACGCTGGAATCGCGCGCGAGGCCTCCTAAATAAGGATAAAATACCTTCAAAATCAATTTCAGGAGGCGTCCGTGGTCCTGAAAAGCGTTTCTTTTGCAGTTGCCGTTGCCCTCGTGATCGCATGGGGCGGCTTCGCGCGCGCTGACGACTACAAGCCAGACGAATATCTCGGCGTCGACCTTTCGAAGGCAGTTCTGTCGCCGAAGCGGCTCGGGCCCGAGACGCAGTTTGCGCCGGTCGCACTCGAGGCGAAGGGTGGCAACGAGGCGCAGGCCCGCGCCGAGCCGGTCGACGTGCCGAAGAAGGTTGCCGCCGAGCGTGTCCGCGTAGCCGAGCCGAAGGTCGCGCACGGCAAGCCCGCGCAGCCGCGCGGTGGAGCCCGCGCCAAGCTCGCGCATCGCCGCAGCAATCCGCTTGATGCACAGGCGAGAGATACCCGCATCCAGACCTGGCCCTGTCGTTCCGGCGGCATCTGCAACTGGCAGCGCTAGACGCTTCGTTTCTTCTACGCCTCTCCCCGCCTGCGGGGCTATCTCGCCCCGTCATCCGCGCGTCGCAAAACCGTAGGCGCGGAGTCAAGAAACCGTAAGGGTAGGAGTCAAGGAGCGCAGGCACCTTCCGTCGCGATTCGACGAAGGTTTCCTGAATGGCAACGCTCCGCGCTTCGCGCGCATGGACCCGGCGGCAATTCCTGGTCCGCTCGACCTCCAGCCTCGCCGTCGCCTCGCTCGGCACGCTCTCAATGCCGCACCTCAGCCGCGCCGCCGACCGGCCACAAGTCGCGGGCGGTATTCAGTCCGGCGATGTTTCTGGCGACTCCGCCGTGATCTGGGCGCGCGCCGACCGGCCCGCGCGGATGCAGGTGGAATGCTCGACCGTCGAGAGCTTCAAGACCATCATTGCGTCAGCTTCGCGCGACGCTCTGCTTGATGCGGATTTCACCGCAAAGCTGCTGCTGAACGATCTGCCGCCCGGCCAGGATATCTTCTACCGCGTGCGCTTCGACGACGTCGCGACCGGCATTGCCGGCGAAAGCCGCATCGGCCATTTCCGCACCGCGCCGTCCGCTGGCCGCTCGATCTCGTTCCTGTGGTCCGGGGATGTCGCGGGGCAGGGCTGGGGCATCGACATTTCGCGCGGCGGCTATCGCAGCTATCGCACCATGCTCGACAACCGCCCGGATTTCTTCATCCACTCCGGCGATCACATCTACGCCGACTGCACGGTTCCTTCCGAGCAGAAGCTGCCGAACGGCGAGATCTGGCACAACCTCGTGACCGAGGAAAAGTCCGAGGTCGCGCACACGCTGGCGCAGTTTCGCGGCAATTACAAATACAACCATCTCGACGAGAACTTTCGCGCCTTCCACGCCGAGGTGCCGATGTTCGCGCAGTGGGACGACCACGAGGTCACCAACGACTGGTCGCCGACCGGCAGCCACGACGAGGCCGGCTATGAGGACGACGGCACCCCGCGCCTGATTGCGCGCGCCTGCCGCGCCTTCTTCGACTTCATGCCGATCCGCGATATCGGCGCGCAGCAAGGCCGGGTCTATCGCAAGATCGCCTACGGCCCGCTGCTCGACGTCTTCATGATCGACATGCGCAGCTATCGCGACGATAGCTGGAACAAGGGCGGCGATCACCGCGGCTGGATCTTGGGTGTCGAGCAGCTCGCCTGGCTGAAGCGCGAGCTCGCGGCCTCGCGCGCAACCTGGAAGGTGATTGCGGCTGATCTTCCGATCGGCCTGATCAGTCTCGACGCCGTCGCGCTTGGCGATGGTCCGCCCGACCGGCGCGAGCACGAGATCGCCGACCTTCTGGCCTCCATCAAGTGCGCCGGCGTGCGCAATATCGTCTGGCTCACCGCCGATATGCACTACACCGCCGCGCATTATTACGATCCCGGCAAGGCGCAGTTTCAAGACTTCGAGCCGTTCTGGGAGTTCGTTTCCGGCCCGCTACACGCCGGCACCTGGGGCCCGGGTGAGCTTGACGACACCTTTGGTCCGGTCGCGATGTACCAGAACGGCTGCAGTGCGGCGCAGGGCGAGAATTTGGCGCCGTGTTTCGGACTGCAATTCTTCGGCCGCGTCGACATCGACGGCGCCAGCGGCGTGATGACCGTGACCTTGAAGGACGTCGACAATCGCGACCTCTGGTCGGTCGACATCGCGCCGCAACCGCAGATCCGCCCGGCCGTGGTGGCGCAGCATTCGTGAGGGGCGATACTCTGTGCGCGGGTCCGGCCATGACGAAGGATAGGCATGGCGCGCCGCTAACCCGATCTTGATTGGCCGCGCTGCCCATGCCGGGCTATGCTGCTCGCTCCCGCCATCTCTTTTCCATCACCGAAGAGTCCGCCCACGCGGCAACGCCGCGTGCTTCCAGCGGGTTGAACGACGTCAGGAGCCTGTTCATGGACAATCTGAAGACACAGGGCATCAGCGTGCCCAAGCTCGGCCTCGGCACCTTCCGCCTGCAGGGCGATGCCTGCCGCGCCGCGGTCGAGAGCGCGCTGTCGATCGGCTATCGCCACATCGACACCGCCGAGATGTACGCCAACGAAGAACCCATCGGCGCTGCCCTTGCCGCGGCTCGCCTTCCGCGCGGCGAGCTGCACGTCACGACCAAGGTCTGGCATGAGAACCTCAACACCGACGCGATCCGGCGGGCCTTCGATGCCAGCCTGAACAAGCTCAGGCTCGATCATGTCGATCTCTATCTCGTGCACTGGCCGTCGAAGGCTGCGAACTGGGGTGCGGTGTTCGAGACCCTGATGAAGCTGAAGCAGGAGGGACGCACGCGGGCGATTGGCGTTGCCAATTTTTCCACGGCACTGCTCAAGACCGTGGTCGAGGACATCAGGGCGCCGATCGCCTGCAACCAGATCGAATATCACGCCATGCTCGATCAATCGAAGGTGCTGGCCTATCTCGCCGCGAAGTCGATCCCTCTGGTGGCCTATTGCCCGCTCGCGCAAGGCCGCATCGCTTCGGAGCCGGTGCTGGCGGAGATCGGAGCCAGGCACAACGCGACCGCCGCGCAGGTGGCGCTGAAATGGCTGCTCGATCAGGACGGCGTCGCCGCGATTCCGAAGGCCTCGCGCCGGGAGAGCCAGCAGGCCAATCTCGATGCGCTGAAGATCACGCTCGACGATGCCGACCGCAACAAGATCGCCGCGCTGCCGAAGGACCGCCGCTGCGTCAATCCGGGCTTTGCGCCGGCGTGGGATTAGCTTCGTTTCAAACGCGCATGGCAGGCTCGTAGGGTGGGCAAAGGCGCACTTGCGCCGTGCCCACCACCTCTCAATCACTATGGAAGCGGTGGGCACGCTTCGCTTTGCCCACCCTACAAGACTGACGACACGCAAAAGAAATGGCCCCCGAGAGGGGCCATTTCCATGATGCGTCGCGCGTTAGTCCCAGTGGTGATGGCGATGGCTGCGCTTGATCACCACGACCTTGTCGCGATTGTGCCAGCCACGATGCCAACCATGGTCGCGATGGCCGCGGAATTCGGCGCGAGCGCCGTACGGCCCGTGATGATGGTGGTGGTAGCCGCCGCGCTTGATCACCACCGTCTCCGCGCTCGCCAGCGTCGGCGCCGCGATCACGAGCGCACCCAGGGCCGCAACCACATAACCAAGCTTCTTCATGATGTCCTCCTCCAATCGAATGCAAATCTAAACCGCGCATTCGCGCGAACGTTCCGGAGGAAACGCGGGAGAATTCTGAACAGCTGTTCAGGTGACTAATCGCAGCGTTGCTGCGCCGGCGTCGGCGCGCCTGTCGCGACGTACTTGCCGTCCCTGATCGTGTACTCGCCGCGCTCGCTGCGATTGTAGATCGCGCGCAGGCTGCCATCCTTCGCCAGCAGCAGCCCGAACTCACGCGCCTGGTGCAGCGAGGGGAAGTACACCATCACATTAAGCAGGCCCTCGGCGCCGACGGTGGCCGACACCACCTCGTTCTCGTCATTGGCCTCGCCGAAATTGCGCCGGTACATCACCCGGCCGTCCTTCCGGATTTCGTAAGTCAGGAGCGCGCCCTTGTCACGGTCGGGCCGGACGGCGCAATCGACCGCCCACGAGCCGAGCAGGCCCCATTGCTCGACCGTCGCGGTCAACGTCTCGGCACCTGCCGTGGAGGTGATCGCCGCCCACAGCATCGCAGCCGCGATCCAGCGGCTCAAACAACGCGTCATGTCCTGAAGAAACCCCGCCTCGAAGAACTCCAAGTGTAGCATCCCGCCCGCTTCCGTCCATGGCTGCCGCCGATCGCTCGCGAATTTGATCCGCGTCAATGAGGCCGGTCTTTTCCGGGGTAGGATGGCGTTTCCCGAAGGCGAACCTGGATAGACCAATGCTGAATCAAGTCATGGATTTTGCGGGCGAAGTGCTGCCGGGGAGTTGTGCCGTGCCGCCCTATTCCGAGACCGCGTTTCTGACCGAGCTGGGCGATCGCTTGAGGTCCTCGCGCATGCGCTGCGACCTGTCGCGCCGCGAGCTGGCCCGCCGTTCCGGGATTTCCGAGCGCTATATCGCCCAGATCGAAGCCGGCAAGGGCAACGTCTCGATCGTCCTCTTGCTGCGGCTGGCCTCCGCGATCCACGGCAGCCAGCCACAGGCGGCCTGACGCTTCGAGGTGACCGCCATGGGGCAACTCGTACTCGCGGCCAAGGTCACCCACGTTCCATCGCTGATGCTGTCAGAGCTATCAGGCAGCCCGTTACGTGACGCGCGCAAAGCCGCCGTCGATTCGCCGCGCGAGCTCGGCCGGCGGGCGAAAGAACGCGGCGTCACCTGCTTCGTGGTGTTCGACACCCACTGGCTCTCCAATTTCGGCTACCACATCAATGCCAATGCGCGGCATTGCGGCTCGTTCACGAGCCACGAGGCGCCGCAGATGATCCAGGATCTGCGCTACGATTTGCCGGGTGACACGCGCCTGGCCGAAGCCATCGCCGATAGGGCCGGGGACGCCGGCCTGAACGTGATCGCCCATCAGGTGGCCAGCCTCGGGCTCGAATACGGCACCGTCGTGCCGATGCACTACCTGAACCGGGACGGCTTCGCGAAGGTCGTCTCGGTCGCCTCGCCGCTCTTCACCTCATTCGAGGAGAGCCGGATCCTCGGTGAAGCGACCCGCCGCGCGATCGATGAATCCGGTGAACGCGTCGCCATTCTCGCCAGCGGTTCGCTCTCGCATCGGCTCTGGCCGAACAAGAAGCTGGGCCCCGAGGCGTGGACCTCGGTCGCCAGCGAGTTCAACCGTCAGGTCGATTTGCGCGTGCTCGAGCTGTGGCAGAGCCGCCGCTACCGCGAATTCCTCGACATGCTTCCGGATTACGCCACCAAGTGCAACGGCGAAGGCGGCATGGCCGACACCATCATGCTGTTCGCCGCGCTCGGCTGGTACGACTATCGCGGCGCCGCCGAGCAGCTCTGCGACTATTTTCCCTCGTCGGGCTCCGGCCAGGTCAACGTGGAGTTTCACGTCGAGGCGTGAGGCCGCGGCTTCAAGCCCGCTTCTCCACATTGGCACTCCGGGCCGGCACGCCGAATTCCTTGCGGCAGACCTCGGCCAGCACGGCGACTCCCTCGCGGATCTGCTGATGCGTCGGGCTCGCAAAGCACAGCCTGAGCCGCGAGCTGGCATGGCTCTTGTTGGTCGACCATTCCGGCCCCGGATTGATCGAGACCCCGGCGGCGAGTGCGGCCTGATAGAGTTTCAGCGTATCGACCTGGTCGGGCAGCTTGACCCAGAGGAAGATGCCGCCCTTCGGCTCTTCGAATTCCGCTGCCGTGCCGAACTGCTCGTTCAGCGCCTCCATCAGCGTGTCGAGCTTGGTGCGCAGCGCCTTGGTCAGCGCCGGCACATGGCTTGCGAAATGCGGCTTGCAATAGGCGGCGAGCACCATCTGCTCCAGCGCGCCGGAGCCGGCATCGGTCTTCAGCGCCAGCATCCGCGACATCACCGCCCAGGGCGCCACGATGAAGCCGACGCGCAGCGCCGGCGCGATCGATTTGGAGAACGAGCCGATATGGATCACGCCGCCGTTTGGGCTCATCGCATGGATCGCCGGCGGCCGCTGCCCCGACCAGACGAGGTCGGCATAGCAATCGTCCTCGAAGATCGGCACGCCATACTCGGTCGCGAGCCGTACCAGCTCAGTGCGGCGGCTCTCGGGCATGATGCTGCCGGTCGGATTCTGCACCGTCGGAATGGTGTAGATGTATTTCGGCCGGATGCCGCGGCTCTTCAGGTCCGCCAGTGTCGCGGCCAGCACGTCCATGCGCATGCCGTCCTTGTCGAGGGGGACGCCGACCACATTGACGCCGAGCCGCGCCAGGCGGGTCAGCGAGCCCTGATAGCTGTCCTGCTCGAAAATGACGGTGTCGCCGCGGGTCAGCAGCGTCGCGTTGACGAGGTCGAGCGCCTGCAGTGAGCCGGACACGATCAGGAGATCGTCGACGGTGCAGTTGATGCCGGCATCGCGCTTGAGCTTCGTCACCAGGAATTCGCGCAAGGGCAGGTAACCCTGCGGGCCATGCGCCAACCCATAGGTCGCGAGCGACCGGCCTTCGCGCTGTAACGCTGAGGTGGTCGCCTCGATCAGGCCCTCGAGCGGCAGTTGCTCGGAATCGTTGTTGCCGCCGACGAAACTGTACTTGGCAAGGCCCGTCCAGCGCGCAGAAGGGGCCGGCAGCCCTGCCGGAAACAGGGGTGCGAAATCGAAGCTGGACGTCATGGGGGTGTTCCTCGTTTTGTTCTTGTTGAGCCAGCCGGTGTTGCGCCGGCCAGCCTTACTTCTTGCCAGCCGTCCGGGTGGGACGGACTCACTTCTTTGTGGCCGTCCTGGTCGGACGGCCCTGGCTGATGAAAGCGTAATGCGCATTGGCGACGCCGCCAACCATCAGGGCCTCGACCACGGGCTCGGCGATCTCGCCTGTCGCGGCCCAGTCGACGAGGAAATTGGCCCCGGTCCCGCCGCGGACGTCATCGGTCGGAATGAAGATCGAGACGGTGGCGAGTGGCCTCAAGGCCACGGGCGTCTTCAGATAACTCTCGACCTGCTTGCCTGCGGTGTCGAAATAGGCGATGCGTTTGATCACCAGTGCTTGCGTCTCGGAGGCGTTGTGAACACTCAAGGTCACCGAGAAGTCGACGCGCAGCTTGCCCTGGCTCATTGCGACGCTGGAATAGGCAGGCACGTAGAATCCACCGGAGATTGCGAGTTCCTCCTTCGGCAGCGCGGCGAGGGAATCGGCGAAGTTCTGTTCAATATTGACCTTGGATTGTGCGACGGCGGGCATGGCAAAGGCGAGGGGGCATAGCAGCATTGCTGCGAACAGCCCTTTTCGCATGTGACGAATTGCTCGCTTGCCGCGCCGCAACCCGTCTCTAGGGTGCGGCAAAACGGACCAATTTGGCATGCATGAGCTCATTCGCGACATCACTCTCTGTATTCTGTTTGCCTGGATGCTGGGCCTGCTCGCCCATTTCTCCCGGCAGCCGCTCATTCTGGCCTATCTTATCGCCGGCTTTTGCATAGGTCCATTCGGCGCCGGCTGGGTCCATTCGCAGGAATCGATCGGCGTCATCTCCGAGCTCGGCCTGATCTTCATGCTGTTCATGATCGGCCTGGAGATCGACCTGAAGAAGATCGTGCGGGCGGGAAAGGTGATCCTGTTCGCGGCGGGTGGCCAGCTGCTCGGCGGCTGCCTGCTCGGGGTCCTGTTCTTCGTCGGCATCGGCCTGTCGCTCGGCGGCGGGCACTTCGATGCGGTCTATCTCTGCGTCGCCTGCGCGCTGTCGAGCACCGTGATCATCGTCAAGGTGCTCTACGAGAAACGCGAGCTCGACACGCTGCCGGGGCGCATCACGCTCGGCGTGCTGGTGCTGCAGGACATCTTCGCCATCCTGTTCCTGGCGGTGCAGCCGAGCCTTGCCAATCTGCAAGCCAGCGTCATCCTGCTCTCGATCGGTCGTGTCGCGGTGCTGGTCGCCGCAGCTCTGCTGGTGAGCCGCTACGTGCTGCCGCGGCTGTTCCACCAGATCGCCCGGCGGCCCGAGCTGATCCTGCTCGGCGCGCTGGCCTGGTGCTTTCTCGTCGCCGAGACCGCCGAGCGGCTGTCGCTGTCGCGCGAGATGGGCGCCCTGATCGCCGGCGTCTCGCTCTCGACCTTTCCCTATGCGCTCGACGTCACCGCCAAGGTCACCACGCTGCGCGACTTCTTCATCACGCTGTTCTTCGTCGCGCTTGGCATGACCATTCCCGTCCCCGGTCTCTCCGTTATCGGGCTGGCCCTGATGATCGCCGCCTTCACGGTGGTGAGCCGCCTCGTCACCACCTTCACGCCGCTCTATCTGATGAAGCAGGGCTTGCGCGCCAGCCTGTTGCCGGCGCTGAACCTCGCGCAGATCTCCGAGTTCTCGCTGGTGGTGATCCAGACCGGCGTTGCCGATCACCATATCGCAGCGCAGACGGCGAATGCCGCCTCCTTCGCCTTCGTGGTGCTCGCGGTGCTCTCGACCTTCGCGATGAGCCGCAGCGACGAGATCACCCGCTGGGCCATCGGCCCCCTGAAGCGGATCGGCCTGCGCGATCTCGACCACGGCAACGGCCATGCCGAGGAGGGGCACGAGGGCGGCCATGGCGAGGCCCGCCGTATCGTCATCCTCGGCTTTTTCCGTGCGGCGAGCGCGCTGCTGGCCGAGATCGAACGGCAGGCGCCGGTGCTGCTCGAGCAGATCACCGTGGTCGATTTCAACCCCAATGTGTACCAGACGTTGCTGTCGCGCGGCCTGCACGTGATCTATGGCGACATCAGCAGCGCGGACACGCTGCTCCATGCCGGCGTCGGCAAGTCCGAGATGATCATCCTCAGCGTGCCGGATTCGCTGCTGAAGGGCGCCAGCAACGAGAAGCTGGTCCGCCACGTCCGCGCGCTCAATCCGACCGCCCTGATCGTGGCCACGGCCGATCTCCTGTCGGACGTTGAGGAGCTCTATGCGGCCGGCGCCAGCTACGTCACCGTGACCCGCCTCAGCGACGCTCATGAGCTGTTTACCGTGATCGAGGCCGCGCAGGCCGGCCTGCTGACCGACAAGCGCGCCGAGCTCGACCAGCGGCTCGGCGAGCGCCGCGAAGTGCTGCCCTGACGCGGGGACCGGCCGTCTTCCTTCCCGGCATTCCGCGCCTATATCCCTGGTATCTTCGGTGCAAGCCTGCCCACCTTGGCAGGCCTGCCGTCAGGCATATGCGGTTGCGTCCAGGACACTAGCGCCCCGGCCCAAGTCCGGCTAAGCCTCCCGCCCACAACCGATAGAGATTGGGACATGCCCGATAGCGTCCAGGAAGTCTTGCAGGCCTTTGCCCGGGGTGAGCTCGTGGTCGTCACCGACGACGAGGACCGTGAGGGCGAGGGCGATCTGATCGTCGCCGCCTCGCTCTGTACCGCCGAGAAGATGGCGTTCATCATCCGCCATACCTCAGGCATCGTCTGCGCGCCTGTGACCACCGAGGACGCGCGCCGCCTGCGGCTCGATCCGATGGTGGCCCACAACGATTCCGCGCACACCACCGCCTTCACGGTGTCGATCGACTACAAGCCCGATGGCGGCACCGGTATCTCCGCCGAGGAGCGCGCCTCCTGCTGCCGCGCGCTGTCCAATCCCAATGTCGGTGCCAATGACTTCGCCCGGCCCGGCCACATCTTCCCGCTGATCGCCAAGGATGGCGGCGTGCTGCTGCGCTCGGGCCATACCGAGGCCGCCGTCGATCTCTGCAAGCTCTCCGGCCTGCCGCCGGTCGGCGTCATCAGCGAATTGATGAACGACGACGGCAGCGTGATGAAGGGCGAGCAGGTCGCCCGCTTCGCCGCCCAGCACAAGCTCAAGCACGTCACCATCGCGGACATGATCGCCTACCGCCAGGCGCGCGAGAAGCTGATCGAGCGGGTCTCGACCTTCGTCACCGAAAGCCCGATCGGACCCTTGCAGGGCTATGCCTATCGTTCGCCGTTCGATTCCATCGCCCACGTCGCGTTCGTCTACAATGGCGTCGGTGACGGCAAGAACGTGCTGACGCGCTTCCACAAGCCGAACATCGTCAAGGACACCTTCACCGGCCACAAGCGCATGGCGGCCGTGCTCGAGCATTTCAAGAAATCAGGCCGCGGCGTCCTGGTTTACTTGCGCGACGGCGCGGCCGGTGTCCCCGTGTCCCCGTTGCCCGACGAGAGCGCGACCGAGGCCGACCGCAACCGCCAGTGGCGCGAGGTCGGCGTCGGCGCGCAGATCCTGCGCGATCTCGGCGTCACCTCGATCCGGCATCTCACTTCCTCGGTGCACGACTACAAGGGCCTGTCCGGCTTCGGCATCGAGATCGTTGCCAACGAGCAGCTCGAAACCTGACAACGGCATTTCCGGTTCGTCGGTGTTGCGCCCCGGAACGACCGAAACCAGGATGCAATTGCACTTGTTGCCGCGGCGCTTTACTTTGTCGGGCAAATTTTGACGGAACCAGACGAAAGGACGTTTCATGAGCGTGCGCCCTCAGGCCAAGGACAAGCCGGCTGCGGCTTCTTTCCAGTGGGACGATCCGTTCCTGCTCGACGAGCAGCTGACCGAAGACGAGCGCATGGTGCGCGACACCGCCCGCGCCTACGCCCAGGACAAGCTGCTGCCGCGCGTCTCCAAGGCCTATCTCGAAGAGAAGACCGACCGCGAGATCTTCAACGAGATGGGCGAGCTCGGCCTGATCGGCATCACGCTGCCGGAGGAATATGGCTGCGCCAATGCGAGCTACGTCGCGTATGGCCTCGTCGCGCGGGAGATCGAGCGGGTCGATTCCGGCTATCGCTCGATGAACTCGGTGCAGTCCTCGCTGGTGATGTACCCGATCTACGCCTATGGCGACGAGAACCAGCGCAAGAAGTACCTGCCGAAGCTCGCCAGCGGCGAGTGGGTCGGCTGCTTCGGCCTGACCGAGCCCGATGCCGGCTCCGATCCGGCCGGCATGAAGACCCGCGCCGAGAAGGTCGCGGACGGCTATCGCCTCACCGGCAGCAAGATGTGGATATCGAACGCGCCGATCGCCGACGTGTTCGTGGTCTGGGCCAAGTCGGCCGCGCATGACAACCAGATCCGCGGCTTCGTGCTCGAGAAGGGCATGAAGGGCCTGTCCGCGCCGAAGATTGGCGGCAAGCTCTCGCTTCGCGCCTCCATCACCGGCGAGGTCGTGATGGACGGCGTCGTGGTTCCTGAAGACGCCCTGCTGCCCAACGTCTCCGGTCTCAAGGGTCCGTTCGGCTGCCTCAACCGGGCCCGCTACGGCATCTCCTGGGGCGCGCTCGGCGCCGCCGAGGACTGCATGCACCGCGCGCGCCAGTACACGCTCGACCGCAAGCAGTTCGGCAAGCCGCTCGCCGCGACCCAGCTCGTGCAGAAAAAACTCGCCGACATGGAGACCGAGATCGCGCTCGGCCTTCAGGGCTCGCTTCGCGTCGGCCGCCTGATGGACGAGGGCAAGTTCGCGCCCGAGATGATCTCGATCATGAAGCGCAACAATTGCGGCAAGGCCCTCGACATCGCCCGTGTCGCGCGCGACATGCACGGCGGCAACGGCATCTCGATCGAGTACCATGTGATGCGCCACGTCCATAACCTCGAGACGGTCAACACCTATGAGGGGACGCATGACGTCCACGCGCTGATCCTGGGGCGCGCCATCACGGGCATTCAGGCGTTTTTCTGAGCGGCTACGCGGTGAACGCGTGAGGCACGAGAACTCTCCAACTGCGTCATGGCCGGGCTTGTCCCGGCCATCCACGTCTTAAGCCACGCGAAGAACGTGGATGCCCGGCACAAGGCCGGGCATGACGAAGTCAGCAAGGAATGAGCAAGCCATGTCCGACAATGACGACGTCCCGTTCAACCGCAACTTTCCGCTGAAGCCGGGCGTCGTCGAGGAAGTCCGGCCCGGCGTGCGCCGCGTGCTCTGCAACAATCCGAGCCCGTTCACCTTCACCGGCACGGTCAGCTACATCGTTGGCAAGGGCAATGTCGCGATCATCGATCCCGGTCCCGACGATGCGGCGCATGCGGCTGCGCTGCTCGATGCCGTGCGCGGCGAGACGGTGAGCCATATCTTCGTCACCCACACCCATCGCGACCATTCGCCGAACACCGCGCGGATCAAGCAGGCGACCGGCGCGCCGGTCTATGCCGAGGGCCCGCACCGGGCCTCGCGCCCGCGCTTCGAGAGCGAGAAGCACAATCCGGAATCCGGCTCCGATCGCGACTTCGTACCCGACATCCGGATCGCGCATGGCGATGTCGTCGAGGGCGACGGCTGGCGGCTCGAGGCCGTTGCGACGCCCGGCCACACCGCCAATCATCTGGCATTCGCCTGGCCGGAGCGAAAGTTCAACTTCGTCGGCGATCACGTGATGGGCTGGTCCACCTCGATCGTGGCGCCGCCCGACGGCTCGATGATCGACTACATGGACTCGCTCGACCGGCTCGCCGCACGCGAGGAGGATCTCTATTTCTCCGGCCACGGCCCCGAGATCCCCGACGGCCAGCGCTTCGTGCGCTTCCTGATCCGGCACCGCAAGGCGCGCGAGGCCTCGATCCTGCACCGCCTCGCCAAGGGCGAGACCGACATCCCGACCATGGTCCGCGCGATCTATATCGGTATCGACCCGAGGCTGACGACGGCCGCCGGCTATTCCGTGCTGGCGCACCTGGAAGACCTGGTCGCCCGCGGCGTGGTGGCGACCGACGGCGATCCCGTGATCGGCGGGACGTATCGGATGGCGTAGGGGCGAATGGGGAGTAGCGAGTAGCGTTCCATTCGCTATTCGCTATTCGCTACTCGCCATTCGCCAGTTTCATTTCTTCACCGTCTTTGCCGGCGCTTTCGGCGGCGCCACCGGGGTCTTCTTCACCGGCTTGAGCGCGTCGGCATCGGCGGCGGTGTTGAGATCGTCGATGAATTTCTTGACCCGCGCGGCATTGCTGCCGAGATCGCTGTCGAAATTGCGCGAGGCAGAGCGGATGTCGACGCGGGAATCATCGCCGTCCGGCACGAACCTTATCGAAATGTCCTCGCGAAACCCCATGATCGGCGTGCGCGCCACCGCCTCGATGCGGCCGATGCGGCGCGGCGGCTGCGGTGCGCGCTCGTCGATGATGATCCATTTGCGCTTGTTGACGAGCTGGAGCGCGATCGCATAGGCGCGGTCGACGGAGATCTCGAGCTCGACAGGCTCGATATCAGGGTAGAAGTGGCGCTGCTGCTCCGCCGAATAGAGGCCGGCATAGACCGCGGTGTTGGTGCCCTCGCCGGTGCGCAGGCGCGCCAGCGCGTCGAAACGCGGCGGATCGATCGGGTCGGTGGTGATGTCGTAGATCGCCGGCAGCTTGCGATATTGCAGGGCCAGATAGGCGGGATAGGCGAGGATCGCCGCGTCGATCAGCAAAGCGAGCAGGATGCGCGCCATGCCGCGCGAGCCGTTCTGCCAGATCGCGGCAAAGCCGGCGAGCCCGAACAGGATCGACAGGCCTGATATCGCGAGCCCGCCGAAGAAGGTCGCAAGGGCCGGCTTCGGCTCCAGGAAATCGAAGCGGACGATGATGATCGAGACCACCACCGCCACCACCGCGAACACGGCCAGATTGCGCGCCCAGCTCGCGAGGCTGGACACGGGCTCCGACTGATAGGGAGCGGAAAACCTGCGGGCCATCGAGTGAGCTCTGCCGGGGTTGGCGATGCCGGCCAGTTCGGCGCGACGAGGGCCGTTGAGACCACGGCGCGGGGGCAAATTCAAGGGAGATCGGGCTGTTATGACCGGTCATTCCGGGGCGGCTCAAGGAGCCGAACCCGGAATCTCGAGATTCCGGGTTCGATGCTTCGCACCGCCCCGGAATGACGTTGCTTGCTTTGCCGCTACGCCGCCGCGTTCGGGAAGCGATAATCCCTAAACTGGTCGCGCAGCGCCGTCTTCAGGATCTTGCCGGTGGCCGTATGCGGAATGCCCTCGACGAAGGCGACGTCGTCGGGCATCCACCATTTGGCGATCTTGCCGTCCATGTATTTGAGGATGTCCTCGCGGGTGGCCTGCTGGCCCTGCTTGAGTTGCACGATCAGGAGCGGCCGTTCGTCCCATTTGGGGTGGAACACGCCGATCACGGCGGCTTCGGCCACGGCCGGATGGCCAACCGCGAGGTTTTCGAGGTCGATCGAGGAGATCCACTCGCCGCCGGACTTGATCACGTCCTTGGAGCGGTCGGTGATCCGCATGTAGCCGTCCTCGTCGATGGTCGAGACGTCGCCGGTGTCGAAGAAGCCGTCCTCGTCGAGGATGTCGGTGTCGACGCGGTAATAGGCCTTGGCGACGGCGGGGCCGGAGACCTTGAGGCGGCCGAAGGTCTTGCCGTCCCAGGGCAGCTCCTTGCCGGCGTCGTCGGTGATCTTCATCTCGACCGCGAACGGCGCATAGCCCTGCATCTGCAGCACGTCGAGCCGCGCATCGCCGGTGGCGTTCTGGAACGGCGGCTTCAGCGCCGCGACGCTGCCGATCGGGCTCATCTCGGTCATGCCCCAGGCGTGACGCACGTTCGAGCCCATGTCGAGGAAGGCCTTGATCATCGACCGCGGCATCGCCGAGCCGCCGCAGATCACCATCTTCAGGTCCGGCAGCTTGAGATTATTGGCGGTCATGTGCTGGAGCAGCATCAGCCACACCGTGGGCACGCCGGCGGTGTGCGTCACCTTCTCGGTCGAGAGCAGCTCGTAGACCGAGGCGCCGTCGAGCTTGGCGCCGGGCATGACCAGCTTGGTGCCCTGCGAAGGCGCGGAGAAGGCGATGCCCCAGCTGTTGGCATGGAACAGCGGAACCACCGGCAGCATCGTCTCGGACGCACTGGTGCCGAGCGCGTCGACATTGTTGGCCATCAGCGCATGCAGCACGTTGGAGCGATGCGAATACAGCACACCCTTCGGGTCACCGGTCGTGCCCGACGTGTAGCACATCGCGGCTGCCGTGTTCTCGTCAAAGTCCTTCCATTTGAATTTGCCGTCGGCCTCCGCAATCCAGTCCTCGTAGGCGACCACATTCTTCAGCGTCGTCTGCGGCATGTGCGCCTTGTCGGTGAGCACGACGTAGCGTTCCACGCTGGTCAGCTTGTCGGCGATCTTCTCCAGGACCGGAACGAAGGTGATGTCGGTCATCACGATGCGGTCCTGCGCATGGTTGATGATCCAGGCAATCTGCTCGGGGAAAAGGCGGGGATTGACGGTATGGCAGATGGCGCCGATCCCCATGATGCCGTACCACACCTCGAGATGGCGCCAGGTGTTCCAGGCGATCGTCGCGACACGGTCGCCGAGCTTGATGCCGTCGCGCTCCAGCATCTGCGAGACCTTGAGCGCGCGCTTGTGGATCTCGGCGTAATTGGTGCGATGAATCGGTCCCTCGACCGAGCGGGTAACCACCTCCTGCTTGCCATGAATTTTGGCGGCATGTTCGATGATCCGGTGGCAGAGCAGGGGCCAATCTTGCATCAAACCAAGCATTCCGACGTTCCTCCGAGAAGTCGCTGGGCGCGTTGTCGCTCTCAGCGTTGGGCCAAAGAATTGTCATGAGTTTTAGCCTGCCGGACTTTCGCCGCAAATGGTCTTGTCGCGGCTATATGTCCGCTGGCGCGGCAATGGTTACCGCTGCGCTCGGGCTGTCGCTCGTCCTCGCCGAGAGGGCAGAGGCGCGAAAATACACATCCCCACTGGATATCTTCGGTATCGCCGCACCACGGTCGCGCCCCGCGGTTCATTCCGCCAGGATCCCGCTGCCGAGACCGCGCCCCGAGGAGGCGCCCAAGGCATCGGACAAGGCATCGGACAAGGCATCGGACGAGGCTCCGCGGGAGGCGGACGGCAAGCCTCTCGCGGACAAGCCCGGCGCCGACAAGCCCGCCGAGGTTGCGGCACCAGCCCAGAAGCCGGTCTCGGCCTGTCGTCTTGCGCTGACCGAGGAAATCGCGATCGCGCCCTCGATTCCGGATATCCGCGGCCCCGGCGCTTGTGGCGGCGAGGATCTGGTGCGGCTGGAAGCCGTCGTTCTGCCGGACAAGCGCAAGGTGACGGTCAAGCCGGCGGCGATTCTTCGCTGCACCATGGCGTCGGCGATCGCCGATTGGCTGCGCAAGGACATGGCGCCGCTGGCCACCAGCCTCGGCTCGACCATTGGCGAACTCGACAATTTCGATTCGTTCGAGTGCCGCGGACGCAACCGTGTCGTCGGCGCGCTGCTGTCAGAGCACGGCAAGGCCAATGCCCTCGATGTCCGGGCCATCAAGCTGACCAACGGGCAGTCGATCGGCCTCACCGACCGCACCATGTCGCGCGACGTGCGCGAGCGCGTGCTGCACTCGGTCTGCGCGCGCTTTTCCACCGTGCTCGGCCCGGGCTCGGACTGGTACCATGAGGACCATATCCATCTCGACCTGGCGCAGCGGCGCAACGACTACCGGATCTGCCAGTGGAACGTCTGGGATCCCCTGCCGCAGGTCGCCCCGCTGCTGCCAGCGGAACGCCCCGAGGAGGCGCCACCGCGCGAGGTCGCGGCCAAGCCCGAGGTCAAGCCCGAGGCCAAGCCTGAAGAAAAGGAAGGAGCTGACGACGAGGCGGTGGAGAAGTCTCCGGCGCCTGCGAAAAAGCCGGCGGCCGATGCCAGCAAGTCCCAGCCGCGCAAGCCGGCAACAAAAAAGCGCCGGTGAAACCGGCGCTTTTCGATCGCAGAGATCAGCAGGCGATCAGTAGCTGCCCGCCTGGCCGGTTTGGCTGCCGCCGAGCGCCAGCCGCGAATTGTAGGGCGAATCGCCATGCTTCGGCTCGAGCACCACGACGAGGGTGCCGAGCTTGACGCGATCATAGAGATCGATCGCGTCCTCGTTGGTCAGGCGGATGCAGCCCGAGGAGATCGAAGCGCCGATATATTCCGGCTGATTGGTGCCGTGGATGCGGAACAACGTGTCTTTCCCGCCGGAATAGAGGTAAATCGCGCGAGAGCCCATCGGATTGTCCGGGCCGGGTGCGACATAGGTCGGCACGCCCAGGCGCGAAATTTCGCCGGGGGTGGGGTGCCAGGCCGGCCACTCGGTCTTGCTGCCCACCTTGGCGATGCCCGACCAGGCCATGGCCTCTTCGCCAACGGTGATGCCGTAACGGATCGCCTTGCCGCCATCCAGCACGTAATAGAGATAGTGATTGTCGGAATCGACCACGATCGAGCCCGGCGATTCCTTGCGGTGGTATTGGACGATGGCGCGGCGGAACGGTTCCGCAACCGGGGTGTTCTCGTACCGAACTTTGGCCAGCAGTTCCTTGTCCTTCGGCTTGAAGGCTTTGGTGTCGGTCGCCTCGAAATGCGTGGCCTGCATGCAGCCCGACAGCATCAGGCCGGCGGCCAGAATTCCCAACTTAACTTTCAGCGACGACATGATTTGGTTCCAATCAAAACAATACCGTGCGGAAGGCCTGAGCCTGCCCAAGTTCCTCGACTCCGTTAATTCCATTATCGTTGAAATCTGCCACAATTCCAGCACTGAAGGCCTTATCCCGCGCTGCGAGACCCAAGCTGTGGCTTTTCTGCCGCAAGTTTTGCGGCCCCGTGAAGATTTTTGGGCCAAAGGGGGCCGGACTGTCGATTCCGTGCCACAGTTGAGCCATGGCCGCGCCACAAATGCAAACGCTCCATTAATGTGGTTGTCATCGTGAACTTGTCAGAATCGCGCTAAGGGCTGTCATTCTGCCGCAGGTTCTCTGGAGTCGTGCATGTTTTCGGTGTTTGTTCCCTCCGAGTCTGTCCTGAAGAAGGTTGTCATCGAAGATCTTGCCGCGGTGCCCGAAAGCGCGGTCTGGATCGACCTCGTCAACCCCACCGCGGCCGAGGACAAGGCAGTGGAGCGGCTCGCCGGCATCGCCATCCCGACCCGGGAAGACATGCAGGAGATCGAGATCTCCAGCCGTCTCTATATCGAGAACGGCGCGCGCTACATGACCGCGACGCTGATGTGCCACTCCGATACCGACATGCCCCGGACCACGGCGGTGACCTTCATCCTCGGCGACCACCGCCTGGTGACGGTGCGCTACGACCTGCCGAAGCCGTTCGCCCTGGTCGAGGCCAAGCTTGCCCGCTCCTGCACGCCCTCCATTACCGGCGAGATGGTGCTGATGGAACTGCTGGACGCCGTGATCGACCGCTGCGCCGACATCCTGGAGCGCTGCGGCGCCGAGATCGACCAGGTCAGCCACGACATCTTCGAGCCCGAGAGCGAGCGCCACGGTCACGCCAAGCAATATTCCCAGATCCTGATCTCGATCGGCCGCAAAGGCGATCTGACCTCGAAGGTTCGCGAGAGCCTGGTGTCGATCGGCCGTGTCGTCACCTTCCTCTCCGCGGTGGTGGAGGGCGTGAAATGGTCGAAGGACATGCGCGAGCAGCTCAAGACCATGCAGCGCGACGTTTCCTCGCTGACCGACCACGCCTCATATCTCTCCAGCAAGATCACCTTCGTGCTCGACGCCATGCTCGGCGTCGTCAATCTCGAGCAGAACAACATCATCAAGCTGTTCTCGGTGATGGCCGTCGTGCTGATGCCGCCGACGCTGATCGCCTCGATCTACGGCATGAACTTCAAGATGATGCCGGAACTCGAATGGGCGCACGGCTATCCGATGGCGCTGGTGATGATGCTCGTCGCCGCGATCCTTCCGTACTGGCTCTTCAAGTGGAAGAAGTGGCTCTGATCCCGTTGCGCTCGGAAAATAGCTACCGAGACCTTACGCCGGTCGCACAGACACGGTGAATCGTGTCGCAGAATAGATCGGGATTGCGGCCGCGCCGTGATGTGTTCGCCGTGCCGCAATTCCTCCGGTAAAATTTGAGCGGTGGGCTGAACGTTTGCGCGAAACTTGTCTGCGATAAGCAGTGCGTAGCCGCGAGGAACAACCATGGTTGAAAAACACATAACGTCGCCCCGCAACGTCATCGACCTGGCGAACTATCGTCAGGTCCTGGCGAGCGGCAAGGCGTCGTCGATGTCGGCACGCATGTGCCGGCACTGTGGTGCTCCGCTGCTCGATGGTGAGAATGACGACGACTGCTCGACCGCATTCAGCACGGCCGCTCCACGGCCGCGCGACAGGTCACGTCGGATTCGAATCGATTGAGGAACGGAAGGCGAGGGCGATCCAGGTCTTGCGGCGGCGTTGTCTGGATCGCCTTGCTTCCCTTCTGTTCAGGACAATCGGCTGTGACGTCCGATTGGCGGGTGCGTTAGAGACCGGCTGAACCCCCATCCAGCCAAAACGGGGCCTGTGTCGCGCTCTGTCAATCCGCTTCGCCGAAAATATTCCACTTTACCGAAATTCGGTTTCGGCGTATGTGTCGTCCATCCCGGCTCACCCAAGAGGGGCGACTATGTGTCGTCACTGTCGCGAGCCGGGCTTGCGGTGGACGCGGCAGCGTCGGCACGAGAGGCGCGGGCAGGGCGGGTAGTCCCTGTGAGCCCGAGGCTTCGTGCGGACGACGGCGCTGCCAGGCTTCGTCTCGTCTGTAAGTTTCCGGCTTCGTCGACGGGGCCCGGGAAAACTGCGGCGAAATGGCGGGCCGTGCGTACGGCAAAACCGTGTGGTCCTGGCCGTCGTTGCCACGGTCAAGTCCTTGCGAAGATGCGAGCGAGCCCAACCGGGCAGACTGCATCATCCAAATTCGCGGGGCGAGGGAGGCCAGAAGGAATGGTCGGCTCCCGGGAGATCACGGCATAAGCCGTCCAGCCATCGCGCAGGGAAGGCCGAGTGATCGGCCACACCTGTATGCTGCTGTGCGGTTCTTTCTGCGCGTGCTTTTCGCGCAGCGGACCGCGGGTGCGAGCCAGCACCCGGCCTTCCCTGCGCCCTCTTGGATGAGAGGGTGGAGTGATCAAGCAAAGCTCGGGCGAAATGCGCCGCGAGGCCGAAGAGGCGTGTCTGCGAGCCGAGCTGCGTGCCACAAGCTCGATCTCGTAGGGTGGGCAAAGCGCAGCGTGCCCACGCCTTGTTGCTCATGGACGGAGATCGTGGGCACGGCGCTATGCGCCTTTGCCCACCCTACGGCACTGCCGCTGGGATATGCACTGGAGCATCGCAATGACATGTGGAGACAACATGCGCCACAATCCGCTCTCGTGCCCCAGACGCAGTGCAGCGTCACTGCGTGCCGCAACGCGTCCGGGACACGAGAGAGCGAGGTTGTCGCCCTTGCTCCGTCACTGCAATGACGCGAACGGACTACACGTGCTGGCCGCCGTTGATGTGGATCTCGGCGCCGTTGACATAGGACGAGGTGTCCGTGCACAGCACGTAGATGATCTTGGCGACCTCGTCGGGCGTGCCGAGCCGGTGCATCGGAATCTGCTGTTCGACGATCTTCTCGGTGCCCGGCGACAGGATCGAGGTATCGATCTCGCCCGGAGCGATCGCGTTGACGCGCACGCCGACGCGGCCGAAATCGGAGGCCATCTCGCGCGTCAGCGCCGCGAGCGCGGCCTTCGACGTCGCGTAGGCGGCGCCCGCGAAGGGGTGCACGCGCGAGCCCGCGATCGAGGTGACGTTCACGACCGAGCCCTTGGCCGCCTTCAATTCCTCGATCAGCCCGCGCGCAATCATGATCGGCGCGAAGAAGTTGACGTGGAAGACGTGCGTCCAGGTGTCGAGATCGGTGTCGACCGAGCCGAGCCTGGAGCCGCCCGCGCCCTTCGGCGAGATCGCGGCGTTGTTGACCAGCGCATGCAGCGTGCCACCCTCCAGCCGGCTGCGGATCTCGCTGATCGCGCGCGCGGTGTCCTCGGGATTGCCGAGGTCGACCTGGATGTGGTCCTCGGGCCCCGCGTCCCACGGACAGTCCTCCGGAAACGGATGCCGCGAGCAGGTGATGACGCGCCAGCCCGCCGAGGAGAAGCGGATCACGGTGGCGTGGCCGATGCCGCGGCTGGCTCCGGTCAGGAGCAGTGTACGGCGCGGCGCATTGGACGAATGCGGCATGGACATCTTTCAGGTCGGCCTAAAGCTTAGGGATACATCCGCGTCTTGGACCACTTCTGGCCGGCCGCGTCACGGCGAAATTCGATGCGGTCGTGCAAGCGGAACGGGCGGTCGTGCCAGAACTCGATGCGTGAGGGCGTGATGCGCCAGCCGCTCCAGCCCGGCGGCCGCGGCACTTCGCCGATGACGTATCTGGCCGCGACTTTCGCGATGGCCTGTTCGAAAGCGAAGCGGCTCTCCAGCTCTTGCGACTGCTTGCTCGCCCAGGCGCCGATCTGGGCCTGCTTGGGTCGGGTGGCGAAATAGGCGTCGGCCTCGGCCTCGGTCACCGGCGTCACGTTGCCGCGGATGCGGACCTGACGGCGCAGCGACTTCCAGTGAAAAAGTAACGCTGCCTTAGGATTTGCGGCGAGTTCGCGGCCCTTCTGGCTGGCGATGTGGCTGTAGAAGACAAAACCCTCGGTATCGAAGCCTTTCATCAGCACCATGCGCACGTCGGGCAGCCCGTCGGGGTCGACGGTTGCGAGCGCCATGGCGTTCGGATCGTTCGGCTCGCTCTTGATAGCCTCGTTCAGCCAGGCCTCGAACAGCGCAAATGGCTCGTCGGCGGCGGTGAAATCACCGGATGTTAAGGGTGTCTGGTGTTTCATCGAGGTCGTGTCGGTCATGTCTGGAGTCCGAGTTGCGTCCCGCGGCCCAAAACGCGTTGTTGTCCGCTACCGCCCTATATAGGGCATGGGGACGCGTTGGCCTATCGGCGATCCGGCCGTCCGGCGTTGTCATGACGATCATTGTCATCGGGCTCGGTGCCGGAGGATGCAGCTTTTCCCGCAATGACAAGAGTGCCTACGCCAAGGCCGATGACAGTGACCTCACCGGTTCGATCGCGCGGCCGGCGAAGGACGCCCCGCCCACCGAGACCGATCTCGCCTTCGCCCGCAACGCCGCCTCCGACGTCCTCAGCAAGGGCGACAGGGATTCCAGCCAGCATTGGGAGAATCCGGAGACCGGTGCGCGCGGCTCGGTGACGCCGATCGCGCAGTCCTATGCCGCCGAGGACGGCCGCAGATGCCGCGATTTCCTGGCGAGCTACGTCAACGGGGCGACCGAAAGCTGGCTCCAGGGCGCCGGCTGCCAAAGCACCCGTGGCCGTTGGGAGATTCATACGCTAAAGCCGTGGCGGAGCTAGGATTCGGCGCGCGCCCCTAGTTGCAAAAATGCCACTCTCTTCCCACATGAATCCCTGGTGGGGCGGGGAGCCCTTTGAACAATTCGATTTCTTGAAGGAGACGTGACGGATGCGCGACCCCTATGAGGTCTTGGGGGTGCCGCGGAGCGCCAGCGCTGCCGCGATCAAGAGCGCCTATCGCAAGCTTGCCAAGAAGCATCATCCCGACAGCAACAAGGACGACCCGAAAGCCGCCGAGCGCTTCTCCGAGATCAACTCGGCGAACGAGATCATCGGCGACGAGGACAAGCGCAAGCAGTTCGACCGCGGCGAGATCGACGCCGACGGCAAGCCACGCTTCCAGGGCTTTCCGGGCGGTGGCGGGCCGCGCGGCCGCGCCGGCCCCGGCGGCTTCGAAAGCTATACGTTCCGCTCCGGCGGCGGTCCCGGCCAGGGCGGCGGCGCGTTCGAGGATATCCTCAACAGCATGTTCGGTGGCGGGATGCGTGGCGCCCGGCCTGGGGCCGGCGGCGCCGGGCAGTTCGAATTCGACACCGGCGGCGTCGGGCTCGATCTCGACGTGAATGTCGCCATGTCCGTCTCGCTGGAAGAGGCGGTCAAGGGCGGCGAGAAGCGCGTCCGACTGCCGACCGGCAAGGAGCTCAACGTCAAGATTCCGGCCGGCGTCACCGAGGGCCAGCAGATCCGGCTCCGGGGGCAGGGCGAGTCCGCGCAGGGCCATCCGCCCGGCGATCTCCTGATCACCATCAGCATCGCGCCGCACGCCCACTTCAAGGTCGAGGGCGCCGACTTGCGGATTGATCTGCCAGTGACGCTCTACGAGGCCGTGCTCGGGGCCAAGGTGCGCGTGCCCACCCTCGGCAATGCCGTGGAGCTTTCGGTTCCAAAAAACACTTCCAGCGGCCGGACCTTCCGCCTCAAAGGTAAGGGGTTGCCGAAATCTGGCGGAACCGGGGATCTCTTCGTCACGATCAGGATTATGCTACCGGACGGGAACGACGCCGAGCTTGAAGCATTGATGGAGAAGTGGCGGGACCAACACCCCTACAATCCACGTAGCGGACTCGGCTAGGGCGCTAGCCGAGGCATCCCGACGATCGGAGCATTCTCTTCCCGAAAGGATGATGCTCAACATGCGCCTGAAGCGCGGTTCGCGCTTCGACGCTGACGTTCGAGACGTGTCGGTTGCCCGGCGGGGCAGCCGATAAAAAGGTGCGGCCTCGAGAGGGGGACCAGCGCGGTACCAAAAACCCCAATCGAGGCCGCCCGCGTCGATCGGCGGATCGAACGCTGCTCATTTTCGCGTGATCATCCGGTGCGATAATGAGACGCGCCGATGTCTTCATTCCAAATTTTCAATGACGGAATCTAGGCACCGCCCTCAAGCAGCTGTCTAGGTGCCGTTTTTCTCGGCCTGATCATAGACCGCCTGCGCCACCCTGGTCAGCCGGTCGCGATCACCGCCACCGCTGACGACGTAGCCGACGCCGCGCTCGGCCCAGAACAATGCGCCGTCCTTGTCCGTCCTGGCGTAGCGCATTTGCGTCGCACCATTCTCGGTTTTGGCGGTGTAGATCGTATAGCGCTCGCCAGAGGCGCCCTCATACATCAGGAACGAGGCCGGGCCGTTCGGACCCGGCAACAGCCGGCCGCCGACGAGCTTCAGCCCGCTCGCCTCCAGGTTCGGCGCGAACACGGTCCAGCCGCAACGCCGGGTCAGCCAGGCCTGCAGGTGGTCGCGCTCGTTGCCGCCGACCTCGACGGGGTGGCGGACCTCCACGACATAGAGGCGGTGGGCGTCGAGCGCGTCCGCCGCAAAGCTCCGGAAGGTGGAGGGGGCATTGGCGGCGCCATGCCCGACCCAGCCGGCGGCGCCGCCGGCGACGAAGGCGACCAGCACCGCCGCCGCGGCGCCGTAGAGCCATTGCCGCGGGCGGCGTTCCAGCCGCTCGAGCTCCAGCCGGGCCGGCACCGGCTCCTGGGCGACGGAATCGTAGCGGGCGTGCAGCATCTCAGCCATGGCGCGCCAGGACTGCACGCGCTCGGCCTCTTCAGGATGGGCGGCGAGCCAGGCCTCGACGTCGGCGCGGCGCTCGGCCGGCAGCTCGCCATCGACATAGGCGTGCAGCTCGTCCTCGGTCACTGGGATATTGCGGTCGTTCATATCAATCGTCTCTGGCTCTGTGGCCTTAAATGTCGTTCAAAGCTCGACGTCGCGTAGCTCATCTTCGTGCTGCGGGCGGACGACACGCGATGCATCAACCCTGCCATCATTTCACCCGCCTGAGCGTCGGGCGCTCGCCCTCCAGCGAGGCCTTGACGTGGGCGCGGGCGCGGGCCAGGCGCGACATCACGGTGCCGATCGGCACGCCCTGGATGTCGGCGACCTCGCGGTAGCTCATGCCTTCCAGCATCACGAGGAGCAACACCGAGCGTTGCTCCTCGACGAGCGTCGCCAGCGCCCTCTCGATGTCGCGCCCTTCGGCTTCGGTGCCGCTGGCATCCGGGTTGTTCTCCGTCAGCTGCGTGAACTGCGGCCGCCTTGCCAGCGAGCGCCGCCGGTTCTTGTTGAGGTTGGTCAGGATCGTGTAGAGCCAGCTCCTGACGTCGCCTCCGAGAAACAATCGCTCCGAACGCAGCGCCCGCACCAGCGTGTCTTGCACCAGATCGTCGGCCGCATCCGCGTCGCGCGTGAGCGCGCGGGCGTAGCGGCGCAACGCCGGGATCATGGCTTCCACACTCTGGCGAAACGCACTCATTGCGGTCTTGACGTCCTGGTATCAGGCGCGAGCGCCTATAGCGATCATAACACCCGAACGGAACGGCTATTCCGGCGCTCGAAACAGCGTTAACGCGGCGTATTAGGGCTGTACCGCAGGGGAGGGCTGGTGTACCTCCAGACCTCACCAAGAGTTCGACGGGACGTTCAAAAATGGCGCAGAATTCGGGTCTGATGCAAGGAAAGCGCGGAGTGGTCCTCGGCGTTGCCAACAACCGCTCGATCGCCTGGGGCATCGCCAAGGCGTGCCACGCCGCCGGCGCCGAGCTCGCCTTCACCTATCAGGGCGATGCGCTGAAGAAGCGCGTCGAGCCGCTCGCTGCCGAGATCGGTGGTCTCGTGCTCGGCCATTGCGACGTCACCGATGCTGCGACCATCGATGCTGCGTTCGCGGTGCTGAAGGAAAAATGGGGCAAGATCGACTTCCTGGTGCACGCGATCGCCTATGGCGAGCAGCTCGACGGCCGCTACGTCGACACCACGCAGGAGAATTTCTCCAAGTCGATGCTGATCTCCTGCTACTCGTTCACGGCGGTGGCGCAGCGCGCCGAGAAGCTGATGACCGATGGCGGTTCGCTGATCACGCTCAGCTATTACGGCGCCGAGAAGTGGATGCCGCATTACAACGTGATGGGCGTTGCCAAGGCGGCGCTGGAGGCCAGCGTGCGCTATCTCGCCGCCGATCTCGGCGAGAAGAACATCCGCGTCAACGCGATCTCGGCAGGTCCGATCAAGACGCTCGCGGCATCCGGCATCGGCGACTTCCGCTATATCCTGAAGTGGAACGAGGCCAACGCGCCGATGCGGCGCAACGTGTCGACCGAGGACGTCGGCGGCAGTGCGCTGTATTTCCTCTCCGACCTCTCGCGCGGTGTAACCGGCGAGGTGCATCACGTCGATTCCGGTTATCACGTGCTCGGCATGAAGCGCCCGGACGCGCCGGACATCTCGTTCGGCGGCAAGGACTAGCTTAAATCCGGAATTCCCGTGCCCACGATCTATTATCTTCGCCATGGTGAGACCGAGTGGAATGCGCTCGGGAGGCTTCAGGGCACCAAGGACGTTCCGCTGAACGCGCGTGGACGCGGTCAGGCCGTGCAGGCCGGCAGCATTCTCGCCGACCTATTCAAGCGCGAGGGTCGCGACAAGGCGGCGTTACCCTATGTGTCGAGCCCGCTCGGCCGCGCGCGCCAGACCATGGAACTTGCGCGCGGCAAGCTGGAGCTGCCAGTTGCCGGATATGCGCTCGATGATCGCCTGCGTGAGATCGGCTATGGGGTTTGGGAAGGTCTGACCCTGGCCGAGAGCGAGGCGAGGGATCCTGACGTGTATGCCCGGCGCCTCACCGACAAATGGTCGGTCGGCCCCGCCGGCGGGGAGACCTACGCCGATGTCCAGGTCCGCGTACGGGCCTGGTACGACCAGCTGCGGACCGACACCGTTGCGGTCGCCCATGGCGGGACCTGCCGGGCCCTGATGGTTTCACTCGGCCTGGAGACCCCCCTCAGTGCCGCCGAACTCTATATCGAGCAGGGCGCCGTCTACGTGTTCCGCGACGGGCGGCTGGAGAAGTTTAGCTAGTCCCATCCGCCGTCATTCCGGAGCGGTGCGAAGCACGAACCCGGAATCTCGAGATTCTCAGGTGCGCAAGGGCGCACCGGAGTTCGCCCTTCGGGCGCCCCGAATGACCGAGTGTGTTTGACCCCGGTGTTCCCCCGCGTTACCACCACAAGTCAGAACTGACTTACGCACCAGCGAGAAGCGATGTCCTTCAACACCTTCGGCCACATGTTCCGCGTCACGACCTTCGGCGAGAGCCATGGGGTGGCGATCGGCTGCGTGGTCGACGGTTGTCCGCCCATGATCCCGCTGACCGAGGCCGACATCCAGGGCGATCTCGACCGCCGCCGGCCGGGCCAGTCGCGCTTCACCACCCAGCGCCAGGAGCCGGATCAGGTCAAGATCCTCTCCGGCGTGATGGCGCATCCGGAGACCGGCGTGCAGGTGACGACGGGTACGCCGATCGGGCTCCTGATCGAGAACACCGACCAGCGATCGAAGGACTATTCCGAGATCAAGGACAAGTTTCGCCCCGGTCACGCCGACTTCACCTATGAGGCCAAATACGGCCTGCGCGATTATCGCGGCGGCGGCCGCTCCTCGGCGCGCGAGACCGCGACGCGCGTTGCCGCCGGTGCCATCGCGCGCAAGGTGCTGCCCAACGTGAAGGTGCGCGGCGCGCTGGTGCAGATCGGCCCGCACAAGATCGACCGTGCGAAGTGGGACTGGGACGAGATCGCCAAAAATCCGTTCTTCTGCCCGGACAAGGACAAGGCCGCGTTCTTCGAGACCTATCTCGACGGCATCCGCAAGAGCGGCTCCTCGATCGGCGCGGTGATCGAGGTGGTCGCCGAAGGCGTGCCGGCCGGCCTTGGCGCGCCGATCTACGCCAAGCTCGATTCCGATCTGGCGGGCGCGATGATGACCATCAACGCAGTGAAGGGTGTCGAGATCGGCGCCGGTTTCGGCGCGGCCGAGCTCACCGGCGAGGAAAACGCCGACGAGATGCGCACCGGCAATGACGGCACGCGCTTTTTGTCCAACCATGCCGGCGGCGTGCTCGGCGGCATCTCCACCGGGCAGCCGGTGGTGGTGCGTTTCGCGGTGAAGCCGACCTCGTCGATCCTGCAGCCGCGTCTCACCGTCGACCGCAAAGGTGCGGACACCGAGATCTTCACCAAGGGCCGCCACGACCCCTGCGTCGGCATCCGCGCCGTCCCCGTCGGCGAAGCCATGATGGCCTGCGTGCTGGCCGACCACTTCCTGCGCGATCGCGGGCAGGTGGGACGCTAGCAAAAGGTCTTCATGTCGCGGTACTAGCCCACCGCGCAGCTTGACGTTCCCACAACTTCGTCCGCAAATGCGGACATGCAAAGCTCCGAGCTCCAGCGCATCACCAACTGGCTGATTGACGGCGCACGGTCGTCAGGCACCCCGGCCGAGATGATTGCGGACGTCTGCGAGCATCTGGTCGAAGCCGGCCTGCCAATCTGGCGGTTCGGCATCTTCATCCGTACCCTGCATCCCGAAATCTTCGGCCGCAACTTCATCTGGCGGCAGGGCGAGGAGGTCGAGGTCGGCACCGTCGATTTCGATATCCTGGACACACCCGAATTCGCCGCGAGCCCGCTCCGCATCGTGTTCGAACAGGGGATCGAGGTCAGGGGGCGCGTCGGCGATCCCGACAATACGCGCTTTCCGATCGTCAAAGACATGGGCGCCGAAGGAGCGACCGACTACATCGCTGTGCCGATGCCGTTTCTCGACGGCTCGGTCCACGCGACGAGCTGGGTGACACGGCATCCCGGCGGCTTCACCGACGACCACATCGCGGCGATCCGCTCCATCGTGACGCCGCTGGCGCGCGTCAGCGAGATCATCAGCCTGCGCCGCACCGCCGAGATGCTGCTCGACACCTATGTCGGCAACCGCGCCGGCGCGCGCATCCTCGGCGGCCAGATCCGCCGCGGCCACAACGACACCATGCAGGCCGCGATCTGGCTCTCGGACCTGCGCGGCTTCACCGCGCTGTCGGACCGGCTGTGGTCGAGATCCTCAATCACTATTTCGACTGTCAGGTGACCGCGATCCGCGGTCATGGCGGCGAAGTCCTGAAATTCATGGGCGACGGCCTGCTCGCGGTGTTTCCGATCGACGAATATGTCGGCGATGCCGCCCATGTCTGCACGCGCGTGCTGGAAGCGGCGCGCGAGTCCCGCGCCAGCGTCGAGGCGCTGGCCTTTCCGGTCGGCGACGCCGTCGAGCGCTTCCGCTTCGGCGTGGCGCTGCACGTCGGCAACATCCTCTACGGCAATATCGGCGGCGGCAACCGCCTCGACTTCACCTGCATAGGTCCCGCCGTGAACCTTGCCGCAAGGCTCGAGAAGATCACGGGCCGCCTGGGGCGGACCGTCGTCGCCTCGGAAGGTTTTGCCAATGTCTGCCACCACGACTGGCGCGAGCTCGGCGAATTTCCGATCGCGGGATTTTCCAAGGCGCAGCGCGTGTACGGGCTCGGCGAGGAGACGCCGGTGGTGATGGCCTAGCGGACGGCACCGTCGGCGAAACTAGTCAGCGCGCACATATGACTGCCTCAGCCCAAGCGTCAGGATCATCAGAGTGATCCACAGCCGCAGCATCGCAAAGCTGAAGATGAAGACGAAATAGATCAGGTTCTTGCTGAACTGGCTCGCTGACGAGGTCTGCCAGAAATTCCAGATCGCGCTCCGCACCGCTTCCTGTCCGTAGGCGAGGGCGACGTTGATGACACCGAGCGCGATCACGGCGGCGCCGAGCCACAGCCCGCGCCGTGCGAACTCGCCGATGGCGGCGAACAGGGCGACCCTGCCGTCATCGTGCTCGGCACGGACGATCATGAGCAGCACGATGATGGCGATCCATGCACTCCAGAAGCGCCCGGGATGGGTGAACTGGTCGAACGCCATGCCATCGAGCCCCGCCATCAAATGAGGCGCGAAAGCCTCATGGCCGATCGCTGCGATACCGAGCGCCGCTGAGGTCATCACGAGTGCGATCCGCCACAGGATCGAGAAGGACAGATTGAGCTGCTCGCCCAATGTCAGCGCGCCGAGCGAGGACTGGCCACCCGCCGCCTCGATCGATTGTTGCGCCGTTGCGAAGAAGGCCAGGAGCACCGAAATGTCGGCAATGATGATGGCCGGCAGCGCCACGGCGCCGCCGCCGAACGCGATTACCCGGATCGCAGCCGCCAGGATCAGCCAGGGCAGGGCGTGCAGGAGCTTGAACGGACCGAACGAGGTTTCTGGGCGGGCCGGCTTGAGCGCGAGCTGTTTGCGCAGTGCAGCTGTCATCTCACCGTGGTGACACAGGAGATTGAACCTGCGGTAGCGGGGATCGGTAAAATTGACCGGAAGCGGGCAAACGACGCCCTATTCCTCCGGCTCGGTCGTGAACAGCAGTGGATAGCCCTTGGCGCGGCCGGCATCGGTGGCGCGGGTGGCCTTGGTCTCGGCGACGTCCCTGGTGAACACGGCAACGACGCAGGCGCCGAGCTTGTGCGCGGTGATCATCACCTTGTAGGCCTGATCCTCGGTCATGCGGAATTCGGCCTTCAGGATCATGGTGACGAATTCGCGCGGCGTGTAGTCGTCGTTGATCAGGATGACCTTGTGCAGCTTCGGCCGCTCGACCTTGGTCTTGGTCCGCGTCTTCGGCTTGGTGACAGTGTTGTTCATTCCGCCTCCCGGACACGCGGGCTCGGGTTCCCTGCCGCAGCGATCAGCTTGCGGCCTTCGCACCATATTGCAGGACCTGCACCTTCTCCAAGGTGATCAGACCGCTCGACATCATGCCATCCAGGATGGGCAGGAATGCGTTGATGTTGTCCTCGCTGTCAACGATCTCGATCAAGAGCGGCAAATCTTCCGAAAGCCGCAGGATCTTCGAGGTGTGCAGCCGGCTCGACTTGCCGAAGCCCATGGGGCCGCGCAGCACGGTGGCGCCGGCAAGGTGTCGCTCGCGCGCGGTCATCACGATCGCTTCATAAAGCGGTTTGCCGTCGAAATGGTCGCTCTCGCCGATGAAGATCCGGAGCGAAACTGCCTGATTGGGGATTTGCATGGTCAGCTCCTCGTCAAGCGGTTGTAGCGGCTCGCCATCATATGCCCTGCCCATACCGACACCAGCCAGCAGATGACGGACGCCGCGATATAGGCGAGCGCGGTGTATTTCATGCCGCCGTGGAACAGGCGGAAGGTCTCCAGGCTGAAGGTCGAAAAGGTAGTGTAGCCGCCGCAGAACCCGGTCATGACGAATTGCCGGTGCTCGGGCCGCGCCAGCATGCGGCCGTCGGGGCCGGTCAGCGTCGCGTAGAAGCCGATGATCAGCGAGCCCGTCGCGTTGATGAACAGCGTCGCGAAGGGAAAGCCCGGCCCGGTGTCGAGCGCGAGCCCGACGAGATAGCGCGTCAGGCCACCGACGACGCTGCCGGCGGCAACCCAGGCATAGAGTATCGCAGTGCGCCGGCGCTCGGTGGGAGCGTTCATCGGCCTCTAGCCTCCCAGGCCGTCCGCAAGGAGGAAACCGCAACTGACGGCGGCAAGGCAGAGCCCGACCGAGAACACGACATTGCCGAGCGCATGCATCGCCTCGCCGTTACGCGCGAGTGTCAGGGTTTGCAGGCTGAACGAGGACACCGTGGTGTAGCAGCCGAGAAATCCCGTCACCGCGAACAGCCACGGATTGGGCGTGGCCAAGGCCGAGCCGGGATGGGTCGCCAGCGCGCCGAGAATGCCGATCAGGAAGGCGCCGGTGACGTTGATGGTCATGGTGCCCCACGGAAACGTCTCGCCCAGCCGCCGCGCGATCACGCCGGAAATAAAATAGCGCGCGCAGCCGCCGAGCACGCTACCGACCATGATCGCGATTGCTCCGCTCAGCACGATGAACGACCTCCCATCCTCATTTGTCCTCCGCTGCCAGACCGTTGCCGGCGGCCAAGAGTCCCACGAGCGAGACCAGCGCGAAGCCGAGTCCCGCAAAGAAGGTTCCTGCCGGACCATAGGCGTCCCACAGCGCGCCGGCGATCACGCTCGCGGCCAGCAAGGCAAGGCCGGTGAACAGGTTGAAATAGCCGAACGCGGTGCCGCGCAGGCTGGGCGGCGCGGCGTCGGCGACGAGGGCCGAGAGCAATCCTTGCGTCAGTCCCATATGCAGCCCCCACAGCACGACGCCGAGTGCGAGGCCGCCAAGGCTCGGCAGCAGCGCCAGCGCGAGATCGGCACAGGCGAGGAAGACGAGCCCGAGCGCGAGCAGGCCGGTCCGGTTGATCCGGTCCGAGAGCACACCGGCCGGATAGGCCGACAGCGCGTAGGCGATGTTCATCAGCACCAGCACCGCCGGCACCCACATCGCATTGAGCCCGATGTTCTGTGCCCGCAGGATCAAGAAGGCCTCGCTGAAGCGGGCGAGGGTGAAGACGACGCCGACGGCCACGACGCGCCAATAGACCGTGCCGAGCTGCCGCATCGCGGCGAGATTGAGCGGATTCCCCGCAGGCTCCCGGCTCGGATCCGGCTCCGGCTCGCCCACCGCGAACGCGATCAAGCCGAACGACAGGAAGGCCGGTAGCACCGCCACCCAGAACACCGCGGCAAAATTGTCTGCCGTCCACCACATCAGGCCGATCGCCACGAGCGGCCCGAGGAAGGCGCCGATGGTGTCGAGCGATTGCCGCAGGCCAAAGCTCGCCCCGCGCAGGCCGCGAGGTGCGATATCGGCGATCAGCGCATCGCGCGGCGCGCCGCGTATGCCCTTGCCGACACGGTCGATGAAGCGCGCGGCCACCAGCCATCCGACGCTGGGGGCAAGCGGGAACAACGGTTTGGTGAAGGCCGCGAGCCCGTAGCCGAGCGCTGCGAGCAGTTTGCGGCGGCCGAGCCAGTCGGACAATGCGCCGGAGAAGATCTTCGTGATCGAGGCCGTCGCCTCCGCGATGCCCTCGATGAAGCCAACGGTGAGCGTCGAAGCGCCGAGCACGGTGACGAGATAGACCGGCAGGAGCGCGTGGATCATCTCGGAGGAGATGTCCATCAGCATCGAGACGAAGCCAAGCACCCAGATCCCCCTGGGCAACCCGCTACGTGCAGCAGTCGGTGTCGTCGTCGTCACGTCGTCGCCGTCTCCTTCGCGTTCTCCTGGCCAAAGGCCAGACAACAAAAAACCCGCCACCGGCGGGTTTGTCCATCCCGCCGAAGGCAGAGGCCCAATGATTGCCCCTCCTCAAGCAGGAGTCATCAGCCCACTACGGTCCAGGATACGGGTTCAAGGCCGCCGGGCGGTTATCGGGGGACTCCATCCCCATCTGTCTGGCCAACCTAGCATGGAAATCGTGCCGGACAAGTAGGCGGGACGCTCTGTCCCGCGGCTCGTCGTTCCGGCTTTGCGCATCGCGAGCCCGATGATGCGAGCAATCTGGCGCGTTCCAGCGGCGCGAGCGCGGCAACACGGCGGCAGCTTTGCGCAAGGGCGTGCACATACCCAACCCTCAGCTTCCTAACCTGAATGTGAAGCGCAAGCGATCTTCGCCCTTTGCGGCTCGGCGATTGCATGTCACCATCGCGTCATACGACGGGAGACTGCGATGCGCTTGCTGTTCTCGATCGGGGCTGTGCTGGTTGCCGGCATGTTTGCCGGAGGGGACGTCGCGGGCATAGCGGCACCAGGACCAAAATTTGAACCGCCAAAGAACGAGCCGCAGCGGCTTGCGGCCGACAAGGACGCGCAGACGGTCGACGTCGAGCTGATCCTCGCCGTCGATGTGTCCTACTCCATGGACATGGACGAGCTCGCGATCCAGCGCGAAGGCTATGCGCAGGCGATCCAGTCGAAGGAATTTCTTCAGGCGCTGAAGCTCGGTCCGAACGGCCGGATCGCGGTGACCTATTTCGAGTGGGCCGCTTCGAGCGACCAGAAGATCATCATTCCCTGGCGGCTGGTCGACGGACCGGAGACGGCCGATGCGGTTGCCGCCGAGATCATGAAGACGCCGATCCGGCGCGCCTCGCGTACCTCGATCTCCGGCGCGATCACGTTCGCGATGCCGCTGTTCGACGAGGATCCCTATCGGGGCCTGCGCCGTGTGATCGACATTTCGGGCGACGGACCCAACAACAATGGCGGCCCCGTCACGGTGGCGCGCGACGCCGCGCTGGAGAAGGGCGTCGTCATCAACGGCCTGCCGATCATGGTCAAGGAGCCGTCCTATTCGACCATGGATATCGACAATCTCGATTTCTATTACGAGGACTGCGTCATCGGCGGTCCGGGCTCCTTCGTCATCACGATCAAGGACCGTGACAAGTTCAAGGAGGCGATCCGCACCAAGCTGCTGATGGAGGTCGCCGGCCGCACGCCGGAGCGCCCCGTGATGCGCGTCGCCGACAAGGAGCCGCGCGTCAATTGCCTGATCGGCGAGAAGATCTGGTCGGACCGCTGGGGGCGCTGAAGCCCCCCGGCTGAGACCTTTTGCCCATCCAACCGGCAGTTGAACTTAACGGCTCATTAACCGGTGCATGGCCCTAATCGGTCGGTTTCTGTCCGTTTCAGTCGGCGTCCCGATATCGCTGAAGCCAAACGAAGTGGGTCGGTCGGGCCCGTCTTCCGAGCAATCACATGGCCGTCATCTCATCGAGCACCAGCCAGATTTCTCCCGCCAATGAGCGGCTGTATCACCAGAGCGCGCTGCTTGGTGACTGGAAGGGCAATTGGGTGGGCAACAACCAGCCCGTCGGCTTCAAGGTCGTGAACATCCGCGGGGCCCGCGCGCAGGTCGAGTACACCCATAACGGGCACACCGAGCGCGGCTTTGCCGAGGTCCAGGGCACGCTCATCACCTTTGGTGGGGTGACGGTCGGCACCAAGGACGGCAAGAACATGGTGATGCTGTTCTCCTTCGGGGGCGCTGGCAAGCAGACCGCGAATCTCGAGAAGCAGGCCCCGCCGGCTTCCGACAGCCGTCTCATGGGAAGCTGGGGCGGCTATTCCAGCGCCAACGGCAAGAGCGCGAGCTTCAAAGTGCTCGCGGTCAATGGCAAGGAAGCCCAGGTCAGCGTCACCACCGACGGCATCACGCGCCAGGGAACCGGCTACGTCTACAAGAACGTCATCATGTTCGGGCAGACGCAGATCGCGACCGATGACGGGCAGAACGGCAAGGTCATCTACCAGGTCGGTACGAAATCCTTCATGGTGCCGGTGACGAAATATCCGCCGGCCGATTCATCGTCCTCCGTGGACAGGACGGCCTGAACGCGCGGCGCTCCCGACACGCGCGGGGCCTGCGGTTCTCACCATTTCGGCGCCCGCTTCTCCACGAACGCCCTCAAGCCCTCCTGCGCCTCATCCGACGTCGCGACGTTGCAGAAATCGTCCACGGCGCTCGCAATGCTGCGGCGATAGTCCAGATCGATCTGGCGCATGAAGGCGGCGCGGCCCATCCGCAGCACCGCGGCCGATTTGGCGGAGAACTGCGCAGCGAGCTTCGCCACCTCGGCCTCGAGTTCGGCATCGCCGACGACGCGGTTCACCACGCCGAGCTCGCGCGCTTCCATGGCGCTGAAGACCCGGCCGGTGAACAGTAGCTCGAAGGCGCGATGGCGTCCGACGATGCGCGGCAGATGCGCGTAGTGGATCGCGGGAATGACGCCGACGTCGATCTCGGGATAGCCGAACGTCGCGCTCTCGGCTGCCAGCACCACGTCGCAGGACACCGCCATGGTCATGCCGCCGCCGCGCGCCGCACCGCCGACCGCGGCGATCGAGGGCTTTCCGAGCCCGTACTGGGCTTCGTAAAGGTCGATATAGAGCGCTTGGAGGAATTGCCGGATCTCGGCGCCGGATCTGCCAAGCAGGATGTCGAGGTCGAGGCCCGCCGAAAAACGTTTTGCAATTGCGCTCGCCAGCACGACAACGCGTGCGCCGTCGTCATCCGCAGCGCGGCGGAAGGCGGCCACAACTGCGCGGATCATCTCGAGGCTCAGCGCATTGACAGGCGGGCGGCGCAGCGTGATGCGGGCGATGTTGCCAACGCATTCGTACGCGACGGGATTGTCAGAGGTCACCGAGTTCTCCATGCCTTGATCGGGACAGCACCTTCAACTGCCGCTCGACCTTGCGCAAGGCTTTCGCGGGCGGCCTCAAGCGCGCCATCGCCGATCAGCCGCCAGGCATCGTCGGCCCCTTCCGCCAGATGCGGGATCGTCAGCGGCAAGAGCGCGGCTTCCTGACCAGCTTACGTTGCGGCGCGGCCCGTGCAAGACCTCGGGGGCGCATGCTAGGCTGCACTCTGGAGATTGCTCGCGACGGAGAGGACAGATGACCGACGAACATCCCATGTTGGCCGGCTCGGCCACCGTTTTCGTCGTCTCCGACATCGCCGCGAGCCTCGCCTATTACCGCGACGTGCTCGGGTTCGAGGTCACCTTCGAATATGGTGAGCCGCTGTCCTACGCCTGCCTCTGTCGCGAGGAGGTCGCCCTGCATCTGCTGGCAGCGGCCAGGACGAAACGCTTGCCCGGGCAGGGCGGCCTCTGCATTTTCGTCCGCGACGTCGACCTGCTCTATGCCGAATTGTCCGGCCGTGGCGCCAGGCCCATCAACCAGCCGGAGGATCGCGATTACGGCATGCGCGATTTCGACATCGTTGATGCCGACGGCAATCAGCTCACTTTCGGCATGGGTATCCCGGAACCCTGAGGCGATGCCGGCGCGGCCTCGCTGGTATTTCTCATCGCCGGAGGGTATGATTTGCGAGGTTTTCGAAGGTTACCTGAATGTCCCGCCTTGCAACTTCATGCGGTCTTGCAGCTATCGGCGCCGTACTCTGCCTCAGCGGCACCTCCGTTGATGCACAAGTTGCACCGCTGAGATATGTCATACCGGGCGGACCGTTTGGCTTTGGCGGCAGCGATGGCCAGGGCTCCGATCCTTACGGCAATTTTCCGAGCTTCAATGCCGGTGACGCAGGCGGGCGCACCAATTTTGCGAACGGCTTCTTCGTCGGCAGCCGGCGCGGCAACCTCAATTGGAGCGGGCTCAGTCAGACCGGACTTGGTCAGAGTGGATTTGGTCAGAGCGGTTTTGCCGGCAATTTCAGCGCGCTCTCGTATGACAGCACCCAGTTCGGCTACACCACCAAAACCTTGGGCGACATGCCCGTCACCTTTTTTGCCGGTTTCGACACGCTGAAATATGGCAACGGCATCGGCAGCTCGCTTGCGCCGCTGACGTCCGGTGCGACGCCCGGCACCAGCGCATTTGCGGGCGTCGAGTTCAAACCGACCTCCAACCTCAGCCTATCGTTCGGCGCCGGTTTCATCCAGCAGGACTCGGGTCGCATGGACAGCGATATCAGATCGAACATGCTGCCCGGCGAGTCGCCGGCCCTGAGTGGCCTTCGGCGTTAGGATCGCATCACCAGTTCAGGCGGACGCCGCAGCGATTTCGGCAGGTCCGGGCCGTACCCGAAACGCATCACGATATCGGGGCGCCGCTCGCCGAGTCCGAGTGAGGCCGCGAATTGCGGCCTCAGCGCCGCCACCTCGACCGGCTGGTTGACGAAGGCATATTTCAGTCCCAGCGCGGTCGCCTGCAAGCCGAAGCGCTGGCAGGCGCGCCCCACTGCAATCCCGTGCGGTGTGTCGCTGCGATAGGCCGCGAGCACGACGACGCCCGCGGAGCTGACGAGCTGTTCGCGGTACTTCTTGTTTTCGCCGCTCTCCGTGAAGAAGAGTTTCATAAGCGGCCGCGCCAGCCACGACGGCAGGGACGGGTTTCCCGAGGCGAGCGAGAACAACCCGTCCATGCTCGCGAGCGCCTCCGTCTCGTTGAAGCGAATCCAGTTCACGAGCTCGCGCATGAAGGCCCCGTCGCGCATCTGCGCGGCGTTGCCTTCGAGCACGTAGTCGGCGACCTTCGCGATCGCGGCGTGCTCGGTCAGCAGGATGGTCGTGACATCAGGTTCGAGACAGGCGTTCTCGAGCCGGCGCAAGGTCTCGGGCGGGGCCGGCCTGCCGTCGAACGTCGCGCGCGTGCACTGCCGTACCGGAATCGCGGCCGCCAACGCCGATGCGGCGGGCGGTGTTTCCTCGAGCGTGATCACGATGCGGTCGCCGTCGATGACCGGGTCGGCGCGCCAGCCCAGCGTGGATGCAGCGAGGATGAGGTTTTCGGCGGCGCAGCCGAGGCTGACGAAGAGGTGATGATCGTCCGGATCGACAGCCGGACAGCGGCGCGAAAAATCCGGCGCGATCGTGATTTCGTTGCCGTGCGCGGAGAAGACCCACGGCTGGGTGTTATGGCTATTGGCGGCGAGGGTGGCAAAGCGCACGAGCTCGCGATCCCGTGGAACGGCCTGCAGCGGAGCCCGCGACGTCGTCACCGCCGCGTCATAGGTCATCGTTGCTCCCGCGGCAGGGAAGCCGCCGATCGCAGCCGCGGGAAACCCGAGCGCGGCCGCGATGAACTGCCGTCGGTGAACCACAAACGCTCGCTCCATGCCCTTGCGCAGCATGCCTCTAGCAGCAACGGGCCCCAGAACGATTGACCGGAATCAAGATCAGATGACCGGTCCACGCAATTCTGGTTTGGGCATCACGACAAGCCCGCCACCAGCGGCCTTTGCAGGTGCCTGGCCATCAGTTCCGCCGCCTCCGTGTAACGTCGCGTTTCCAGGACGTCGAGCAGGCGCAAATGCTCGCGCACGTGCCGGCGCATGCCGTCGCGGTCGGCGAAGCTGCGATAGGCGAACAGGCGTCTGATCGAGTTCACGCGCTTGAGCGCTTCGAGAAAAAAGGGATTGCCGGCGCCGCGGATGATGTCTTCGTGGAATTCGCAGCCGGAGTGAAAGATCTCGCCGATCGTCATCTTCTCGATCTCGCCTTCGAACACGCGCTGTTGGCGCTCGCGCAGGCGTGTGATCACCTCCTGCGGCAGCGTAAAACCCGGCTGCGCGATCGCCGCCGGCTCGATCACCGCGCGAAACGCCTTGGCCTGTGCTTGAGCTTCGGGGCTTGAGACCGTCTCTGCGAAACGCCAGCCATAGCCCGGCAGGCGTGCGATCCAGCCCTCGGCAGCGATCCGGTCCAGCAGCCGCTGCAGCTCGGCCCGCGTGACGTCATAGCGGCGCATCAGCTCCGCCTCGGTAACGTCGGTCGGCAGCCGGCTCGCGAGCACGTCGCCTGCGACGGACGCATAAACCTGCTCGTTGCGCCTCACTGCCGCGAGCGCCGGTTGGGCTGCGCCGCTGGTGGGATTCTTCGCCAGCACAAAGCCGCGATGCGGCTCGCCGCGCGCCAGCCCCGCTGCTTCCAGCGCCTTCAGGCCGAGCCGGATCGGCGCGCGCGAAAGGTCCAGCGCGTCGGCAAGCCTTTGTTCGATCAGGCGGTCGCCGGCCTTCATGCCTTCGCGCCGGGCCAGCGCCATGATGAGCCCGGCAAGGTGTTCAGCGCGTTCGGAACCGTTCTTGTCGGTGCGTTGTCGGGAACTGTCTGATGAGCTCATTGCACTGCACGCGAGATTTAGGGCTTGACAGACTGTCCCACGGATTGTTCTTTTATGCAACAATATACAATCGACCCAGGGAGAGCCCGATGGCACGCGCGCCGGATGTCCATATTTGCGAGGTCGCTCCCCGCGATGGTCTGCAGAATCTCGACATCTTCGTTCCGACCGAAGCCAAATGCGCGTTGATCGACACGATCGCCGCTGCCGGCGTGCGCGAGATCGATGCCGGCTCGTTCGTGTCGCCAAAGGTCGTGCCGCAATTCGCCGACGTCGATACGGTGATGACACACGCGCTCACGCACAAATCGGCGACCATCGGTGCGCTGGTGCCGAACGTGAAGGGCGCCGAGCGCGCCATCGCCGCCGGTGTCAACGCCGTCTACTTCGTGATCTCCGCCAGCGAGACGCATAATCGCGCCAATGTGCGCCGTACGGTCGATGAGCAGATCGAGGGATTTCGCGCGGTCCGCGCCGCGATCGACGCCCGGCCCGTGGGCCAGCGGCCGCAATTGATGGGCGCGATTGCCACCGCCTTCGGCTGCTCGCTGGAGGGCGAGGTGAGTGAGGCAGCCGTGTGCCGGGTGGCGCGCGCTTTTGCCGAGGCCCGTGCCGACGAGATCGGCCTTGCCGACACCGTCGGCTATGCCACCCCGAAATTGATCGGGCAGATCATCCAAGCCGTGCGGGGTGAGGTCGGGTCGCAAATGACGCTGCGGCTGCATCTTCACGACACGCTCGGTGCGGGCCTTGCCAATGCCGTCGCCGGTCTCGAAGCCGGCATCCGCCGTTTCGACGCTGCGGTGTCCGGCCTCGGTGGCTGCCCCTTTGCTCCCGGTGCGCGCGGCAACATCGTCACCGAGGACCTCGTGTTCATGCTGGAACGCATGGGGCTCTCCACCGGCATCGACCTCGACCGTCTGATGCAGACGCGCGAGATTCTCGCCCGCCATATCCCGGCGAAGCATCTGACGGGGCATCTGCACGAGGCGGGCATTCCCAAAGTCCTGCGGAGCGCGGCATGACCCCGGCTGCACATGAGACGGTATCGGAGCTTCGCCCGCTCGCCGGGCTTCGCGTCATCGAGTTCAGTCAGATGGTGATGGGGCCGAGCTGCGGCTTGATCCTGGCCGATCTCGGCGCCGACGTGATCAAGGTCGAGCCGCCCAAGGGCGACCGCACCCGCACTTTCAAGGGGCCAGCCGCCGGCTTCTTCGCCACCTACAGCCGCAACAAGCGCAGCATCGCGCTGGATACGTCGACCGCGGACGGCCAGAACGTCGCACGCAGGCTGATCGAGAACAGCGATGTCCTGATCGAGAATTTCCGGCCGGGCCTCTTGAAACGGATCGGCCTCGACTACGAGAGCGTCGCGGCGTTTGCGCCCCGCCTGATCTATTGCTCGCTCAAGGGGTATCTGCCCGGCCCGTACGAGAACCGCCTCGCGCTCGACGAGGTGGTGCAGATGATGGGTGGCCTCGCTTATATGACCGGCTTGCCCGATCGTCCCATGCGCGCCGGGGCCTCGGTCAACGACGTCATGGGCGGCATGTTCGGCGTGATCGCGATCCAGGCCGCGCTCGCCGAGCGGCAGCGGACCGGCCGCGGCCGTTACATCCAGAGCGCGCTGTACGAAAACAACGTGTTCCTGATGGCGCAGGCCATGATGTGCGAGGTGGTCAGCGGCCAGCCGTCGATCCCGTATTCCATCAAGGACAGTCCGTGGCCGGTCTACGATCTCTTCGACACCAGGGACGGCTCGAAGCTGTTCGTCACCATCGTCGGCGAAGAGCAATGGGCGGCGTTCTGCCGCGCCTTCGATCGTGACGCCTGGCTCGTTGATCCGCGCTTTGCCACGAGCAACGACCGCGTCGATCATCGCAGCTGGCTGATCCCGGAAATCGCGAAGATCTTCAAGCAATGGGACAAGGCCGATCTCGCCGCGCGCCTCGAGCAGCTGGATCTGCCCTACGCGCCGGTCAACAAGCCCGGCGATCTCTTCGATGATCCGCATCTCAACCAGTCGGGCGGCCTGACCGATATTCGGCTGCCCGATGGCGGTGAGGCCAAGACACCGCTGTTGCCGATTTCCATGGACGGAAGGCGGCTGCCCAACCGCTACGATCCACCTGGGATCGGTGAGCACAGTGGGGAGATCCTGCGCGAGATCGGCATGTCTCCGGAAGACATCGAGGCGCTGCGACAAGCAGGGACGATCAAGTTCGCGCCGTCCTGACCGATCGGCGTAATCGAACAAAAAACGAGGGAGGAGGAGCACATGAGCATTACCAGGCGCGAGGCGCTGATCGCGGGCTCCGCATTGGCCGGAGCATCGCTGTTGCCGGGGCGATTGCTTGCGCAAAGCAAGCAGGTCTCCCTTGCGTTCGGACCGGTGTCGCCGGTCTACGCCATCGGCATGATCGCCGAGCTGAAGGGGTACTTCAAGGACGAAGGGCTCGATTCCAAGCTCGTCACCGGCAATGCCGGCACGTTCGGCCGCCAGACGCTGGCGGCAGGACAGGCGCTGTTCGCCCATGGCGATGCCAGTCACCCGCTCCAGCTCGGCGCGCGCGGCAAGCCCTGCAAGATACTGCTCGCTACCGAGATGGTGTGCTCCTACGCCAACATCATGGTCCGGCAGGACCTCCACGACAGCGGCATCAATTCGGTCGAGAAGCTCGCCGACTACAAGCGGCCGGACGGCGCCAAGCCGATCGTTGCCGCCACCGCGATCGGCTCGGGCACCTGGGTGTTCGGCACCTATGTGTTCGAAGCGCGCGGGCTCGGCGACAAGGTGAACTGGGTCGCAGGCGGCGGAACCAACACGATGTTCCCCTCGCTCCAGACCAAGCAGTTCGACGCCATCATGGCGCCGCCGAGCTGGATCGTCGAGGTCGAGAAGAAGGGCTTTGGCAAGACAATCTACGACACGTCCAAGCCGGGCGTGTTCGAGAAGGATTTCGGCGGCACGCTGCCCGTGCTCGTGATCTACACGCTCCAGGACACGGTGGAGCAGGACAAGGCGTTGGTGCAGGCCTATGTCAACGCGATCTACCGCGCGATGGCGTTCGTGAAGGCGGCGCCACTCGCGGAGGTGCAGGCGTTGGTCACGCCGAAATATTTCTCGGGCATCGATCCCGACGCGGTCAATGCCGAACTCGGCTTCGACAAGTCGACCTGGGCCTATGACGGCGTCATCGACAAGACTGCGTTCGAACGCGGCGCCAAGCCCTGGTACCGCAAGGGCACGGATATTCCCGAGACCAAATACGAGGATGTCGTCGACATGAGCTTCCTCCAGGCCGCCAGGGCGAAATACAAATGATCGCCGCGACGGGCCAGGGCCTTGCGCTCGCGCGCGACGAGGATCACACAGCGGCAGCGCGCGTCCGCATTGCCGTGCAGGGGCTTGCCAAGCGCTTCAACGCGTCCGGCCGCGAGTTCGTGGCGGTGGATGACGTCTCATTCGAGGTCAAGCAGGGCGAGTTCGTTGCGCTGCTGGGTCCATCCGGCTGCGGCAAGAGCACTATTCTCAACATGGTCGCGGGGTTGTTGCCGCGCTCGGGTGGACGCATCCTGATCGACGAGGACGCGGTCGAGACCGGCACGGTCAACCCCAGGGTCGGTTATGTCTTCCAGCGCGATACGCTATTTCCCTGGCGAACCGTGGAGCAGAACATTGGCTATGGGCTGGAGATCGCCGGGTTGCCGAAGACCGAGCGCGCCAGCCGCGTCGCTTCGGCGGTCGAGAAGGCCGGGCTCTCGGGCTTTGGTCAGAGCTTTCCACGCATGCTGTCCGGCGGCATGCGCCAGCGCGTCGCCTTGATGCGCACGCTGATCCTGGAGCCCGAGATCCTGCTGATGGACGAGCCGTTCGGTGCGCTCGACACCCACACCAAGCTGGAGATGCACAAGACGCTGCTGGAGATCTGGGAACGCGAGCGGCAGACGGTGCTGTTCGTGACGCACGATCTCGGCGAGGCGCTGACGCTCGCGAGCCGCATCATCCTGCTCTCGGCCCGGCCCGGGCGTCTCAAGGAAGATTTCGACGTCGCTATCCCGCGGCCGCGTGACCCCGTGGCCGTGCGCGAGAGCGCCGAATTCGGCCGCCTCTATTCTCACATCTGGCACTCCCTCGGCGAAGAATTCCGCCGCACCAGGGTCGATTGACCATGTCCAACAACCGCGCCGTGATTCTGTTCTGGCAATTGGCCATTCTCGCAGCCGTGCTTGTCATCTGGCAGTGGGGCTTTGAATGGAGCAAGGCGCTGCTGCCGAGGGCTTACGTGCCCAAAATCCTCGATCCCTATTTTGTCGCCAAGCCGTCGCTGATCTGGCAGAGCTTTCTGCGGCTCGGCTGCTTCGCTGACGCTGGCGGCTTTGCCGCCTGCATCAGGGGCAACGACAACAATCTTTGGCTCGCCACGCTCGTCACGTTGAAGAATACGTGGTGGGGCTTTCTGTTCGGCTCTGCGAGCGGGATCGCGGCTGGCCTGGTCCTCGGCCGTTCGGACTTGCTTGCCCGCGTGTTCGGACCCTACATCGTGGCGCTCAACTCGATACCGCGCATTGCGCTGGTACCGCTCGTCATCCTGATCTTCGGCCTTGGCGATCTCTCCAAGATCGCGACCGCCTGGCTCGTCGTGTTCTTCGTGGTGTTCTTCAACACCTTCGAGGGAACGCGTGCGGTCGACCGCGACCAGATCGCTGCCGCCCGTCTGCTCGGCGCCAGCGAGTTCACCGTGCTGCGTACGGTCGTGATCCCGTCCGCGCTCGCCTGGGTGTTCGCTTCGCTATTGCCGGCGGTGTCTTTTGCGCTGATCGGCGTCATCGTTGGCGAGTTCATCGGCGCCGAGCGCGGCCTCGGCAAGCTCATCATCGAGGCGGAGGCGCGGGCCAATGCCAGCGAGATGATGGTGGCCATCTTCGTCATGATGTTCGTCGGCATCCTGCTGGCGATCGCGGTGCGCTCGCTGCAGTCCTATCTGCTCCGATGGCAGCCGCAATTCGAGCCATCGGCATAGCGGCCTGACCTCAACGGCTGAACCGCGCCACCAGCTCCACATGCGGCGTGTGCCGGAACTGATCGACCGGCACCACCGCCTCCAGCCGATAGCCGCCGTCGATCAGCAGCCGCGCGTCGCGGGCAAATGTCGCGACGTTGCAGGACACCGCGATCACGACCGGCACCTTGCTCGCGGCGAGCTTAAGCGCCTGCGCCTGTGCGCCCTGGCGCGGCGGATCGAATACGACGGCGTCGAAGTCACGTAGCTCGGGCGGCACCAGGGGGCGGCGGAACAGATCGCGCGGCTCGGCCTTGATCGGCTTCAGGCCCGGCGTGCGCGCGGCTTTCGCCAGCGCTGCGACAGCGCCGGCGTCGTTGTCATAGGCGGTGACGCGGGCCTTCTCTGCGAGCCGCAGAGCGAACGGACCGACACCGCAGAAAAGGTCGAGAACCTCCTTGGCCTTGCCGATGCGCTCGGCGACGAGCGCTGCCAGCGTCTCTTCGCCCGCGACCGTTGCCTGGAGGAACGAGCCCGGCGGCAGCGTCACCTCGGCGCGGCCCATCTTTATTGTCGGCGCCAGGCGTTGCAGCACCAATTCGCCATGCCGCGTCAGCCGCGCCAGGCGATGCTGCTCGGCGACGCGCGAGAGCGCGGTGACGAGCGGCGTCGGCAGCGGGCCGGAGCCGCGCACGTCGACATCGAGGCCGTTGGCGGTGGCGGTGACCTGGATGTCGAGGGGCTTGGTCACCGGCATCCTGGACGTCAAAGGCTCGGCGAGCGCCCAGGCGGCATCGATCGCGCCGTCGAGTGCGGGATCGAGGATCGGGCAGCGATGGATCGGGATGACGTCGTGTGAGCTCGTCGCCGAGAAACCGACCTTGAGGATATCATGCGTGCCGAAGCGGCCATGCAGCGTGACGCGGCGGCGTCCGGCGCCATGGGCATCGACCAGCGGCGCGACCTCGCATGCGATGCCGGCCTGGGCCAGCGTCTCCACCACGATGCCGCGCTTCCAGGCGTGATATGGCTCAGCCGCCCAATGCTGGATGGCGCAGCCGCCACAGACGCCGAAATGCGGACAGAACGGCTCGATGCGCTCGGGGCTTGCGACGTCGACTGCGAGCAGCTTGCGGCGGTCGGGATGGTGGCCCACGACGTGATCGACCTCGATGGTCTCGCCGCCAAGCGTGTAGGGCACATAGATCGCTTCGCCGGCGTCGAGGCTGACGCCGTCGCCGCGATGGCCGACATGATCGATCCTGATGCGCTCAACCACGACGCGCGCCCAGGAAGAATTCGATATTGCCGTCGCCGCCGGTGATCGGCGAGGGGAATATCTCGATGTCGGTGCAGCCGAGCGAAGCGGCAAAGGCGGCGATGTCGTCGCAGATTTCCCGGTGCACGGCGGCGTCGCGGACGATGCCCTTCTTGTTGTGCTTCCTGTCAGCCTCGAATTGCGGCTTGATCAGCGCCAGCAGGCTCATCGGCGCTGCCGCCAGCGACAGCGCCACCGGCAACACGGTCTTCAGCGAGATGAAGCTGACGTCGATGACGACGACATCGGGCCGTGCCGGCAGCCGCTTGCCCTCATAGCTGCGGATGTCGGTCTCCTCCATCGACACGATCTTGGGATGGTCGCGCAGCGAAGGATGCAGCTGGCTGGTGCCGACGTCGATGGCGAACACCAGGCTCGCGCCGTTCGCCAGCAGCACCTCGGTGAACCCGCCCGTTGAAGCGCCGACGTCGAGGCAGACATGATCTTCGATCTCGATCGGATACCGTTCCAGCGCGCCGGCGAGCTTGACGCCGCCGCGGGAGACATAGGGGTGCGCGGGCTCGGCCTGGATCACGGCGTCCTCGGCAATCGTCTCCGACGGTTTGGCGACCGGCTTGTCGTCGGCGGTGACGAGCCCGGCCTCGATCGCCGCGCGCGCCCGCGCCCGGCTCTCGAACAGGCCGCGCTCGACCAGCAATACATCTGCGCGCTTGCGGGCAGGGGACATCACGCTCTCTTGGTACGGCTCTTGGGACGCTTCTTGGGACGATTGATCTGCTTATGTAGCGATCAATCGCGCGGCTGCCATCCGGACGCAAGCCTCGAACGCGGCGAGATCATGCCAGACGTCGATCGGCATCGCGGCCGGCGTCACCAGCGGACAGCCGTGCAGCTCCAGCGCATGGATCATCATGAGATTGTCGACGAGGCCGAAATCCTCGACCGTCAGTCCCTGCGCGTCGACCAGCCGCCCATCCTCGGAGGTGACCTCCATGAAGCGGCCGACACGGTCGGCATAGGCGGCACCGTCGTTGGAATAGGCCAGGCAGAATTTGCGGCGGCCGGCCATGTAGCCGAGCTCGTAGACGGTGCCGGGATCGGCGCCGGCGCCGCGGAACGGGGTGAGATTGGCAATGATGGCGTCGGCCGCCTCCATCATCGCCTCGTTGCCGCAGAAGATCTGCCGCGCGGCATCGGGCGCGGTGAGATCGATGGCGTTGTCGAGGGGATAGAGGCCGGTGAGCCCGTGCGCGGCGCAAATATCGACCTTGCGCCGGCCGATCTCGATCGCATCCGGCAGGAACACGTCGGGGCCTGCCAGATAGATTTTCATGGCTGACTGCTTCGGAGAAATTCAGGCGAGCTGCGAACCGCGGCGAAAACTGCGCTCCCTCTCCCGCTTGCGGGGGAGGGTTGGGGAGGGGGTGTCTCGGCAATCGAGAACCCCCAAGAGGCGAAAACCCTCACCCGGATCGCTTCGCGATCCGACCTCTCCCGCAAGCGGGAGAGGTGTACCACCTCAGGCCAGCTTGACCGTCTCGGCCTTCACGTCCTTGCCGAGCGCCTCGAACACCTTGGCGACGATGCCCTTGGCGTCGAGACCGGCGCGGCCGTACATCGCGGCCGGCGTGTCGTGGTCCTGGAACACGTCGGGCAGCACCATCGAGCGGAACTTGACCATGCCGGTGTCGAGCACGCCCTGATCGGTCAGGTACTGCGCGACATGCGAGCCGAAGCCGCCGACCGAGCCTTCCTCGATCGTGATCAGGATCTCGTGGTCGCGGGCAAGCTTGAGCACCAGCTCGGTGTCCAGCGGCTTCATGAAGCGCGCGTCGGCGATCGTGGTCGACAGGCCGTGGGCTGCGAGCTCGTCGGCCGCCTTCTCGCATTCGGCGAGGCGCGTGCCGAAGGAGAGCAGGGCGATCTTGCTGCCCTGGCGAATCACGCGGCCCTTGCCGATCTCGAGCGGGATGCCGACCTCGGGCATCTCGATGCCGCGGCCTTCGCCGCGCGGATAGCGCAGCGAGCTCGGACGGTCGTCGATCGCGACCTGCGTCGCCACCATGTGCACGAGCTCGGCTTCGTCGGCCGCGGCCATGATCACCATGTTCGGCAGGCAGCCGAGATAGGCGTTGTCGAACGAGCCGGCATGCGTGGCGCCGTCGGCGCCGACGAGGCCGGCACGGTCGATGGCGAAGCGGACGGGCAGGTTCTGGATCGCGACGTCATGCACGATCTGGTCGTAGCCGCGCTGCAGGAAGGTCGAGTAGATCGCGCAGAACGGCTTGTAGCCTTCGCTGGCAAGACCGGCGGCGAAGGTCACCGCGTGCTGCTCGGCGATGCCGACGTCGAAAGTGCGGTCGGGGAAGGCCTTGTTGAAGATGTCGACACCGGTGCCGGACGGCATCGCCGCGGTGATGGCGACGATCTTGTCGTCCTTCTGCGCTTCCTTGACGAGGCTCTGGCCGAACACGTTCTGGTAGGCCGGCGCATTCGGCTTGGCCTTGGCCTGGGTGCCGGTCGCGACGTCGAACTTGACGACGGCGTGGTACTTGTCGGCGGACGCTTCCGCCGGGCCGTAGCCCTTGCCCTTCTGCGTCACGACGTGGACCAGGATCGGGCCGGTCTCCATGTCGCGGACGTTCTTCAGGACAGGCAGCAGATGGTCGAGATTGTGGCCGTCGATCGGGCCGACATAGTAGAAGCCGAGCTCCTCGAACAGCGTGCCGCCGTCCATCATGAAGCCGCGGGAATATTCCTCGACGCGGTTGGCGCGGTTGGCGATGATCTTGGGCAGGCGCTTGTTGATCTGCTTGGCCGCATCGCGCAGCGTGCGATAGGTCTTGCCGGAGTAGAGCCGCGACAGATAGGCGCTCATGGCACCGACCGGCGGCGCGATCGACATGTCGTTGTCGTTGAGGATGACGATCAGGCGCGAGTTCATCGCGCCGGCGTTGTTCATGGCCTCATAGGCCATGCCGGCCGACATCGCGCCGTCACCGATCACGGCGATAACGTTGTTCTTGCCGCCGGAGAGGTCGCGCGCCACCGCCATGCCGAGGCCGGCGGAGATCGAGGTCGAGGAATGGGCCGCGCCGAACGGATCGTAATCGCTCTCGCTGCGCTTGGTGAAGCCGGACAGGCCGCCGCCGGTGCGCAGCGTGCGGATGCGGTCGCGCCGGCCGGTGAGGATCTTGTGCGGATAGGCCTGATGGCCGACGTCCCAGATCAGCCGGTCGCGCGGCGTGTCGAAGACGTAATGGATCGCAGTGGTGAGCTCGACCACGCCGAGGCCCGCGCCGAAGTGACCGCCGGTCACCGAGACGGCATCGATGGTCTCCTGCCGCAGCTCGTCGGCAACCTGGCGAACCTGCTCGATCTTGAGCTTGCGCAGGTCTTCCGGCGTCCGGATGGTGTCGAGAAGCGGCGTTTTACTGTATGCGTTCACGGCGATTTCCAATTTGTCAGCGCCGGAAGTTCATTCCGGTGCGCGATGGGTTTGCACAATATCGGCGCAGCGCGAGTCCTCAAACCGTCGGAGCCACCTGCATGGGGCAAGGCCCCGTCTTCAAGCTTAGGTAAGCTTAAGTGCGCTCCGGTTCAGTCTCTGTGATCCCTGTCACTTAGATCGGCTTCGTCCGTCCCAGCCAATTTCATTAGCAGTTTGAAGCGCTTGTCGTCGGAATTCTCTGCCCACGCAAGGCTTGCAAAAAGCCACACTCCGCGCAGCTTTACACCAAAGCTTGGGCCAAAGCCAACCCGCAGGACCGATTGGGGGTATGCAGATGCAACCGGCGGGCCAGAGTGGTTAACCGTGGCCCGGGACAATGGGTTCCAGCCTTGCCGGGTCCCCTGGCAGGCTTTTCCGCCTGAATGAGATCTTTTTTTGGTCCCGAGGGACGGATTTCCGGACGGATGGCATCAATCCGGCTGCACGGAACCGTGCTGGTTGGCGGGATCGCGCCGTGCGTTCATGAAATCATGGCGGCCACGCTCCCGTGATGACGTTTCGGGGCCTGCCCTCGGAAGGCTGAGCGGGAACTCTCGGCTTTCCTACTGCACGTCCAGCGGCGCGGTGCCGGTGGCCTGGCCGCTGGCATCGGTGGTGATCTTGTCGACGCGCGCCTCGGCCTGGCGCAGCAATTCCTCGCAGCGGCGCTTCAGCGCCTCGCCGCGCTCGTAGATCGTCACGGATTCCTCGAGCGGCACCTTGCCGTCCTCGAGCCGCTTCACGATCGTTTCGAGTTCCTCGATCGCGCGCTCGAAGGTGAGCCTGGAGACGTCGACTTGAGTATTTTCGGCCATATCCGTTTCCGATTGCCCGATTCGCTTTCCTTGCAGTGAAGGCAGGTTTTGCGGGCTTAATGTGGCGGGCGTCGTCAGGCGCCCATCAGGGCGCCGACATGCGCCGTAACAGATTCTTTCAGTCCCTGCAGGTCATAGCCGCCCTCGAGCACCGAAACAACGCGCCCTCCCGCGGACTTGTCGGCGAGATCCATCAGCTTGCGCGTCACCCAGGCATAATCCTCCGCGCGCAAATTCAGCGAGGCCAGCGGATCGCGATAATGCGCGTCGAAGCCCGCGGAGATGATGAGCAGCTCGGGGCTGAATTTCTCGAGCTGCGGCAGAATCAAATTCTCGAACGCGGAGCGGAATTCCGGCCCGCCGTCCTCGGAGGCGAGCGGCGCGTTGACGATGGTGTCGTGGTCGCCGCGCTCGCCCGTCGCGCCGGTGCCTGGAAACAGCGGCATCTGGTGCGTCGAGCAGTACATCACGGTCGGGTCCGACCAGAAGATGTCCTGCGTGCCGTTGCCGTGATGCACGTCGAAATCGACGATGGCCGCGCGCTTGATGCCGTATTTGCGCTGGGCGTGGCGCGCGGCGATGGCGACATTGTCGAAGAAGCAGAAGCCCATCGGCTTGCCGATCTCCGCGTGATGGCCGGGCGGGCGCACAGCGACGAAGGCGTTGCGATGCTCGCCCGCCATCACCGCTTCGGTCGCCGCCACCGCGCCGCCGACACCGCGCATCACCGCTTCCCACGTGCCAGGGGACATCGAGGTGTCGCCGTCGATATAGACCTGCCCGCTGCTCGGTGCGATGTGGCGCAGCTCGGTGACGTAGTGCTCGTTGTGGCACAGCGTGACGAGATCGAGATCGCCCTCCGGTGCCTGGTCGCGCACCAGGAACTGGAAGCGCTCATGCGACAGCGCTTCCTCCACCGCACGCAGGCGATCCGGCCTTTCAGGATGTCCCGGCGGCGTGACATGGTCGAGGCAGGCCTTGTGGGAAAGGAGAAGCGTGCTCATCAGGTCGGCCTCATGGATCCGGGCTTTCGACGTCGCTTGGCGCATCCGGCGCCAAAACGCAATGCAAATCCCAATCTATGCGTTTGAACGGGAATGGCAAAGGGGCGTCCGGTTCAGGCCCATTTGATCCGGATCAATTCACGCGCAGGATGCGACTCAGCGGCAGCGGGCCGATCGGACCGTGCGCCCGGAAGAACGCGAACAGTGCGTCCGCGTCGTAGCCGCCATATTGCGGCGCCGTGCCTTGTTTGGCGACGGTAAAACCATCGCCGCCGACCGCGAGGTAATCGTTGAGGGTGACGCGGTAGCCGCTGGCCTGCTCGATCGGCCTGCCGCCCAGCGTCATCTTGTCGGCGATCACGCGCTCGCCGAATGGCTTCGACGCATCCCAGGCATAGCTGAACCCGTTCGATACCTGGAGAATCCGCGGCCGCTTCGGGTCCAGCCATTGCTGCTCGAGCATGTCCTTGAGCTGACTGCCCGTCAGCGTCATCGTCACGAGGCGGTTGCGGAACGGTTGGCTGGCGAACACGTCGCCGAAGGAGATCGCGCCGTTCTCCTTCGGGACGATGTCGGTGCGGATGCCGCCGGGATTGGTGAGCGCGATGACAGCGCTGCCATCCTTGGCGTCCCTGGTCGCGGCAAGCTGCGCGTCCGCGATGATGTCGCCGAGCGCGCTTTCGCCGGCCTCGTTCGGCACGCGCGACAGCGTCTGCGTCACCGATCCGGCCGGCCGGTTGGCGATCGGCGCCGAGAGCTTGTCATAGGCCTCGATCAGCGCGGTCTGCTCGGCGTCCTTCGCCAGCGAGGCGTTGGCGACGATGACGTTCTCGGCTTTGGCGCTGACGATGTCGCGGGTTACAGGATCGAGCTTGAGATCGATCGCGGTGACTAGCGTGCCGTATTTGTCGCCGCTGGTGACGAGCCGTCCGTCGATGTCGCAGACATAGGCGCGGTGGGTGTGGCCGCTGACGACGACGTCGACGGCGCGGTCGAATTTTTTGACGATGTCCACGATCGGCCCGGTGATGGCAGGGCATTCATTGTAGTCGCCGGCGGGCTCGCCGCCCTGGTGGATCAGCACCACGATCGCCTCGACGCCGCGCGCCTTCAGCTGGGCGACCTGCGCATTCACCGTCTCGGCTTCGTCGCGGAATTCGAGCCCGGCGATGCCAGCAGGCGAGACGATGCCCGCGGTCTCCTTCAAGGTCAGCCCGATGAAGGCGATCGGGATGCCGTCGAACTCCCTGATCTCGTAGGGCGGCAGCACGCTGTTGCCCGTCGCGGTCTCGATGGTGGACGCGGCGAGATAACGGAATTTGGCGCCCGTGAACGGATGCGGCCCCTGGCAGCCGTCGACCGGATGACAGCCGCCGTTCTGCATCCTGAGCAGCTCGGTCTTGCCCTCGTCGAACTCGTGATTGCCGACCGAACTGATCGCAAGCCCCATCAGCGAAAGCGCCTCCACGGAAGGCTCGTCGTGAAACATCGCCGACAGGAACGGGCTCGCGCCGATCAGGTCGCCGGCGGCGACGAAGATCGTGTTCTTGTGTCCCTCGCGCAGCTGCTTCACCAGCGTCGCCATGTATTCGGCGCCGCCGGCCGCCACCATCACCGTCCGGGCTCCGTCCTCGGGATCATTGATGCGAATGCCGCCCGGCGGCGGACGCAGATTGCCGTGAAAATCGTTGATGGCGAGCACGCGCAGCTCGACCGGCGCGGCGGTCTGGGCCGAGGCGGGGAGGGCGGAGGCGAGAGCGAGGGCGGCAAGGATGGATCGTAAGGCATTTCGCATGGAACCAAGATTAGTCGGTCCACGCGAAGATTTCACGAAGCATTATCGTAACCGTGCTGGACTTCTCCCCAACCTCAGTATCGTAGGGTGGGCAAAGCGAAGCGTGCCCACGTCTTAAGTCGTGGGCACGGCGCAAGTGCGCCTTTGCCCACCCTACGATACTGGACTCGCGGAGAGAGCCCGCTACTTCTTCTTCCGGTTCGCAAACGCATTGAACGCCGCCACCGCTTCCTCCGACTTGAGCCGCTCGCCGAACAGATGGCCTTCCTGGTCGATGCGGCGGGTGAGCTCTTCCGCCGGCGCGCGCAGCAATTTGCGGGAGGTTGCGACCGCCTCGGCCGGCAGCCGGCAGATGTCGCGCGCCACCTTGCGCGCCTCGACCTCGGTATGTCCGGGCGACACCACGGTGTTGACGAAGCCTGCTGCGTGCGCCTCCGCGGCGGAAAAAGTCCGCCCCATCACCAGCATGGCAAAGGCGCGCTGATATCCCATCGTGTTCGGCATCAAGAGGCTGGCGGCGCCGACCGGCACCAGCCCGAGATGGATGTAGGGCGCGGAGAAGGTCGCAGCGTTCGAGGCCAGCACGTAGTCGCAGTGAAACAGCATCACGGTGCCCATGCCGATCGAGGCGCCGTCGACGGCGGCGATGATCGGCTTGACGTTGAGGGCGAGCGAATAGAGAAACTTGGCGCCTTCCGACAACGTCTCGGGGCGCGCGGTGTCGGCGTGCATGAAATCGTCGATATCGTCGCCGGCGGTGAACACGCCTGAGCCGCCGGTGATGATCATGCAGCGGATGTCGGGGTTGTTCTGCCCGGTGTCGATCGCGTGGCTCATCTCCCGGTACATGTCCTGTGTGATCGCGTTCTTCTTGCCCGGGCGGCGCAGGGTGATGACACGCGTTCCGCGCTCTTCGGTGACGACGATATTGCCATTCGGCATGAGAGCCCCCTGCGCTCGCCGCGATGCTCGCCGCTTCGCGAGTCTCGCCGAGCATCAGCCTACATGATCCCGCAGGCGTGCCAATGCGCTGAGTCAACCTTTTCGGAGCCAACGCATCGCAACAATTGGCTACAATGTTTCATTTGAAAAACCAGTGGTTGTGGTGCACGATCCCGCGGTTCCATGTGATCCGATTGCCCGATTGATGATTGCCGCAACCCGCATCGACGAATCCTCGCTGCACTACCGCGGCTGGCGCGTCGTGCTGGCCTGCTTCCTGATGGCCTTCTTCATGTTCGGCTTCGGCCTGTATGGCCAGGGCGTCTATCTCGTCGAGCTGCAGCGCGCCCATGGCTGGCCGGGCACGCTGGTCTCCGCGGCCAGCACGTTCTCCTTTCTCCTGACCTCCGTCCTTGTCATCTTCACCGACGATCTGCTCGCGCGCATCGGCTTGCGGTCGCTGATCCTGTGCGGCCTGGCGGCGCTCGGCGCCTCGACGGTGCTGCTGGCGCTGATGCAGACGCCCTGGCAGCTCTATCTCGCCTATGCGCTGATGTCGGTCGGCTGGACCGGCATGGGCACCGTGGTGATCGCGACCGTGCTGAACTCCTGGTTCGAACGCCGGCGCGGGCTGGCGCTCAGCCTCGCATTCAACGGCGCGACCTGCGGCGGCATCATCCTCGTTCCCCTGCTGCTGTCGCTGACCGGCAGCATCGGCTTTCGCTCCGCCATGCTGGCGGCCACGCTCGCGATGATGGTGCTGGTGCTGCCGGTGGTCGTGACCTTCATCGGCTGGCCTGCCGGGACCTCGCCGGCTTCGGGCGGACGCCCTTCCGATGAAAGCACCGCCGCACCAAGCCATTCCCGCAAGACGCTGCTCGCCAACGCGGCGTTCTGGACCATGGTCTTGCCGATCGCGATCGCGCTGCTGGCGCAGATGGGATTCATCATCCACCAGGTGACGTTTCTCGAGCCCCTGATCGGCCGCTCGGCCGCAGGCGGCGCGGTCACCATCATGGCGGCGATGGCGGTGGTCGGTCGCCTGTCGCTCGGCCTGTTCGTCGACCGGCTCGATCCCCGGCTCGCCTGTGCGGCGTCGATGACGAGCCAGGCGGCGGCGCTGTTCGTTCTCGTGCAGATCACGAGCCCGACGGTGCTGCTGGTGTGCTGCGCCGTCTACGGCTTCTCGATCGGCAACATGATCACGTTCCCGCCCTTGATCATCCAACGCGAGATCGGTGCCGCCGCCTTCGCCGCCGCAATGGGATTGGGCACCTCGATCAGCGGCGTCGTCAGCGCCTTCGGTCCGGGCATCGTCGGGCTCGTGCGGAGCTTGACGGGCAACTACACGATGGCGTTTGCGATGTGCGTCGCGCTGGATCTCGTGGCGGCGGGCATCGTGTTGTGGCGGCCGGGGAGAAGCGCGAAGGCCGTGGCCTCGTAGCCCGGATGGAGCGAAGCGTAATCCGGGATTCGTGCCATGAGCGACGTTGGCCCCGGATTGCGCTGCGCTCCATCCGGGCTACAAGGCCTCCTTACCCCAGCAACACCGCATCCGCCGCTGCGACGGACTCCGCGCTCTCGGTCACGGTGCGCTCGAGCGCGCCGGCCTGCACACTGATGTTCTCGGCGAAGAAGCGTGCGAGCGAGACGTAGCGTGGCGCATCGGTGAGGCCGTCGGCCTTGGCGGCGAGTGCTTCGGAGGCGAGCAGGCAGCCGCCGAGCGTCGAGCCGAACTGCTGCAGATAGGGTGTCGCGCCGGCAAGCGCCTCGTTCGGCGCGGACGTCACGCGCTCCAGCAGCCATTTGCTGGTGCGGGTCAAGGCCTCCAGCGCTTCGCGCAGCTTGACGCCCGTGGTGCCAAAAGCCGGATCGTTCGACGCTTCGACTTTCTTGACCGTCGCTGCGAGCTCGTCGAGCAGCGCCCAGACGGCAGCGCCGCCATTGGCCGCGAGCTTGCGCGTGACGAGGTCGATCGCCTGGATGCCGTTGGTGCCCTCGTAGATCGCGGTGATGCGGGCATCGCGATAATGCTGGGCCGCACCGGTCTCCTCGATGAAGCCCATGCCGCCATGCACCTGCACGCCGAGATAGGCGACCTCGTTGCCGATGTCGGTGGAATAGCCCTTGGCCATCGGCGTCAGCAGCGCCGCGCGCGCGGCGGCATCGGCGCGCACCTTGGGATCCCTGGCGCGCGTCGAGACGTCGATCGCGACCGCGGTCGCATAGCAGATGGTGCGCGCGGCGGCGGTCTGCGCCCGCATCCGCATCAGCATGCGCTTGACGTCGGGATGCACGAAGATCGCGTCCGAGCCTTCGCTCTTGCTGCCGACGGCGCGGCCCTGCTTGCGCTCCTGCGCATACGACAAAGCCTGCTGGTAGGCTCGATCGGCGACGCCGACGCCCTCGAGGCCGACGCCGAGGCGGGCCTGGTTCATCATCGTGAACATGCAGCGCATGCCCTGGTTCTCTTCGCCGACGAGGAAGCCTATGGCGCCGCCATGATCGCCCATGGTCATGGTGCAGGTCGGGGAGGCGTGCATGCCGAGCTTGTGCTCGACGCCGCTCGCATAGATGTCGTTGCGCTGCCCCAGCGAGCCGTCAGCATTGACCATGAACTTGGGCACGAGGAACAGCGAGATCCCTTTGGTGCCGGCGGGCGCATCGGGCAGGCGCGCCAGCACGAAATGCACGATGTTGTCGGTCATGTCGTGCTCGCCATAGGTGATGAAGATCTTCGTCCCCTTGATGCGATAGGTGCCGTCGGCCTGCTTCTCGGCGCGGGTGCGCAGCGCGCCGACGTCGGAGCCGGCCTGCGGCTCGGTCAGCTGCATCGTGCCGGTCCATTCGCCGGAGACGAGCTTTTCGAGATAGATTGTCTTCAGCTCACTGCTGCCATGCGCGTCCAACGCCTCGATGGCCGAGGCCGTCAGCAGCGGGCAGAGGCCGAAGGCGAGGTTCGAGGCGCTCCAGATCTCGGTGCAGGCGGCGTTGATCGCGGTCGGCAGGCCCTGGCCGCCGAAATCTTCGGGGCCGGACACCGCGTTCCAGCCGCCCTCGGTCCAGCGCTTGTAGGCGTCCGGCCAGCCCGGCGCGGTCGTCACCTTGCCGTCGCTGAGCTTGATGCCGTGCTCGTCGCCGACCTTGTTGAGCGGGGCCAGGACGTCGGTTGCGAACTTGCCGGCTTCCTCCAGCACGGCCGCGGCGATGTCGGCGTCGAAATCGCCGTAATGACCGGCCTCCACGGCAGCCTTGAGGCCGGCGCCGTGATTGAGCGACAGCAGCATGTCAGAAATCGGCGCGCGGTAGGTCATGGCTCACTCCCGTGGACAGGTCTTGGCGCCCTATTCCCATGAAATGGGGGAGGTCTCAATGGGGCGGGAGGGGCCGGACGATGACGGTCAGAACGGGGCCGTCGCGGGCCTTATAAAGAGAGTGTGGCGGCGCCGATGCCGGGGCTGTGGTATTTTGCCCCTCCAGGCGGTTGAAATGCTGCGCCGCTCCCTATAGACCGGCTGCGACCAAGGGAATCTGCGGTAGCCAGTTCTTCCGCCGGCCCCGAGGTCGCCTGTTGGGGCGTAGCCAAGCGGTAAGGCAGCGGATTTTGATTCCGCCATTCGGAGGTTCGATCCCTCCCGCCCCAGCCAGAGCCAACGCGCTGATTTTGTTATGAAAACGGCGTTGCTCAAGCCAGAATTTCCAGCGCATTTGGAAATTCCGTTTCCCTCGCATTTGGAAATTCTGTGCTGGTTTCGTTTTTGGTCGAAGCGGGTGAAAGCCGTCGCGCGTTGAACGTCGCTCAACTTATCAAAATGCGAATTGAGCGGATGAACGCTGTCTGCGCGTTGCAAGCTTCCGACGCAGCCGTTGACGTCGCGTGCGGGATCGACAGTTGCAGAACCCCGCCGCCTTTGCAGCGTTCAACGAAGCGCGAAGTCTATCCTTGAGATCGGACGCTAGTCTTCGAAGGTGGGGAGGTCTGCGTTTCGTTTCGAGGTAATGCTGCTCCATCAGCATTCTGCTGATCGAGCTCCTTCTGCGCCAAGAGATGTGCATGCCGCTTACGGGTCGCAGCCAACGCTCGCATCATTGTTTCCTTGGCATAGCCGCGATAGGCCTGTGCGGTCTTGTGGCCCGAGAGCGCACGACCCTGACCGTCCGTCAGCTCGGCTTCCTCAAGTTCGGTCATGCCGCCGTGTCGACAGGCATCAAGCGTGAAAAGCTTTGACACGCCGTCGATCTTCTTGCGCATCTGCTGCACCACTTTTTCCATGCCAGGGTAGGACCACACTTTGGCATCGCCCTTGCGTTCACCCTTTTGTATCCGACGCATGATCATCGGGACGCCGAGCTTGGGCAGATGGCTCAAAATGTCCTCCGCTTCGGCGTAAAACTTGACGGTCTCTCCATCGAGAGTCTCTTCGAGCGGATGCCAAACCAACGCCTTGTTCTTGTGGTGCTCGATGCGCACAGCGTGTGGCCAGTTTTTGCTGCGATAGTCGGGCCAAGTCAAAAAACCGGCCACTACGTTCTCTGGTCGTTGCAGCCATTCAAAGCAGATCACCGCGGCGGCCGCGGGTTCAGGCCGCCCTTCTTTGATGCAGCCCCATGCAAATTTATAGACCTCTTCTCGAGTGACGGCGTGCTTCTTGGTCTTGGTACGGCTCTTCAGGGTGAAATCGTCCCAAGGGTTCGGGTGCTTCTTATCGAACAACTCCGGGTGCAGCCGACGCATGATCCGCCATACCTTGCGGCAGAGCCCGACCACCTTTTCTCCCTGCCGCAACCTGATGCCGTTCGGGCCGTTGATGATTTTGTCATAGATCTTGTCAGCGGCTCGTGGCGTAACTTCCACGATCTGCCGTTCACCGATCCGCCGTCCACTTTTGCCGACCGTGTCGCAGATCATTTGCATGATCCGTTCGTAGTCGGGGCGTGACCGAAGTGAAACCTTCTCAGTATACGCCTTCTCCGTCTTGTATTGTCGGAACAGCCAATCGATCGTGCCATAGCGGGCGATCTTTCCCTGCTCGCCCGGCTCCCCTCTGCGTTGGTTGTTCCATTCATCAAAAAGGGCATTGAGCGTGGCGGCGCGTCCGCCTTTTCCCTCTTGGCCGCATGCGGCTTCATAGCTCGTCCCAAGCGGCTCATTCGCCATCTCGCAGCCGAGCTTGCGGTAATAGGTCGGGATCCGGAAGTAGAATGCGGCCGAACCGCGGGCAAGTCGACGCACCTCCACAAAGCGTGGAAGCGGGCGCTCCAACGTTACAAATCCTCGGCGAGGTCGCCCGGCACGATGTCCGGGGCAATAGCTCGGTCCAGATCGTCTCTCAACCACAGCTGACGCCTTCCTTCTTTCACACGTGGTCGAGGATACTCCTTACCGACCCGTTTGAGAAAGGCTTCGACGGTTGATTCTCCGCAATACGCTGCTGCGGTTCCAGCAGACATACGACGCGGCCAAGAACCCGCTGGAATGATGGCAGGACGTGTCATTGCATATGCGTGAGCTGCTGAAATTCGCTCTTGGCTCGTCTCGGCCATCATGATGATCGCGAGCAGGATTGAAACTGCGAGGACGACCGGATCGCACAGGAGCGTAGAGCAGCGCCTGAAAAGGACACTTCGGACTTAAATGCCTAGGGCGCGAGAGCGCGCCGCGGAAGGCCTTTGCGAAGGACGTGACTGTGACCCAGCAGAGGACGATGCGAATCGATTGGAGACGGCGGTTAGCGCAGAGGTATGAAGACTCGCAACGAGGCCAGTGGACCGGAACCTGACGCGGCGGAGACAAGGCACCACGATGAGACACACACCACCTCTCGCCTTCATAGTTCCCCTGGTTCATCGGCCATTCGCGCCGGTATTGCCAAGTCCTAGCAGGGGTGAGAGTTCTACTGATTTTTTGCACGCTTAAATTTGACGCTGCCGCCACTGCGTTATGGTAAATTTTCTTGTGGGGGTTCTCATGTTCGATTCCGTGACCACCGCACTTTTGCGCGCGGTCCTAGATGAGGTCTGCGAAAACGTTTCGCGGAGCGAGACGGGCGCCCGTGCCCACGTGGCCTCGAAAATCCTGGAAGCCGCGCGACCAAAGGGGACACCTCTCCGGATCGCCTCAAGCAGATCGGGCGCCAAGCTCTCTCGCAGGCGCCGACGATGTGGCGCTGACCGGAGGCGGGGGTGAATTTCCAGGTCACGGTGCTTAAGATCCTGGTGAGCTATCCGGATGGATTTGCCGCGATGGCCGATCTCAAGCGCGACATGGCGATCCTGGCGACCAGCGGCCGGCACTGGGCCGATCGAACAAAGCGGCTGGCTGCGCGCGTACCGGACCTCGACATCTTTTCGCAACGTCTCGTCGAGCGCGAAAACGGCGGCTGGAAGATCACCGTCAAGGGACGGACAGTGCTAGAGTTCATGGAGGCGCGCACCGCCGTCGAGCCACCAACAGAGACAGCGCCAGCCGAGAACAGGGATGCGCCCATACCACCGCTTCCGCAGCCGCCGGAGCGCGCTAGGCGACGACGCGGACGTCGCGAGCGACGTCGTGAAGGTCGAGAGCGGGCGCGGGCGAACGCTTCCTAATCCTGCGGACGCAGGGCCGCCTTCGAAGGAGGATGCGGGATCCAGGCGTAGTTCATAGAAGCGACGAGGCAGAGCAGCAGCTCCATGCCGCCGAAGATTGCGATGGTCCTAAACTCTCAATCAGCGGGTCCCAGGTTGATCTTGTCGAGGGCCGTGGCGGTTTTCTGGGGTGAAGCCCTTTGGCGCCGTTTACAGCATCATGAGCCATTGCTTGCTGCCCTACGAGCAGCAGCGCGCACGCAATCCCACCTCGACGCATATCCAGAGCCCCCGCTCGATTGCGTGTGCTGTATTTCCATCACAACCTGCTATGGCGGTCAAGCGTCGCTCTATGTCGGTTCTTGTACGAGTCTATAAACTGACTCTTCTTTGAGGCCGGAATGTCGCCAGTGAGCCAAAAGCAGAAAATCCGCGGGCTGCGCGGCAAGATCCGCTCAGGGCCAACAGCAGACGACACTTGCCACTGAGGCGGCCTACTTTGGAGCGATCCTGTAAACGTCGCCAGGTTCGAGGTTGAGTTCCTCGAACATCCTCTGCTGCTTTTCTGTGAGGACCGCTGGCACAACTTCCGCAGTCCAGCCTTCGGGAACGGCAGCAAGGACTAGCGTCAATGCCTGACTAGGCTTGGCTAACGCGAGCCACATCTGCTTCGTTGGCTGCGGACCGTCGTCCGAGGTCACCTCAACAATAGTGAATGAAGTGCCGAACGACTCTGCCATCCGTGGCTAATCCGCGGAATTGCTAAGCGTTGCAATAACTAGCTGGGTCGCGGAAGGCGCACGGGGCCAGCAATCAATCTATAGGTGGGCACCCAAGCGGTGTTCCACGATTCCATGGTGGCACCGCAAACCGAGCACTCAAAGCTGGCGATCTGCCGAGCTGAGGCCATCGCCTCGGTTCGGCTATAGACCGCTCCACAGTGGCAGGTTCGGTGGTGCGAATCGGGCATCCCCGTTTATGCGCTCCAAAGGCGAAACAGGCCACTGCTAAAATCGAATTAGGCCGCTGAGGATGGAAGCAGTGAAGCCGGGATGTACAGCAGGCCCCTCAACTAACGTGGCTTGGCACCGCTGTGCGGGCGCCGCCTTGCCCCAGCCCTGCATATAGTTACTCTAGCTCAATTCGACGCTGGCCGAAACTTTCACATGCTAACGACGACACGCCAGTACATTGATTTTTGGTCGAGAACAGCGTTCACGCTGCGGAGCAATATGGGGCGCCGGGCGCTTCACAAAGCATGAACATTCAGTCCAAGAGTTCGGCCCCCTACCTAGGAACCGTTAAATATTGCCAACCAGATTGTCGACAATGGGCGGTGCAGCCCCTCGGGGCAGTCCAGCCGCCGCCCCTCCGGGAGTGTCAATTTAACTTCTGCTGCAGCTTCATGATGATCTCGCAGAGGTCTGCGATGTACTCCTCGATGATGCGTTCAAGCGCGACGGCTGGGCTACCTTTCCGTCAGTCTGTTTGTCTGGATCGGTCATGAACCCGATGGAATGACCGCGGACCGCGACCTACCGAGGAGCACGCCGGGCGGGGTCGCGTCCTTGAGCCTCTGCACGCCCCTGCGGAGGCCGCAGCGATGTGGTGGCTGTTGGTCCACGGGAAGGCCTTTCGCGTCGACGACACTACGTACTTGGGCTTGGCCTCCACGCGTATCGCCAGCGGTGGCGCTGCTGCCGGATCACCGATACCCGGGGAGGCTGATGGCTCGTCAGCCGCGGCGATAGAGCTGGAGGTAGCTCGGCGAAAACAGGGCCGCATTCTTAAGCGCATTGAAGTCAGGGACGGTCAGCGCGCGCTCACGCAGCACGATCAGGCCTGATGCGCGCAGCTCTTGCAGGATTCGGTTGAGATGAACGACTGACAGACCGGTAGCATCGGCAAGATCCATCTGGGTGATCGGCATGACACAGGAATTGCCCTCAACTATCCCGACTGGACGAAGCCGCTCGAAGATTTCGCAGAACAGATGCGCCACGCGCTCCAGCGCAACCCGGCGACCGAGATTAATGGCCCATTCACGTTGGATGGCGTTGTTGACCAGCGTTTCGCATAAGAACGCTTCCGACAGCGTGGGGTTACCGCCGACAAGACTCTCGAAGCGCGGGCGCTTGATCTCGGTGAAGACCACCGGCGTCATCGTCGCGATGGAGTGGTCCATCACCCGAAGAAGAAACGCGTGCGCATCACAGCTCTCGCCCGGAAAGATGAAATTGACGATCTGGCGCCGTCCGTCCTCAAGCGTCTTGTAGCGGCAGAGCCATCCCGACAGTACCACGCGGACGCTGTCAACGGGATCGCCTTCGGAGATCAGGTCTTCGCCCGTTCCGGCGCGCTGGAGGCCTTCGAACATCGCATATTCGAGCGATGCACGCGCTTCCGCCGACAGCGGCTTCAGCATGTTGAGCCGGCGAATGACCGGCTCCATGAGGCTGCGATCGGACGTCGATAATGGCATCAGCCAACCACCACCGGAGTGTGGAAGGTGCGCTTGTTCAAGGGTATGGCGATCGTGCAGTGCAGCCCGGAGGGATCGAACGCGATCGCGGTCTGCCCCTTGAACTCGAATGCCAGCGTACGCTCCAGAAGTTCAGTCCCAAAGCCCTTGCGTGCGGGCGCCTTAACCTGCGGCCCGCCGCGCTCGCGCCATTCGAACACCAGCTCCGCCGGCTCGCGGCTCTCTTCGAGGCGCCAGGTAACCTCGATGCGCCCGGTCGATTGACTGAGGACTCCGTATTTCACCGCATTGGTCGCAAGCTCATGGATCGCGAGCGCGAACGTCTCGGCGGCCTTGGGCTGCAAGCGTACCTTGGGACCGGAGACCCGCATCTGCTCGCCTTCCCGCGCGTTGTAAGCGAGCAACTCCTCGACCACCAGATATTCGAGATCGACGCCGCCTTCGGGATCGCGCGTGACCAGCGCCTGAGTGCGAGCGAAGGCATTGAGTCGGCCGTCGAGATGGGAGGCGTATTCCTCGACGGTGGCGGCGGATTCGGCGGAGCGGCGGGCGATCGAGCGCACCACGCCGAGGGTGTTGCGGACGCGATGCTGCAATTCGGCCAGCAGCATGCGCTGCCGCTCCTCGGCGCGAGTGATCGCGGTGACATCGATAAAGGTGATAACGACGCCGGCGATGAAATTGTCGATGCTGCGGTAAGGCAGGATGCGCACGATATAGCGCGTGCCGCTGTCGGGCGCGCTCAACTCGCGCTCGACACTCGCGAGTGTGCGCAGTACCCGACGGACGTCCTCGTAGAGTTCTTCGATGGGCACCCGGGCCTTGATATGAGCAATGGGACGGCCGGTATCGGTTTCGACAAGATGCAAGATCTGGGTGATGGCCGGGGTGAATTTCATCACGCGCAGATCGTTGTCGAGGAAGACGGTGGCGATCTGGGTGCTTTCGAGGAAGTTCTTGAGGTCGCTGGTGGCGCGCGTCAGCTCCTGGACACGATGGGCCAATTCGCCGTTGACGGTGGTGAGCTCCTCGTTGACCGACTGCAATTCCTCGCGCGACGTCTCTAGTTCCTCATTGGCCGACTGCAGCTCCTCGTTGAGCGACTGGTATTCCTCGTTGGAGGATTTCAGCTCCTCATTGGTGCTTTCGAGCTCCTCGATGGTCGCCTGCAGGCGCTCGCGCGTAGCACGCAGCTCGCTTTCGAGCCGCTCGACATGCTCGGTGCGCACCAGCGTATTGCTGTTGCCCTGGTTGGTGTCGACCACCCGCAACGGGCCGTCCTTGAACAGGACCACGAAATTGCGATGGCGGCCGGCCCCCTCCTGGATCGGCTCCACGGTGATGTCGACCAGGACGCGGTGACCGTTCACGCCAAGCTGCACCTGCTCGGCATGCGCCGCCTCGTTGGTCTCCGCGGCGCGGCTGAGCGCGGTGCGTAGCTCCAGGCGGAGATCGCGGTGCACCAGCTGAAGCAGGTCCAGCGTGGCAGTGCCTGCCGTCGGCTCGATGTAACGGCCGGTGCGCCCCGAAAAATGCAGGATCTGGAAATTGTCGTCGGTGATGACATAAGCCGGCGCATAACGCTCCGCGACGCGCTGGGCGCGGCGCTCCAGTCCGACGTCGGGACCGAACGAGCGCACCGGCGGCAGCTCGACCGGGGTCCTGCTGGCCGACGTGGTGATGGGGAATTCCGGCGGCAGCCGCGTGCCGGTTTCCAGCTTCCTGAAGATGCGGGCGCGGCGGTCGACAGGCGCGAACAACTTCGGGTGCCGCGTTACGTTCTCGGAATTGCCGAGGAACAGATAGCGCCCCGGCAGCAGTGCGAAATGGAACAGCGGGATTACCCGGTTCTGCAGCTCGGCATTAAGATAGATCAGCAGATTGCGGCAGGAGACGAGGTCGAGCTTAGAGAACGGCGCGTCCTTGATTACGTTGTGCTGCGAGAAGATGCACATCTCGCGCAGCTCCTTCACCACGCAATAGGTATCGCCCTCTCGCACGAACCAGCGCGCAAGGCGCTCGCTCGTCATGTCGGCCTCGATGTTGGTGCGATAGCGGCCGACACGCGCGGTCGCAAGCGCCCGTCCGTCGATGTCGGTTGCGAAGATCTGCACCTGCGGCGCAGAATCCATCCGCGCCATGTGCTCGCGCAGGAGAATGCCGATCGAATACGCTTCTTCGCCGGTGGCGCAGCCGAGCACCCAGACGCGGACCTGCTGGCCCGGGCCCTTGCCGTCGAAGATCTGCGGAATAACCTGGGTCTCCAGCACCTCGAACTCGCGCTTATCGCGGAAGAACTCGGTGACGCCGATCAGGAGGTCGTTGAAGAGGTGCTGGACTTCGTCCTTATCCTTCCTGAGGAAATCGACATAGGCCGCGATGTCGTCGATCTGCACCACCTGCATGCGCCGCTGCACGCGGCGCAGGAAGGTGTTCTGCTTATAGCCGTGGAAGTCGTTGCCGGACTTGTTGCGCAGGATGTCGGCAATGCGCGACAACGAGGTCGCGGCCGCGGCCAGCACCTCGTCAAACCCCTGCTTCTCCTCCAAGCGGCGCAGGTGCCTTGCATAGACGTGGATGTGCTCCGGAATCTCTTCCGGCGGCAGGATGTAGTCGGCGATGGCTGAGGGCATGTTGCTGTCGAGCAGAGGATCAGCCTCCTCGCTCGCGAGCTTTTCGGCGATCGCAAGACCGCCATGGTCCTTGAGCGTGGCAACGCCGAGCGTGCCGTCGCCGCCGGTGCCGGCGAGGATCACGCCGATCGATTGCTCGGCACGCTCCTCCGCCAGCGACACCAGGAAGCTGTCGATGGTGGCCCGCTCGCCCGGCGCCTGCTCGGCCTTGCGGATCGCGAACCGGTCGCCCTGGATGGTGGTGATCATCGCCCGCTGGCACAGATAGACCGTGCCGCCCTCGATCGTCTGGCCGTCGCGGATGTCGGCGACTTTGCTTCCGTTGGATCCCTGGACCATTTCGCGCAGCCGCGGCCCATCGAAGGCTTCGTGATGCTGCAGCGCCAGCACGACAGCCTGGTCGTCCGCGACGTTCAGCTTCGCGAAGAAGCGCGCGATGCTGTCCATCGCAGCGGGCGAGGCGCCTACGCCAATCACCAGCGGAGACTTGAACTTGCGCTCTCCATCAACCGGCTGGTCGCCGACTTCATGCATGACTCTGGCAGCTTTCGTTACGTGACCGGGAGCGACGGGCGCCCGGCCTGTGCAAATAGCAGGAATCCATATTATCCCAACAGATCAAAGGCAAAAATGTGCCTAGCCTCTTTCGGCCGAACGGGTGCGTTGTCAGCGAGAGCCGAAAGCGCCATAGGCCGGAGATGCCGCAGGAACCGACCGGAGAGCTATCGGGAGAGCTGGCGGCCTTGATCCGGCGGGCCGAGGGCGCCCTCGCGACCGCCCGCCAACTGATGAACGAGAACGAATACTGGCGCCGCAGCGTCGCGCAGCAGCTCGATTACATGTACGAGCTCGGCGCGGAGTTCAGGCGGCCAGCGCTCAAGCGTCCCGCGACGCTTGGTCGGCCTCGTGGCGAAGATGAAGGACCCGCGCCTCGATCAGGGTCCGATGACGTTCCCACTCCGTCAGCGTCTGCTTGAGCAGCTCGACCAGACGCTCGGCCTGGCGAATGTCGTGTCCATCAGCCTGCAGCTCGCGCACCCGCGCTTGCTGATCGTACACACGCTGCCGGCCATCTTCGATGTCGGCGTTTGCCTTGATGAGAAGACGCTGCTCGGCGTCGAGCTGCCTGGTGCATTCGGCGAGCGACATGGTCATGGCGGAATCTTCATACCTCGCGCTTGCGCGCAGGGGGATCGAGCGACTTTAGCACGACGCGCCGGATCATGTCGGCATATTCGCGGTATTCGGCCGCCCGCGCCTCATACATTTCGGCGACGGCAGCCCGGCCGCTGCGGCGGCCGTCGGAGGCCATGCGATGCACCAGCTCCGCCCGCTCCTCGATGATGCGCAGCGCGACGCGCAGCGCCTCGTCGACCCGCCCTTCCTGCTCCTTGGCGAGGGCATCGGCGGTATAGGCGTGCCCCACCTGGCAGCGGAAGCGCATCGGCCGGGCCTCCGTGACCTCGGACAGCACCCCCCCGCACGCCGGGCAGGTCAGCGCGACCGGGTCAGCCATTGCGACCAGATTGTCACTGCCGATCCGCTCGCCGGCGGCAATCTGGACCTCAAGTCTGATCTCAGGTGGGATCGGCAGCACCGCGCCCGCCTGTTCGCGGGCCAATTCGGACAGCACGTCGCCCATACCGGCGCCGGGGACGCAGAGATCGACCGTGGTGGCCTCCATGGCCCGCAACGGCATCTCGTCGGAGATGGCGTCCGACGGGTCCTGCACCACTGTCATCCCGCCGCAGCGCTTGATGGCGTTGAGGCCGGCTGCGCCGTCCGACAATAGGCCGCTCAGGAGCACGCCGATGACCCGCGGGCCGTGATGGAGGGCCGCCGAGCGGAACAGCGCGTCGATGGCCGGCCGGACCATGTTTTCGCGCGGACCACGCCCAAGCATGACGCGATCTTCCGCCAGCAGCAGATGATGGTCAGGCGCGGCAAGATAGATCCGGCCCGGCTCGATCTTCATGCCATTTTCGGCCTGCCGGACCGGGAGCGGGCCAGCACTGCTGGCGACCGTGGACAGGATCCCGATCCCTTGCGCCGGAATGTGCAGGACGATGAAGATGGCCGCCGGCAGGTCCGCCGGCAGCCGGCTCAGGATCTGCTTCAAAGGCTGGGTGGCCCCGGCTGAGCCCCCGATCACGATGATGTCGCGGTTGCCCATGGAACTCACCTCCGATTGCATCGTTTGCACCAAGGCGGCCCCCCGACTTATGTTCCAAGGTGGAGGGCTCTGCGGAGGGGATCATGTCCGTTTCAGCTTCGGCCCCATCGTTGCGTCAATCTGCGCCGCTCGCGGGCCGCCGCATTCTCGTGGTCGAAGACGAGTATTTTCTCGCCGACGACATTGGCAACGCGCTGCGGCAGCTCGGCGCAGAGATCGCAGGTCCCGTCGGCCACATCGAGGATGCGGTCGCGATGCTGCATAGCGGCGGCGTCCTGGATGCTGCAGTGCTCGACGTGAACATCCGCGCTGCGCCGATCTTTCCGATCGCCCGGGAGCTCAGGGCGCGCCAAGTGCCCTTCGTGTTTACCACCGGCTACGACAAGATCAGCATCGAGGCGGAATTCCACGACGTGCCGCTCTGGGAGAAGCCGATCGATATCGTGGCCATGGCCCAAAATGTAGCGACCCTTTTGGGAAATAGACGATTCTGAGGTTGAGCGCGTCGCTTCTGCGGGCTTCCGAAGGAGCGTGACCTCGATGATCTATAAGCCCGATTAAGCCGTCGATCAGCAGATGCTGAGTCATTCGCGCGAACTGATGCGCGAGGCCATAGGGCTGCTGCGCAGCACCGATCATCTCGTGAGCGGGCCGCTCCTAAACGACGGGCAGCCTAAGGGGTTGGTGTCCGGTTTGGGTCTTGGTTGTGTGCAAACGCACAGGTCGGGAGCGGCCGTTGCCGCCAATCATTGCAGTCGGCCGATGTCGTCGCTCCGATAGTCAATGTCTGGGCCAAACGGAGTATCGCGGCGGGGTATTGCGGTTTTGGACGCGCTTTCCGGCCTTCAGGCGGCGCGCATGGCTGCAATCAGGCTTGGTTTGCCGACGATGTTCATCACCCGTGTGAGGTTATAGGCGAGAACATGCAGCACCGTGCACTAGGGCAAGACGCTTATCGCGCCAGCAAGATCGACTGCGATGTATGCCCGCTCAAACCGCATTGCTGCCCAAAGAGCCCGCACGCAAGATCCCACGCGACGTCCATGAACACGCCCGAGACGTTGCACCCTCCTTCGCTGGCACCGAGGGCTTTGAGCAGTCGCGACGTGAGCGAAAGAAAATCGAGATGCGGTTTGCGTACCTCAAGCGCATCCTCAAGCTCGGCCGGCTCCGACTCCGCGGTCCACGAGGCGCCCAGGACGAGTTTGTTCTTGCTGCCATCGCCCAGAACTTGCGGCGGCTCGCATCGCTGGTTGCGCGAGCGCCTCCCGCTCAGGTTCGGTCCCGACGCCCAGGTGAAATGGCCGAACGGCATCGTCGGTTACAGCCGACCTTTGCAACAAAATCGGCCACAAGCGGAAGTCAGCGTTGGCTGAACGAAAAAAGCCACCAACTGAGGGGCGGCCTAATTTTCAAGTTCGTTTAGCAGGCGCTCCACGTCTTGTTCATGAAGTGTCTGCGTTTGGCGCAGTGTGGTGAGTACTCTTATGGCTTCCGCCGTATCGTGGCCATTGCGATCTAGTTCGGCAATGAGCTGTTCCTGCCGATCAAGATGCTCTCTGCCTTGCGCGGCGTGCCGCTCGGCTATGCCCAAGTGCCGCTCTAGCATGGCGCGATCCATAACTCTACGCCTTACTCGTCCCACTGCTCGCGGGCAGCTACTCTGCTGCGTCTTGAACTGTACGGATGCGTCCGGCGCGTTGAGCTAGTTCGTCATAGTTGTCAGCGACCTTGCTGAGCGCGTCCTTGGTTTGTCTATACTCGGTATTGTCCGCCTTAGCGCGAAACTCCTCGGCTCGCATCTGCCAGTATTTAGGTGGGTACATACGCTCGATACCCATAACTCCGCCTCCCGACTGGAGCATCCTTAATGATTAATGAACTTCCAATCCAATAGTTCCATCGGTTCGCGAATGTCGGCTTCGGATCGTTAGCGACAGATCGACGGAGTTCGTTGTAGGTCAGCCACGGGCCAAAAGCAGAAGTTTGCATGCGCTCGCTTCGCCCTGTGCGGGTCTTGTCAGGTCTCAGATGAGGCCGAAAGTGATCGCGATCAAGAAGAACACTACCAGCCCGATGGTGACCATCTTGAAGATGTAAGCGGCCTCAACGTCGTGCCCAATCCATTCGAAGTCCGGCCCCCATAGGACGGTCGCGACGAATCCGAGAACGAAGGTCGTGATCAGCAGGATCACGTTGACGGTGTCCATATGGATCGACCTTTATCGTCACTGCCACGACCACTCACCCATGATGCCGATGAACCAGCCGGCATTGAAGGCGACAACCAGCATGAGGAGGCAGGTCAATAAAGAGGGCTCGACGTCCTGAACACCTTGAGCACGCCAAATTGCGAGTAGTCCCAGCGCACAAATTCCCGAGCAAAGAACAGGCCAGATCGCTGCGAACCGTCCTTGACGGGTCCGTGGCAGACGCCTGGCCCGGCGAGACGCCACCAAGGCAGTCAAGGCCAACACTATCAGACAGGCGGTGAGCAAGTACATTCGACGGGTTTCCTGGCGCAACCGCCTCCACCTCTAAGGTTGCCGCGATCCACTAGCGTCAAATGATTTCCTCGACCTTAAAGCGATAGAAAGAACTGTCGTTCGTCCGCCAACGTCGTTTACACAATTTGTCTTCATTCATTCTCACGGCGCTACGAGGCGCTGTCAGCTGAGATGGCGCCATGACAGGTCAGAAAGTCAGAATCCCGCGCAGAACTAATGCAATGATGCGGAAGGCCAAATCGGTTGCGGCGTGGAGTCTGCTTGCTGCGTTGTGGCTGCTTGTTCTTGCTGAGGTCTTGTCCGCCGTCTTTACATGTAGAGTATTTTACGGAGATAAGTCTACCCCACTACATTGGGTGAGTTATCAGGCTGAACCAGGGGTGTTCGGCTTGGTGCTAATCGGCTCACTTGCAGGAACTTGCTTCATTGGCTGGGTCCTTTTGAGACTCATTCCCAAACGCGGCTGATGACGCATTGTCGAAGTCAGCTTTGGGTCATAAGCGGCGGTCGTGGCAAGCGCAGCCCTACGTCCGTTTGCGGCCGATAGCCGACGCCGCCGACTCAAGCGGCCTTAATTCATCTTCTGGCGTAGTTTCCTGATGATCTCGCGCAGGTCATTGAGGTACCTCTCGATCACGCCCTTCGCTTCGTCCAACCGTGACGGCTTGGCTTCCTTATCCTCAGTCTGTTTGTCGGTCCCGGCCATGGGCCGATGGA
>NZ_JACIHC010000017.1:0-178513 GCF_014198205.1 Bradyrhizobium sp. SBR1B
GTTCAGCCAGAACAGTCCTTTGCGCATCGAAGTCCCCCGTGCCGAATCAACTCGGTGCGAGGGAATCAGAACCCGCTAATTAGGTACAGACCCTAGAGGGTCACGCCGAGCCAAACCCGGCCCGGGACTGGGTCTCATTGATGCCAGACTAGCATCGAGTAACTGGCGCGGCACCAAGAAGCCGCTGCTGTCATCTTAGTTCAGGACTAAGAGGTAATGTGCATAACCCGCCACATGGTCGCTCAACTCTCAAGGATTCCAAAAGGTCGGGCAATCAACTACATCGCGAAATTTACGAAGGGACCGTCGGCTCGGGATTACCGCCGCGCTGTATCAGTTGTCGGTATTCTGACAATGGCGGAATCTCGTGTCAGGACCAGTGCACGCGCATAGCAAGCGTCGACGCCATAGAAAATTCATTCAGTTCACGCCTTGCGCTCCGACAGGTCAACATCGGTGATCCAGTTCCTTCGTTGCTCGGCCCAACCACTAGCTTGGTTCGAGGACTCGCGCCAAACCCCAAATCGTTCACTGCCATTGTCGAGTACATGTTTGTCTTTAAATGGCACAATGCTTGCTGACATTAATCAGCTCCCGAGGGGCGAGGGAGACCTGCCAGGGCTTGGAAAAGCAAGATGAGCATCTGCGACGTCATTTCGGGCAACGATGTTGTGAAAAGTGCGGCGCGCATCGGCGCCGAAGTCAGAAATATCAAGCTATCAGGCGATCTACCGGATTACGCGATTGCCGAGATCAAACGCTTATTGCTAGAGCACAAGGTGATCTTCTTCCGCAACCAAGGACATCTCGATGACGCCGAGCAGGAACGCTTTTCAGCTCGTCTCGGAAAGCTCGTGCCACATCCGATGCTCGGCGCTACAAAAGGAACGGCTTCGATCCTCGAATTGAACTCAACTCGCGGCGGCGGCCGCGCCGACGTTTGGCATGCGGATGGGACCTTCGCCGATGCCTATCCCAAGATCTTGGTCCTGCGGGCCGTTATTATGCCGGCTTTCGGAGGCGACACCGTGTGGTCGAATACAGCTGCCGCCTATCACGGCTTGCCGCCCCCGCTGCAACGGCTTGCCGAAAATCTTTGGGCCGTTCACAGCAATGTTTTCGATTACGCCGGGATCGCGCGCGTTCGCGAGATCGACAAGAAACACTTTGACGAGGTGTTCACCAGGACAGTTTTTGAGACCGAGCATCCAGTTGTACGCGTCCATCCCGAAACAGGCGAGCGGACGCTAGTGCTTGGCGCCTTGGTTAAGCACTTTGTTGGGATCCGCAAACACGACGGACAAAAGCTGTTCGACCTGCTCCAATCCCATATCGCCGCGCCTGAAAACACTGTGCGATGGAATTGGTTACAGGGAGATATTGCGATTTGGGATAACCGCGCAACACAGCATTACGCGGTCAACGATTACGGCGACCAACATCGCGTCGTACATAGGACCACGATCGAGGGTGACGTCCCCATCAGCGTCGACGGTCGGAGCAGTGTAACGCGCATGAAGGTGACCGAATAGCACGCCGACGCCCACCACTCTCCCGGCTTAAGACGCGGACAAATTGGTAGTCGGAGTTGTTTCGGGCAAATGCAGACCCTATCTCTTAACGCCAACTCGGCAATGCTTGGCCTACTGGCGACTATGTGCGTCGACAACGGCTTAAACCAAACCTCGAGCATCACTATCCTTCGTCGGCGGTCGGTAGGTGGCCTTCACGTTTCATTTTGGAAAATCCTCGATCAGTGGCCATAAAGCGCGCCAACATGGGGGCGATGAGTTTAGTCGGATCGATCGGTTGACCACCCTGGCGGTTAAGCGCTTCTGCATATACAATGAGATCACGATGCACCGCCGCGGGCAGCTCCACATTCACTTTGATCGGCTTGTCGTCCGGAAGTTTTCCTAGTTTAAGCTTAGGCATGTTGTTACCGTCTATACGGGGGAAGTATCAGGTCACGATTGGCAAGGACACGTACCGGGAAACCAGGTCGGACTGTCAGCGTGGGCTGGATGTTGAGACTGCGCCGAATTACCTGTTGTCCGTTCTGGCGCAGGGAGTCCGAAGCGCCGTGCCGCAATGCCTGGATGATCGCGCTGTCGTTGCTATTGTTGTCCGAGCCAGCCCCAAGCTCGGTCCCGACTGCTAGAAACGTCGATAGCGCCGCAGCCTTGAATAGCTCGCCCCAGTGATTGTCGACTTGGTCTTCAAGGCCCGCATAACCAGCAGTGTCCGCGCCCGGCTGCCGCTCGAGAACGATAGAGCGTCCATTCGGCATGATCAGCCGCGTCCACACGAGCAGGACACGGGACTGGCCGAAACTTACCTGACTATCGTAGATCCCGATCAGACGCGCTCCCTGAGGCACAAGCAGAAAGCGGCCAGTCGGCGTGTCGTAGACGTTCTCGGTCACCTGCGCGGTAATTTGACCTGGCAGGTCGGACCGAATCCCCGTGATCAGAGCTCCCGGAATCACTGTCCCGGCTTGCACGATGTATGGTGAAGCCGGCCTCGTGGTGCGGTCAGGGCTTACCGTGCGACGATCTACAGAAGCATTAACGAACGCAAGTTTCCGGTCTTGACCGTTCTGCGCAGATCCATCGTCGCCGGTGCTAGTTGCGCTCGCCGGCACGACGCGATCGCTTGCAACCGCCACAGCGGAGGGTGGGCGCACTTCGCGCCCATTGGTCGAAGCGAAGAGATGACTGATTCGGGCTGCCTCGGTCTCTTGATCCCGGCGCTGCTGCTCCGGATCACCGCCGATCGTCGGCCGGCCTTGAGCCGCAAGGATCGGGCGACCGAGGTCCCCGGGAAGCGGCGGCCCCAGTTGCGGGATTGGCTGGCGCGGAATGCCAGCATAGTCCTTCGGCAGCGTCGTAACGCCGTCGGCGACATTGTGATGGTCGGTACTGTAAAGCTCATCGACCACTTGGTTGCGGGAGCGATTGCTCTGGAGGGACCACAGCACCGCGCCGCCGATGAAAAGCAGAGTAACCGCGGTCCCGCCGGCCAACACTTTCCGCGACAGCCGCGTTACGCGCGGATGCTCTGCTCTCAGGCGGAAGCTCCCGGATTGCTCCCCTTGCGTTTGCAATGGAGCTTGGACCTGATCGTTCTGGTTCAGCGTATTCACGACGACGGCCTTCCGTCGGTCCGGACAATCCTGACTTTCTGCTGGTGCTCACCGCCGAGCCGGAGTTCGGCGGCTGCAAACAGCCGATCGACGATCAACACGTTGCCATAGGCGCGATAGTTGACGAGTTCGGTCTTGCCATCAGGACCGATGACGAAAAGAGGAGGCATCTCGCCTTGCACGATGCCCTGCGGAAATTCGACATAGACCTTGCGGCCATCGTCATATGCGGCGAGTGGCCGCCATGGAGGACTATCCCCCTCGATGGCATAGCGGGAGATGCGCTGCGCCGGGTCGGGTAGAACAGGCTTTAGAGCCACTGAACGCGATCGTTCCCGTGCAGTTTCCGGATAGTACCAGGCAACAGACGGCATGTATGGCCGTTCGCGAGAGCGGAGCTCGATCAGGTAGGTGCGCCGGTCAGTATTGAGCACCAAGTTGGTCTCGATCGAAGCTCTGGTCGGCTTGACGAGGATATGGACACGCCGTGTGTCGCCGCTCCCGCTCTCGGTATCGCCGACGACCCAGCGTACGGTATCTCCGGCCGCGATCGGCCCCGATCCAGTCAGCTGTTCTCCTTCCTCGAGCGCGATATCCGTGATCTGCCCCGGTGCCGCGTAGACCTGATAGAGCGCCCCCGGACTGTAAGCATAGATCTGCGCCGCGTTGAAATACCCCCGCTTACGCGGTTCGACCCGGGCTGCGGTGTTTGCGGTCTCAACCCGGCTCACGGGTTCAGCGTCTTCCTTCCCTCCCGACTTGCCTCCGAACGCCGGCTTCCAGATGGGTGGAACGTGAAGCGGTCGCGGTCTATCGTCGAGAGCCACCGGCGTCGCCAGTAACGGAGGCACTTCAGCGTCATAGCTGATCTCCGGCGGAATGTAGGTCGCGCACCCACCGATCGCCGAGGAACCAAGCAGGATAGCAAATAAAAGTGCTCGCCTCGCGATCAAGAATTCGGGCTGAGTCGGACTGATCCAGCTCCACGGGACGGCATGCTTCGAATGAACGTCAGACGGCGTCTTGGTCACTGACTCAACTCCTTTGACCAGTTGATGGCGCGAACGTAAACTCCAAGGGGGTTCTTGCGCAGGCGTTCGGCGTCGCGGGGCGTCTCGATGACGATCGAGAGAATTGCAGTCCAACGCTCAGTCGAGCTCAACGAACCGTTGTCGTAAGTGCGCTGAGTCCACGCGACGCGAAAGCTCTCCGACGACGCGCGAATGACGCTCGAGACGTCGACGGAGATTTGCGCCTTGCCCAGCTTGGCAAAGGGGTCATTGTTGCGCGCGTAATCGTTGAGCGCAGCGGCGCCGCGATCGGTCGTAAAATCATAGGCCCTGAGCCAGTTTTGTCGCAGAACGATGCCGTCCGCCGGCAGACCTCTGACATCCTCTATAAAGCGCGCCAGATGGTAGGCGATCTGCGCATCAGTTGGTTGATAGTCGATGTTGGCCGGCGCGACCCTTTGGGCCTTGCCGAGTTGATCGACCTCGACCACCCACGGCGTGATCGATCCCTGGCTCGATTGCCAGATAAGGTCTCCAGCGAGACCGGCTGACAGCATGAGGCAGCCAAAGGCCATCAGGCGCCAATTTTTGGCTTGGACGCGGGCCGATCCAATGCGTTCGTCCCAAACCTGCGCTGCTTTCTGATACGGCGTAACCGGCTCGGGCATACGCCCATAGTGAACAGATGGTCGCTTGAACATTTCTGGTTGCCCCTTAGATAAGTGAACGGCTTCAATTGGTGCGGTGTCTGGGTTTGAGGCGCTGCCGAACAGCGGGTGGCGTAAGCGCGATGGCCGCGTGTCAGCGCTCTTCAGACAAATCGACGGAGGAGCCACTGCCACTATGATCGCCCGAGCGAACGGCCTGGCTAGCGGCCGAGGCACCATGCCGAATAGTCTCGGCGCGCTTCATCCGTCGCGCCCAATCGGGCTGCCCTTCGGCCGAAGCGCTCGCGGTCTGCGCACCGGCTTCCCCATCTCCGCCGAGCGCAGCCGCTGCACGACGCAACGGGCTCATCGCGGCGGACGCACCAGCCTCCGCAACGCCAGCCACGCCTCCACTTCGATAGGCAGCGGACGCACCGCTCAAGACGGCCCCCCCACCGCGCGCGGCGCCTGCTATCGCACCACCAGCGAGACCGGCGCCGCCGGCGGCGAGGCCTGCGCCTGCCGCAACAATCCCGCCGGCAGCAAGGCCTGTTCCAATCGCGGCACCGGCGCCGAGTTGCGGTCCGCCCGACACCAGGCCGTTTGCGATACCCGGACCGAAGATACCGAGGCCGAGCAAGGAGAGCGCCGCCAGCACCAGCGTCATCGCGTCTTCAATGGTTGGCTGATTGCCACCAAAGCCGGCGGTAAATTGCGAGAACAGGGTCGATCCAATGCCGACGATGACGGCCAGGACCAAAACCTTGATCCCGGAAGATATGACATTGCCTAGGACCCGCTCTGCTGCGAAGGCGGTCTTGCCAAACAAGCCAAAAGGAATGAGCACGAAGCCGGCTAACGTCGTGAGCTTGAACTCGATCAGGGTGACAAAGAGCTGGATCGCTAGAATGAAAAAGGCGAGCAGCACCACGACCCAGGCGAACAGGAGGACGACGATCTGGACGAAATTCTCGAAGAAACTGATGTAGCCCATCAGGTTGGAGATCGAGTCGAGCAACGGTCGGCCGGCGTCGAGTCCGACTTGAGCGATCTTTCCAGGTCTCAGGAAATCAGACGCGGATAGGCTTGCGCCCGATGCTTTCAGCCCAAGACCAGCAAAACTCTCGAAGACGATGCGCGCCAGGTTGTTCCAGTTACCGATGAGGTAGGCGAAGACCCCCACGAAGAGCGTCTTCTTGACGAGGCGCGCGATGATGTCCTCGTCCGGCCCCCAACTCCAGAACAACGCGGCAAGCGTGATGTCGATCGCGGCAAGGGTCGCTGCGAGATAGCCAACGTCGCTACCGAGCAGCCCGAAGCCGTTGTCGATATAACGCGTGAACGTTTCCAGGAATTGGTCAATGACCCCCATACCAGTCATGGCTTGCTCGCCTCAGGTGTCGCCGAGTTCGGATTTCTCTGTGGAATCCGGCTCTGGTCCTTTGGAGCGAGAGCAAAGCCAGCGGCGGAATCGTCGTGGCCAGGAGCTGCGGCACTACCTATCTTGCCAAGGAAGCGGCGCCGGTTTTCGGCCCAAATCTGCTGGCAGTGACGATAGCCTGCCGTCTGCTCCGGAGTGACGCCGCGGCAGTGTACGAGGTCGGCGTCGGCTGCATCGGTCCTCTGCTCCGCCTTCGGCGCCGACCCAGATTCGTCTCGGCCACGCAGCTGAATCGTGCAGGCCGCGACGGCCACTAGGCCGATTGTCGTCAGCAGCGACAGCGCCTTGAATGCCCCTATGTCAGTCATTAATGGAACATCTGCACGTTGGAGGATTGATAACCCTGCCCCAGTGTCAGGAACCGCCGGAACTGTTCTCGGCCTTGGTCCTGGGCCGAGGCGCGCTGAGCGGCTTCAAGGCTCTGCGCCCTGCCCTGCGCCGTCACGACAGCGGTAAGATCAGCGAGCTGCTGCGCGTTCAGCGCAAGGATCTGATTGCCAGCCTGCGTTGCCTGCAGCGCGCCGCTAGCAGCCTGGCTTGACGTTACGAGTGCGGACGTTTGGATACGATTAGTGTCGAGGTTGCCAACAATGCCGGCTTGGACGCGAAGCGCGTCTTGCGTCGCGGCATAGGAATTCTGCCACCGCGATTGAGCGTTCGAGATCAGCAACTGGTTCGACTGGCCGCTGGTCGCTGGCGCGTAGCTCGTCGAGAAGGCTCGATCGATCTGCTGGACGTCGTAGGCGATGCGCTGGGCCTGGGCCAGCAATTGCTGAGTCCGTTGGATCGACGATTGTAGTTGCTGTAGCGACGAATACGGCAAGCTTGCTAGGTTCTTCGCCTGATTGATCAGCATCTGAGCCTCGTTCTGCAACGAGGTGATCTGATTGTTGATCTGCTGGAGCTCCCGCGCAGCCGTCAGGACATTCTGGACGTAATTGTTGGGATCAAAGACGATCCACTGCGCTCGCGCGGGCACCGTGGCGCCCAGGAACAGCGCGACTGTGCTAGCAGCCGCCAATAAGCCAAGACTCCTCATAGTGATTTCTCCAGATTGACGAGATTGGGGATCAGGTCGAGCGCCCAGGCAACGTCACGGCGCTGCAGCCAGGCTGGCACGAAGCCATCAGGTCCATGTTCGGCGAGAAGTTGCGCGATCGCGGCTTGATCTGTCTTGGAAGAGGCTGCGGTAAAGGCGAGCGCGACGTCACCAAGCCCAAGTTCGAACATCCGGTTGCCCCGACGCGACTGGCAATAGTAGTCGCGCTTTGGCGTTGCTCGGCTCAGTAGCTCGATCTGTCGGTCATTGAGGCCGAACCGGCGATAGATGGCAGTGATTTGCGGTTCGATCGCCCGTTCGTTCGGCAGCAACAAACGAGTTGGACAGCTTTCGATGATCGCTGGTGCTATCGTGGAGCCATCGATGTCAGATAGCGACTGGGTGGCGAAGATCACGGACGCGTTCTTCTTCCGAAGCGTCTTCAGCCATTCCCGGAGTTGCCCCGCAAAATCCTCGTCATCGAGGGCAAGCCAACCCTCGTCCACAATCAGGAGTGTCGGCCGGCCATCGAGACGATCACCAATCCGATGAAAGAGATACGCCAGCACGGCCGGCGCCGCACTCGTTCCGATCAAGCCTTCGGTCTCAAACGCCTGGACCGACGCCTCACCGAGACGTTCGAATTCAGCATCGAGCAGGCGCCCGGACGGACCGCCGAGGCAATATGGTTGCAAGGCGCGTTTCAGAGAGTTCGATTGGAGCAGGACTGACAGGCCCGTGAGGGTGCGCTCCTCCCTCGGCGCCGAAGCGAGTGACGTCAGCGCCGACCACAGATGATCCTTGAACTCCGGAGTGATCTCGACCTTTTCCCGTGCCAGGATCGCGCCGATCCACTCGGTGGCCCATCCCCGCTCGGAAGGATCGTCGATCCAGGCCAGCGGCTGCAGGGCGACGGCGTTTTCGTCCGCGTCCGACAAGGCGCCACCTAAATCGTGCCAGTCGCCACCCATGGCGAGCGCGGCCGCACGGATCGAACCACCAAAGTCAAACGCAAAGACCTGAGAGTTCGGATAACGCCTGAACTGTAGTGCCATCAGCGCGAGCAGCACTGACTTTCCGGCGCCTGTGGGTCCCACTACAAGTGTATGACCAACGTCGCCGACGTGGAGCGAAAAGCGGAACGGCGTTGATCCCTCGGTCTTGCCGAACAGAAGCGGCGGACCCCTGAAGTGGAGGTCCCTCGCCTCACCAGCCCAAACGGCCGACATCGGAATCATATGGGCGAGGTTGAGGGTCGACACCGGTGGCTGACGCACATTCGCATAGACATGCCCCGGCAGACTGCCGAGCCAGGCTTCGACGGCGTTCACAGTCTCGATCATGCAGGTGAAATCCCGCCCCTGAATGACCTTCTCAACCAGCCTTAGCTTTTCATCGGCAGCATTGGGATCGCGGTCCCAGACAGTGATGGTTGCCGTAACAAAGGCTTGTCCGGTCTGATCCGACCCCAGTTCTTGCAACGCCGCGTCGGCATCCAGCACCTTGTTGTGGGCGTCGGTATCGAGCAACGTCGAGGCCTCGTTGGTCATGACCTCCTTGAGGATGGCGCCGATGGATTTTCGCTTCGCGAACCACTGGCGGCGGATTTTGGTCAGCAGCTTGGTGGCATCGGTCTTGTCGAGCATTACCGCCCGGGTCGACCAACGATATGAGAACGGCAGACGATTCAGGTCGTCCAGGATTCCCGGGGTCGTGGCGCCCGGAAAGCCGACAACCGTCAGGACCCGAAGATTGGCTGAGCCCAACATGGGCTCTAGTCCGCCGGTCAACGGCTGGTCGGCCAAGAGCGCATCGATGTACATCGGAATTTCCGGCACGCGAACGCGGTGACGCTTGGTCGAGATCGTCGAGTGCAGGTAGGTCAGCGTGTCCTGATCATCGAGCCAGGCGCATTCCGGCATGAACCCTTCGACGAGCTGCAGCACACGGTTGGTTTGGTCGATAAACCCGCGCAGCACCTCGCGCACGTTTGCGCCAACAGTCCGGTCGCGGCCCTCATAGAGCAGCCGCTCCACCCTGGCGGCTCCCTCCTCCGGCGGTAGATAGACGAAGGTGAGAAAATAGCTGGACTCATAGTGAGCGCCCGCCTCTTCGAACTGGGCCCTGCGCTCGGCATCGACCAGCGCTGACGCGACATCCGGAAATGAACTCGGCGGATAGGCTCCAGCAAAATGGCGCTGCGCCTCGACGAATACAGCCCAACCCGATCCCAAACGGCGTAGGGCGTTGTTCAGGCGACCGGCGACGCCGACAAGTTCGGCCGGAACCGCGCTGTCGAGGTCAGGCCCCCGGAACTTTGCCGTCCGCTGGAACGAGCCGTCCTTGTTCAGGATGATTCCCTCGTCGACAAGGGCTGCCCAAGGCAGAAAGTCGGCGAGATGCGCGTTCGAATGACGATATTCGGCGAGATTCATCATGACCGAGAACTCAGGTGTTGAGATGGCCGGGAATGCGCAGATGTCGGCGCACCACATCGACAAAGGCGGGATCGCGCTTGGCGGCCCAGACAGCGGCCATGTGGCCGATGAACCAGAGGACAAGCCCCGCAATCCAGAGCCGAAGTCCGAGCCCCAGAGCTGCCGCGAGCGTGCCGTTGACGATCGCAACCGACCGCGGCGCGCCGCCAATCAGGATTGGCTCAGTGAGCGCGCGGTGAACGGGCACGACAAAGCCTGTGACCTGATCATCCATCAGATCACCACGCCGCCGCCGAAAGAGAAGAACGACAGGAAGAAGCTCGAGGCGGCAAACGCGATCGATAGACCGAACACGATCTGGATCAGCCTGCGGAAACCACCCGACGAGTCCCCGAATGCGAGCGTTAGCCCGGTCACTACGATGATGATAACCGCGATGATCTTGGCGACGGGCCCCTCCACCGATTGCAGGATCTGATTGAGTGGCTGCTCCCACGGCATGTTCGAGCCAGCCGCCCATGCCGGCGCCGCTCCCAAAAGCGCCATGGCGAATACGGCTAACGATGCACCTCGAAGAAAACGAAATTGCGGACGCATGTCAGTCTCCTGCTGATGAAAGTTTGTAGTCGCCGGCGGCCCCAAGCCCGGTGACGAGGGCAAGTTCAGCGAGGCGACGGTCAGCGCCGCGCCCCGCAAGCACAGCAACGAGGTTGATGGTCTCGGCGATCAAGGCGCGCGGAACCGTGATGACGGCTTCCTGGATGAGTTGCTCGAGCCGCCGCAGCGCGCCAATCGCGCTGCCCGCATGAATGGTGCCGATGCCGCCGGGATGGCCTGTGCCCCAAGCCTTGAGCAGATCGAGCGCTTCGGCACCGCGAACCTCGCCGACCGGAATACGGTCAGGACGCAGTCGCAGCGAGGAGCGAACGAGATCCGATAGCGTGGCCACACCATCTTTGGTCCGCAAAGCCACAAGATTGGGCGCCTTGCACTGAAGCTCGCGCGTATCTTCGATCAGCACGACCCGATCTGAGCTCTTTGCCACTTCGGCCAGGAGCGCATTCGTCAATGTTGTCTTGCCGGTCGATGTCCCGCCAGCCACGAGGATGTTCTTCCGCCCAGCGACCGCGTCCTTGAGAACCTTGGCCTGCTCCGAGGTCATGATCCCCCTGGCGACGTAGTCGTGGAGCGTAAACACGGCGACGGCAGGCTTGCGGATAGCAAAGGCCGGTGCTGCGACTACTGGAGGCAACAGACCTTCGAAGCGCTCACCGGTTCCAGGGAGTTCGGCCGAAACCCTTGGCGCGCCCGCATGCACCTCGGCACCGACGTGATGCGCTACCAGGCGAACAATGCGCTCGCCATCCGCAGCCGACAGAGTTTCACCTGTGTCGATCAGACCATTCGACAACCGGTCGATCCACAGCCGCCCATCCGGATTGAGCATCACCTCGATGATCGCTTCGTCCTCGAGATAGCCGGCAATCGCCGGGCCAAGCGCGCTGCGCAGCATTCGCGCGCCGCGCGAACTCGCTTCCGATTGAATGGAATGGATTACCACTGTTCGCCCCCACCGAATGAGGACGTCCAACGAGCGTCCTCATGTGGGGACGATTAGAAAAGGCACCGACGGACCTGGCGCAACAAGCGGGTTCAGTGATCGTAGACTGGCGTAGAAAAAGAAAGACTGAAACCTGGTATTTTCACGCCTACTCAATCGCATTGGCTCACCGCGAGCTGCTGTTTACCACTCCGCATCGTCATCAGCAGGCAGGAGGACGATTGAACTCTCATACAGGCCAACTGACTCCACAGCGTCGGAGATATTAGCAGGCATGAAGAAAGAAATTGAACTCATCCATGAGGCGACGGATCGGCGCCAAGGCAGCACGAACCAGGCCAAGGCCGCGATCTGCAGTGCGACGTTGAGGCCGAACGCGACTTGATAAGCCTGGAGCGTCCGATGACCATCGATCGCGGTCCATTGCTCAAGGATCAGGCCTGTAACGTATTGCGCCACAAACGCCCAGCCAAAGTGCAATACATTCAAGGCACCATTGGCACGACCGGCAAGCTCCGGCGGAAAGTAATCTGCTATTACCGCGAAGCTGACCACCGTTGCCGTTCCGGCAATTGCGACAATGGACCAGGGCAAGATGGACGGCAGAGGCACTCGCAGGATCAAAGCTAGCTCGGCTGCGACAAACAGCACCGCAACTGTCGCTAATACTGTCTCCGCCCCGATGCCCCTTCGTTTGACGTAATGGACGGTCATACCGAACAACAAGGCGCCGCAGCTCAAAACGATCGACATTATGAACAGCTGTCTTACGAGACTTGCGCGATCAAGCCCCTCCACGTCGGTCAGCCACGGCGATGCCCACAATCCCTGCAGAGACCAGGCTGATCCGATGCAAGTCGCCGAAAATGGGGCCATTCGCCAGAAGCGACGATCGGCAAAAACGGAGCCAAGGGTGGCGCGCGTTGTTGATGGCACAATGCCTCGTTCGGGCACTACGACGTAGATGAGAATAGCCGTAACACTGGTGGCAGCCGCCAAGATCTCAAAGAGCTGCCGCCAGCCCATCCAGGCGAGCAGGTATTCGACGGGAGCCGTGGCGGTCACTGCTCCAAGCGATCCCAACATGATCATGTAGCCATTGAGCAAGGCAACTCGCTCCCTCGGGAACCAAACGATGATGGACTTCAGTCCTGCCGTGAGCGACGCCGCGACACCAAGCCCGATCATTGCGCGCGCGATCAAAAGGGAGAGGAAGCCGCTCGATACCGCGAACAGTCCGGCGCCGACTGCTGCGAGCAAGAGCAAAACGCTCTGGACGCGACGCGGACCAAAGCGGTCCAATAGAATACCGATCGGGATCTGAGCCGCCGCGAAAACAAGAAAATAGACTGACGTAAGCAACCCGAGGTCGGCATCCCCAACCCCGGTGTCCGAGCTGACATGGCTGGCGATCAGAGCGTTGATCGTTCGAAACAGATAAGAGAGATAGTACCCAGCTACAAAAGGGAGAAAAACGCGCGCGATTCGACGCCATGCTGTTGAGATTTGCATGCTGGCCCCTTTGCTCTCAGCTCGCTTGAGCCGATAGCCCGTCCAGCTTTTGTCGGTTCGGCTAAATCGATGCGATCGTGGGCTGGCGTAGAAAAAGAAGGACCGGCGAATTGGTCTTTCTTCAGGGTTCAATCAAGTTTCTTCGGCCGGTTCCTGACGGCGGATATCTTCTGGAATCTCGCGCAGAAAACTTTGCCCTTTCTGCAAACGGCGCCCGAGCGCCTCGACAAATCCTTCAAAACGCTCCCGACCCTTTGCCTGCGCGGCCGCCTGCGCGTCGTTGGGTAGCGGCGGCGTGATCGTCAGCCAGAAACGAATGAAGAGGGCCATGGTCTCGGCCGTCAGACCAACGTCGCGCTCCAGTCTCTGCATCTGACGCGACAGTCGATCCAGCCGACGGGTAAACGCTGCCTCCCGCCTGTCCGCGCCGTCCGGTGACAGAAACGAAGCAACCGCAGCTTCCACGATCGCGGACCGGGAAAGCTTCTTGCGATCGGCGAGTTCCGAGATCTTTTTCAGCAATTCTGGCGGGAAATAGACGTTCATCCGGTCGCGCATATCGTCTCAGAGCTCCATACCGTCATTCGGGTCCAGGGCGACTTGACGGGCAACACCGCGCATCTGTTGGCGTATGAGCCGGGACTGACGGACCGCATCCTCGTCATCATCGAGAACGGCAGCAAATTCTTCTGCCGGTGTCGGTTCGGTCGTCTCCTTGGCGATCGCGACGTGAGCGGGGAGTTCGGGCTCACGACGGAGTCCGCTGTTCGCCGTGTCCTCCTCGGCCTCCGGGGCTTTGTCAGTTGGACCTACCGTCGGCTTCAGCGGTCCGAGCGCTGACCATCCGTCCGTTCGCTGTGATCGGCTGGCGCTCGCCGGATCGGGTGGCGGCAGAACCCGCTCGGTGAACCGCCGATCCTCGTAGTAGCGGACCTTCTTCGCCCGGATCGGCGGCGTGCCTGCCACCATGACGATCTCGTCCATCGGCGGAAGCTGCATGACCTCGCCAGGGGTCAGCAACGGCCTCGCCGTCTCTTGACGTGAGACCATCAGGTGCCCCAGCCACGGGTTCAACCTGTGACCGGCATAGTTCTTCATCGCCCGCATCTCGGTCGCCGTACCCAGCGCATCGGACACCCGCTTGGCGGTCCGCTCATCGTTGGTCGCGAAGCTGACCCGAACGTGGCAGTTGTCGAGGATGGCGTTGTTGGGCCCGTATGCCTTCTCGATCTGATTGAGCGATTGTGCGATCAAGAAACTCTTGATGCCGTATCCCGCCATGAAGGCGAGCGCAGACTCGAAGAAATCAAGCCGGCCGAGCGCCGGGAACTCGTCGAGCATCATCAGAACGCGATGCCGGCGGTCGCGGGCGTGCAAGTCCTCGGTCAGGCGCCGGCCGATCTGATTGAGCACCAGTCGGATCAGCGGCTTGGTCCGAGAAATATCCGACGGCGGCACCACGAGGTAAATCGTCGTCGGGCGACTATCTGCGATCAGATCGGCAATCCGCCAGTCACAGCGACAGGTCACCTGGGCCACGACGGGATCGCGGTAGAGCCCGAGGAACGACATCGCGGTGGACAGGACGCCTGAGCGTTCATTCTCGGATTTGTTGAGAAGTTCGCGCGCGGTCGATGCGACCACGGGATGGGCGCCGTGCTCGCCGAGGTGCGGCGTCGTCATCATCGCCTTCAGCGTCACCTCGATCGGCCGCTTCGGATCGGACAGGAAGCCGGCCACGCCAGCCAAGGTCTTGTCTGCCTCGGCATAGAGGACATGCAGGATGGCGCCGACCAGGAGCGAATGACTGGTCTTCTCCCAATGGTTCCGCTTGTCGAGCGAGCCTTCGGGATCGACCAGGACATCGGCCACGTTCTGAACGTCGCGAATCTCCCATTCCCCGCGCCGGATTTCGAGGAGCGGATTGTAGGCTGAGGATTTTGGGTTGGTGGGGTCGAACAAGAGGACGCGTCCATGCCGCGAGCGGAAGCCGGCGGTCAGCTGCCAGTTCTCGCCCTTGATGTCGTGAACGATGGCCGAGCCGGGCCAAGCCAGCAATGAAGGAACGACGAGGCCGACACCCTTGCCGGACCGGGTGGGTGCAAAACACAATACGTGCTCCGGCCCATCATGGCGGAGGTAGTCGCGGTCGAGCTTGCCGAGCACCACACCATCCGGACCGAGAAGTCCAGCCGCCCTCACCTCCTCCAGACCGGCCCAGCGCGCCGAACCATAGGTCGCAACATTCTTGGCTTCCCGCGCCCGCCAAACCGACATGCCGATCGCCACCGCGATCGAAACGAAGGTCCCCGACGCCGCGATGAAGGCCCCCTCGACAAAGACCTGTGGCGCATAGGCGTCGTAGACAAACCACCACCAGAAGAAGACGGGCGGGTAATAGACCTTGAAGCCCAATAGTTCGAACCAGGGCCGGCCAAGCTCCGGTTGCCAGGCGAGCCGCCAAGCCGTCCACTCAGTTGCTCCCCAGATGGCGAGCAAAACGATTAGGCTGACAACGAATATTTGTCCCCACAGGATTTTGGTTCCGGACATCCCGAACGCCCTTTCGCAACTGGTTTGGTGAGATTGCTAGAGACCGAGGTCGCGCTTGCGACCAAAGCCCCATTCGATGCCACCGCCGTCCTTCACGACGCCGGTGACGTGTTGGCCGAGCCTCCTTTCGAGTTCGCGCGACCAGGGCACGAGTTGGAAGCCGAGCCCATTGTCGATCATGGCGAAGCGCCCCGAGGCGAGCGTTAGACGTTGGCGATATGTCCCCGCCACATGCTCCCCGGAGTCAGACTTCACGTAAGGGAGGCTGGTGTCGGCCGAGACTTTTGCGGCCACCTGGTCCAGTTCACGCTGGCGCAACGTGTTCAGGAGGTCGCGCTGCAAGATGATGCGTTGGCCCTGCCGCCGCGCCAGGCCCTCCTCGATCAGATGCTCGGCGCGGGCCTCCATGGCGTCGCGGGTCTCGCGGCCAAATCCGCCCATGGCGAGCGGCATGGAGTTGCGTTCGACCAGCCTGTGGTCAAGCCAGGTCGCGCCCTTCGCGGCGACCTGCTCGGCAAGATCGAGATCAGAGCGGATCGCCAGCACCATGGTCGGCCGCGGATCGCCTGCCTGACCGAAGCGTCGGATTTCGACGATGCCGCCGATTGGCGGTGCATGGTCGAAAGCTTCGAGCCCTCGGAAGCGTACGTGGTGCGCGCGTCCGTCTGTTCCGTCGATCAGGGCATAGGCCTCGCCGGTCAGTTCGTCATGCAGTCCCCGGTCAACCAGCCGTCCGATAATCTGCGACGTGGGCTGCCCGCCCTCGATGACGAAGTCGGCAATGCCGCGCGCTTCTCCACGCTTGGTAAAGGCGCGGTGCATGGTCTTGATGATGTCGCCGCGCATACCGAGATCGCGCAAGCTGCGCTCGGCCTCGAGGCCGACCATCCATTCCCCTGGTGCGGCGGATGCGGCAAGCCCCATCTTCTCCAGGTGTTGAAGGCGACCGACCATCAAACGCCGGATCTCGGGATCAGACTTGCCGGGATTCTCGGGGCGAAGATCGATAGCGCCGGTCTCATCGGCTGCCAGCCGGATCTCCCGATCGAGCCGCGTCCATCGTTCCGCCGTGACTTCCCTCTCCAGCGAATTGCGGATCTCGTGCTCCGGCTTTGGACCAAGTTCGATGCCGACCAGTTCCTCGGCGCGTGAGCGCAGGCCCTGGCTGATGTAGTCGCGGGAGATCACGAGATCCGCCCCTTCCTCGTCCACGCCCCGAACGAGAAGATGGACGTGTGGGTTGTCGGTATTCCAATGATCAACGGCCACCCAGTCGAGCGGGGTACCGAGATCGGCCTCCATCTGCCTGGCGAGGTCGCGGGCGAAAGCCTTCAGGTCTGTCATCTCGCCGGCGTCCTCGGGCGAGACGATGAACCTGAAATGGTGACGGTCGTCCTTGCACCGTTCCGCGAAAGCCGCGCTATCGGCGCGGTCGCGGCGCTCATCGAACATCTCGGCCTGCTCAGCACTCCGGGTCACGCCGTCGCGCTTTAGGTATGAGAGGTGGGCGGTTAGTGGTGCTGAACGGAAGGCTCGCCCTTTGTGACGAACCACGCGCGCCTTCACCACAACGCGACGCTTTGGGTTGAACAATCTGGCGCGGCTAAAGGCGAGCCGCCCGCGGCCAAACGTCGAGCGCCCATAGGCCGCAGAGCGTCTGCCAGCCGCAGCCTGCCCCGACGTGTGCCCGGCCTTCTTCGCCGCGCGCAGCACCTGGTTGATGAAGCTCTTTTGCTTCGGCGCGCGGGTGCTGCGAATACGCCCGGGCCGAACACGCAGATCGCTGTCGCCCGCACTCACCGCAGGGCCTCCCAGGCATCAAAAGCACGCACGGTGCCGAAAACCTCCTTGATTGCATTCGTCAAAATGCAAGGCGCGGCACGCGCCCCGACCGACTGGCACGCCAGAACCCAAGCCATGCCAATGGCTTGCGGTTCGACCGGCGAGCCCCTTTTATCTCGCCGTCCTGCCGTCGTGGTGTAAGCGTCCGGATCCTGCACGACTTTCCGAGAGTGCGTTGTCGTTCCATATCGGGTTCCTTGCTGCATTGGAGGATCTCCGGTGGGTACGGAATATTTCAAGAACGAAGCGCGCCGTTCTTTTTGGTCGGTACACGTCGAAGCGTGGCGGCGAAGCGGTCTCAGCAAGCGCAAATATTGTCGTCAGCATCGTCTCAGTGGCGGCACATTCGATCGCTGGCTGCGCCATCTGATTGACGCTGAAACGTTGAAAATACGTGCGGAATTGCGTCGCGAGGAACGTCGGGAGCGGCTCCGCAAGAAGCGGGCTCCAGTGTCGAAGGACCTCCGCTGCAGAGCCGTGCAAGCGTTCTGGACGATGCACGTTGAAGCGATGAAGTGGTGCGGTCTGAGCATGCAAGCCTATGCCCGGGCACATGGCATATCGCAGCACAGCCTGAGGCGATGGCGCGATTTGATCGACGCCAATGAGGTTGAAATCGACTGGCGGACGCACCTTCATCCGAGTGCCCGCCCACTGTTAAGCACTAGTGCTAAGACTAGTGCTAAGGATGGCGCGGCTGAATCCCGCTTGACAGCGACACCGAATGACGATCCTCCGACACCGGAGAAGCAGAGCCGGCGCAGCTTCACCGACAAGGAAAAGCTGGCCATCGTGTTGGAGACTGAACGACGTGGGGAGACCGTATCGTCGGCTGCACGAAGGCACGGCATCGTCACTAGCATGTTGTTCCGCTGGCGAGCTGAGCTTGGGTTCGGCAAGAGCAAGCGCGCCAAGTTGGCGCCGGTCGCGGTGGCCGACGCAGGAGCCGCCGGGTCATCGACACCGGTTGTCCTGCACGATCTGTTGCAGCCGCCCGACGGCATGACGGTTATCGAGCTGGACGATGGGCGTCGCATCTTCGCACCGATCGGCAGCGATCCGGATGCAGTCCGTCGCCACGTCATTGAGCAGGAGACGGCCCGATGATGATCGTGCCAGCCGGCGTGAAAGTGCATCTGGCTTTGGGGTATACCGACATGCGCAAGGGCCTGGATGGCCTCGCCGCGCTCGTTCAGGAACACCTCAAGAAGGATCCGTTCTCCGGCCACCTGTTTGCCTTCCGAGGTAAGAAAGCAAGCACGCTGAAGATCCTGTTTTGGGACGGCAACGGGCTTTGCCTGTTCAGCAAGCGGCTCGACCAGGGCGGCTTCATCTGGCCGAGAATGAGCGATCCCGGCGGCACGGTGACGCTGTCCCCGGCACAGCTTGCCATGCTGATCGAAGGCATCGATTGGCGCACACCCGAGCGTCGATGGCGACCGGCTATCGCGGGTTGAATCGCAAAAATCCGCATAGAATATAGCGAAGTTGCTTCGTCGAATCAGCGTGTCCGAGTAGAATCGGTCATGCAGCTCGACCTCGACAATCTGCCGTCGGATACTGCGCTTCTGCATCGCCTGGTGCGCGACATTGCCTCGGTCATCGCGCATCGGAACAACGAGATCCAGCGTCTCCAGGCGATCATCAAACAGCTTCAGCGTGCACAATTTGGGCGTCGTTCCGAGCGTCTCGACGCCGATCAACTCGCCCTTGGACTTGAAGACTTGGACATCGATTTGTCGGCTGTCGAGGCGGATCAAGCCTCGCCGGAGGCGTCCGCGTCTACGCAGAAGCGGCAGCCAAAGCGCAAGCCGCTGCCGGACCATCTGCCCCGCGAGGAAGTCGTGCTCAACGTCGATAGTGAGAGGTGCGCGTGCTGTGGCGGCGCACTGCACGCCGTCGGTGAGAGCGTCAGCGAGATGCTGGACTGGGTGCCAGCACAGTTGCGGGTGGTACGCGTCTGCCGCCCGAAATATGCCTGCCGCAGCTGCGGAACGATCACCCAGGCTCCGGCGCCCGAACGACCGATCGCCGGTGGTTTGGCCACGCCAGCCATGCTTGCGCAGGTGCTGGTCAGCAAGTACTGCGACCACACACCGCTCTATCGACAAGCGCAGATTTTTGCCCGCCATGGCGTCGAACTGGAGCGCTCGACATTGGCCGGATGGGTCGGCGGCGCGTGCTGGTGGTTTGCGGCCCTGCACGATCGGCTGTGCAAGCACATGTTCGCGTCGGATCACCTGTTTGCCGACGATACTCCAATCCCCGTGCTCGATCCGGGCCGCGGGCGCACCAAAACCGGACGACTGTGGGTGTACGCCCGCGATCAACGGAGCTGGGCTGGGCCTGAGCCGCCGGCGGCGGTTTATGTGTTCGCACCCGACCGGAAAGCGGAGCGCCCGGCGGCGCATCTGTCGCACTTCAGGGGTGTTCTGCACGTCGACGGTTACGCGGGATTCGAGCGGCTGACCGACGGCGGGAACATCACTCTCGCCGCCTGTTGGGCGCACACCAGGCGCAAGTTCTACGAGGTTGCGCAAGCCGAGGACACGCCCATCGCGCACGAGGTCCTGCGTCGTATCGCCAGCCTCTATGCTGTCGAAGCGCAGGTGCGTGGTCAATCGCCGGCGCATCGGCTGGCTACGCGGCGCACACTCGCCAAGCCGATCGTTGACAGCCTTCGCCTTTGGCTCGAGGTGCAGCTCCCTCAACTGCCCGGCCGCAGCAATCTCGCCGAAGCGATCCGGTATGCGCTGTCGCGCTGGGATGGATTGACCCGCTTCCTGCACGACGGCCGCATCGAACTCGACACGAACCCCGTCGAGCGGGCGATCCGACCTGTGGCTCTCGGCCGCAAGAACCATCTCTTCGCCGGGAGCGATGGCGGTGGGGAACGATGGGCGATCCTCTGTTCGCTCATCGAAACGTGCAAGCTCAACGACGTCGAGCCTTACGCATACCTGCGCGACGTGCTGCAGCGCATGGTCGACGGACATCCCATCAACCGCCTGGATGAACTTCTGCCGTGGAATTGGAGCTCCGCGGGACTCGGCGCCAGCGCCTGAGCAAAGCCAGACTCTCGCTAAACGACGAACATGACACCGCGGGCAGTTGCAATTGTCGTTCTTTGTAACGATATTACATGACGTTGCAAAATTGCGATGTGATGGGGTTATAGAGGTGACGCAGTCTTCCCGAAACGGGACGGATGCCAAGCTGCTCTCCGAGGCCATTGCGGCGCTTCGTGAGTTGGTCTCACGCGCGCAAGACGCCACAGACGAGTCGTTCGACGACGGCCATTCGGTTGATACTTGGAAGAGCGAGGAATTCCGTGCCGCGATAGAGCGCGCCGAAGCAGTGATCGCGAAGGCCGAAGCTGCCATGGCAGAGCCCCGCCCAGAGTAGGAGCTCGCCGAGTCGACGCATTGACGACCGAGGCTGCTAGGCTCGTCAAGCCATGACGTCATGTGCAGCCCCCGGACGCATACGTCGTGGTCTCCCAGTCGCCGGTTCCAAAAAGGTCCGCCGCGACTTGGCAGCCAACTCGCGAAGCCCCCACTGCTTCCGATCCCTTGCGATAGCGATCGTTACCCGAAGGGCCGAGACACCCGAAGGGTGGCTCGGTGAGGAGCGAAGCGACGAGTAGAGCGCGGGCCGAAGGCATCGCCCATACGCCCTCAGCACGTGTCACCTGCTCGATGAAGCACGCCATGGCCTGCGAACCGGTACACTTGGTCATTGCGATACCCCCGAATCCAATCGAGGGACGAACATGCCAATCGGCCGGGGAACCATGGGCGAAACATCGGGCGCCGAGATTGCGGTCGTGACACCGCTTGACGGCATGAGCGCCAGCAACCGATCGCGCGTTTTCATTGGCTCGGATCGCGTGACGAACAACGTCGCAGCTGCTGATGGCTGTCCGCTGGACGTCCAACTCGGCGGCAGTTCGATGGCAAGCAGATTTGCAAGTTTTGCGACGTATGCTCGCGTCTCCTCTGGCAAAAAACCGCCACCGAGATGCTCTTCGTAGCGAGCTGGTCCCGCATTGTACGCGGCAAACACGCCAGGCGAGCCATACCGATCGAGCAGTTCGCGCAAGTAAGCCGTGCCGGCCAAAATGTTGTCGTGCGGGTCGTAGGGGTCGTTTCCGAGATTGTAGCGCTCACGAAGTTCCACCCAAGTCGCCGGCATGATTTGCATCAGGCCCGTTGCGCCTTTTGGCGATCTGGCGTGCACGTCACCAGCGCTCTCGATGCGTTGGACTGATCGGATCCAGTTCGGCGCAATCGCAAAGCGTTGTGAGGCTTCATTGATGAAGCCGGCAAATGAGTAAGCGATCTGACTGGTCCCCGGCAGGGCGGCTGATCCGCTCTGGGCCAAAGCAGCACCGTCGAACGCGGTCAGAAGAAGCATCAGCGGCACGACAGCGCAAACGCGCGTGTCCAACCGCCCCAAGCACGCGGTCGGGCTCGCGTCAGCCTTGCAAACATCGATCGAGCCGGACGAACGATCCCGCAATCGATCGAACAAGGGAATGGCGACCAGAACGCGTCGGATACGCACGATCACTCCTCCCACGTCAACACCGGCATCGCACGGCCGATCACGCTAGATGCCGGAAGAATTCCAAAATACCGGCCGTCAAGAGAGTCGTCCGACTGCCAGTTCATCAGAAACAGCTCGCCGTCACCGACGACGCGGCAGCCCTGCCATTTCGGCAGCGGCCGGCCTCGTCTGTCGTGATCCTTCGCCTCGCCCACTGCGATGTCGTCGACCGAAATCGTGAGGCCGGTTCTACAAACACTTTGCCCCGGAAGGGCGAGCACGCGCTTCAGCATGGGGACGCCAATGGGCAAATAGCCGTTAAGGTCGAGGAAGGTTGCGAGCGGATCCGGCGGCTGCACTGCGACCAATTCAGTGACTTGGAATTGGACCGCCGGTCGGAGGCGGTAGAGACCGATCGGGACGCTCGCGGATGCGTTCCAAATGTAGAACGGAAGCGGCTCCAGGACGATCGTCGTGACGAGTGCAGCAGCAGTTCCAAACGTCGCGATGAGTATCTTCAGGGTGCCATTCATCGCATCACCCTTTGGCGATGGAGCCAGGCCTGATGGCGCGCTTTCGTGTAAGAGCGCGGGTTTTCATTGACGGACAGACGGTTGTGAACGTGATGCCAGTGATCAGGAGCGACATCAGCCGGATCGATGCCGAGCGCCTCAATGGCATCGATCATCTGCAACACCCGTTCGGCCTTCGGCCAGCCGGACAGACGCAGCAAAATCTCTCCGCCGGGCGTCACATACGGGACAGTCGAGCAGCGCTGTCCCGGCGCGACCGCGCGCAAGATGTCGATCCGCGAAATGATCGTGCCAAAGTCATTGGAGGTCCATCGGACGAAGGCAAAGATGCTGCCTGGCGCGAATGACAGGACACGCCGATGGCGATCAAGCTTCCGTTCCTTGACAATACGACCGAACCGAATGCGGTTTTCGATGCGCTCCTCGAGCCACAACACTTCCACTTCCGTGAGATCGCTCATGCGGCGGCTCCATGACGATGGAGCTGGCAGGCGTGAGCTTGGGGCAGGGTGGAGAGTGTGTATGGCCTGCAAAGGCAGAACGGCCTATCGGGCTGCCGTTGCCGAACGCCGCCAACGCTGGTTTCGGCCTGCTCCGTTAGAAGAAATCCCAAGGATTTCTGGTTAGTAAAGTTAGAGCGGCTGGAAATCACGAAGAAACAAGCTCTTAAGCTCGATTCCGGTCCTCGATAGCACGAGGGTCGGGTCCTCGATAGCACGAGGGTTGCGGTCCCCGATAGCACGAGCTGATTCACAGATTGTCCTCCGAATTTGGAATGAGACCGCGTCGGCGCAAGCGGGCCGTTAAGGGATCAACAGGCTGAGGGGCGAAGTTCAGTCGCTCGCTGCCGGTCCGGTCTCGCGTGAGCACGAGCTGATAGCCGGGCAATGTCTGGCGCTGGACGATCTGACGTATGTCGTAAGCAAAGTGCTTGAGCGGCGAGATGATGCCGGACTTGGCATGGAGGTGCACAAGGTCAAAGCTCCAGCCGCCATCCTGGCGTCCGCCGTGCTTGCGCACGAGGCGGTAGAGCCACCGCTCAAGTCCGCCCGTGAGCTCGAAATAGGCCCGGTCGATCGTCAGCACGAGCGCGTCATCGATGACGCCGGCATAGAACCAATCCGGCAGGATCAATTCGATTCCGAATGGGCGGCCGCTTGCATCGGCCGTCTCCTTCCACTCGTTGATCCAGGAGAAGCGATGCCGTCGTCGTTCCGTCGGCTGGCGGATCGACGTCAGCACGGTCGTCGACTGAAGTCTGTCGAGACCAGCCTTCAGCCTGTCATAGTCGCGTGCGCTGGTGCCGCGGCCGACGAACGTTAGAATCTCGTATGGCGTTGCAGCCATCAGGCGGGACGTCTTCAGGCCGGCGTCACGCGCTTCCACGATCTGGGACGCGGCCCAGATCAGAACGTCCGCGTCCCAGATGGTCGCCATGCCGTGTTCCGGCACGGCTTCGACCCGAATTGCGATCGCACCCGCACGGAAATCGATCGGCACGATCCGCTTTGTTTTTGCTAGCGAGAAGAACGGATATGCCATCAGATCCTGCGCATCGCGGGGCGCGAGATCGCCGGGCAGCGCCCGAAAGAGCTCGAGCTGGTCGAGCTCGGAATGGTGTTTGCGCCGCATTGTCACTGCTCTCGCGCGGCAATCAGCGACGTTCCTGGCCTGCATAGGGACGCAGGGCCGGATGCTTCTTGGCCGGCAGCACCGTTCCCTTGCCGGGATCGGACGTCGACGTTTTGGCGCCCCGGTCGGCCCACGCTTTCAGGTCATCGACGGCGTAGACAACACGTCCGCCAATCTTCCGATACGTCGGTCCAGTACCGTACGTGCGGTGCTTCTCCAGCGTGCGGCCGGACAGGCCAAGATAGCGGGCGGCCTCAGGTGTACGCAGGAATCGCGGGGGAAGACCGGCCATCGGATCGGGCATTTGAGAACTCCAAGAGGACAGCGCACCACGCCTGGCTAGGCCGGCGTGTGTGCGGTCATCATGGAGAAGCAAGATCTCGGAGGGGGATGCCGAATGTTGGGGCTACGATTTTCGGCACCCCTGGGGACTGCCCTACTCGTCCTTGCGCCCAGGGCGCAGGAGCTTGCGGTAACCACCGCGCATCAAAGCGAGGCCGCCTTGCACCAAGCGGATTGTTCGATTGCGCAGGTCATGCGTCTTCCAGGCGCGATCGGGGACGCGCTTTTTACCGAATAGCGCTTCGGCGACAACGCGATAACTGCCGCCGGCGCTATGCGCATCGAGTGCGCGGATCGCGACGCTCAGACGTTCGCGCCGCTGTTTGGATAGCGTGTGAAATGCCGGACCCGGCACGTGTCCATTCATCGCGCGCCACAGCCGTCGGGCTGCATACGCACGCGCGTCGAAATCGCCATCAAACGGCAGTTCGGCTGCGTATGACGCGCCGAGCACCGGGGGCTCTTTGGACCAGACACGGTGGTCCACCGAACCGATGCGCAGCACAGCATGCCACCCGTCGACGGCGCGTCGCACCTGGCCAGCTGTAAGATCAAGCAATGGCTGAGACGCCGACCCGAGATCGGCCGTCAAGGCAACCATCACCGGAACGACCGCGGCTAGAACCTCCGGCGCCCAAAAGATCGTCTGCTCGTCGAAGGACCTCTGCGGGTCATGGGCGAAAGCAGAGACCCCACCTCCTCCTGAATTCTTGTGTCACTTCGCCATCGGGACTGTTGGCGATCATCGCCTCAAAGTCGCGTCGATAGTCCGCGTTGCGGCGGAGACATTCCCAGGCGATGTCGGTGACTTCGGCGTCTTGTAGGGTCTTGTAGGATTCCGGCGACCGCCAGTCGAATTCAGGCATTGCTTCCGCCCCATTGCACGCAGCTAACAACGATTGCGGCGCAATAGGTATGAACGAAGCGGTTGTAGGAAGCCCCCAGTTTGGCACCACGTGGTGCCCCGGAATGACCACCCGTTAGCAAAAGAAAATAGTTCTGCCTGCACGTCGTCAGCCGGCGATTTTCTTCTATTTCGAGCCGGTGCTACGTAAGAGCCGCCCTTGCTCTGTTACCCATTTGGCACGCGCAAGGTGGCTCTGATATGCGCTCCGCGCACGCTCCGGCTCTCGCTCGGGGTCCATATGCAAGACCACTCGAGCAACTTCGCGCCAGTCCGCTCCCTCACCTTCGGCCTGCAGAAGGCGAACGTACGTGACGACATGCTGTTCGTCGTAAGCCGTCAGCACCGGCTCGTTCGGCGCGACATCCGTGACGTCAGGATCTAGTTGCGGTTTTGTCATAAGCATCCCAACAAACGGCGAATGATTCTAATCTCCCTGATTGGCCAACATCGTCCGCGCGTCTAATTTTAGCCTCATTGTGAACTAGTCGACCAGCAGGCAAGATCGAAATACATACTATAGGAGATAAACCTCATAGTATGTAAAGCCGCAATTTGCGCCAATGGACATGCGCAAGTTGGTCGGTCGGAATTTCGCTAGACTGCGGAAGCAGAAGCGCTTCACGCAGGAGAAATTCGCCGAAGTGTCCGGATTCACCCAGCAGTATATTAGTGACCTAGAGCGTGGGCGTCGCAATCCAACTGTCGTCACTCTATTCGAACTCGCCAGCACGTTGGGCGTTAGTCATGTCGATCTAGTCCTGCCCGATGATGAGGCACGAGACGAGCGACCAAGGCTGGGCAAACGACGATGATTGATTTGCAGCTGCCCACTATTTCGCTTCGGAACAGCTCGAAGGTGTTAGCGACGGGGTACAAATGCAGTGTTGCGCATGGAAGCGCGACATGGGGCTAGCGAGACTGTGTACTCACTGATCGGCTGAGATCTACTTCCGTGCAAAGGGGACGACGATGCCTTGCCCTCGCTCGAAGGGCGCTTCACGGTCAGCTGGCGCTTTGAGTTGAACAACTTCAGCCGCAGGCGCAGAAAACCAACCGGGAGGCAACGAAGCCAAATTTTCGATGTCGCCGGCGGACATCGTGAATTCGACCGCAAGCAAATCAGACTTCGTCCGAACGCCCGCATCCGCAATGAGATTCAAAGCATTTGCGAGAATGCGAGGCTCTGTAAGTGGCCAGGCACCATCAAGTGGCTCTTCTCGATTCCAGCCTTTGGCGGAATAGAGTTTGTACAGATCGACGTCATATCCTTCGGGAATAAGTTCGAGATCTTTGAGCCGTTTGATCTGCGCCTTGATGGAAACGCGCCATCGCTCCTTCAAGGTCTCCAACACGGCGAGCGACGGCCGCTTTACTTCGCGCGGGTAAGTGGTCGACGGCAACAAGAAGGCACTTGCGAGACGGAAAGCCTGCACTTCGATCTGCTTGAGATCCTTGCGTAGCTCTTCGGGAGAGACGTGCCTGTGCAGAACGGCATGCGCTAGCTCGTGGGCCGCATCCATCTGGCGGCGCGGAAATGACATCTTGTCGGTCGCCAAGAGTATATGCGGCCGTCCCTCTGACGCAGACCAGGTGCAAACGCCATCAAGCTTGGCGGTGCCCATTTCAATCGAGCCGACGACAACCCCGATTCGTTCCAGCAAAGCGACCATATCCGTGCATGGTCCCTCGCCGATCTTCCAATGTCCGCGCAGATCAAGCGCGATACGTTCGATATCTTCGTCGCGCAGCTGCTTGTAGCTTGCGCCAGCGAGCACATCGGGAATATCGACCGCCGGGAAGTCGACATAGTGCTGCAGGATGGAACTGATTTCCAGCAACCATCGCAGCTGCGACTCCTGGTAATTGATGTCGCGAACCAGCGTCGAGGACAACGAACGGTAGAAGAGAGCGTGGTCGTTCTCGTAGGTTGGACGAAGGAAAAATTCCCGGCGAACCTGGAGCGTCTCCGTCAACGCGGCCATGGCGTCGGCATCCGGCGCGCTTGTGCCGTCTTCCCAGCGCGTGACGCTGCTCGAATTAACGCCAAGACGTCGCGCCAACGCGGACATACTTGTTAGCCGCCGCGCTGCCCGAATTTCGGTCAGACGCGCCGGCACGAATCCGGGGGTCCCTACTCGCATTTATTCACCAATGTCGAACGTTGCCTTTGCCCTAAGGAGAAATCAGCCTTGGGCATCACCCTCCTCATTGTTGGCCGAGGGTGCCTCAGGCGGCACAAACGGTTTAACACCCTTCTTCAACGTAACCTTCGGTTGGTCAACCGTCGGCGGCGCAATGGGCGTCGGCGCCGGAGCATCGGGTTCCACATCGCCGTCACCCGCCAGGAACGAGTTTACGCTCTCGTAGTAAAGGAATCCCTCGTAGCTGGACTCGATCACACCGACCGCAATCTCTTCGATCTTGCCGGCGCGCTCACGGTCACGGGCAACCAACAGGGTGACAAAGATGTCGCCGATCTTCGGCCCCTTCCCGTCGAAATCCAGCCGCAGCGAGAGCTCGTAGTTGACCGTCACGCCTGCCAGGCGTGACTTGTTCTTCGCCGGCAGCATGCCGCTCTCCGGCATGCTGGCCAGCGCCAAGATGACTCCCTGCCCTTCATGCTCAAAGCGCATGAACGGCTGGTGCACCCGCAAATCCGTCTTCGGGATGACGCCGCCTTCGAGCAGATGACCGCCGTGTTCGGCGCAGACTTCCTCGAACCCCTGCTCGCAGATGCGGAAGCGGGCCTGCCCTTCGATGGCGCGAGCCCGCACTGGCGTCAGCCCTTCGAAGCCATCGCGAACGACCTCATGCGCGTGTAGCGCATCGGCTTTGATGCGATCCTCAAGATCAAGGATCAAAGAGCTCGGCAACACGCGGCGCAGCCGGAGGCGAAGAAGGGCGGTCATGCGGTTCCTCGATTCGTGCACATAACACGATTTTGATCATATAATTTTGCGCAAAGCAAGAAAAGACGACCGATTATACCCTATAAAGGCTCCCCATCGCAGCGCGGCGGCTGTTCCAGCTGCCGGCTGTCCACAGCCGCGGAGGCTCCTTTGCCGGATTTTTTTGAGATCGATTTTTTGGACGTCGAAGCCAAAGACAGCGGCGACGCCATCTGCCTGCGCTACGAGTTCGCCGGCGAGACCTACATCCACGTGGTCGACGGCGGCTATCAGAAGACCGGCCAGTCCGTGGTCGACCACATCAACAAGTATTACGGCAACCCGTCCTTCATCGACAACGTCGTCTGCACCCACAATGACGGCGACCATGCCGGCGGGCTGCAGTCCGTGCTCGAGAGCTTCGATGTCGGCGCTCTTTGGATGCTGCGGCCGTGGATGTACGCCCAGGAATTGCTGCCGCGCTTTCCAACCTACACCGATGTCGACCGTCTCCGCAGCCGCCTCCGTTCTGCTTACAGCAATCTCGCCACGCTCGAGGATATTGCGACGAGGCGCGGCATCCCGATCTATGAGCCATTCCAAGGCGCTCTCATCGGCGCCTTCCATGTGATGGCGCCGACGCCGGCTCGCTTCAAGGACCTGGTCGTCGAGTCGAACAAGACGCCTGAAGGCGCCGAGAATGGCGTGCTCGCGAAGGCTACCAGCTTCATCGCCGATGCTGCACGCCAGGCGACGGCGCTGGTGCGTGCCGCTTGGGGCGACGAATATTTTCCGGGCTCAGACACCAGCGCCGAGAACGACATGAGTGTGGTTCAGTATGCGCTGCTCAATGGCGAGCGCATCATGCTCACCGGGGATACCGGGCGCGCCGGTCTGAGGGAGGTGATTGACTATGCGCCTTATATCGGGCTTGCCCTGCCCGGCATCGATCGCTTTCAGGTGCCGCATCATGGCGGTCGGCACAATGTAACCACACAGCTTCTTGATGAGCTTCTGGGACCACGTCTGCCCGCAAGCGGTCAGCCGAGCACTTTCACTGCGATCATCAGTTCCGCTGCCGCTGACCCGGATCATCCACGGAAGTCGGTTGTCCGAGCGATGATTCATCGCGGTGGAAAGGTGCTTACTACAGAAGGCCAGGGAAAGCGGACGCACAAGGGAGCGCCGAACCGGGGCTGGTCGGCGGCCATTCCGGTAGCTTATCCGGAAGACCAAGAGGCCTGAGCCGACATGGAGGACCTCAAAAACCTTTTCGACAGCTACAGCCGACAGGCGCGGCTGTTTCCTGCTCTCTTGACGATCTTCGCGCCGCTGTTGACGGCACTCGCCTGGTTTCCCGAGCTCCTGACCTCCCATATCGGCTCGACATTGCTGACGATCGCGACATCATGCGGCCTGTTGTACTGGCTGAGCTCAATCGCGCGTAACCGTGGGAAGCAGGTCGAGCAGCGCGTGCTGCAGGAATGGGGTGGCTGGCCGACCACCTATCTGCTGCGTCACGCGAGCCGGCTCGATCCCCACACGAGGGATCGGTATCACCGTTACCTCGGGCATCACGCTCCCAATCTGGTGCTGCCTTCTCCGGCCGCTGAGCGCTCCAACCCAGATGCGGCTGATGCAGCCTACGCCTCGGCTATCAAATGGTTGAAAGAGCATGTCCGCGGGAAGGCGCCGCTGGTCGACAAGGAAAACGCCCAATACGGCTTTCGGCGCAATATGCGAGGAATGAAGGCATTTGGTCTTCTCGGCGCCGTCATCGCCTTGCTTGCCTCGCTGGCGTCCATAGGGCTGCAGATCGAGTCCTGGCCCCACACTCTGGGCGACCTGCGGCCCTTCGTGACGCAGCTCCGTGAGGCGGCCAATCCGGCAATCTGGGGCTCGATTATCTTTGACCTTCTGGCTTGCCTCGCCTGGGCCTTCGCTGTCACCGACGCCTGGGTGAAGGCCGGCGCAGAGCAGTACGCTGAGGTCTTGTTGGCGACGATGGATCGATCCTAAGCGCGGATCCGGCGCCTCGCTCTTGCAGCTATCGGAGTGAAAGTCGCCCTGCGGCTTTCACCTTCCATCGCGCGTTGCCCCTGGCTCGATGGCCTGCTCGAAGCAGAGCGGGCTGCTGCAGGGCCGGCTCATGGAAAATGCCTCATCTGGCGTTGCGACCAAATTTGGAAACGAACTCGTTTTGTGGATCGTTTTGGTGGTCTCGTCCACTTTGTATGTCCCGGTATCCTGAGCAAGGGCTGCATGCCTCGGTGCACGACGTAAAGACTGTAGGCGGGTATTTAGAAGCCCCGTCCGATCTGTTCGGACGGGGCTTGATTGAGCGCTCTTACTCGCCGGTCTTGCGCGGCCGCGACCACAGAAGGGTGTAGCCCTCACCGCCCTCGTCATCGAACAGGTTCGCGTAGATCGGCGCGTTGAACGAGGGGTCGTCGAGCTTGAGTGAGAGGTAGTCGCGGCCTTCCTCGGAACGCTTCGACCAGGCTGCGCCGATCTCCGCGCGACCCACATAGATGCGGTGGCTCGGAGCGTTGTCGTTGGACCGGTTGGTCTCGGCGACGATGCGGACGCCCTTGGCTTGCAGGCTCAGGGTGACGATCTCGCCCTGGAAATCATTGCCGACCTTCTTGAAGGAACCGATGTTAGCCATGTCACTTCTCCTGTTGTGTTTCGAGCCCGCGACCACCGCGGCCTCGATGGCGATCTAGGGCCGAGGACGATCGGCGACGCACCCGCTCGGGCCGGAGCGCAGCGGAGGACGTCGTTGTGGCGACTTTCTTGTCTCGCGAGGAATGGGCGAAGCCCAGGGGAAGAAAGTCGCATCAACGGCGTTGCGGCTCAGACGATCGAGGCGAAGCCGGTCTTCGGCCAGATCAAGCCATCAACGAGGCCACGTGCGTCCGCGTGCTGAACCACAATCTCGGGAGAAAGAGGTGGCTTATCTCGGTTTTGCTAAACAAGAGGTCGGAACGATTCAGCGCACAAAGAGAAACAATCTCCTGCAAAAGGCGGCATCGTCTCCCAAGAGCCGATCGAGGTAACATCGCTCTGCCGCAGCTGGGTGGGCCAGACCGAATGCCGGCAGCTTGATTGAGGAGTTCTGAGGAGGAGCCTCTCCCGCGCTCAGGTTTCGATCATCCTCGTTCAACGCGCCGATCTACGCGAACCTGTTCGAGGATGAAGGCGAGAAACGGTCATCTGTCGGGCCGTGCGGCCGTAAGAACTGCTTAAGACGCACTCTCCACCGCCCCGCCCGGCTCCAACGGGCGGGTCTTCGCCAAAACCATCAAGCGCGTCCATGAGGTAACGCCGATGCAAACTGCGCCTAGGCAAGCGAAGACCTCACGCCAAGCCAGCGAAGGCACCCCGATATGGGACACGGCGAACACCACATGATAGCCGGTGACGGCGGCGGGAACGGCGAATACTGTCGCGATCACGATGCGCAAGGCCGGGGACCGAGTAACAGCAAAGGCGACCTGGCCGAGGACGAGCGTCAGCGCACCGCCGGCCGTTCCGAGAAGCAGCGCGCCGATGAGGCCGGCGCCGCCCTGAAACGCAGTCATCCCGATACTCAGTGCGACGAAAAACGGCAGGGCATACACTGCGAGCGCGAAAATCGCCCAGCAGAATAGGCCGATGCCGAGCGTGTTGAGAACAAGCCCAATAGCGAGCATGGTGGTGGCTCCATCTGCATAGATGTACCAGTCGCGCCTTCCACCACCACCACGGCGCAACTCTGGATATGAGACCGAAACGAGGCGGAGTTGCGGCGTGAGCAATTTCGCCTCAAGGCTTCAGTCGAACAGACGGCGCTCACGCGCCGCCGAACATCCAGACCGGGATGCCGAGCCGCTTCGCCTTATCGGCCAGGTTGTCCTGGATTCCAGTGCCCGGGAAGTGCATGACGCCGATCGGCAGGATTTCGAGCATGGCATCGTTGCGCTTGAACGGTGCTGCCTTGGCATGTTTGGTCCAATCAGGCTTGAAGGCGATCTGAGGCACCTTGCGGATCGTCGCCCATTTGGAGGCGATCAGTTCGGCGCCCTTCGGGGAGCCGCCATGGAGCAGGACCATGTCGGGATGCTTGGCATGAACCTTGTCGAGACGATCCCAGATGAGGTGGTGGTCGTTGAAGTCGAGCCCTCCGGTGAACGCGATCTTTGGTCCGGCGGGCAGCATGACCTCGGTCTCGGCGCGGCGCTTGGCGGCCATGAAGTCGCGGGAGTCGATCATCGCTGCGGTCAGGGTACGGTGGTTCACTAGCGATCCAGATCGGGGGCGCCAGAATGAGCCGGTGTGAGTCTCGAAGCGCTCGATGGCCTGGTCACGGAAGAGCTCCAGGCAGTTGCGGCGCTCGATCAGCGAGATGCCTTCCGCTGTCACGCGCTCGAGTTCGACCGATCGAATTTCGGAGCCATCCTGCTCGCGCTGGCTCTTCTGCTGCGCCTGTTCGTTGTCGTCGAGTTGGCGTCCGACGCGGTCGACGGCTCGATGAAACAGGTTGACGGTCGACCAGAGCAAGTCGTTAAGGTCCGGCTCGAGCCGAGTTTCACTCAACGTCGCGACCAGAGCATCGAAGATGTCAGCGACGGCGCCGGCGATGATCTTGCCCTCGGGAAGCGGTCGTGGATCGGGCTCGTCGTCGAAGGGACGGTAGCCGAAGAGCTGCAATTCGGTAAGAACGTGTTCGGTCGCGGATGCGGCGTGCGGCGGTTCGATGTCATCGTGGTCGGTCATGGAGGCGATCCTTTGCCGGATCGGCCGCGACCATCGCGGCCTTCGTGGCGATCACTCAGACGGCAGGCGGAACGGGCCAGAACCCGGAGCAGAGCGGAGGGCCGAAGCGCAGCGGAGGATGGCGGAGGCCGGCTATTTTGCTTCGCGATGCAAAGCGCGCTCGCCAGATGGCTAATGTGTCTTCTCGTCGCCGGCGCGCGGCGGAAAATAGCCGGACGCAGCCATTGCCGGCCCGAGCCGCTTGCCGTCCGATCGCCCTCTAGAAGGCCGTGGTCGCGTCCTCTTCCGGCAGTGGCCGCACCGCCCCGCCGACCTGTCGACGCCTATCGAATTGCCGGGGCTATTCGGCGGTTGCCATCGACGAATGCAGGAAACGGACGACGTCCTCCGGTACGAGTTGAAGTAGCAACGCTGCTCGGAGGGCCTCGATCCCGAAGGTGTGCAGATCTTCGTTGAAGTCGCCCAGCCGGGGCGACAATGCGATCGCTTCAATGCCGGCGGCTTCTGCGCGCTGGGTGAGAATAGCCTGTACGGCATCCCCGGCGGCATCTGCGTCACGGGCGATATAGAGTCGGCGTAGGCCAGACGGCAGCAACATGGCTGAGAGGTGATTGGCCGAGAGAGCAGCGGTCATGGGCAAAGTCGGCAGTACATAACGCAGCGACAGCATGGTCTCGATCCCCTCGCCCGCAGCGAGCACGTCGTCCACCACGCCGAAGCGAACGGCGTTACCAAGCAAGTCGCCCATGGCCCGTCGTGGCGTGTCGATCGGGGCCTTGCCGAGCCGCACGCGATCAAAGCCGTGTGGATCGAGCCAGGTGCGATGAACACCGGTGATCCGCCCCTCAAGGTCCGTGACAGGGCCTATCATCGCCGGCCAGGTTTCGGTCGGAAAATGCTCGTCCGGTCGGTAGTAGCAACGTGGGTGGAAGCGCAGGCTACCACCATGGTGGATCTGGCTTATTCCACGACGTTGCAAATACGTTTCCACCACCGTCCCTTCGATCGGACCGGACATCGCAAAGAGCCGACGAGCAGCTTCCTGCGAACCAGCGGGCGCCATCGAACGAAGGGGTTTTGCGACCGGCTGGGGCTCATGACGAGGCAGCTTCAGAAAGCGCCTCGCCTCCTCCGCGACCTCGCGGAAGTCTCGCAAGGCCAGGCTTTCGCGGATGATGTCGAGGAGATCGCCATGTTCCCCAGTCGCGGCATCGGTCCACTTGCCCGCGGGCCCCTTTGGCGATTCCTGGAGGCGCACGAACAATGAGCGGCCCGGGGTGTTGTGGACGTCGCCGACCACCCAGTACCGCCCCGCCCGTTTGCCATGGGAGAGATAGTGCCGGCACACCGCCTCCGCCTCGCGGGCGAGGCGGCGTGCCAGTTCGGAGGCGTCGCGTGACATCACGCAGCCTCCCGCTCATTGATGCGCGCCACCGGATAGGTGTCGAGCACCTTCGACAGAATCTCGACACCGCTCGCGTCCGTGGGCACGAACATGCGCAGCTTCCAGGAGATGATCTCCCCAAAGAGGCCGTAAGCGCGGAGGCGATCGCGTATCGTATCGTTGAATCCCGACAGCTCGATGCGATGTGCACCCAACGCCCGGACGCGGCGAAGCTGAAGTCCCTCCGCGAGTTCGAGGACGGTGCGTCCCTCCATCAGCGCGGCAAACGCAGCGTCCGGCGTCAGCGAAGGCGCGTCGGTCGCAAGGACGTTTGCGACCCACGCGGCCGAAACCCTGCGGCCGATGATGCGTTCGCCCGCGTCGGTCTGAATCCGGTAGACACGAGTCGATTCGTTCGGCAGCCGCTTCCAGATGGGAAGCAGCAAGCCCGCCACGATGTGGATCGTGCTTTCCGTGAACTCGGGCACCTCCGCAAGTTCCGCCCGCCAGGCCGCGGCGAAGCGTTCTCGATCCGCTTGGCCCCAATGACTTTCGGCCATGATGGTCAAGGGGACCGTGTGCTGATCCATCGGCCGGATCAGGCGGACGCGCCGCTCGATCTCGCCGTCATCGAGCATGACGCTCGCCGCGGGGACCTGCACGGCGGCTCGTCCCGAGCGCTCATTGACGAGCAGGACGGTCTGACGATCGGAAAGACGAGCAAGAGCATCATCCAGACTCACCGGATGGTTGCGCTGGCGCTGGGCGACCGTGAGCAGCCGGGTCTCGGCGCCGGTCCCCGGATGGTCATAGATCATCCGCCGGTCGGTGACGACAAAGCTCTCGGCACGGAGGGTTTCTAATCCCACGTCGTAGGTGCCGGATGCAACCGCGCCTTCGATCCGAGCGGTCAAGAGCTGCTCGAAGGCGGTGAACAGCACATTCTGTAGGTCGATGGTGAGCGCCAATAACCTGTTCAGAAACGTCGTGATCGGCGGCAGGTCATCCCTGAGCCCATTGGCATCCATAAGCTTCAGACCGGTCGCATCCTCGAACCTCCCAAGTGAGCAGCCGTCGACCTTGCCTCGCGCGAGCAGCGTGTAGAGCTGACGCAACGCATCACGTCCGTACTGGCTTTCGAGATTGTCCTCGGGCCGGAACAGGCCCTGTCCTCCGGTCTGGCGCTGGCCGCGCGTAATGGCCCCTAACGTGTCGAGCCGGCGCGCAATGGTGCTGAGAAAGCGCTTTTCGGCCTTCACGTCGGTCGCGATGGGACGAAACAACGGTGGCTGCGCTTGATTGGTCCGGTTTGTGCGGCCGAGGCCCTGGATCGCGGCATCGGCCTTCCAGCCGGGCTCGAGCAGGTAGTGGACGCGCAACCGGCGATTCCGGGCCGACAGTTCGGCGTGGTAGCTCCTCCCCGTGCCGCCGGCGTCGGAGAAAACGAGGATGCGCTTGACGTCGTCCATGAAGGCTGAGGTCTCGGCGAGGTTGGCTGAACCGGCGCGATTTTCGACCACCAGCCGGTCGCCCTTGCGAACGATGCGACGCGAGCGGCCCGTCACCTCCGCGACCAGTTCGGTGCCGAAGTGCTGAATGACCTGATCCAGTGCCCCAGGTACCGGCGGTAGTGATGCAAGCTTCTCGATGAGGCGGTCGCGCCGTGCGACGGCTTCCCGGCTCTCGACCGGCTGGCCGTCGCGATGGACAGGCCGGGAGCAGAGGTTGCCCTCCGAGTCGGTGAAGGGCTCGTAGAGCTGGACCGGAAAGGAGTGGGCGAGATAGTCGAGGACATACTCGCGCGGCGTGATATCGACCTGGACGTCGCCCCACTCCTCGGTCGGGATCACGGCGAGCCGGCGCTCCATCAGCGCTTCGCCCGTCGACACGATCTGGATAACAGCGGCGTGGCCAGCGTCAAGGTCGCGCTCGATCGATCGCACCAGCGACGGGGTCTTCATCGAAGTCAGGAGGTGGCCGAAGAAGCGCTGCTTCGCGCTTTCGAAGGCGGAGCGTGCCGCGGACTTGGCCTGCCCGTTCAGCGTTCCCGTTGCGCCGGTGATGTTGGCGGCTCGCATCGCCGCATCGAGGTTGTTATGGATGACGCTGAACGCACCGGCATAGGCATCGTAGATGCGAACCTGCTCCGGCGTCAGCTGGTGCTCAACGAGATCGTACTCGACGCCCTCGTAAGAGAGCGAGCGGGCTGCGTAGAGACCGAGCGCCTTGAGGTCGCGCGCCAGCACCTCCATGGCCGCGACCCCACCTTCCTCGATCGCTTCGACGAACTCGGCGCGAGTGGCGAACGGGAAATCGGCACCGCCCCAAAGGCCGAGGCGTTGAGCATAGGCGAGGTTATGGACCGTGGTGGCGCCCGTCGCCGACACATAAACCACGCGGGCATTCGGCAAAGCGTGCTGGAGCCTTAGGCCAGCGCGCCCCTGCTGAGAGGCCGCCTGTTCACCGCGCTCGCCCTTGCCCCCGACCGCGTTCTGCATGGCGTGGCTCTCGTCGAAGACGATCACTCCGTCGAAGTCCGAGCCCAACCATTCAACGATCTGCCTGACACGCGAAAGCTTTTCGCCGCGCTCGTCGGTCCGTAGCGTGGCGTAGGTGGTAAAAAGGATGCCTTCCGAGAGCCGGATCGGGGTGCCCTGGCGAAACCGAGACAAGGGCGTGACCAGCAACCGCTCCATGCCGAACGCGGACCAATCGCGCTGCGCATCTTCGATCAGCTTGTCGGACTTGCTGACCCAGACGGCACGCCGACGGCCCTTGAGCCAGTTGTCGAGCAGAATGCCTACGACCTGCCGCCCTTTGCCTGCGCCAGTGCCATCACCCAAAAACCAACCGCGGCGAAAGGGGACGGCATTTTCTGCGTCGTCGCGCGCGGCCGCCACGACATCAAAGGTCGCATCGACCGTCCAAGAGCCCGCTAGAAACTCGGAATGCGCTTCGCCGGCATAGATGATGCTCTCGAGCTGGGCGTCCGACAGAACTCCGTCCACCATAACATCGGCCGGCAGGTGCGGACGATAGGATGGCTTCGGTGGCGCAACGGACGCCATCGCCGCGGACTGCACGAGTTTTGTCGGGTGTGCGCACGATCCGGCAATACGGATCGACTGCAATCCGTATTCCTCATAGAGCGCGTCGGTAAGCCGAGCACATTCCGGCGGCGACCATTCGACCGCCTCGTACGCAAGCTCGATACCTTCGGGCGCTGCGCTTATCGAAGAAGACGATGAGCGTGGTGCAACGGCGCCGAGCGATCGCGATATAGCCGGCCGCTCGATAACAACGATCTCCGGTGGCATAACGACGGACAGCCTTGGAGGCACATGTTGGTTCACCCAGTCGAGCAATGTAGCGACGTCGGCCGCCATGCCTGGCGACGCCGGAAAAGCCGTTGGATCGAGGGCGGGCAGCTTGTCGATCACAAGCAACCTCGTGTCCGTTTGCGTTCCGTGTTTCGCGTAAACGGTGCCGTCGATCGCGGCGGAAAACACCACCCGCCCGCGTTCCTGGAGCCGCACAAAGGCGTCTCGCCATGCCGGGTTGTCCGGCGCGAAGCTTGCGCCGGCGATAGCGACGAGGCGTCCACCGTCGCAAAGACGCGCGAGCGCCGAAGCGACGTGGCGGAGAGCCGTATCCGCCATCCGTCGATCGACATTCGCCACCGCGGAGAACGGCGGGTTCATCAGGACGACGCTCGGTGCGACACTCGCATCGAGGTGGTCATCGATCTGGGCGCCGTCGAACCGCGTGACCTGAACGTTGGCGAAAAGATGGCCGAGCAGCTCTGAGCGGGCATCGGCCAACTCGTTCAACAGCAAGGCGCCGCCGGCGAGCTCTGCAAAGACGGCGAGCAGGCCTGTCCCCGCGGATGGCTCCAGAACGCGATCGGCAGGCGTAATTCCGGCTGCGGTACATGCCGCCAGCCCGAGCGGGATCGGCGTCGAGAATTGCTGGAATGCCTGGCTGTCCTCGGACCGCCGCGTATGTGTCGGCAGAAGGCCAGCTACTCGCACGATCATCGGCAGCATGGCGGCCGTCGAACCAGCCTTGGCCCGCATGGCCGGGCCGAACTTGCGAAGGAACAGAATTGTTGCCGCCTCGCAGACGTCGTAGGCGGTCTTCCAGTTCCAGACCCCGGCTGTATCCGAGGCGCCGAAGGCAGCCTCCATGGCGCAACGCAGGGCAGCGGCATCAATGCGACGGCCCCGTTCGAGATCGGTCAAGAGCTGTCGCGCGGCCCTGACAGCAGCGGAAGTGAGACTTGCAGCGGCACGCATCGAGAGCGGCGCGGCGGCAGCGCCGCCGGCGAGAGATTCGGTCATGGCAGGATTTCTTTCGGAGAGCAGGAATGGGTCGAACCACCAGGCGCTCTCCTCTGACCCCGACGGCTCAAACCCTTCCCGGCCCGACTCTCCCTCTCAGCGCTCGCCCATAAGAATGGGGACCGGCGCTGTGCACCGGTCCCCGAATAATCGCAGGACAGCCTCAGCCGTCCCGCCGCATGATGTCACTCAGCCGCATCGAGTTGTCGCGGATCATCATCGCTGACGTTTTCCGCATCCTCCTCGTCGGCGAGGAATTCGGGCAGCGGGCCCGCTTCACCCTCCTGCTCCACTGGCGCCGCATTGAGATCGGCGAGACGCAGCGGCTCCGGCAACCAGCCCGAGCCATCGAGAAGACGCTCGGCCTCCTTGGCCATGTCGGCCTTCTTCAGATGGTCGATCAGTTGGACCGACGGCTCGCCCTTGGCTTCCCGCACCGCCTCCAGAATACGCGGCTTGGTGACCCGGCCGAGATAGTTGTCGACGGTCGGTCGCCAGCCAGCCTGCACCATGTCAAGCCCGACCGCGCGCGCCAGCACGTCAGCTTGGTCTAGACGCGTGCGGACACCCTGAGCGGAGACACGGCCTTGGTTGTAGCGGTTGGCCGGCTCATAGACGGCATTGGCCGCAAATGATGCACAGTGGGCGAACAGCGATGCCTGTGCACCACCATCGAGAGCCGTCAGCGCATCCCAGAGATCGTTCTCGCTCTTCGGCAACCGCGCCTTCCAAGCCTTATGCCGCGCCTCGACTGCTTTGGCCGAGACGCTTTCCCTCAGCCCCGGAGCTTGGGCGGGAAAGTTCGGTGTGCGAAGGCCGATCTCAAGACAGCTCCCCGACGACGCAAACCGGTAAAAGGCCGTCAGCACGAAGTTATGCAGCACTGCCTGGAACGCGACCGCTGGATTTTCTGCCAGCGCATCGCGTAGTGCCAGCGTGCGGTGCGCTGTGAGCTCGATGATCAGCCGATCCGGCAAAGGCCGGGCCGCGTCGCCATCATCTTCTTCAGCATCGGGAGCACTTCCCGCGACCGCGATCACCGTGCGTTGGACGGAAGAGCCCTCTCCTTGACCTTCGGTCGACGACGCATCGACGCCCCGCCCGACATCAGCATCAGTTGCCGGCACCTCATCCTCTGGCCGGACGTAACCTCGGTCAACCGAGAGGCGTCCTTCGGAATCGATGCTGATGAAGACACCGGCTCGGGCGATCTCCGTCGGCTCGTAAAGCATCGGTCGGTCTTCGAACGCCGCCAACGCCGACTCGATTTCGCCGAGACGCTGATCGACCTCGTCCGGCAACTCGTCGGCATCCTGGTAATCCGATTCAAGCTTGGCCTGCTCAGCGTTCAGCGCATCGATGGTGGCCTGCTCCTCGGGCGAGAGATCGACAGGTTTGCCCTCGATTTCTCGTAGGCCTTGAGTGTGACCGTAGGAGAACTCTACGGCGATTGAGATCCACTTCCAGCCTTCGGCGGCAATGGTCTCAGCTTCGGCCTTGAGCTTTTCGGTTACTAGGCGGTCGAGCAGCACGACGTCCTGAAGCCAGCCGCCGTCGTCGTGCTCGAACAGGTCCCGCAGAACGCCGCCACCCGCGTGCTGATAGGCATCGAGGCCCACAAACTGGGCCCGCCGATCGGACCCGCGCACGGTATTCTCGGTCAGCATGCGGCGGATCTGGTATGGCTCGTCATATCCGGAACGGCTGACATTCTCCCAGACTTGCTCCTGGCGGGCGTGATCGGCCGTGACCGAGAACGCCATGAGCTGCTCGAGCGTCATGCCGTCTTCGGCATAGACGTCATGTAGCTTCGGCGACACCGACGCCAGCCGCAGCCGCTGCTTCACGATCGCAGGGTTCACGAAGTGCCGGGCGGCAATGTCTTCCTCGCTCATGCCGAGATCGCGGAGTGTCTGGAAGGCCAGAAACTGATCAAGCGGATGCAGGCCGACCCGCTCATCGTTCTCCGCCACCGAATCGTCAGCGGCAATGCCCCCTTCGCGAACGACACACGGCACCGCTTGCGTCTTCGACATGCGCTTCTGTTTCACCAGGAGCTCGAGGGCACGATATCGCCTGCCGCCCGCCGGCACCTCGAACATGCCGGTCTCGTTGCCATCTGCATCAAGGACGGCCCGGACGCTCAGACTTTGCAGAAGCGTCCGCTGCGCGATGCTCTCGGCTAGCTGCTCGATCGAGACACCGGCCTTGACGCGGCGAACGTTCGACTGGCTGAGCACGAGCTTGCTAAAGGGAATGTCCCGGGAAGGCGACAGCGTGATCTTTTGTACGGCTTTCGTCATTTTGGCTCTCCACGACGGGCGGCCGTGAGACTCTCTCTCGGCTTCCAACCCGTCGCGAACAGCCTCCCCTCCTCTCACTCTCGCGCGGCCACGAGGCCGAGCATCACGCCGCCCCGTGATCGGCGACAACCGAATCCACGGACGCGGGCTCAACGGACCCGGGAGCGAAGTCGAGCAAATAGTCCGCGGCCTTGCTCGCCTGCGAGGCAGCACGCAAGATGGCCCGATTGTCTTCGCGCAAGACTTCGAGCCAGGAGCCGATATAGTCGGCATGGCGCACGGTCGGCACGATCCCGAGTGACGCGCAGCTGAACGCTGAACTCAACTCGGCGACGAGTTCTTCGAAGGCATATTTCCTCGTACCGTAGGATCCGCTCTGGTCGCGATTGAGGCGCGAGGGATGCCCGGTCGCGTGACCGAGTTCATGCAACGCCGTGCGGTGCCAGTTGATCGGTTCGAAATAGGCCTGCGGCGGCGGGACCTGAACATAGTCGTCGGCTGTTGCATAGAATGCGCGATCTCCACCAATCCGAAATGGAATTTTGCTGGCCTTGATCAGAGCGTCGACGGTGGGTTCGATGAGGCCAGGCGGCGGTGGCGGCGCAGCGCTGGCAATGCCGTCGGGCAGCTCCTCGCACTGATCGGTGTTGAAAACGGTAAATCGTTTGAGGTATGGAATCGCCTGCGCGTCTTCGCCGTTCTCGGCGGCGCGTCGCTTTTCGTCATTCGGCACGAAACGATCAGCGTAGACGACTGTGGTGCCGCGCTCTCCCTTGCGAACGTGGCCACCGAGCGAGAGGGCCTGACGAAAGGTGAGCCAACTTTGACCCGTAAATCCGCGTTCGATCGCGGCTCCCCAGAGGATGAGGATGTTCACCCCACTGTATTGCCGGTTGGTCGACGCGTTTTTCGGTATCGCCAGCGGCGCTTTCGCCGCGGCAGTACCCCAGGGCTGAACCCAGGGGACGCGTCCGGCCTCAAGCTCGGCAATGATCCTGTCGGTGATTTCGCTGTAGAGGTTCGCCCGGTCCTGGCCGGCGCGCGCACACGCAGTAGGGTTTGACATCGCGGGTCTCCGCGACGGGCACCGCGAGCCTCTCTCGCAGCTTGTAACCCGTCACGGAAAAACCAGCCTGCACTCTTACTCTCAGCCTCTTGTGCAATCTGCTTTAGGGCCGCAGGCCCGATCAGGCGTGCGCCGGGCGCATCGCCTCAACGGAAAATGGCACCCGGAGAGCGTGAGCATAGAGACCCGAAGGGGCACGCGGGTCCGAGTGCAGCGACGAGACCGGTTCAATAGCGGCACCCGGGAACGGGGCAGTGATAGCGATCGCCGCAGGCGAGCCCCTTTCCCGAGTGCCCCCGGCGAGGAGCACCAAAACTCTAGCGCGAGAGATCGAAGCCGCAAGGCCGAGACGCTGCGCGGCTCGGTTCACGAGAGCCCGGTGCGGCTCTTGCCGCACGCGCCAAAACCTGAGCGAACGGGATGCAGGCAATGTTACGAAAACCGCCCGGCATTTTCACAGGAGTCTCGCAATCCTGTGGGCGGAGCGAAAGCGAAGACCACTCGCGGGACGCAGCAAAGAGGCACCCGCAGGAGGGTCAAGCATAGCGCCGACGCGTAGCGGCGGGACCCGGGACCGAGTGCAGTCGCGAGACCGGTTAAGAAGGCACCCGACCCGAAGGGCAGTGATAGCGACGCCGGCATGCAATGACGGCGGGCCCGAGGGCGAGTGCCTCCGGCGAGCGACTCAATACGAATGCACGTCGGCTTGGTATCAATTTTGCTTTTGTGATATCGTCTCACGCGTGCGCATGTCTATGCACGGCGTGGGCATGTTCAATGAGAGCCAATTCTTACAGAGGACGACATGGCCAAGAAAGCGAAGAAGGCAAAGAAGACCGCGAAGGCAGCTACCAAGAAGGTGGCAAAGAAGACTTCAAAGAAAAAGAAGTAGTCGTATCAGCACCTGATCGATTGCCGCCTCCGGTCGCAACTCGGATGAAAAGCGAGACCTCCCAAAGGATGTGAAACGTCCTTTGCAGCCGTTCGGTATCGCGGCACGCTAAGATAAGGCCGGACCTTTGTGCAGGTGGCTGCTGCATAAAGGTCCGGTTTTTTTCTGCCCCCGCGGAGGGCGTGACCTGCTCGTGCGCGAGGGATAACAGCCGCAGGGCCGAGACGCTGCGCGGCTCGGTTCACGAGAGCCCGGTGCGGCGACAGCCGCACGCGCAAAACGGATAAGACGTCAGAAGTATCGGCAAACGGATTCTTCGGTTCGTTCTCGCCCACCCTAGCACCTGACTGGCTGGAAACTCGGCCTTTGAAGGACCACGAGATCCCACGATCCGGAATCCCAGTCCTGTGTTAGCGATGGGGAACGTCTGCGCGACTAAACGATTCGTGCCAGCGTGGGAGAACCTTTCAATGCTGATGACCAAGCAGAGACGGCCAGCGATCCGCACCCTGCGCGGTTGGGCGATCAACGTGCTGAACGAAGCCGGCGCCATCCGCGAGTGCGAGGAGCACGGTTGGATGCAGGACCGCACCGATCCGCATGCCCGAGAGCGGGCCTTTGATATCGCCCGTCGAGACCTGCCGGAAGGAGTCTCCCCTCAAGCAGCGGAGGCCGCGCTTCGCGACGTGCTGGACTCGATCGGTGACACCTGCCCTGAATGCCCCTCTGGCTAGAAGGACGGCCGCTACCCTTGGACGCTAGCCCGCCTCTCCTATTCAGCGGCTCAGCCGCTTCTCCACACGCTTGCGCGCGTTGCCGACCTTTTTGACGGCCTTTTTCACCGCAGGTGCCGACTTTCCTGTCTTCTTTGCCTCGTACTGCACTTCGTAGTCCTGCCCGCCAGCCACCCGCGCCCGGTCCTGTTTTCGTCCGCGCGCCGTCTTGCTCTTCTTCGCTACCGCCATCGGTGCCTCCTGTTGTGACATCGAAGCAACGCGACAGGGATTCGCAGGTTCCGGAACGATTCGAACTGTGCCAATTTGAATCGGCTGTAGCGTGGAGTTCTTCAGTGGCGTTTCGCGCGTAAAGGCTGGCAGGTATCGGCGTCAAGGCGCTTCTCCCCGGCTTCATCGAACCGGTCCCTGGCCACCTCGAGCAATAAGGTGCCGTCCCTGCATTACGCAACACCACTGAAGGATTGGCCATTGAATGAGCCGGACGTCGACCCTGCCCAAGCGCTTACAGCCAATGCTCGCTACGCTCACCGACGCGCCGTTCGACGACTCCGACTGGGTTTTCGAGGATAAATACGATGGCTTCCGGATGATCGCGGAAATTCGCCGGGGCAAGGTTTTGCTCTATAGCCGCAACGGCAAGATCATCAGCCGCAGCTATATCGAAGTCGCCAAAGCGCTGGAGGGCGTGAAGGGCGACGCCGTGATCGACGGCGAGCTCGTCGCGATCGGAAAGGACGGCGTCTCGCATTTCCAACTGCTTCAGAACGCGCTGCGCCATGAAGCGAAACTTCTGTACTGCGCCTTCGATCTCATGTTTCAGAACGCAGAGGACCTGCGCAAACAGCCTCTGCTCGAGCGCAAGGAGCGGCTGAAAGCGATCCTGCCGCGTCACCGGCTGATCGCCTTCAGCCGTCACCGCAAAGCGAACGGCACGAAATTTTTCGCTGAAGCCGAGCGGAAGGGCCTGGAAGGCGTCATGGCGAAGCGCGCCGACAGCACGTATGCCTCCGGAAGCCGAACGGCGGATTGGCTGAAGATCAAGACAGCAAAGCGGCAGGAAGTGGTGATCGCGGGCTTCACCGCGCCGAGGCGCACCAGGCCGTTCTTCGGCGCCCTGGTCCTCGCCGTGCGGAAAGACGAAGCATGGCTCTACATCGGACATGTCGGCACCGGATTCAGCCACAAGGTCCTGGAAGACCTCCATGCCAAGCTCGTGAAGCTGACGATCCCTAAATCACCGTTCCCTGCCAAAGTGAAGGACGAGGCCGCCACGACCTGGGTCAGGCCTTCGTTGGTTGCCGAGGTCAAATTCGCGGAGTGGACTAGTAAGGGCGAATTGCGCCAGCCCGTCTACCTTGGCCTCAGGTCCGACAAGCGGGCGAAGGATGTCGTGCGCGAACGAGAACGTTCGCGCAAATAGCGATTCCTTCGTGCCTAACCGGCGAGAGGAACGAATTGAGTCGGCGTAGCGCGAGGCGCCGCGAATCCGCCATGAATCGGTCGGACATAGAAGTCCGCATCAGAGCATAGTCAGACCCACAGCCCGGTGGCGACGATTGCTCGCACCTCGGATCGTAATACGGGGAGAATAGGGACTAGCGATCCCAACAATGGCTACCGGCACGCGGCCGGCTCTAGAATGATCTTCCTGGTGCGCACGCTGTGCACCACGCGCAATGGGCCTCGATTGCACAGGGATGATCCCAACACGTAACTCGCCTTGGCGAAAGCCTGGGCACGTGGGGATTGTCCTATGAAGACCATCGGCTGGGCTGCAATTATTTACACCGTTCACGATGCCTACTCCTTCGGAGCGCTCGTCCTTTTGGTCGCGGGCGAGCTTGCTGCTGCCTACGTGTCAGGCAAGCGGCTGAAGCCGGATGTTCGCAAGAAATTAAGTTCTCGGCGTTTAAGTTGAAGTTAACCATCTACCCCTATGGTGAGGGTGCCAAATTCCCGTTTCACCTGCAGTTTCAGAGGTATCGATGAGCGAATCACCAAGGAATGTCCAAAAAATTGACGTCCAAACATTGGACGTCATTCGCAAGGCGATGGCCACTGGCCTTCACCGCATGGTCGTGCGCACTCGTAAGGTCAAGCTGAATTGGTGGAGCGGCCATGTCGCCGCCGAGGAAACCGTCACCACTGTGGAGCCGACCGATGTTCGGCACTGAGCTCCCGGGATGGCGTAGCCGTAACCGATTCACCCAAGACACGTTGCGGATGGCGCTGGGCGTCAAATCGCGCCAGACCATCATCAACTGGGAGAAGTCGACCGAGCCGCTGCCTCGCCTCGTCGAGCTGGCGTTGATGACGCTGGAGCGGTTTCCTGAGGAGCGGAAAGTGACAACGTTGGCGACGGTTCACCGCCCCCCTATCCCGGCGTCGTTTTAGCCTTTCTTGTTCGCGGCCACCTTGGCTTCGGTAGCGAGCACAATGAAGCCACCGCGTTGGCGCAGTGCGTTTGTCACCACATCAGTATCGCCCGCGTCTCGAATCTCTTGCTTCCGGTCCTCGTGTGGAGGAACGGCTATGTATGCTTCGCGCACATTGCCGCCGAACTCCCTTCCGCGACGGTGCGTTCAATCGCCTCCAAGGTCGTGGATCTCCGATCGCATCCCCTCATGCGTGATTTCGAGCGTCGCAACCGTGATTGGCAGCTTGAAGCGTCGCCGCCCCGCGCTGCCGGGATTCAGGTAGAGAACGCCGCCGACCGTGTCGATCTTCGGCACGTGGGAATGCCCTGACACGATGACGTCGATGCCGGCGCTGATGTCGGCCTTCAGCGTCTTCAAGTCGTGCAGAACGTAGATCGACTTTCCCGCCAGGCGCACAAGGTTCGTGTCGGGGTAGTTGCGAGCCCACTCGCCACTGTCCACGTTTCCACGAATGGCCGTGACGGGCGCGATTCGACGAAGCGCGTTGACGATCTCGGGGCGCCCGATGTCGCCGGCATGGATGATGTGATCGACGCCCGTCAGGCCTCGTTCCGCTTGGGGCCTCAACAGGCCGTGCGTGTCCGAAATGATTCCGATCCTGAACATCATTTGACGGCGTTCCCAATCGCGATTGCCAAAAGACGATCGAGGAACTCTACCTGAGCGGACAGCATCTTGGTCCGCGCGAGCTCGATATCAAACCATTCCGCGCGGTCGACTTCGGGAAAGCTCTGCCGTCGACCGCTTCGGGGCGGCCATTCGATATCGAAGGTATTGCTGGTTAGCGCTGCCGGATCAAAGTGGCCCTCGCCGGCGAATGCGATGACGCGCTTCCCTCCTCGCTGCCGGACTTCCCCCAGCGCCTGGAGTGAACCAATTGACGCGCTCGGGCCGAGCTCTTCGGCAAACTCGCGCCGCGCGACGTGCTCCGGAGCATCATTGGCATCGATTTCGCCCTTTGGAATGGACCAGGCGCCATAATCCTTCTTGCGCCAGAACGGACCGCCGGGATGAACCAGCAGTACCTCGAGCCCACGAGCGCCCTTGCGGTATGCGAGAATGCCCGCGCTCAAGGCCGATCTGCTGGAAGTTTTCTTCACCGCAGCCATATCGCTCCTACTTTGCAGAGCAATCGAGAGCCGGCCAGCCGTCGTCCCGCTATACCGGACCGCGCTCGCCGAGCGCCTGCTTAGCCTCGTCCACGGCCCAATGCACCTACTTCGGCCTCGCGGTCGGCCGCCTTCCTGGCGCGCACCGACCCGCCGGGCCGCCATTGGACGGCCGACGAGATGATCTCGCGTGACCTCGTCGAGATGGGATTTGCCATTCGCCAGAGCCTGCCGCGGACGACGAAGGAGTGGACGTCCGGCGTCGCCGGATGCTTCACGACACCTAAGCCGACTTCCGCTGCGGCTTGGCCGCCGGCTTCTTCGCCGCGGTCTCTTTCGCCGGCTTCTTGCCTGCGATCGGCATCAGCATTTCCTTCTGCCCGGCCGCCGCCTTGCGCGGCTTTTTTCCTGATTTCTTGGGTGCCTCTGTCGCGGCCGCGCCCTCTCTTCCGATGCTCTTGCGCAGCGCGTCCATCAGATCCACCACGTTCTCGCCGCGGGGACGCGCTTTCGCGGTGATTGGTTTGCCGGCGCGCTTCTGATTGATGAGATCGATGAGGGCAGTTTCGTACTGGTCTTCGAACTTGTCCGGCTCGAAGTGACCCGCCTTTTGATTGACGATGTGCTTGGCGAGGTCGAGCATGTCCTTGGTGACTTTGACATCCTGGATATCGTCGAAATACTCATCAGCTGAACGGACTTCGTAGGGGTAGCGCAGCAATGTGCCCATCAACCCCTTGTCGAGCGGCTCGAGCGCGATGATGTGCTCGCGATTGGTCAGCACCACACGACCAATTGCGACCTTGTTCATCTCGCGGATGGTTTCGCGGATGACTGCGAAGGCGTCGTGCCCAACCTTGCCATCCGGGCACAGATAGTAGGGGCGGATCAGATACCGTGGGTCGATCTCACTCCGGTCGACGAACTCGTCGATCTCGATGGTTCGCGTGGATTCCAGCGCGACGTTCTCAAGCTCCTCCTTGGTCACCTCGATGAAGGTATCGGTATCGACCTTGTAGCCCTTGACGATGTCCTCGCTGTCGACCTCCTCGCCGGTGTCGGCATCGACCTTGGCGTACTTGATCCGGTGGCCGGTCTTTCGGTTCAGCTGGTTGAACGAGACCTTTCGGATTCCGAGGTGGCCGGATAGAGCGCGACCGGACAGGTGACGAGGGAAAGACGCAGAAACCCTTTCCAGTTAGCGCGGGGGGCCATGCCGGGGGAACTCCGATACTGATACCGGATTCAAGACGAACGACCGGGCTTGGTTCCGACATCGCGCCCCCGTCTCCCCAGAGGGAATTTTTCTCAGCGCCGGCTTGGTCGGACTCGACATTTGTTCTTGTTATGTTCTAATTCGGGCATGACCGACCGACCCGCGAGCTGGCGCATGCCGACCCCGAAGCAGATGGAAAAACTGGCCGCTGAAGCCGACGTTAGACGAGCGCCGTCCGCTGCGGGTCCGGATGCCCCGCTCCCGGCCGAATATTGGGAATCGGTCCTCAAAGACCCTCGAGCCGGCGCGACCGTGGCCCAGGCCCGACAGCGACGCCTTTCGGAAATCAAGGCGCACGTTCTGCGCGTCTCCTGCCGCCGCTGCGAGCGGACCGTGGAAATCCAGACCGCCGATGCCGTCCGCTTGTATGGCACAAACGCAGTCTGGAAGGACGTGGCGAAGCGGTTGCTCGACAACACCTGCCAGCAGCGCACCGGCAGGCATGAAGAAGATGGGTGCTGGCCAGCATTCGAGACGCCGTAGCGCTCTGCATTTGCCGATCCGATCTCTTTGCGCCTGGATATCCGGATGGCCCCGAAGTATCACCCTACGCCCCTGTCGGGCGGCGACCGCAAGGCTCTGGCAAAGGAGCTCGGCAAGGCACGCGCGATGGCCAACATGCTTGCTGCCCAATCGGCGGAGATCCGGGCCAAAGGCGAGGCGATGATCCAGCAAGCCGACAGGCTGCTTTGCGAAAGCTGGAACGAGCGGATGTGGAGTGACGGCGAACCGATCGATCCGTCGCCTACCATCGACCAGGCCGTGAACGGAGGCTTCCCCTGGCTGGAGATCAGATGCGCGCGCTGCAAGACGCCGAGCGACGTGGACCTCGCAGCGATGAAGCACCCGCCGACCACCTTCGTGCACGATCTCGCCAGCCGACTGCGCTGCCGCAAATGCGCCAAGGCGGGCCGGCGTCCATCCGCGACTCTGCTACAGTTGACGTGGCAGCCGCGCCACCCTCGAACCGAATCCTGACCGATGTGCAATCTTTATTCGATTACGACCAACCAAGCCGCGATCAGCGCGCTATTCCGCGTCGTGAACCGATATGTCGGCAATCTGGCGCCGATGCCGGGGGTTTTTCCCGACTACAAGGCACCGATCGTGCGGAACGGAGCCGAGGGCCGCGCACTCGCTACTGCGCGGTGGGGAATGCCATCGTCGTCAAAGGCGCTGATGGACGCCACCAAGAAACGAGCCGAAAAGCTGCAGGCCAAAGGCAAGGCAGTGGATTTCAAGGAATTGCTCAGAATGGAGCCGGACGGCGGCACGACCAACATCCGCAACGTGAAAAGCAAACACTGGTCCCGGTGGCTCGGCGTCGAGAACCGTTGCGTGGTGCCGTTCAACTCGTTTAGTGAGTTCAACAAGGCGGAAGGCGGCGACATCTGGTTCGCGCTCGACGAATCCCGTCCCCTCGCCTGTTTCGCCGGCATCTGGACCAATTGGACGTCGGTCAGGAAGGTCAAGGAAGGCGAAACCACCAACGACATCTTCGCGTTTCTTACGACGGAGCCCAACGCTGAGGTCGCTGCCATCCACCCGAAGGCGATGCCCGTGATCTTGACGACGCCGGACGAGGTTGAGACCTGGATGACCGCCACCGGAGACGAGGCCCTGAAGCTACAGCGGCCGCTTCCGGACGGCAGCCTCCGGATCGTGGCCAGCGGCGTCAAGGAAGACCCAGCCGGGCAAACAACGTGACTGACGAGGACGACGACCAGGCAGAGCCCTCGCCCCGCCAACGCAAGATCTCACGTTGACATGGACGCCTTCTCTGCGTCCGTCGAGCAGCGGGACAATCCGGATCTCCGCGGCAAGCCGGTGGCCGTCGGCGGATCCCGGGAGCGTCATGGCGGCGACTAGCTACGAAGCGCGCAAGTTCGGCGTCAGGTTAACCGAACGCTTCGGTTGCCTTGTTTAAAGCAGCCCCAAGCTTCGCGGCTACCTCCGGAGTTGGCGTTTCATCCTCGGCGAACTCCACCGTCACTTTGAATCGGAGCGTCAGATTGCCCGCCGCGGCCAAGACGTCTCCCATCGCTTCGACCAGCTCTGTCAGCTGGCTGCTATCCAGCACCCCAGATCGAAATCCGGCTTGGCTATAAGTCGAATTTGGAACCGCCTCTTGCATCCCCGGTGAATTTGGCCCGCCAGCGGGCGCAACCTCAGGTAACCCAAGTACGACAGCTGCTGCCTCATGAGACTGACATGGCCATGATGCCGCCCCCGGACGTATACGCAGAAAGCCACTATTTAGCGCACCGGTAATGGCCGCCTCGACTAACTTCCAAGGCATCGATGTCACGCCACGCTGCGCAGCGACTGCCTGCTCGATTGAATGCGCTGTGGCCCTTCCCCCGCTCCATGCATCAGGCAGCGCCTCAGGGGTAAGTGAAGAAACGTCTATTGGCTGCGGGGGAGTGCGAAGGACAGCTGTTTTTGAAACAATGCCCGGCGGTGGTAGTTCGCCCCAAATTGAAGCAGTTCCGCTCGTCAACCAAGCGGAACCTGCCTTAACCGCAATTCCAACAGCCTCAAAAATTTTGCCCTCAGGGCAGCGCGGAATGGCCTTTTGTTCGGTCCAGCCTTCTTCCGGGTGATCAATCGTAAGCACGTAACCATCAAAATAAGAAATAAGATCAGCGATCTTGACTCCATTTTTCCAGTCGAGGCCTTCCAGCTTCGATGGCGCCAGTAGGTTGGAATCCAAACTATCAAGGATTGCCGCGGGGTTCTGCACGGCTTCCAATGCATCGTCGTTGAGCGCCTCCTCGTCGATCTGTGTGCGCCACCAGGTGCGCGCGCTTCCATCGGGCCGTTGAAGCGAAAGTACAAACAGGCCCTGCTCGCAACCGTTTGCCACAGTATCCAGCAAATCTTTACGGCGAAGCATTTTTGGAAGCTTTGGCTGTTCGGCAAAAGCACCCACGATGGTTTTTACTCTCCGCCTATCCTCATCTTCGCGCCACAGATCGAAACCACTTCCCGAACCGGGTAGTAGTGCATCGGGCGCCAAAGCTACGTCAGTAATGCGAGATTTCGAATCTTCCTTGATCGTGGTGAACAGCGGCTTGGCCGGATCTACTGTTACCTTGAAAGCAATGACTGAATCGTCACTGCCTCTTGTAACCACGATGCAATATGCCTGCCTAATAGCGTCGGCGATGTCTTTCTTCGCCCCAGAGATGGCACTGTCCAACATTGAAGATCGAACCGGATCAACTGCCTGGGACGAAAGCTGCGCTTTCACCTCTAGCCAAGCCAGATAATCTTTCACCCTTTCCTGAGCCTGGGCCATTCCCGCACGATCCGGCGCGGCAATCACTATGGCATTCTTGGCAGAACGCGGATTGTGAGGACCAGTTACCTCCTCGCAGAAGCGTACCGCTGATGCAGACGGTTTTCCGGATTCGGACTGTGAATTCGGACCGAGAATAACATACCGAAATTCACCATCGTTCGGCACTTGATCCGGACCAGTCGGCAGCTTGTGAACACGCGCGCCTAGCGTTGACGCTCCGGCATCCAGCCACTTAGCAGTCTTTATTTCATCAAGAAGCATCTCGTCGACAGCAGATTTGCCGACTCGATTCACTCGCGCGTCATCATGCATCTGCTTGAGATTGGGTTGGAAGCCGAGTCTCCAGGTTTTTGGAACGCCCCGAGATCCGTCTGCGCGCTTATCGGCGCTGTCGAGATGCATTTCATCCAAGAACCAAGAACGAGTGGCCCAACTCTGCAGACCTTTCTCTAGCGCAATTTTGTCTGGTTTCGATACGCCCACAAGTGAATAAAGATCTGTGATGCGCGCGTGGTTAGCGCCCTGAGGCTGCGAATGCAGGAAAGTACCGGCTACAGCCTGCTCGACCTCACGCCCCTTGAGCGCCGGTAACTGCTCTTGAGCCTCCCGAGCAAATCGTAATTCTCCCTGCAAAATCGCAACCCAATCTTGCGGGGGGCCGTCTACCTGATCGACCCGTGCTACCCCCGCTAGGTCGCTGAGCGCCGGTGAAAGCTTGTCTTCTCCCGGCTGCGCCAAAAGAATGGACGCCCCCGCGATCGGTGCGGTGTTCCAAGTCTCGGCATCACGCAACGCGACGGCGAAACTACGAAGCACACCTCGAGTGCGCTGGAACAACGGTAGGCCACTTGTCCACTTTGTGTAGAAGATCTCCATCATTGCCGGATCGAATGGAAAACTCGCGAGGTACTGTTTCTCTCTGTCGTCACGTTGTTTTGCTGTTTTGGCAAACTCCGGATCGGTTGCAGACAAAGCCTTTACTACGGCAACAACGTTCGCGCGAAATGCCTCTTGGTCTTTTATTGTGTCTGGGTCAAGGAGACGGCGTCGAAGTATCTCAGCGACGTCATCTTTTCCGACCGGTTGAAACGGCTCATCCTCCTTGCGTCCCATAATGTTCGACATATCGGAAAGAAGCTGACGTCCTAACGGATCATCGCGCTTAGGGTCTGACGCAAGGAGCGAAACGATCATCGAAGCAGTGCTCACCTTTGCTACAGCCTGGGTCAACGACTGGAGAAAATTCAAGAACTGCTCACGAAACTGCTCACCCCGAATTGGATCCTTCGCCATCTCGCCCGCATACATGAGCACTTCATCGAAAAGAATAAGTGTAGCGAGGCCTTCCTTGCCAGGCATCTCAAGTAGCTTTTCCAATGCCAAGTCACGCGGAGGAGTGTCTCGTTCTTCGTCCTTTCCATCGGCGCGTAGGACCCGCAAGCCGTCAGCGCCGGCGATCTGAAAGGCGATAATGCTCCACGGATGCTTCAGGGTGCGCTGCTCACCCGACGGACTCCGCGCAGGCACGCCAAGCTCCGGGTCGAGTTTGTCGAAGCACACGGCCGCCACCCGTGCTTTAGGCAACTCTCCACCCATCGCGCTCACAAACTCCTTCACGGCAGGTAATTCCGGAAGAGCCGCGGACTCTCGAAAGAGATGGGTTAACGTGACTAGCGTATGCGTCTTGCCACCGCCGTAGGTCAACTCCAACTGACGTATCGCCTTATCGCTCTTCCCGCGAAGGCGTTCAGCGGTGGCAGCCGCGATGTCACGTTGTGCGCCCGTGGCGTAGCTGAGCGAGAAGAATTTAGTTGGATCTTCATAGAGCGGACGTTTGCCCGTGCGATTAACAACGTCAAACAGATCCGCCGCAAATTCTTGCAAGGAAAGTTGTCCAGTTCGCACATCTTCGCGGACCTTAACAATTTGGGCCCAGGATTTAACGGTATTCGCCGACATGGTCTTTCTCCTGGGTTGTCAAAAAATAAGGGGCGCTTGTGCAAGCATGGAAATGCCAGCGCGCGACCTCAGATGATTGCTAATAGACTCCAGAATTGGCGCTTCATCACCCTTGTCATCGCGGCGAGCGAGTTCGATCAAGGCCTGCACGAGTTGGGCGAAAATTGTGTCGCGCGCTAATCCGTTTTGGTCGAGATATCCATTTACCTTCGATAGGTCCCCGACTTTCCACAATTGCATGAGCCGGTGCACGCGATCTATCATGGGCACCGGAAGGCCACCGACTCCCTCCAAACCCAGAGACTTACGTTTGCGCTGATCCCAACGCCGAAGCCGCACTTTGCTCCCAGTGCCGCCGCTCTCAGCATCCGCCGCTTCTTCGTCCTCTGAATCCTCGTCCTGCTCCACGTCCGCGTCACTAGATTCGGTTGTACCCTTGCCGCCAGCGCGCGCGAGTATATCGAAACGGTCAGCAAGATCTGCGTCCGAAAGCCCGCAGGACAACGCATAAAGAATACAAGCGCCAATCGGAGCTTCAGTCATACCGAAGCTGTCGCGGTGCAAAACGTAGTAAGTTGTGATGTCGTCCATGCCGACACGCTGCACGTCCTCGTCAGACCCGGTAGCAGGCTTAAGTACGCGACCAACAGCAAATTCTACCACAAGGCGACGCACCTCGCGAAGAAACTCAGACACTGGCATTTGCTCGCGTTGACCAGAGTTAGACGTTTCGCGGTAGACTACTGGATGACGGCTGAACGCTTCGAGTGCCGGCCCCGTGGCAGCCCAAAGAAAATCAGGGCCACGGATTCCAGCGTCCCAGAATCGATGCATCTGTGTACGGATCTTTTCTCGCATTTGCGATAACACAGGACCAGCGAAACCCGGACGCGCAACAGCTGGACGTTTGCGACATACGAGCCAAACGGAAGAAGATAGCGCGGCCGCGGATAGCGCGTTCGGACGACTAGATCGTTCCGTTTGAATAGGCAGACTTCCTTCAACAACAAACCCTGCCCGAATAACTGCGTTGACAAGGGTTTCCCAGGCATCAGGATTCTTATTGGCAAAGACAATAACGAATATGCCGTCTGGACGTAAGCACGAGCTGCATTTCCGAAATACAGCAGCCATCCCGTCTTCGAAATTTCGTTTCGAAGCCTCCTTACTACCGCCGAAGCGGCTCGCCTCATCAATCAGCTCACCATCGCCTTCTGCGTGATTCCACTTTGGGCCTGTTGGCGCTCTGAATGCCGCATCGATTTCGGGAGATAGGCCGACCAACGATCGCCGCAGCCAGACGTAGAAGAAATCCATCAGGTCGGAATAAGGAATCGCATCGTAATAAGGCGGGTCGGTAATAATCGCGTCGAATTCGCCATCTACTTGAGTCGCACTACTGCACAGAACTTTAGGCGGTGATGCACATTGGAGAGATTCGGAGTTACGGAGAACGACTTTCGATATCCAATCGATACCGCCGAGATAGTTCCCGGTACTACTCGATAGCGGGCTCGTTTCGGTAAAGTCCCACACAATCGGAATCGCATAGCGTGCAAACGTTCCGCGAAGCGTTTCTCGTTTGTTATTCCAGCTGCAAATCACGCTTCCGTAATCAGCCAATCGGTCAATTGCAAGGGCGAGATATGCCGTCAGGATCTCAATCCAAGCAGGTGGATACCCGTGGTCGCGGAGCACAGTGGGGGCGCGTCGTATGATGCTAACAAACGTACCCAAAGAAACTAGTTGGCGCGGCAGAAAGAGATGCTCCCAACGCGTCAATCCATATGGCGGCGTTGAGAACCGAGTACCGCCGCCACCTCGACTGCCACCCAGGGGTATAAGCTCTGTTGGCATACCGAATGGAACGGTCTGGAATACTTCGGGTAGGTCCGCGACCGCCGAGGCTGCGGCCTGTTCTTCCTCAGGTTGAGGACTCCGGTACTCTTTGCCGTGATGCCCTTCGACGATCACGGCGGTCATCTTCGTTCCTAGTCGCCCCGCTACCGATTCGTACTTCAAATTTTCTAGTGCTGTGATGTGATTGCAGCACGGACACGTTGCGCCAGCCCGCGACAACGTCCCTTGACCCGCGATCCGATCTATCTCATTGCGCTGGTTAGCGGTGCCAGATGGCTGAGGAACTTCGGAATAGACACTGAGGTTTACTCCGTCTCGTTCTCCATTTGGCTCCATTTTCAATAACGCCCGCTTATTCCGCTTTTGGCAGAGCCACCTCGTTTTGAGGAGCGGGAAAACTGCGCGGCAAGCGGGACAGCAAAGAGTGCGAGCCCAAAGGTATGCTACGGTCGGTTTAGAAACCCATCGTGGAGTGCGAGCATCACGAAGCTCTGAGCCGGTGAGGTCCCTATTAAGTTCGTCTATCGCAACTGAATTTTCAGTATCTGGTGGCAGAGGCTTGAGTAATTTCGGTTCAACGGCCGTCTCACTATCCAACGCTTGCCACTCTGCGAACGTAGGATAGCGTGCAGCGAGTTGCCGCCGAGCTTCCGTTAAAACCCATCCGCCCCAAGCGCGGATATGCCACCCTAGGGGTGCCTCTTCCCAAGGATGATCGTCTAGCAGACCATGCTGTATCGTTTCACCACGTCCAGCTGCGGACATCGCTTCCACTGCTTGTTCAAGTCTGGTGCCCTTAAGATCCAGAGCCTTCAAGAAGGTTGTAGCGAACTCCGGGTCTCGCATGGCGTGTTTCGGCAACGGAAGCTTCTGACCCGCCAACCGCTGTGGATAATCAAGAGTGCACTTTAGGATAAGCCACGCAACAGGATTGAGGTCGTTAGCCACGACGTCACAACCGAGCCTCATTGCCTCCAATGGGATGGCGCCGCCTCCAGCGAAAGGGTCAAGAACACGGGGACGCCGTCCGCCGCTTGCAGCGGAAATCTTTTCGCGAAACCAAGCGACATCAGGCGAGAATTCCTGCCCCCACCATAAAATTCCACCATCCGCTTCGACCTTCGCAGCCTCAACCTTACCGGCGGCTTCAGTCTTGGTTTGCTTCTTCAGCTTGAGTCGGCCGCCTAGCCGACGGACCAGTTGATTTCGTGCCTCGTCATCAACAGGATCGGGAAGTAGCGATGCAGCGATTGCCGCGCGTGATGCCGCCAACGGCCTTCGAGCCGGCCATAGATGCAGCGTGGAAATGTGGCCATGCCGCATATTCTTCTCATGCAGAGAAGCGGCCGATGCCTCCGCCAGCGGGAACGCGGTTTCGATCAATCGTTTGTCTGACATTGGCTCGTCTCAATCCTGTTCCGCGAGGGCGCGAATGTCCCCGGCAGTAAATGTCATGCCGCTCTTAGCTGCACCAAGAAGTCGAGTGAAGGGATCCTGCACCCGAAATAGACTCGGTTTAGGTGAGGCACAGCCGAGAACAACGTAAAGCCAATAGCGTTCGCCGAGATTTGCGGCCTTGGCCCATTCGTTCTGCGTCATGAAGACTTCGCCGCGATCTGCCCTACCCTTCACCTCAATACATCGAGGTGCAGAGCCTGGGCGTTCAGACAGGAGATCGAAGCCAGGAAAGTCCGATAGACCAGCGGCCCGAGCGCGCGCCGCTGTCGAGACATCGCGGACCATGCCCCGAGCATTTTCTTCATGCGAAATCGATAACTTCACAGCGACGGCCTCGACCTGGGCGTCAAATCGTTTTTCGTCTTCGGCGTCGACCGATGGTACGATCAAGGCGTGCGCGACGAAGCGTACGGGCCCGAGCATGATCTGATCTGGTTCGGCCTTGATCGCTGCAAGCCGGTTCTCTCGGACTTTGGAAAGCGCTGAGTGCCGGTTTTTGACAAGTTCCAACTGAATCGACGCTTGCCTTTTACCCTCCTGAGTAGCTTGACGGAGACGATTGCGTGCGCGTGTCAACTCCGCTTCCTGGCGGTTGAAACCTGCCTTCACGAGATCGAGGCGTTGCGGAAGATCGTTCTCAACAATCGATCGATGCGAAGCAACCAAACCCGCACCGAACACGTCGGACAGCCACTCGCCGGCCTCGCGCAACAGCCTAAGGCACTCACGTCCGACAGGATATGCTCCCGGCTTGACGTCCTTCACGCCCCGAAGAAGCAGCAGCCACTCGACGGGGCACTCTCGGATCGATCCGTCCGAATCTTGACGAAGACCAACCAGACGGTGTTCCAGCACATCCTCCCCAGTGAGACTTCGGTGGAGAACGGTGCATGTCGCGAGATGGAACAACGACGCTTCCTTAGCGTGCGGGTCTACAAATGCGGCGCCACGAAGCGCATCGGAACCGAAGCGCTCTTGCAGTTCACCGGAGATCGCGTCGAAGACAGGCTCGCCCGGGTGTAGCCAGATCGCTTCCTCGCCAAAACCTGGACGATGGACCATTAGTTTCTGACGTGCTTCGTAGGGATATGTTTCGATCTCAGGCGCAATAGCGTCCATAGCGCCGTGCTGCCGCACCTTAAAGCGAAAGCCGGATGACACATCCCCATCGATTCCAAGCCCAAGCAAAGGCGCCGACCTTTCGACGAGCCGTTGCACATAGCCCGGCATTAAGCGGAGATAACGTTCGCGCTCTAAATCCTCGCGCATGGCAGGCAATTGGGCCTTCACGTCACCGCCGTTGCCATACAGCGCGCGCTCCTTAGCTTCGAGTGCGCGTAGCTGTTCGATCGTCAGCACGCCCTCGATTCCGTCGGCGACTGCTTCGCCTCGAATGGCCGCGTCAAAATAGGATTTCAGGGAGACGTTCTCGAAGAGCCGTCCGATGACGTCGAACACCTTGTCCGAACCGAGTTCCTTGCGAATTGTCTCCAACTTGTCGAGCAGGGTCTTCATGACCTTGCCTTCGCGAGTTTTCCACGCCACAAGGTTGGCGATGTAGACAGCATCTTTCTTCTGACCGTAACGATGGATGCGCCCCATCCGCTGCTCAAGTCGGGCAGGATTCCATGGAACGTCATAATTTATCATCAGCCAACAGAACTGAAGATTCACGCCCTCGCCCGCTGCGTCCGTGCCGATGAGATATTTAGCACCGCCACTGTCGATGGGTTTTCGGAAAAATTCGACCTGTCTATCTCGTTCTACGTAGTCCATAGCTCCGTGCAGCTGAGCCACTTGCCCGGCGAAGCCGAGACGCTCTAGTTGTTCGGTAAGATAGTTCGCAGTGTCCCGGTGCTCGGTAAAGACGAGCATTTTTTCGTTCGTAAAACGCGGGTCTTTCATGGTCTCAAGCAGCTTCGCGAATTTGGACTCTCGTCCAGCGTCCAGCAGACCCTGTGCCATCTGCCGCAGACTGAGGACGCGATCCCGCTCATGGATCAGGTCTGCAAGGTTCTCGGTGACCAGCGCGCCAAGCGTCTCAGATTCTCCAGCTTCAACTGCCTCGCCACCATCTCCGGCATCGTCATCTGCCGTGGCATTGGCAAAGAGATCGAGTTCGTTATTCTCGGCCTTCTTTTGAAGGTCTCGTTGCGCCTTCCTTACTGCTTCAAGACCATTTTCCTCGATCAATCTGATAGCTGCAGAGAGCTTTTCCGCGCGCCGTTCGAACGATCTCTTCAGTGCGAATGTCGAGGACGCAAGACGCCGCTGGAAGACCGCCATCGCAAGCCGAGCGGCCGATCGATTCAGCGTGGATGCTTTGTTGTAAATATCGCGAATATACTTGCTCGTCTCGTCGTACAGTTCTTGTTCGCTGCCCGACCCTTGGGTTAAATCGAAACCAAGAGTGTCGCAAAGGCGTTGTGGATACAGCGGCGTTCCATCGAGCTTCACCATCTCTTCTTTGGTACGTCGAATGAAATGGCGTACCCGACGCTCCCTCGGAAAATCGGCCAACGCCTCTGGCGTGCTTAGTGCATCCGGTTCCAGCAGACGCCATAGTGCAAAGTACGGATATGGCTTACCCATGTGCGGCGTAGCGGTCAGCAGCAGCATAGATTGAGGCGCCCAACCCAAGTCGAACTCGGGATCATCCGAAACAATACCGGCAAGGGATTCTGCCAACCTGTAGCGCGCTGTCTTGCGAACGGTCATATCGATCGGATCACGATCGGCTGAGAGCTTGTGAGCTTCGTCGAAGACGACAATGTCGTAACCATGGCCGGCTAAACCTGCTTCGCGAAGGCGCGCAAAGGTGCCCTTCGATCGAAGCGTGTCGAGGCTGACAATCGCAAAATTCGCGTCGGGCTCTAAGAATGGATTGCCCTTTGCCGCCTCGTTACCTCGGATGATACGTGCTTGGATGCGAAAGAGAGCACGCAATTCGCGCTGCCAGTTTCCCACCAGTCCGGCTGGAGGAACAATAAGCACCCGCTGGATCAGCCTACGCGAGAGAAGCTCGCGGATGGTAAGTCCAGTCATGATGGTCTTACCTGCGCCCGCGTCGTCGGCCAGCAGGAAACGGATAGGCCAAGACTTCAAAATTCGGTCGTAAACGGCGACCCTTTGATGGGGCAGCGGATCGATTAGCGAGATTTCGGTAGCGAAAGTCGGGCTGGCAAGATGTCCACTAAGCAAACGAACAGACTCAGCAACCGCGGCAACGGCCTCAGGATCAGCTCCAAAGTCGATTTGGGGGCTGTTCAATGAATTTTCACCAAGCGTTCCCGCGGGCACGGCAGCCCGGCTCGCGAGACTTTCGATCCGAGTCCACGCCAGATCTGTCGGATCGTTTTGGCCGTTTTCCCAGCGGCTGACGGTGATGGGGGATACCCCGACTAAAGCAGCGAACTCAGGCTGCTTGAGCCGCAGAGTTCGGCGGAGACCTCGGATTCTTTCCCGATAATCAAAAGGAAGTGCCAATGTCCCTCTCCTGCGCGACAGGACGGAAAAACTAGCACTTGCTAAATTTGGACGCAAGAGCCACAATTAGTCACTTGTTAAAATACGGCGGAAGCCTTCTCGGGCGGAGAACCCCACAGATTATGCCCTGACTATCCAGATATTGGGGATAAGGGTGACTACTCGTCTAGTCCGTTCTCTTTATGTTCAATATCGATTGGTTAGCAAAAATTTTTGGCACGCGCTTCCGGAAAACGCTGGGTGCTTTCGCTCAGGTCACTAGGGGCGCGCCGGCAGAGCGGCCGCCGCCAGTGACCACGCGCTTAGATTGGGGGACGTTGTTTTGCAGTCGTTTCGCTTCATCCACACTGGCGACATCCATCTCGACAGCCCATTGAAGGGACTTTCCGGACAGCAAGGCGCGGCGGCCGAACGGATCCGCACAGCAACGCGTTTTGCGCTCGACAATCTCGTCAGCCAGGCAATCGAGGAGCGGGTCGATTTCATCGTTATCGCCGGTGACCTGTATGACGGCGATTGGCGCGACTATCAGACCGGCCTTTTCTTCGTAAAGCAGATGGGCCGACTGGCCCAGGCCGGCATTCCGGTCTTCCTGCTCTATGGCAATCACGACGCGGAAAGCCAGATCACGCGCCGTCTGAGCTTGCCGGCCAATGTGAGCGTGTTTTCGGCCCGCAAGCCCGAGACGTTCTGGCTGCAGCATCTCGGCGTCGCCCTTCACGGGCAAAGCTTCCGGCAGCGGGACGTGACGGACAATTTGGTCACGGCTTATCCTGCGCCGATCCCCGGCTGTTTCAATATTGGCGTTCTGCACACCGGCTTGGGCGGGATGCAGGGGCACGCAAACTATGCGCCCTGCGCCATCGAAGATCTGATCAACAAGGGCTACAACTATTGGGCGCTCGCGCATGTACATCAGGCCGCTGTTCTAAACGAGCGGCCGCATGTCGTCTTCTGCGGCAATCTTCAAGGCCGGCACATCCGAGAAAACGGCCCGAAAGGCGCATCGCTTGTTGCAATCGAGGACGGCCAGGTCGAGGCGATCTCGCCGCTCCACGTAGATTGCGTGCGCTGGATTCATTTGCCGGTTCCGGTGGGCTCTTGCAACACATCGGCCGACGCCATCGATTGCGTGCGCGCGGCGATCGAGGACGCCGTTGCGCGCGACGCGCAAGGCCGCCTTCTGGCCTGCAGGATTGAGTTGACCGGGCAGACAAAGCTGCACGGCGAGTTGCTCGCATCGGCGGATCGTCTCCTTGCGGAGGCGCGGGCCGCCGCTTTGGGCTTGGGCGAAGAGACGGCCTGGATCGAGCGCCTCGTAATCGCGACCGCAAGCCCTGACGCCTTAGCCTCCCGCAAGGATGCTCTGGGCGATTTGCAGCGGATGATCCAGGGCGCGGGGGGCGATGCCGAGCTTCAGGCGCGGCTCGCGTCGGAGCTTGGCGATCTCGTCCGCAAGTTACCCCACGATATCCGAGCGGAGTCGAGCGACGCGGCATTGAAGGCCGCCATCGATGCCGACATCGCGGGCGTCATCACGCATGCCGGCGCGTATCTCAACGCACGCCTGGCAGCAGAGAAGGTGTAATCCGATGCGCATCCGACAGCTTGATCTTCTCAAGTACGGGCATTTCACGAACGCCATGATCGACCTTCCCGCTGGGAAGCCGGACTTCCAGATGCTGCTAGGCGAGAATGAAGCCGGCAAGTCCACGACCATGGGTGGTGTCGAAGATTTGCTCTTCGGCATCCCGGCCAATTCACCGCGCAACTTCCTGCACGAATACAACGCCATGCGTGTGGGAGCGCTCTTGGAGAAGGGAGCCGAGACACTCAGAGTGCGCCGCCGCAAAGGCAACAAGGACACACTGCTGGGCGATGACGACATGCCCGTCCCGTCGGGCGAGGCGATACTCGCCCCATTTCTCGCGGGCGCGGATCGTCGCTTCTACACGCGGATGTTCAGCCTGGATCACCCACGCCTGCAGCAGGGCGGCAAGGACATCTTGCAGGCCCAAGATGATGTCGGGCAAATGCTGTTCTCGGCAAGCGCTGGCATCACGGGGCTGCGTGAGACGCTTAAGGCCATGGAGGCTGAAGCCGATGCGCTTTGGGCCTCTCGCCGCGCGGCGCACCGCAAGTATTTCCAGGCAGAAGAACGCCTGAAGGCCGCCGAAGCCGGCTTGCGCGAGAATGTCGTGACCACGAGCAAGTGGCAGTTGCTCAAGAGCGCCTTCGAGACTTCGAACGATGCTCACACCGCCATCGAGCAGGAAATCGAGATCAAATCGGCGGAGCTGCGCAGGCTCAACCGCATCCGCCGCGTTTGCCGCGACGTGCGAAAGCGCGCGGAGACGCAACGCACCATTGAGACGCTCGGGACCGTGATCGCGTTCGATGCCGATGCCGCCAATATTCTGGAGAGGGCGGCGGCTGATGAAGCCGCGGCCACTGCGCGCATCGCCGCGTTGAGCGAGCAGATCGCGGCACTTGAGGCTGAACGGGCAGCGCTCAACTTTGACGACAGCTTGCTCGCGCGCGCCGAAGACATCGCACAACTTCGTGATCGCCGGAGCCAGGTCCGGGCTGGCAAAGCCGATCTTCCCAAGCGACGCGCCGAACTGGCGGCGGCCGAGGCCGCGCTCCTTCGACTGGCCGCCGAGCTCGAATGGAACGGTAACGTCGATCAGGTGATCGCGCGGATTCCCGCTAAGGCCAAGGCGGCCGCGCTTCGCGGCTTGCTCAATCGACGAGGCGCGCTGTTCGGCGCGGTTCAGAATGCAAAAGCGGCCGTCGCCGAAGCGCAAGAGGAACTCGCCGAGATCGGGGCCGATATCGAGGCGTTCGGCGCGCTGACAGATGTTTCCAAGCTCGCAACGGCCGTCAAAGCCATCCGCGAACTCGGCGACCTGACTGGCCAGATCGCCAATTCCAAGCGCGACGAGCAGGAGGCGCGGGCCGCGATTGAACGCGCGCTGACAACCTTGCGCCCGGCCGTGGCGGAGACTGCCGATCTTGAGTCGATGCCCGTTCCGCCGCTGGCTGCCGTTGAGGCCCACCGCGACGCTTGCCGCGGCCTCGAACAACGGCAGCAGACCTGCCGCGAACGCATCCGCCATGCGCAGCAAGAACGCGCCCGGCATCGCAAAGCCCATGAGCGCCTTATCACCGACGAACAGGTCGTCGCGGCCGATCAACTTGAACGCTTGCGCAGTCGGCGTGATGCGGGCTGGTCGATTATCCGGCGGCGCCATCTTGAGGGCGCCGTGGTTCCGGAAGATGAGGTCACAGACTTTTCGCCGTCGGTTGCGCTCGCGGAAGACTTCGAGACCGCGATTCGGGTTGCGGATGTGGCTGCGGATCGGCGCTTCGAGCATGCCGGCGCGGCCGCGCAACTCGCGGTGATTGGGCGGCAGATCAGCGAGCAGGACGATTTGTTGGAGTCCTTGGGCCTGGAGGAGACGGCGCTGGAGGAAGAGCGCATGGCGCTCGGTGTTGCCTGCGCCAAACTTTGGGCTGGAGTCTACGTCGCGCCCGAGGCCCCCGACGTGATGATCGAGTGGCTGCGCGCGCGTTCCGAAATCCTGGAGCTCAACGGGGAGCGCGGTGCGGCCGAGCGGCATACCGGCGATTACCAGCAGCGTGAGGCCGAGGCCAAGCGAATCGTCCTGGCCGAACTTGATGCACTCGGCACCTCTACGGCTGCGCTGGCCGGCCAGCCGCTTCTTCTGGTCGTGGAGGCGGCCGCGACGGTAGAACGCACGCATGAGACGGCCGCCAAAGCCCGGCGCGATCTTGATGCCGCGCATCACAAGGCGGCAGGCGCCTTGACGCGCAAGCGCAAGGATCTGGAAAAAGCAGACGGCGAATGGAAAGCATGGACGACCGATTGGACGTCAGCTCTCAAGGCGCTGCAATTCCCCCTGACGGCCGCGGCCGAGACCGCGGAAGCCCAAATCAATGCGATCGACGATATGCGCGAGGCGGCGGTCCGCATCAATGACCTGAGACATGAGCGGATTGAAAAGATCGAAAGGGATACGACGGCATTCGAGGCCGAGGTAGCCGCCTTGGCGCAAGCCATCGCGCCGCACCTGCACGGCACCGATGCCGAGGAAGCCGTCTTGGAACTGGATCGGCTCGCGGCCGAGGCCGCGCGCGTTCGCGATCTCAAGGCCGCCAAAGAGGCAGACATTGGCGGCGTGCAGAAGAAGATTGAGGAATGCCGCGCATCGAGCGCCGAAGCGCGCGACATTATCGCGCGTTTGCAGCGGACGGCTTCGGTGTCAGCCATCGACGACCTTCGCATCGCGATCCGGCGCTCGGATGAGATGCGTTCGCTGACGGCGGAATTGGATCGCCTCACCAAAGCGCTAACGCAGGATGGAGACGGCCTCTCGGTCGCGGACTTGACCGCCGAGTGCGCGGGCATCGATCTCGACGCCACCGCCGCGAAAGAGCAGACGATCAACGACGAAGTGCAGGAATTGCGTAACCGCCTGATGGAGGCGCGCGAAACCCGCAACGCCGCACGCCAGGCTTTCGAGGCCATCGGCGGAGACGACAAGGCGGCGAGGGACGCGGCGGATCGCCAAGCGGCGCTTGCCGAAATTTCAGAGATTGCCGAACAATACGTCCGGCTGCGCTCAGCCATTGTGTTGTTGCAATGGGCGATCGACCGCTACCGGCGCGAAAAGCAGGCGCCGTTGCTCAAGCGCGCGGGCGAACTGTTCGCCGTGCTCACCTGCGGATCGTTCAAAACCCTCCAGCTCGAATTCGACGACCACGACAACGTGCAGCTCGCCGGCATCCGCGACGACGGCAGCCGGGTGGCGGTCGCCGGAATGAGTTCCGGCACGGCTGACCAACTCTATCTCGCGCTCCGCATCGCCGCGGTCGAGGACTATCTCGACCACGCTGAGCCCATGCCGTTCATCGCGGACGATCTGTTCATCAACTTCGACGACAAGCGCGCGGCAGCCGGCTTCCGCGTGCTGGGTGAGCTGGCGAAGAAGACGCAAGTTCTATTCTTCACGCACCACGAACATCTGCTGGAGGTTGCACGAAAAGCCTTGGGTGTCCCGATTGCCGGCGTTACGCTGCCGGCGGCCGCGAGCGCGCCGACGCCGCAGTCGGAGGCCGCCTGAAGCCAGGTTATTTCCCGTAATTTATGCTGTCACCCTGGTTTTTTCTTTATTTTCAATGACTTACTAAGCTACAAATCCACATTTGAAGAAATGTTCGGACCCGCTTCCGGAATTTTGGATGTGCGGTCGCTTCCTAAGTAGGGCCGCCCCTGTTCGGATCGCGAGGTTGAAACATGAAGCCAGGTGCCAAGACGTCTGAGGAACCACCCTCGCCATCCGACTTGGAAGGCTGGGGGCGTGTTGCCGCCGCCAACGGCCTTCGCCGCCTGCGGCCGGAGGACATCGTGGCCACGATACAGCACATCGGCCCGAACGGCGACCAACGGCTCCTTGCCGCCCTCAGCACCCACATCTCGGACGAGCTGTTGCGCCGCATCAAGCGACTGGTCGGCAAGAACCACCGCAATGAGGGTGAGGACATTATCTGGCGTGCGCACCACCAGTTGATCGTGGCCGTGCTCACGCCGAACTCGAAGGACGGGCAAGCGCTCTGCAGGACCTTTAGGACATGCGTCGAATTCCGCGTTGCCGACGCGATCCGCGCGGAGCGCAAATACGCCTACCGCAACAAGCCCTTCAAGACGCGGTCCGGCGTTGCCGATGACGGCGAGGAAATCGTCGAAACCATCGAGCCGCCTGAGGAAGGCAGCGAACAGACGGCGGAGGTCCAACAATTGCTGAATAGGATTCCTGATCCGAGAAAGCGCGAGGCGTTTCGCCTACACATGGACGGATGTCCCCTTGGTCCCGGGATCGGCACGACGTCGATCGCGGAGCAGCTCGGAATCAGCGCCAAAACCGCGGGAGATTGGATCGCCGAGACCAAAGCTCTCCTCAAGATTGAGATAGGAGCCGCCCATGATTGAACAAAACAGAAATCCCGATCGGGACGACGTGCTGTTCGCATTCCACCAGGCTTGCGACAACCCAACCGCCGAGCAAGTGTCGGAATGGACGCGCCGGTATCCGCAATACGCCGACGATATCCGTGAGCATGCCGCCCTGCGTGCGCAGTGGGCTTCGGATTCCGACGAGCACGGCGCCGAGCCCGACGAGAGCATGCTCGCGCGCGGGCGCAGCCATGCCCTGAATTTGCTTCATAGTGCGCGTCAGGAAGCCGCCGCCCAGAGCGATTCTGAAAAGACATGGGCTCAAGCCCTGTCGGCGGCCGGCTTCGACATTCCGCGGCTTGCGCGCTGCATCAACATCGACCGCATGGTTCTGGCCGAACTAAATGCCGGCCGCATGCGCTTGCCGTTGGGCCGGCGTTTGACGGATGCACTTACCGACGTCCTCGGCATGAGCACCGCTTGGCTTGAGCGCGTGGTATCCGACCTCCTGACGGGGCCCAGGCGACTGGGCCACGCCAAAGCGGATGAAGCGCCCACCATCAATACGCGGTCGTATACCGAGGTCATTCACGCCAGCTCCATGTCGGAGGATGAAAAACGCTACTGGCTTGGGAAGGACTAAGGCATGGACGCTTGGCGGGATATACGGCTCAAGGCGCGCGAGTGTCACCGCCAAGCCCTCCTAAAGTCCAAGGGCGTCCATAAGGCACCCGCGCTGCTCGCGGCAGCTCTGGAAGACGAAGATCTTCAGCTCACACATTACGCGCCGGGATCGGTCGTCAGCAAAGGCGTTTATGGATTTCTCGACCGTCCGTCGAAGATCATCAACGTCGCGAGCGGACAGAGCCCGGAAAACGAAGCCGTGGTGACCGCGCATGAACTCGGCCACTACAAACTCCACCGCGATCCCCGCAACGAAGTGACCGCCATCGCGCCTGGCCTTGGCGGCGATCCGATCGATTCAGGCGCAGGCCGCGTGGAGGGTTATTCCCCGCGCGAGCGCAAGGAAGTTCAAGCCGATATTTTCGCGGGCGAGTTTCTCTGCCCGGCCGACTGGCTGCGCGAAGAATTGCTCGCGCATGGTCGCAAGCCCGAGGACATCGCCAAAGATATCGGCGTGCCGCCGGGGCTTGTCCTAAATCAGGCGATCCGCGCCCTGCTCCTGCCGGCACTGGAAGCCCCCGTCCCGGCAGGCCCCAGTCTGAGCTACGCGCTCGATCCGGGCCAGCTTGAGGCCGCGACCTGGAGCGGCGGGCCGCTGCTCGTCGATGCTGGGCCCGGCACAGGAAAAACAAGAACACTTGTCCACCGCATCCAACACCTGCTGGACAACGGCGCCTCGCCCGCCTCGATCCTCGCCCTCACCTTCTCCAATAAAGCCGCCGAGGAAATGCGCGATCGGCTGTCCGTCAGCAACGCGGATGCCGCGATCGAAATGTGGGTCGTCACGTTCCACGCGTTCGGGCTGGAGCTGATCACCAAGTATCATCAGCGCATCGGCCGGACGATGAACGTGCGCATTTTGGATGAAGCGGGCTCGCTCGCGCTGCTTGAGGCCAACCTTATCCGCTTGCCGCTGCGCCATTTTCAAAACCTCTACGAGCCCGCCTATGAGCTGGTGCCCGTTCTGCGCGCGATCTCGCGCTGTAAGGACGAACTCATAAGCCCGGCGGCGTACCGCGCCGCCGCCGAGGCCGCGCGCAGCGCGGCGACGAGCGAGGACGAGCGCGAAGCAGCCGGCAAGGCCCTGGAAGTCGCCGACATCTACGAGATTTATCAGGATGAATTGGCGAAAGCCGATGCGGTCGATTTTGGGGATCTTGTTCTGCTCGCGGCGCAGGCGCTCGAGCAGAACCCCGACTTGCGCGCCGAGTGCCAGGCACGGTTCGAGCACATCCTCGTTGATGAATATCAGGATGTGAATCTGGCGAGCGCGCGGCTCTTGCGGGCGCTCGCAGCGCCACAAGCGGATGTGTGGGTCGTAGCCGATGAACGGCAGTCCATTTATCGCTTCCGCGGCGCGGCGCCCAGCAACGTGCAGCGTTTCGTAACCGAGTTTTCCGGGGCACGGCGTTCGCTTGGCATCAACTACCGCTCCGGCTCGCCGGTGGTGCAGGCGTTTCAAACCTTCGCCGCCAGCATGCATGCCTCCCCCGGCGGACGCTGGACCGCTCAGCGCGGAAGCGTCGGCGCAATCCGCCAGATCGTGGCGCCTTCAGTCGCGGCGGAGGCGGCTGCGATCCGCGACCACATCGAGCAAGCGCGCGCCAACGGCATTCCCTATAGCGAACAGGTCATCTTGGCGCGCAGTCATCTCACTCTCGCGCGCATCACCGGCGCGCTCGAACAGCTTGGCGTGCCTCTCCTTTATCTTGGCGATCTGTTCGAACGCGAGGAAATCCGCGATCTGCTCGCTCTGATCTCGATCGACGCCGAGCCCGGCGGAATCGGTCTTGTCCGCGTCGCGCAGTTGCCGGAATACGGCGCGTCCAAGTCCGACGCGCTTGCCGTCATCAAATGGGCCGAGGCCAACAATCTGCGCATCCTTGACGCGCTACGCCGGATCCCAGAGATTTCGGGCCTGACGTCGCAGGGCAGTGCGGGCCTGGCACATCTTGCCAACCACCTCGACGGCTTCGGAGCGGCCACTTCGCCCTGGACGCTTCTGACGACATGGCTTTTCGAGCGCAGCGACTATCTTAAACCGCGCCTAGCGGCCAACGACTCCAAGGCGCAGCAGCAGCTTGTCGCCATTTATCAGCTCCTCAAGGTCTGCGGTGAAATGGCGGCCGACGGCGATTCTACCCGCAAGCACATGCTGGCGCGCGTGCGCCGCATCGAGGCCTTGAATGACGATCGCATGTACCGGGCCGTGGCCTCAGAAGCGTCCGATCTAAACGGAGTGCGAGTCCTTACCGTCCACGGCAGCAAGGGGCTTGAGTTCAAAGCGGTCCACCTGCCGGCGCTAGTGACCCGGTACATGCCGGCGAACCGGCAGGGCGTACGCTGCCCGCCGCCACCCGGCCTGCCGCACCTCGCCATCCGCCCCGCCGATCATGAAGCGGAAGAAGAATGCCTGTTCTTCGTGGCCCTCTCGCGCGCGCGGGACTTTTTGTTCTTGAGCCGCGCCGAACGCTATAGCGCGAGCCAATCCGCGAGCGCTTCCAAATTCTTGGCCCCGATCAGCGCACTGGCACCGGCGGCGCGGCGCAATGACTCTCCGCTTCCGGCGTGTCCGGCGCGGGTCCTCGCGCCGCCCGGCCTGCGCACGCTTTACCAGGAGCGCGAGCTTTCGCTCTATATCCAGTGTCCGCAGCGTTATCAGTTCGAGGCGTTGGACGGGTTGCGCGCCATTCGCGACGACTCACCCTATGTCCGCTTCCATCGCTGCGTGTTCCGCACCATCGGCTGGCTTGAGACGCAGCGCGCCGCCGGCACGCCATCCGGCCTTCCCGCCGCGCTGGTGCAGCTCGGGCAAGAGTGGGCGGTGCGCGGGCCGAAGGGGCACGGTTTCGAGGCGTATTACCGGGCCTCCGCCGAAACCATGATCACGTCGATGGTGGACGTGATCGCGGCGGAGACGGGAAGCTATGACCAGGGAGAATGGATCGTCGATGTCGGCGGTAAGCAAATCGCGGTGACGCCCGACCGCGTCGTCATCGCTGCAGACGGGACGGTGCACGTGCAGCGCATCCGTACCGGGCGCAAGACCAAATCGGATCCCGCCAACCGCATTTATGCGCTGCTCCGCCGTGGCGCTGTGGCGCGCTATCGGGGCCGGCGTGTCGTGATCGAGGCCTACTACCTCGCGACCCGGGAAGCGGTGCCGATTCCACCTAACAAAGACGACAAATTGCTGGAGGAATACACCGGCGCCATCGCCGACATCGAGCGCGGCGCATTCGCGCCCGCCCCGGAGGATGCGCGGCGCTGCCCGAATTGCCAATGCTACTTCATCTGCGATTTCGTCCAAGGCGTCTCCTAGACCCTTCCTGAAAATTCTGCCTGCCGTCGCTTTCTCTTTAGGGGCTCAATCAAGGGCCGCACACCAAAGGGAATATGCGATGAGCAAGACGATCATTTTCATCCAGGCCGAGGGCAAGCCCGGCGTCACCGAGGCCGAGATCACGATCCCGGCGACGGTGCGCGACCTGCACGAGGCCTTCAAAGCGCACGGGATCGATTTCGACAAGGAGCGCGAAGCTTTCGTCGATGAGGCGGATAACCCCGTGCCGCACGACGACAAGGTCACGGTCGAGGGCCTCAAGCACGGCTCGCGCGTCCACGTGACCCACTGCAAGAAAATCAAGATCACGGTCCACTACATGCACCGCACCATCGACCGCGCATTCGCGCCGGGCACCCGCGTGCGCACCATCAAGCAGTGGGCCGTGCGTGAGCTGAAGCTGAAGCTGAATCCCACGGATGCGGGCGAGCACTTGCTGCAGCTCTGCAACAGCACGATCCAGCCGCCGACCGACGCCGCGCTCGCAGAACTGGTCAGCGGCCTGAGCTGCGATGTCTGCTTCGACCTCGTCCCCGAAAAGCGCATCGAGGGCTAAAGCCGATGACCGTGGTCGTGCCTCCCGACCAGTTGCTCCTCGCAGCGGATCTCGCCGCCCCGGAATTCCGGCGCGGCGAGATCGAGGGCAAATGGCATCACATCGAAACTGCGTGGCCGCACGCGACCATCGCGGTTTCTGCGGCGAAGCGCCCGCACGCGCCCGACGAATTCGGGTTCCGCTTCGAGTGCAGCGGTTACCGCCACACGCCGGCAACGGCGCAGCCGTGGGATGTCGCCGCGCGGCGGGCTCTCCCCGCGCCGCACTGGCCGGCGGGCCGCTCCATCGTTCCGTCTGTCTTCAGGCCGGATTGGAAAGGCGGCCAATGCCTTTATTTGCCGTGCGACCGCATGTCGATCGAGGGCCACGGCGACTGGATTCACAAACACCCGAACCGGCTGTGGCAGCCGCAACGGGGCATCCTCTGTTACCTGGAGCAGCTTTATGATCTCCTCAATCAAGACGATTATTCGGGCATTCGCGGCTCCTGAGCACCGTTTGAACTGCCCCACAGCGTTATGGGCGCGCACCATGGCCGAGCTGCACCGGCGCACGCAGCGCCGGCACGAATCCGGCGCGTTCCTGATCGGTCACGATCATGGCGGCCGCCGCGCTGCCGTCGATGTCATCTTCTATGACGAGCTCGATCCGGCGGCCTACGCGAGCGGTGTGTGCATTCTCCACGCCGGCGCTTTCGCCAAGCTCTGGGCGATCTGCCGAGCGCGCAAGCTCTCCGTCGTCGCGGACATCCATACGCATCCGGGCACCGCCTTCCAGAGCGAAGCCGATCGCACCAACCCGATGGTCGCTCAGCCCGGCCACATCGCCATCATCGTGCCCGGCTTCGCCGCGTCGCCGGTCGGCGACGAGGATCTTTGCATCTACGAGTACCTGGGCGAGCACCGCTGGGCCGAACGCAGCCACCGCCACTGCCGCAAATTCGTCTACACCGGATTTTGGAGTTGATCCCATGACCGCTCTTATCGATCACACGCGCCTGCACCGCACGGCCAAATACTTCATGGATAGCGGCCGCGCGGCGACGCACGACGACGCGATGGGTATCCTGCGCGGCTTCGGCGCTTCGATCCGCGTCGGCCCGGAAGTCGAAGCCTCGATCCCGCATCAGATTGCGCTTCTGACTTTGGTCAATCTCGCGCGCCGGACCTTGCTTGGCGGCGTCGAGGTGCTCGGGGTGCCCGATGCGCCCCTGGTGGTTCCGCTCGCGCGCGCGCGCAGTCTCGCGGACGCCGTGGTGGAACTGGGCGGCACGCTCGCCACAACTGGCAATCCGCTTTGGCCAGTCGCGCAGATCGGGACGGTGTCGCCACCGGCAGACGTCACGGCTTGGCAGCTCACCTGGCAAGGATGGCGGGGCGGTGTCGTGCCGCGGCATGACCCACGCCGCCTGTCCGACGATGCGGCGAATCCGCTCACTGCCGCCATGGCGGCGGCTGCTGCCGCCGCCGAGCTATTTGCCTGGCACGCGAAAGATCATGCCATGGCGGGACGGCGTGCCGCGGGGATCTCACTCTGGAATCCAGGCGCCGATTGGCTTGCCCCGGACCTAAGCGAGCCCGCGCTCGCCTACCTGCCCGCTTCGCTTTGGCTGATCGGCCTTGGCAATCTCGGACAGGCGTTCGCATGGCTGCTTGCCTGCCTGCCCTATGCCGATCGCAGCAAAGTCGAACTCACGCTCCAAGACTACGATCGGATCGCGGCCTCGAACGAAAGCACCTCCTTGCTGTCGTCCGTGCCGTTGGTTGGAGTCAAGAAAACGCGCGCCGTCGCGCGCTGGCTGGAGGCGGCGGGGTTCAATACTTCGCTTGAAGAGCGACACTTCGGACCGTGGACATCGCGTGGTCCGCACGATCCGGCGGTCGCGTTCTGCGGCGTCGATAACGGGCCGACGCGCGCCGATCTCGGAAGCGCGAAATTCGAACTCGTGGTGGAGGCTGGGCTAGGCGCCGGTCCCAGCGGCTTTCGGAATTTCTCGCTGCACACCTTTCCGTCGTCACGACGGCCCGACCAAATTTGGCGTCGCGAAGATGCTGGAAGCGCCTTTGATGCCTCCGCGATGCCGGCGTACAGCGCGCTGCGAAAGTCCGGGCTCGATACTTGCGGTCTGGCCCAGCTTGCGTCGCGCACAGTCGGCGTGCCGTTCGTCGGCTTGATTGCCGCCGCCCTCGCCGTCTCGGAACCCTTGCGCCGACTCCATGGCTGCGGCGGGATCGAGATTGCCTCGGGGTCGGCTCTCAATCTCTGTGATGTTGAATGTGTCCGCCTCCCGTTTTCCGCCTACGCACTCGGCCACCTGCCGGCGCGGTAGCGCGAGCGAGGGTGTTATACTCATGGTGGCTTGGCGCATATCGATCCTCTCATTGGAGATTCGGAGTACAGATGAGCTTGTCGCAGACTTCCCGCGTCCTATTGGAGCGGATGCAGCCGATCATCGCGCACGCAACCCAGGCCGAGATCCGCCAGGCTGTCACCTCCGACGGCCCGTCGGTCTTGCGCGATGAGGCGTTGGGCCTCGTCCAGGAGGGGGATTACAGCGCGTTCTTCGCGCCCTTCGACTGGATCAACGACAAGGCCGACATCGTCATCATCGGGGTCACGCCCGGCAAGCAACAAGCCCTTGAAGCCTTACTCAGCTTTCGCACCGCGCTTGCCAGTGGAGCCTCGCTCGATGAAGCGGCGCAGCGCGCCAAGAGCGCCGCTTCGTTCAAGGGCGGCATGCGCACGCTCGGCGCGCGGTTGATGGACCACTTCGGCTTGCACCTGCTCTTCGGCCTTTCGTCCACGCTTGATCTCTTCGGCGCCGCCGCGCACCGGGCTCATTACACCTCCGTCCTGCGCTATCCCGTCCTGAAGAGGTCTGGAAACTACGCCGGCGACAGCCGGATAGCGACGCGCCCCATTATGCGAAGCATGATCGAAGAGACCCTTGCGGACGAGCTCGCTGCGCTGCCCAAGGCTTGGCTCGTGCCCTTCGGGCCCAACGCGCTACGCGCGCTCGAACACCTCGCGGCTGCCGGCCGCATCGACGAAACGCGTATCCTAGGCGGCATCTTGCATCCCGGCGGTCAGCAATGGAACCGCTACAACATACAGCTTGATCTTGTGTCCGGCGATGCCGCGCTTGCGGTCCCAGGCGGCGCTGAGGTCCTGCGTCGCAGCGCCGTGCTGCGCGCGAAGGTCACCGCCCTGCTCCAGCAGTGATCACTGCTCCTACGATGTGAGCAGATTGGCGAGATCGTGTTGCTCGATTTTCTCAGGCGTATTCGCCCAAGGTTCGCCCTGGATCAGCTGAACGATGTCGCGGAAGACTGCTGCAAAGGCTTGCCTGCCCGTCTCATCCGTGAACCGCGTCGCCTCTTCCGCCGTCAACAAGGGTTTGACGTCGGCCAGAAAGTCGGGGCGCTCCAGTTTTTCAAACATGCGCTGCTCGGCCTGTGCGCGTGAAATCGCTTGACCGGACAGATCGAGGTACTTGCCGAAAAGCTCGACAATTCGCTTCTCATTAAGTTTCTGGAAGATGTCGAGCGAATGCGAAAGGTCAATGAGGTCACGCCCCTTGTTGCGCTGAAGCAGCGCGCGCAGCTTGGTCGAGAGGAGTTCCTCGTTGGAAAATGTTGGAATCTCCGTCTCGCCGGAGAACCACGGGTTGTCGACCTTGAAGGGAGCCGTGATGGCCGGGTCATAAGCCTCACGCTCGCGTGTGTTGATCTCTACCTTCAGGCGGATGAGGCCTGATCCGTCTTCGGCCTCGGTCCTGAAGCGAAACTTGGGTGCCACTTCGCTCTGATCGAAGCGCGGAGTGCCGAGCCAAGGCGTAAGGGTATCACGGACGCGATCGAGGATCGGGCCGATCGCGCCCGCCGTGGTCCGCACAAGGTCGATATCCTCCGAATACCGCAGAGGCTTTGGGAAGTGCAGTTTGTTGAGCGCCGTTCCGCCACGGAAGCGAAGCTCTTTGCGCAGGAATGGGTCGTTGAAGAGCTCGACCAGCGCCCGTGCGATGATGAGGTCCTGCTCGACTTGCCGCTGCTCCGCCCACGGTGCATGCTTTGACCATGCGATGATGTTCTGAGCGGGGATCATTCATCGATCTCCGGATAACGCTGCACAATCACGCGCCAGCGCTCGTTGCGCTCGACAGGCGTGAGTTGCGCCTTCTCATCCTTTCGACGCTCCGGTTCGAGCGTGACCCACGGCATTGCCTCTTTTTCAAAGAGCTGGTTACGAAGCGCATTGGCGCGCTCGGCATGACCGAGATGATCAAGCAGATAGCCGACCCGCTGGCCGCAAGCGCGCTCGAAATGCGCCGACAATGCCGCCAGCTTTTGACCATCAATGCTTTCCGCAAGATCCGTCATGACGGTCGCCACGGCATCGATGCCGCCTGCCACGTGCATGTAACGGAAGAGGTCAAGCGCCGTTAGTTCGGGCCCTGAAATCTTCATGCTGCCCGTATCCGTCTTTCGATCGACGATACCCTCGCGGACGCTTTCCAGGTCTTTGCGGAAATAGAACGTAACCCAAGAGCGCCCCGCCCGGATCTTGCGGAGTTGCTTGTCAGTCACGACTTGGAATTCCATGACGGCATGATGCGTAGCGCCGTGCAGCTCAGCGGCCTTGAGCAGGCCGACATAGTAGGGACGGTCCTCGTGCCGCATCAGCGCGTCGATGTACCAAGGCGGTGGTGGTGCCTCCCAGCTCATGAATTGCGGCGGGACAGCCACGTAGAAACCGTGCCGGGGGTTGAACAGCATGTGGCGTTTCTGGAGCCGCGCGGCGGCTTTGAGGAAGGCAGCCTCCGTGATGCCGAGGGCCGCGATGGCTTCCGCGCGCGTGAATGTAATGCGCCCCTCTGACTGGAGAGTCGTGACGAAGTTCGGGAGACTGGAACCGGCTTGTAGCATCATATCCAAAAATAGGCTATAAATGTCCATTTTTCAATATGATGCATCTGGCAGCCAAGCGACATATGCAAATTTCGACCAAAAACGTCCATTCTTTAATATGGTTCAACTAGTTAGGATCCCCGCCATGACTGCCGATCCCTTCAAGCACCGATTTGCCTTCGGCGTCATGCAGTATGACGGCGCTGATCTCGTGCCTTTTGGCGATAAGCTGCCCGCCGCGCCCTTGTCCTCTTTATGGGGCTGAGCGGCATGGGCCAACCCACAAGATTATCCCGTACGAGAAGCGGCTCGCCAATCGAGTCCGCTTTGGGATGGACCTATCTATCGCGAGAGGCGCTCGCCCGCGCCAAGGCGCAGATGGATGAAGAATCCATGGGTGTGCGCGATGAGATCGGCTTCCTGACGATCCATCAGCGTTATGCCGATCGCTTTTTTCCCGGCACATCGGTGCTGCATACTCGCGCCCGCTATGCCGTCATCGTGCCCTGGCTCTTCGAGGATCTAGCGGGACTGACGGGCCCGGCGGCCGTGCGTGCTTTGCGCGAACGCGAACGGGAGCTCGCTGGCCGTCTCAAAGATGCGGGCGAAAGCCAGGTGATTGGCGGCCGTGTCTTTCCCAAACCATCAAGCCAGCCGCCATCAACAGTGTATTGGAATGCGCTGGCGGTCTGGGGAATATTGCGTCCACGTCCGGATGGACGAACTATTTCGCGGGCACAAGCACATCGATTGCTGAAGAGCGCGGGCGCTGCGACTGATGACGATGGACAGCCGCTCCTCAATTTCGACCCGCCGTTCGCGCCGCTTCCCAACCGTCCGGATAGTTGGCAGAGCGGCCTCTTTACCCTTCAGCTAGCGACCGCGGAAGCGATATTTCTTCGCGAGCGGCTCGCTCAATTGCGGCGGAATGGCGGGGTTGAGCTGTCTCTCCTTGCCCGACTGGTCCGGAGCGAGGTTGCGGCACCACCGGCTATGTGGGCCGACGAGACTCGTGCAATCGCCGGTCCTGACCAAGCACCGCTTGTTCGGGCGCGACAGGCCGCAAGTCTCGCCGGTGTGGGCCGCGCCGTCTACGACGCGCTTCTCGAACATATGATCGAGGCCGACGACAAGCGGGAAATTTCAAGCCGACATCGCAACCACTTAATCAATGTTGTCGAAGAATACGGTTCCATCGCAGCCAAACTCGACGTCGACGCGCTCGAGGCGGATATTGGCGCAGTGCCATCCAAATTACGCGCGGTCCTGACCGCCACAAAGGAGTGGATCGCGTCCAAATCGGAAAGTCCCGGCTCGCTCTTCGATGTATATGCTGCAGCCGAAGCTCGCAAAGGGCCTCGCGCTCGGCTTGCGAAGACGCCCAACGGTCGCGCGCGGCGCCTCGAATGGTCGAGCGACGAACACGGTCTCGCAGGACCTCTCCACTATCGATGGGAGCAGGTAAGCACGCTCCTCAATGATCTGGCTGACGCCGAATGAGCGGAACGGTCGATAGCTGGCCGGCGCTCTCGTTTCTCGAAGGCTTGCGCCCGGCTCCCGATGAGAACGTCGAGCTGGCGTTGTTGGCATCCTATTCGGCAGACCTGGGATCGATCGGTGCGACCTTGCTCGCCCTGGCGGGGAAGGACACCGACGCGGGCCGGGGCAGCCCGTCCGATTTCGCCGACGCGGTTGAGCGGCTGCGGGGGAAGGTGCGCATTATCATCCAGCGCGGCCGCCTCGCGAAGATGCGCAAGACACCGCGTATCGCTGCAGTGCTGGATCAGTTCGTACGCGAAGTCGATTTCGATGAGGCGACGCATAGTTGGCACCCCAAGGTCGCGCTGGTCCGAACGCGCGGCGCAGATGGCGAAATCGGTTGGCGGCTCTGGATTGGGAGCCGAAATCTAACCGAATGCGTGAATCGTGACATCGGACTTTTGCTTGTCTCCGGCGGGAAAGGTGGCGCTCCGATCCCCGGTACTGACGACCTAGCGCGCGCGTTGGCCGACAGGGCCGCACTCAAGGGCCTGCGCTCGACCTACCTTGCGGCCATCATTGCGAAAGTGGCTTGGCGGCCTCCGGCGGGCGTGCGCGTCGAGCGGATTCTCTGGTCGTCCGGATTGGGCGGCCAGCCCATTCCTGTTCCGCCGGTAGGAACGGACGAAGTTGTGGTGGTGAGCCCCTTCGTCGACAAGAAATTCCTTGCGCGACAGGCTCCGCAGACGACGAAGCCAACGCGACGGGTGCTGCTGACAACAATGCGCGAGATCGAGCGGATTGGTCCGTCTTTGGCGGTGTTCGACGATCTGCTAGCGCTGGATGCACCCGACTATCCAATCGGCGATCCCGCGCCTGAACCGCAGAGCGCTGCGTCGGCTCCTGACAGCGGCGTGCCCGATGACGAGGAAGAAGAGGTGGGCCGCGGACTTCATGCGAAGTTGTTGTTTATGCGATCGGGGCAGAAGCGTCGGCTCTGGCTTGGAAGCGCGAATGCGACTATGCGCGCCTGGAGCGGGCGCAATGCCGAGGCGACGGCCGAACTGCTGGTGACCGAGCCGGTTGAGAAAGGGCTGAGAGCGCTTCTCGGTTCGGCCCGGCTGGTTGAGGCGCCCGGCATCGAACATTCGCCGGATGCGGCGGCCCTAGAAGAGGAAGCGCTCGAACGGGCGCGTGCCCAGGTCGCGGCGCGATGGGCGGCGCAGCTCAGCATCGACGATGCGGGAGCGCGGCTCACCCATCGTTCCAGTCTCCATCCTGGCGGCCCCCATTCCGATGAGTTGGACATCGTGCTGGAGGTGGGCGCGCTTCACGGCGAGCTCATGGTCTGGCCCGCGCAACAAGTCGTGGTGGAGCTGGGGCTCGTCGCCCCCGCCGAGCGAAGCGAGTTCGTTCGCTTGCGCGTCAGCCGCGGGGGCAAAGGCCTGTCATGGCTTCAGCGCGCGCCAGCAGAGCCGCCTTTCGGAGAGGATCGCGACCGCGCAGCGTTCGTGCGCTTCCTCGGCGCAAGAGGATTCCTCATGTGGCTGGCCGGATTGTTAGCCGACGACGGGCGCGAGGGTGAAGGCGACTGGACGAATGACGAGCCGCAGCAACGAGCAGGCACGGTAACGAATCCCGCCCTCGATTCCTCACTGCCCACGCTCGAAGAAATGTTGGCGGCATGGGCGCGCGATCCGGACAAGTTCCTGGAGATCGAGCGGCGGGTCTCTCAATATCTGCCAGCCGTGCTTGAGCAAGCCAAACAGGAGGAGCCGCAAACCGCGGAAATGCTGGAGCGCTTTGATGATCTGTGGTGCAAGCTCCGGAGCGGGCTCGGCGTCGCCAGGATCAAGGAACAGCGTCGGTGAGCGCGCCCAAACCATTCCAGGAAGCCGCCGTCGATGCGGCGTTTGCGATCTTCGCGGCCCCCGGAGGCCGTCGGCGCTTTCTGGTTGCCGATGAGGTCGGTCTCGGAAAAACGGTCGTGGCGAAGGAGCTGGCTCGCCGAATGTCCGATGATGGCCGCCGCTCCTTCGTCATCTACTATATCGCCAATGGTCACGCGGTTTCGCACCAGAACAAGGGTCGTGTTGTCGGCTTTCTTGGTGATATACAGCGCAAGGCTGCAACCGCCACACCGGATCGGCTTTCGCTGATTGCGGTTGCAAAGCGGCCGGACAATCCGGTTCTCATTTACGCGTTGACCCCGGCAACGTCCTTTCCGGGCGCACGAGCACGCCTGACCGGAGGACGCAAGGAAGAGCGTGCATTCCTTAAGGTCTTGCTCGAGCAAGCATACCCCGCTTTCGCCCGCGATCTTGATCCCGGCATATTGCGGCTGAGCGCACGTGGGTCATGGGATTGGGCCCTCGCGGACGCGGAGACGAAATTCGCTGCCTCGCCACCTCATCTGCGACAGCAGTTCCGCGACGCGCTAGCGGCGGAATTCGGGGAGCCGGTACGTGCGATGCTCGATCTGGCCCTGCGCGGCGACGCCGAGCGGAAAATCAAAGCTCTCAAGCCCACAACTTTCGTTGGCCGCCTTCGGCGTGCGCTGGCGCTGGCGACGCTGCGCCAGCAACCGCCCGATCTCGTTATCCTCGACGAGTTTCAGCGTTACCGGCAGCTTCTGGACGAGAAAGACGCTGATCCGCTTCTCAAGGCGCTCCTTGATCCCGAAGGCTCGACCACCCCGCCGGCCATCCTGCTGCTCAGCGCAACACCTTATCCGCATCTGACCACTCGGTGGGAGGAAGCACGCGGCGCGCTCGCTCACGCCGAACTTCTAAAACTGATCGATTTCCTTGGAGGTCCTTATTTGCGAGACCGTGCGAGGAAGCTCTTCTCGGATTTCGGCGACAAGCTACGTGACATTGCGGTGCATGCCGATGCGAGCCATCCGGAACTGAGGAATGAGGTGGCCGAAGCTGGCCGGCTCAGAGACGAGCTACGCAAGCTGCTGACGCCCGTGATGTCGCGCACCGAACGAGACAGCGTGGCCTCAATAGATCCGCTGGCAGGAACTCAGTTCCTCCATGCCGATCCGTCGCCCGAGGACTTTCAGGTGTACCGCCATTTGGCCGACAGTTTCGCCGAACGGGTTCGCCATGAAGCGCTGCCGTACTGGTCGTCGGTTCCGCTGCCGGCCCAATCTCTCGGTCCCCGTTACGCGGCCTGGAAGGGCGCCAACATTAAGGCTGCGCCGAAGCTCATCAGGATGACGCGCGACCGCCGCAACAAGCTCGATGCGCCAGCCGCGTGGCCTGACGCAAAGCTTCGCGCTCTGAGCAGCGTAGCTCCGCCCGAACTGCTGTCGTTGCCGTGGGTTGCCCCGTCGCTTCCCTGGTGGCCGCTCGGCGGAGACTGGAAAAAGGTAGCCGCCGAGCCCAAGCTCCTGATGTTCAGCCGCTTCCGCGCAACGCCGCCCAGTGTCGCCGCACTGCTCAGCTTTGGCGTCGAGGCCCACTGCCTCCCCCGAAAACATGGCGGCTATGAAAAGGCCTACAGGCGCCGGCGCTTCAAGCTGGCCGCCGTTCCCGGACCCGTGATGGCGGCCTTCCATCCTTCGCCATGGCTGATCCGTAACACGGACCCGCTCGCGAAAGCCGGGGCGACGCTCGGCGCCGTCCGTAAAGAGGTGCGTCGGCAGATTCTCGCCGCATTGCCAAAGGGGATCGTTGAACGAGACACCGTCAAAGCCCGGCGAAGGCACAGATCGATTGCACGGATCTTGGCCTCGATTGAACGCTTCGCCGATGTCGCGGAGCTGTCTGCCTCAGCGTGGGGCAGCGCAATCGGCGACGATCGTGCTGCGCAGACCGCTGTCCAGAAATGGCGGCAGGCGCAGCCGGTCGACCGGCTCTCTCCAGCCGAGCTTTCGGACCTCGTGGACTATGCAATCGGAGCGCCGGGCGTCGCACTGGGCCGGGCCCTGCTGCGGCACGACCCGACAATGCTCGATCCCCCACGCTATTCCGAACTGGTGCAACTGAGTTGGCAGGGGCTTCGCGCCTATCTCGACAATCCGGTTATCCTGTCATCGTTGCCGGGAAAGAGTGCCGTCGACCAGGTCATGGGTGCGGTCGTCGATGGCGGTTTCGAAAGCATTCTGGATGAACACTTTTGGCTCCGCTCGCAGAATCTGCAAGAGGGTGCGGCTGGGCTCGCCAAGGACTTGCAAACATCTCTCGGACTTCGCGCCGGCGGCTTCAGCTTCCATGGTATCGGAGGACAGCCGCATAAGATTCCAGTGCGCTGCCATGTTGCCGTGCCCTTTGGAGATGCCGAAACCGAGCCGGTTGTCAAAGTGGATGGCGGAGTGGCGCAAGCCACCCCGGTCCGCCCGGACGAAGTGCGCCGAAGCTTCAACACACCCTTTTGGCCGCATGTCCTTGCGACGACGTCAGTTGGGCAGGAAGGGCTGGATTTTCACACATGGTGCTCGCATGTCGTTCATTGGGATCTCTCTTCCAACCCGCTCGACCTCGAACAACGTGAAGGTCGCGTCCAGCGCTACGCGGGCTTGTCGGTCAGGCGAAGGCTGTCCGCGGAATTGCGCGATGAAGTATTGAAAGATCCCGCCCTGGCCGACGGCTCACCGTGGCGTTGCGTACAAAGACATGCGGAGCGTTTCGTCGATGCCAGCGGCCTTCGTCCCTGGTGGGTGCTCGACGGAGCCGAAATCCGCCGCCATGTCTTCGAGCGTCCCTTTGGGCGGGACATTGTGCGGTTCGCACAACTTCGAGAACAGCGCATGATCTATCGGCTAGCCCTTGGACAGCCCAATCAGGAGGATTTCATCGACCTGTTGTCGCGTGGGGGCGAGGCGACCCGTACCCTGCTACAGCCGCTCATTCTTGATTTATCCGCAATGGGTCTCCGAACGAAGGCAATCCATGCCTCCGGCATGAATGGTCAGAGCCCGATATCGATCGCCTGTCCTCAGGTCAGGGGTGGCGAAGATACTTCTGCGCGGCCCCCGCCGAACGAGGAGACGACCGTCCATCGAGCGATGCCCGGTCAGACATTTTGATGCTCCCCGCGCGGCGATCGCGAGCTGCCTATTGCTCTCTTAATCGCTCATCGATTAGTTCGACATGTTGGTTTCAAGGAGCGCCAGTAGTGAGCGCACCACTACTAACCGTCGACGTCCGATCGTTGTCGTGACGATACGCCCAGCACCTATCAACTCGTAAAGCTTCGTGCGTCCCAGGCCCGTCACTTCGCATGCATCGTCAATAGTGCAGGTGAGCCGCTGAGCGAATGGCAAAACGCTCAGTTCTGCGGCTTTCGGAGGGGATAGACTGACTTGTGACTGTTGTCCGCCAGTTTTCTCTCGTCGATTGTCTCTCACGTGGCCCTCCTATCCGCACAAAGCTCGACAGGACGAGAGTTGAGTGTGCGACGAGCAAGGTCAATGCGAACATCCGAGGGCGCTGGCGTACGACAGCGCACGTCAGCGGCGGTTTGAATGTTTCTGGACACCAAGGGCGACGGAGAATTTTTTTGCGAATGCGCCAGCCACCGTGAGGCATCGCGCCGAGGCTGGTCTGCCAATATCGGGAGCAAATTCCGCAAGCGTTCGCCGCTGTTCACCAGCGTCTTATTCAACCATTATTCAACGAACGCGGCTGGTGACTAGCTAAGTGCCTGAGTTTGCTGGCGCTCCCTAGGGGAATCGAACCCCTGTTTCAGCCTTGAGAGGGTAAATTCGATCCGTTTGATGATCATCGCGAGGAGAGTCCTGCGATGGAGAGCTTACGGATGTCAGGCCCGGCTCATCTGCACGAGCAGGCGCTACCGCACCAGTTTCGCACCAGAAACGACCCAGCCGGAGCGCAACAAACGTGATCGGATTCAAACAGAAAGTTAGCAAAATCAACGAAGCCAATCGTTGTCCCGCCGCTCATAACGGTCTGGTTGCAGGTTCGAGTCCTGCCGGGCCCACCAGCGGGATCAATGGTTTCCTCGCGATCGTAGATTCGGCGGAATTTTCGCAAGAGGAGCTCTGGCGGCAGGTTGCACTTTCGTGGGCGGAACGGCCACTCGATGGTTGCGAACCTGCAAGCGGAACGTGCAGATTGGCGATGTCCAATCCTTTTGGACTCGGCAAACCGGCCAGGACGTACGGCACCTGGACGTCCCTCGATACCGATGCCCCGCAGCCGCAAATTTGCGGATGGTGTAATTCCTACTCCAGCAACAGGCTGCTGAAGTCGTTGGCCTCGGGCATTTCGCCATGCGTTAGCTCTGGTGCCATATTCGCGATACGTCAGGCATTCCTACGGCGTCGCCCAGTTGCGAGCAGCACCAGCACGAAGGAAGCCGCCGTCATCAGTGTCGAGATCGCGGCAATGGTCGGATCGATCTCGTCGCGGAGCGCGGTGAACATGCGCTTGGTCAGCGGCTGATATTGCCCGCCGGAGATGAACAGCGCGACGATGGTCTCGTCCATCGCCGAGATGAAGGCGAAGATGCCGCCGGCGACCACGCTGGACTTGATCTGCGGCAGCGTCACCGCAAAGAAGCTGCGCAGGCGGTTCATGCCGAGGCTCCGCGCCACCATCTCCTGCGCGGGATCGAAGCTCTGCAGGCCCGCCAGCACCGAGATGACGACATAGGGCAATCCCAGCATCACATTCGCCAGCACGAGGCCGGGCATGGTCGCGACCAGGCCGACCTTGGCGTAGAGAAAGAAGATGCCGACCGCGGTGATGATGATCGGCACCACCAGCGGCAGCAACAGCGCAATGTGGATCACGCGCATGATCCGCAGTTTTGAATGGCTGATGGCATAGGCGGCGGCTACCCCCAATGGGGTTGCGGTCACCACGGTCAGCAACCCGACCGTCAGCGTCACCCGCGTCGCCTGCATCCAGGCCGGATTCGAAAAATACTGCTGGTACCAACGCGTAGAGAACGACGGTGGCGGGAAAGTCAGGAAGCGCGCGCTGGAAAACGAGATCGGCGCGATGATCAGCACGGGCAGGATCAGATAGACCAGCACCAGCGCGCTGATCACGTAGAGGGCAATACGTGCGGGAGAGATGCGCGTCATTTCTGCCCCAGCACACGATCGAGCGAGATGAAGCGGCTGACGACAAAGAAGATTGCGAGCACGCTGAGAAGCAGCACCACCGCGACGGCGCTCGCCGCGCCGAACTGGTTGTAGAGCTCGACATTGCGGCTCACCAGCATCGACACCATCACGGTGCGGCCGCCGCCGAGCAGCTCCGGCGTGATGTAGAAGCCGAGGCAGAGCACGAACACCATGGTGCAGCCGGCGAGCACGCCCGGAAACGACAGCGGCAGGAAGACCCTGAAGAAGGTCAGCGACGGGCTCGCGCCCAGGCTGGCGCCGGCCTGCATCAGGTCGTTCGGAATCTTCTGCATGGCGGCATAGAGCGGCAGCACCATGAAGGGCAGCAGGATATGCACGGTCGCGACCACCGTGCCAAAGGTGTTGTGGACCAGCGCGAGCGGCTCGGAGATGGCGTCGAGATAGCGCAGGAACTGGTTGATCACGCCGGTGCGCTGCAGCAGCGCCAGCCAGGCATAGGCGCGCACCAGCACGCTGGTCCAGAACGGCAGCACCACCAGCGACAGGATGAGGATACTCCAGCCTTTCGGCAACGCGTTGGCAAGATAAGCCACGGGATAGCCGAGCAGCAGCGCGATCAATGTGACCGCGAGGCTGATCTCGAAGGTCAGTGCGAAGCTGCGCCAGTAGACGTCCTCGGTAAAGACGCGGCGATAATTCTCCAGTGTGAAGCCGTCATGATAGATCGACTGCCAGGCGAGCCAGCCGACCGGCAGCACGATCAGCGCCAGAATCACCAGCAGCGCCGGCGACACCAGCGCCAGCATCAGGCCGTGCTCGCGGCGCTGATGCCTTTGCGATCGATCTGGCTCTGATATCGTCAACGCCGCCTCGTCGGTGTCAGTTGTTGCACCTCTCCCGCTTGCGGGAGAGGTCGGATCGCGAAAGCGATCCGGGTGAGGGTTCGGTCCCCTGGGGGAATCTTCGTTGCCGAGACACCCTCTCCCCAACCCTCCCCCGCAAGCGGGGGAGGGAGCGCAGCATCGGCTGTGGCAACACTTGCGCTCATCACGACTTCGCTCACTTCTGCATGAACGACGCCCAGCGCTTCTCGGCCGCCTCGCCGGCGGGCGAGGACCACCAGGCGTAGGACATCAGCGCCTGCTTCGCTGCATTCGCCGGCTCGCTCGGCAATTGCGCGGCACGCTCGGGCTTGATCACATTTGTTTCGAAAGCCTTTGGATTGCCCGGGCCGTAGTCGATGTGGAGTGGAAGGTTGGCCTGGTGCACGGGATCGACGGCCTCGTTGAGAAATTTCACCGCCGTGGCGAGATTCGGCGCGCCCTTGAGGATGCAGAGCGAGGTGCTCTGCAAAATGCCCTGGTTGTAGGTGAAGGAGACTTTGGCGCCTTCCTTGGCGACCGCGCTGACACGGCCGTTCCAGGCCATCTCCATGTCGATCTCGCCGTCGTTGAGCAGCTGCGCCGACTGCGCACCCGAGGTCCACCACACCGTGATGTGCGGCTTAATCTCCTCCAGCTTCTTGAAGGCGCGGTCGACATCGAGCGGATAGAGCTTGTCGGGCGCAACACCGTCGGCCATCAGCGCGGCCTCGAGCGTTGCGAACGGGTGGTTGCGCAGCGCGCGGCGGCCCGGAAATTTCTTGACGTCCCAGAAATCGGCCCAGCTACTCGGCGCGTCCTTCGGGAACGTCTTCTGGCTGTAGGCCAGCACGCTGGAATAGAACTCATAGGAGACCGAATAGGGACTGCGATACGCCTCCGGCATCGCCGCGCCGTTCGGGATCTTCGAGAAGTCGAGCTTCTCCATCAGCCCCTGCTCGCCGCCGCGCAGGCAGTTGCCGGTCGGGGTGTCGACGACGTCCCAGATCGGCTTGCCGCTGCCGACCTGGGTCTTGATCGCGGGCCAGGCGTCGGGAATGGAATCCTGGTTGATGGTGATGCCGAGCTTCTTGGCGGAGGGATCCAGGATCGCCACCGTCTGCGCCTGCTGGTAGGCGCCGCCCTGCGAGACGAAGGTGATCTGCTCGGCGGCATCGGCCGCATTGGTCAATCCGATTGCGCCCAGCAGCGCGCAGCCCAGTCCAAACTTCTGCTTCATCGTCATCCTCGCCTCCTCCAAAGACTTCTCACTGACCGATCGCATCCAGAAACTGGTACCAGCCGGCGACCATGCGCACGGCGGGCTCGCGCAGCGGATAGAACGGAATGGTCTTCATGCGACTGACATCGAGCAGGGCGACGTCGGGGCTCTCGCCGCGCACGAAGGCGGCGAGATAGCGGCCCATCAGGCTCGACATCGCCACACCTGCTCCGTTGTAGCCCAGCGAGACCAGCGTGCGGTCGTCGAGCCGGCCGATATGCGGCACCGAATCCAGCGTCATCGCGACGAGGCCCGACCATTTGTATGCGAGCGGGACCTCGGCCAGATCAGGGAAGATGCTGACCATCGCCTTGCGCAGCGCGTCGAACGCGGCCTGGGAGTCCTGCTTGCCGAATGCGCCGCGCCCGCCGAAGATCACGCGATTGCCGACCATGCGGAACCAGCGCATCATGCGCTTGGTCTCGGTGTAGGTCCGTCCCGTCGGCATCAGCTTGCCAGCGAGATTGCGCGGCAGCTGCTCGGTCGCCACCATGGCGCTGCGGAACGGGATCAGCGTGCGCTGCAGACGCGCGGTCGCGCCGGTCAAATCCGAATAGCTGTTGGTCGCGATGATCGCCTGTTTCGCGCGCACCGCGCCTTGCGGCGTCTCGGCGACGATGCCGCCGTTCTCGCGCCGCAGCTTGACGACCGGAGATTCCTGGAAGATCGGAACACCGCGGCGCGCCACGCCATCGGCGAGGCCGCGCAGATAGTTCAGCGGATGGATCCCGCCCGAGCCGGGATTGAGCACGCCGCCGACGAAAATGTCGGAGCCGGTCTCCTCGCGCACGCCGCTTCTGTCGAGGATGCGGACCTCGGCGGAGCCCATCTCGCGCGTCATCCAGTTGGCTTCGTCGATCGCCGCCTTGAGCGTCGTCTCGTTGTGGGCAGCCTTGACCTGGCCGGTGCGCGTCAGGTTTGCGCTGGTGATACCGAATTCGGACACCAGCTCCTCGACCATGTCGGTCGATTCATGAGCGATCTCGTACATGCGCTTTGCCATCGCGCGGCCGTGCACGGCGTCGATCTCGCGGAACGATAGGCGAAACTTTGCGGTGATCACGCCACCGTTGCGCCCGCTCGCGCCCCAGCCGGGGCGGTTGGCCTCGAGCACGATCGGTGCGAGCCCGCTCTTGGCGATATGGTGCGCGGCGGAGAGCCCGGTATAGCCCGCGCCGATGATCACCACATCGGCCTGATGCTCGCCCGACAGCACGGGACAATCGCGCGCCGGCTCCGCCGTGGCTTCCCACAGCGAGTTGACCGATGGCTGCGCGCTCCAGTCCCGTGTCATGCCCGCGCTCACGGATTTATGCCGCCGGCCCGATCGCTGCGTCGGCCAGTGCCTTCAAGGTCGGATAATGGAAGTCCGGCTTGGTTAGTGTCTCCACCGCGGGCGTGCCACCAAAACCGGCAATGCCCTGGCGGCGCTCGATCCAGCACACCTTGTAGCCCAGCTTCCGCGCGATGCCGATGTCGTGGTACTGGCTCTGCGCGACATGCAGAATGTCGGACTGCTTGTAGCCGAAGGCGGACTGACGCCCCTTGTTGTAAGCGAAGAACTCTGGATTGGGCTTTGCCACCCCGGTGTCGTCGGCGCAGACGGTGTCGTCGAAGGGATTGCCGAGCGCATGCGCGTAACACGAGAGCGCGACGCGGTCCGCATTGGTCATCGCCACCAGCCGGAATTTCGTGCGCAACCGCTTCAGTGCTTCGACTGAGTCCACGAATGGTCCCCAGCGCAGCACCGAGAGCTGGAAGACATCGCACGACGCGTCGTCAGACGGCAGGCCGAGCTCCTTGGCGAGATGGCGATAGACGTGGAACATCGCCTCGCTCGAGCGCTCGTAGTGCATGTCGCGGCCGCGCTTGTAGGGCTCGAAAATCTGATCGTCGCTGAGCTCGGCCGGCGTTTTGCCCGAGATCTTGCGCACTGCGTTGATCACGCCGGTTTCGAAATCGATCAAGGTGCCGACGACGTCGAAGGTGAGGACCTTGAAATTGCTGAACGCGGCTTGGGTCGACATGTCGTTTTTCTCTCAGGTTAGACAGGCTAGGGTTCAGTCCACCCGGGGCACGATGATGGTGTCCTCGGGGTGAAGGGTGACGGTGAGGCTGCCGCCGAGTGGCGGAATGCGGCTGTAGGCCTGGTGATAGCTCGGCTGTCGCAGGCTGAGCGCGACGCCGTCGGCAAGCGCCAGAAAGATGCGCAGGCTCTCGCCCTGATAAACGATGTCGGTGACCGTAGCCGTGAGCCGGTTGCAGGCGGCATCCTGCGCACCATCGTCGATCAGCAGTTTTTCGCTGTGCACGGCCAGCATCAGCGCATCGCCTGTGGGAATGGCGCGGGCGCTGCGCAGCAGCGCGTTGCCGAGCGCGACGCTGGAGGCGTCGACGCGGCGCACCGGCAGCATCGTGGCCTCGCCGATGAAGCTTGCGACGAAGGAGTCGGCGGGATGATCGTGCAGCCGCTCGGGCTCGTCGATCTGGATCAGGCGGCCGTCCTTGATCACCGCGACGCGGTCGCTCATGGTCAGCGCCTCGCGCTGGTCGTGGGTGACGTAGATGATGGTGGCACCGATGCGCTTGTGCAGCGCGCGCAGCTCGATCTGCATGGTCTCGCGCAGCTGCTTGTCCAGCGCCGAGAGCGGCTCGTCCATCAGGATCAGCCGCGGCTCGAAAATCATCGCGCGCGCGAGCGCGACGCGCTGCCGCTGGCCGCCGGAGAGCTGCGCGATGCCGCGCTCCTCGTAGCCGGCAAGGCCGACCATCGACAACGCCGCGCGCACCTTGTCGGGCCAGATCACCTTCGGCAGACGCCGTGCACGCAAGGGAAAGGCGACGTTCTCGCCGACGCTCATATGCGGGAACAGCGCGTAGTTCTGGAAGACCACGCCGATATCGCGCTTGTGCGGCGGCATCCAGGTGACGTCGCGACCACCGAAGAGAATTGCGCCCGACGTCGGGATGATGAAGCCGCCCAAAATGCCGAGCAGCGTGGTCTTGCCGGAACCGGAGGGACCGAGCAGCGAGACGAACTCGCCGGCGCCGACATTGAGGGAGACGTCATCGAGGGCGCGAACCGGGCCATAGGCCTTGCTCGCGGATCTGATCTCGACGCTTTCCGCTCGTTTGTCCAACGATCGACCTCGCCTCGTCCCTGCAATGGCGTGCCTCACTGCACGCCATAAGCCTGCTTTATAGACAGGGGAGTTGACGCACTCACGCTCGAAGCGTGCACCGCACCATCTCTTCTCCCGTAAGTCCTGTCTTTAGGCTGTGATGCCAATGACACCAGACTTGGCAAAACTCGGCAATTGCCAAATTCTCACCGCGCTCATAACATGACGTTATGCCTGAGCTACGCCGGATGCTGCCCTCCAGCAACGCCCTCTTCGTCTTTGACGCAGCGGCGCGCAACGGCAGCTTCACGGCCGCAGCCGCTGAATTGAACGTCACGCAACCCGCGGTGAGCCGCATGCTCGGCCAGTTCGAGGAGCATCTCGGCGTCCGCCTGTTCGATCGCAAGGCGGGCCGCGCGGTGCTCACCGAGGAAGGCGAGCTTCTGTATCGCCGCGTGCTCGAAGGCTTTCGCAGCATCGAGACCGGCCTCGTCGAGATCGAGCGCCGCCGCAAGGGCACCGAAACGGTGACGCTGTCGGTGTCCTCCGCCTTCACCACGCACTGGCTGATGCCGCGCATCGACAAGCTGCAGAAGCAGTTTCCGCAGGTCGATCTGCGCTTCCAACTCATCTCCGGCGCGTTGCGCGGGCCGGTGGAGAATGTCGACCTTGGCATGCGCTTTCGCGATCGCGACGAGCCGTCGTCGGGCGGCACGCTCGTGATGAAGGAAGTCATGCTGCCGATGTGCAGCCCAACCTATCTCGGGGAAACCGATCCCACCGAGAGCAACACCATCATCCGCCTCGCCGAGACGCCGGGCGACTGGGCCGCAGATTACGCATCGCTCCTCACCGGACGCCGCGGCGCGGCCAAGGCGCTGAGCTTCACCGATTATGCCGTCGTGGTGCAGGCCGCCCTGCTCGGCCAGGGCATCGCGCTCGGATGGTTGACGGTCGCCTCGCACTGGCTGCTCACCGGCGCGCTTGTGCCGGCCTCCGACCGTCTGACCACCACGCGCCGCGTGTGCGAATTCCTGCCGCCGCGCAACCGGCCGATGCGCCCGATCGCTGCTGAGATCCGGGATTGGATCATCGTACAGATGCGGGATGAGCTAGTGGCAATCGATCGGCAGTACCCACCACTTGGATTGATGGCTGCGTGCTACTGAACCGAAGGCAGGTTAGTGACGCCCCAACTTGCAAGATCTAGACGTGCCGTAGAGATCTACTTGAGACGGTCACTGTGTTCCGCGGGGCTGCCGCGCCGAAGCCCTGAGGGCGAAGGCGGGCGCCGCGTTACGCCGCTTGAGCGTCCGAGACACCGTTCGGATCGAAGCTCTCTTGCCGCGATCGGAAGACGCCAGGCTCCTCGCGAGCTGATCAGATCGCCCTACTCCGCAGCCATTGCCGTTCGCACCTCGGGTTTGTCCGTCGCGCTCTCATGGCTCTCATCCGCAGTCGGCTTGATCCGGAACCACGCGGCATAGAGCGTGGGCAGGAAGAGCAGGATCAGCACCGTGCCGACTGCCGTGCCGCCGATCAAGGTATAGGCCATCGATCCCCAGAAGACGGAGTGTGTGAGGGGGATGAACGCCAGCACGGCGGCAAGTGCGGTCAGGATCACGGGCCTCGTGCGTTGCACCGTGGCTTCGATGACGGCGTGGTAATCGTCGAGGCCTGCCGCGCGGTTCTCCTTGATCTGTTCGGTCAGGATCAGGGTATTGCGCATCAGGATCCCGGCCAGTCCGATCAGTCCCAGGATCGCGTTGAATCCGAACGGCTGGTTGAAGATCAGCAACGCAGGCACGACGCCGACGAGACCGAGCGGTGCGGTCAGCATGACGAGGGCCATCATCGAGAATGATCTGACCTGAAGCATGATGACGATCAGCGTTGCGGCGATCATGGCGGGAAAGATGGTCGCCAGCGCGTCATTGGCCTTCGTCGCCTCCTCGATCGAGCCGCCGGTCTCGATGCGATAGCCGGCCGGAAGCGATGCGATCAGCGGCTGAAGCGCTTTCACGATGTCCTTGGAGACCTCAGGAGGCTGGGTCGCCTCATTGATGTCCGAACGAATCGTGATGACCGGGGTGCGATCGCGGCGCTTCAGGATCGGCTCTTCGAGCTGGACTTCCGAATGGCCGATCTGGTCGAGCGGAATCAGACGGCCGTCCCGGCTCGTCAGCGAGAAGTCGGCGAGCCGTGCCGGATCGAGCCGCTCGCCGCCGGCGCTGCGCGCCACGATCGGGACATTGCGAATGTCCTCGCGGACCTGCGTGACGGCGATGCCGGTGAGGAGGAACTGGAGCTGCCGCCCGACTTCCGCCGGCGAGAGGCCGATGAGGTTCAGCCGATCCTGATCCGGAATGAAGCGGAGCACGGGTGTGCGATTGCCCCAATCGCGATTGGCTTGTCGCACGTCGGGAACGCCACGCATGACCTCGACGGCCTTTTCAGAGAGCGCGTACAATTTTGCGGGATCCGGGCCCATCACCCGAAACTCCACCGGGAACGGCGTGTAGGGTCCGAAGACGAGCTGGGTGACGCGCACGCGCGCTTCCCGGGCAAGACCGTGTGACACGGCCTCCCGGAGCCGGTGCTTCAAGGCCTCGCGCGCCTCGGCGTCAGGCGTCAGCACGACGATCTTGGCAAAGGCCGGATCGGGGAGCTCCGGCGCCATCGCAAAGAAGAAGCGGGGCGCGCCCTGACCGACATAGCTGGTGACGATCTTCGCTTCGGGCTGATCATGCAACCAGCCTTCGAGCTTCTCGACCGCGGCGGTCGTCGTCTCGATGCTGGTGCCTTCCGGCAGGCGAACCTCCACGAGAACCTCGGGGCGATCCGACGTCGGGAAAAACTGCTGCTTGACCGCGCCCATGCCGAGGCCGGACAGCGCGAAAGCGATCACGACGAGGCTGCAGGTCAGGAACTTGTGGCGCACGGCGAAGGTGATGAGCCGCCGCAAACGCCGGTAGTTCGGCGTGTCGTAGATCGCGTGGTGGCCGCCTTCGACGGGCTTGATCGCAGGCAGCATCTTGACGCCAAGATAAGGCGTGAAGATCACCGCAACGATCCAGGAGACGATGAGAGCGAACCCGACGACCCAGAAGATGTTGCCGGCATATTCGCCGGCCGTCGAGCGCGCGAAACCCACCGGCAGGAATCCCGCGATCGTCACCAGTGTGCCCGAGAGCATCGGCGCCGCGGTGTGGCTCCATGCGTAGGCCGCCGCACTGAGGCGGTCCATGCCCTCTTCCATTTTCACCACCATCACCTCGATGGCGATGATGGCGTCGTCCACGAGCAGGCCAAGCGCGAGGATGAGAGCACCGAGCGTGATGCGGTCGAAGAACCGGCCCGTTTCCAGCATGATGAGGAACACGACGGCCAGCGTCAGAGGGACCGCTGCAGCCACGACGATTCCCACGCGCCAGCCGAGGCTGAGCAGGCTGACCAGCAGCACCACTGCGAGCGCCATTGCGAATTTGATCATGAACTCGTCGACCGCGGAGGTGATGTTCACGGCCTGGTCGGTCACCTTGTCGAGCGTCATCCCGAGCGGCAGTGTCCGCGCCATGGCAGCGGACCTCTCTTCCAATGCCTTGCCGAGCGCCAGGCCGTTCCAGCCCTCCTGCATCACTGCCGCGAGCATGATCGTGGGCTCACCCTGGTGCCGGATGATGTAGGTGGGCGGATCCTCGTAGCCGCGGCGGACCTCGGCGATGTCGGACAGCTTCAAGGTTCGTCCCGCCGCAACGATCGGCGTGTCGGCGATCGCCTGCACGCTGTCATAGCCGCCGTCGACCCGGATGAAGACCTGCGGCCCGCTTGTGTCGATCGAACCTGCCGGAGTCACCGTATTCTGCCGCTGCAGGGCGGCAACGATATCCTGTGCCGACACGCCGAGCGTTGCCAGCTTGGGATAGGAAAACTCCACGAAGATCTGCTCGGGACGTTCGCCGAAGATATTGATCTTCTTGACGCCGGGCACGTGCAGCAGGTCCTGGCGGATCACCTCCGCCTTCCTGGCGAGCTCACGCATCGGCATGCCCTTCGCCTTGAGGGCATAGAGTGCGAAGCTCACGTCCGAATATTCGTCGTTGACGAAGGGGCCGAGCACGCCGGCCGGCAGCTTGCGCGCTTCATCCCCGAGCTTCTTGCGCGCCTGATAAAACTCTTCCTGCACGCTCGATGGCGGCGTGCTGTCCTTCAGCGTCACCGTCATGTAGGCATAACCCGGTCGCGTGGTCGTCTCGACCCGGTCGTACCAGGTCAGCTCCTGAATCCGCTTCTCCAGGGGTTCGGCGACCTGGTCCTGCATCTCGCGTGCCGTCGCACCGGGCCATACCGTGGTGACCGTGAGCGTCTTGATGGTGAAGGACGGGTCCTCGGCCCGTCCGAGCATGAAGAAGGCGTAGGCGCCTGCGGCCGCCAGCAGCATGATGAAGAACAGGCTCACGGCGCGCTCGCGAACGGCGACCGCGGAAAGATTGAAGCTCATGATTTGCTCCCGCCGTCAGTGACGGTCCTGACGCGGGCGCCCTCGTGCAGGAGGTGAGCGCCGAGGGACACAATGGGGTCACTGGAGCTCGATCCAGAGATGATTGCCGCTTCGCTGGTCACGCGCAGAAGCTTGATGGGGCGAAAGTGTACAGTCGAGTTGGCGCTGTCGAACACCCAGACGCCGGTGGTCCTGCCATCATCGAGCACAGCGCCCAGCGGCACCTGGACTTCCGACTGACTGTCCTGGCTTGCGAGCCGAATGGTGACTGTCGCGCCGAGCGGTGCTGCTGCCGCCTCGCCGCCGAGCACGTAGCGGGCCTCGTAAGTCCGGGTCTGCGCGTCAGCAGAGTTCGACAATTGGCGCAGATGCGCCGCGTAACGGCGTCCATCGCTGCCATACAGGCTGGCCTCGGCGAGCGAGCCGATGGCCGGCCGGATCGTTTCGGGAAGCGCCACCACGGCTTCGCGAGGCCCGGACTGCGCAAGCCGAACGACCGTCTGGCCGGCCGAGACCACCTGGCCGGGCTCGCCAAGCGTTTGCGTGACCGTGCCGTCCGCGTCTGCCACCAGGATGGAATAGGTCGCCTGATTTTCCGCGACCCCTGCCTCGGCTTCGGCCGCGGCGAGTTGCGCCTTGGCTGTGTCCGAGGCGGCCTTCGCCTGCTCGTAGCGCTGCTTGGACGTCCATCCGTCGTTGACCAGGTTGGCGTATCGACGCTCATCCGCATCCGTCTGCACGACGACTGCGCGCGCTGCGGCGACAGCGTTGCGCTTTGCCGCGAGCGCAAGGCGGAGGTCGGTCTCGTCGATCCGCATCAGCGGCTGCCCGGCCTTGACCTGCTCACCGACATTCACCAGCCGCTCGACGATCTTGCCGGCGACGCGAAAGCCGAGATTGCTCTCCACCCGCGCGCCGATGGTGCCCGTGAACCCGCGGTCGGATCCGCTCACCCGCGTGGCCGTCGCCAGGCTGACCATCGGCGGCTCCTGTCTCGGGTCGCTCACGGCAGAGGCGTTGGGGGCGAAAATGCCAAGACTGACGAACGTGGCCACCCCCGCCGGGATCATAATACCGGCCAACACGGCAACACCCCTTTTCATGACGGTCTCCTCTGGGATTTAGATTTCGTTCGAACTCTATATTGACTTAGAGCTCGATCACAATCTAAATTTGCGTCCTGACGGAAACGTGATCTCAGGAAGCCAGGGGCGCGTCCGAGGGCAACTTGATAGATGTCGTTCGAAATCTATATTGGGCATAGATTTCGACTGAAATCCAAATGGAGGAGCATGATGCGCGTCAGTCGCGTTCAAGCCGCGGAGAACCGCCAAACCGTGATCAATGTGGCAAGTCGCCTCTTCAGGGAGCGCGGCTTTGACGGCATTGGGCTCAAGGATCTGATGGAGGGGGCCGGGCTCACCCAGGGCGCCTTCTACAAGCAGTTCGCGTCCAAGGAGGACTTGGCGGTCGAGGCCTCCAAGCGAGCGTTGGAGAGCGCTTCCACCCGATGGTCGGACGCGGCCGCACGCAATCCTGACGATCCGCTCAGCGCAGTGATCGGATTCTATCTCAGCGCAGATCATCGCGAAGAGAGAATGGAAGGCTGTCCGATCGTGGCCCTCGGCTCGGATGCCGCCCGGCAGGGCCCCGACGTCAAGGCCGAGTTCGAAGCGGGCATCAAGGCCCATCTCGACGTGCTCGGCCGCTTCATCGCCAAGGAAGGCAAGGGGTCGAGAGACAAGGCCATGGCCATTCTCGCGACGATGGTCGGCGCCGTGACGCTGGCGCGCGCGGTCAACGACACAGACCTCGCACGGGCCCTTCTCGATGCCGCAGCCGCGCTGGTCCGTGAAGCCGCCGCCGCTTGAACGACTGCCCCCTCGAAACATGGAGAGACCGGATGCTTGACGTGAGCGAAGCCGGGCCGAGCTTGCTCAAATTATCGGAGAGGCTCAGTGTGCGTTTTCACAAGACTGGCAGCGGGCCTCCGCTACTCCTCATCCATACGATCCGGACGCAGCTCGAGTATTTCCGCAGCCTTGCGCCTCTGCTCGCACGATCGCACACGGTATACGCCATCGATCTGCCCGGCCACGGACACTCACCGATCGATCCGGACGCAAGCTTCAACGAGCCCTATTTCAGGCAGGCAGTCATACGCTTCATCGAGGAGCTAGACCTCTCGGATGTAACGCTCGTCGGCGAGTCGATCGGGGGCGCATTGGCTCTCACGGTGGCGGCGTCACTTCCGCAGAGGGTGAAGCGGGTCTTTGCAATCAATCCTTACGATTACGAGACCCGCTATGGCGACGGACTTCGACGTGGCAACTGGCTCGCGAACTTCATCATCGGAAGCCTGCAAGTGCCGGTGCTCGGCGCGATCAACGCGTCACTCGAAAACAAGATCGTTCTCGGCAAGATCATGGGCGGCGGATATCACGACCCGCGCAAGCTGCCGGCCGATCTGCTCGCCGAGTTCGACAAGGTGGCCCATCGCGCGGGATACAAGCGGGCCGCACGCAAGGTGTTGGCCGGATGGCGATCCTGGAGCCAGGCCCGCGACTATTATTGGCAGATCTCGGCGCCGGTGACGCTCATCTATGGCGATAGCGATTGGTCCCGGCCCGGCGAGCGCGAGCGCACACGGTCTCTCATTCCCAACGCGCAGATGGTGACGCTGAGGAATACAGGCCACTTCTCGGCTGTCGAGAACCCGTCGGAGCTGGCCCGGGCGATATTGGGCGCAGAATGAGCGCATGATCAAGCAGAGCACGCTCCTCCAACAGAAGGAGGCGAAGCGCGGCCAATGTGCTATCCTCCCCGCGAGGCCACCAACGGAGACAACCCATGCCAACCAGCGTCAAGCAAATGCTCGAAGCCGCCAATGCGGCGGTGCCCAAGATCACGTCGGAACAGGCCACTGACATGATCAAGAACGGGAACACGCTGGTCGTCGATGTTCGCGATGCGCCGGAGGTTGCGGCCAGCGGCAAGATCGCGGGGGCCGTGCACGTCTCGCGCGGGATGCTGGAGTTTCGCGCGGACCCGGAGTCGCCCTATCACGACAAGGCGTTCGACAAGAGCAAGTCCGTCATTCTCTACTGCGCGTCCGGCGGCCGGTCGGCGCTGGCGGGCAAGGTGCTGAAGGATATGGGCTACGAGAAGGTCTATAACGTCGGCGGCTTCAAGGATTGGTCGGGGGCGGTGGAGAAATAGAACACGCGGACCGGCCATTTGCCGGACTTGATTGCCGCCGAACGTCATCACCGGCGCTCGGCGCCCGCCCACGTACGCCGCGATCCATTGACGGTTGCCCGCCCGCCACGTCGCAGCACGATCGACGGGGACCGATCAGGCGGAACGCGGCATGGAGACAGGCTGCGCGCTTCGCTCACCCAGCAGCTTGCCGGTGGTGCTGTTGACGAAGTGCAGCGACATGCAGGCCGGGCACCTCACGGATACATAGCTGTCCGCCGGCTCGAAGCTCTCGGGCCGCGCGTCATCGATCCGATGCTGGACGTTCATGCCGGTGCGCGGGCACCTGAAGAGGATCTGGCGCTGCATCCCTTATTGATGTGCCCCGAACCGCGGCCGGCGAAATTGCGGATGATTCCTTAGGGGCCTTCCCAGTGTTTGAGATGGGTCAAGGCGAACGGTCTGCCCACGCCTATGCTCTGCATGACATCGGGCGCTCCTGCTCCGGTGCCGAACGAAGCGGAGCCCGGACTCCTAGGCACTCCGGGCACCGCTTCGCAAGACGGGCACCGACCGACCGCGACCAGGAGCCGGCTCCGGACGAGCGGCTTCGATGGAACCAGGGCAAGAACCGCGGGTTGAGATGGCGCAGCCCTGAACAGAACACGCAATCGGCCTCGGCGCTTCAAGGAAGCCGACGCTGATTGACGTCGTCCTTGTCGCCTGACCCGACCAACACGGCCGTACGGTACGACCTCCGCCGGACACGGGCCACCATCGGGACCGCCACGATCAGGAGAGCAGCCATGATATCCGCCAACATCGACGATCTGACCGCAGCGGTTCGCTACGCGCTCGAAACCACTCGTGCGACCACGATCTGCCCTTTCCACGATGAGGTGATCGTCCGCGTCGGCGACGACGCCGCCGAGAGCCATGCCTACGAACGCGCCAAGCGAATCCTCAGGAGCGACGGCACGGCCTTCGAGGCGGACGCTCTCAGGGAAGAGATCGGCCACCAACTCGCCGCCGCCGCGGACGGGCGATGCCCGAGATGCGACCGGACCGATTCGAACGGATAGACCGCAATCCCCTCAATCCTCCACCCGAAACAGCCGCCACCGCTCCGGCACGCCCTTGAGCTGATGCACGCCGTGATCGCGGAACCTGATCTCCGACTGCGCCATCAGGTCCTTGACTGCGCTCGAGACCAGGACTTCGCCGGCGCGCGCTTTGGCGGCGACGCGCGTGCCGATGTGAAACGCGAGACCGACCATCTCGCCTCCGCTCACACTGTACTCGCCCGCATGCAGCCCGACCCTGATGTCGAGCCCCAGCGTGCGCACGGCCTTTTGGATCGCAGTCGCGCAACGGACGCCGGAAGCCGGCGCCTTGAATGTCGCCAGCACGCCGTCGCCGGTCGTCACCACTTCCTTGCCACGCGTACTCTTCAGCTCCTTGCGCACGGCCGCGTAATAGTGGCCCATGACCTTGGTCCACCGGGCATCGCCTAGCTTTGCCGCCTTTTCGGTGGAGCGGACGATATCGACGATCAGGATGGTGGCGAGTGCCTGCTTGAGCTCCGCGCTCCGCTCGCCGGATCGGGGCCGGAGCGCGATCGGCCCGGCCAGCGGTTCGTAGCGGTGGCTGCGGCGCCGGGCGATAGCCGCTTTGGCGTAGTCCTGGGCGCGCTGCGTCGTGCCGCAGCGAACTGTCTTCTCCTGCGGCAGTCGCGTCCAGTAGACCCTTCGTCCATCGCCGGCGCCCTGCACCTCCACGGCACCCCACTTCAGGAACACCGCCGAGCCGACGCGCCGAACGCACCACGCCTTCGACGTGTAGCCGGATACGTTGGACTGCAGGACTCCGATGCGAAGGAATTTGGGCATGAACGTGCGGCCGAAATTGAAAGACCGTTTGGGCGTCTTCGGGGCGGAAGCCTATTCGTACAATCCTGCATCGGCAATAGGGGCTTGCCAGGGCTGCCGGCGGCGCCTGACACCGGGATCGTGCTTACAACGCCCAAACGCGAGCCGCCCGTCCATTCGTCGGTCGGAAGTTTCTCTTGTTCAAGCAACGATCAGCCTCCAGACGTGTTCTTCCGACATGAGATGCAGTGAGGCGCGCCATGGGCACGGATGATGGACTGAAGCCTGACGACTTCCCGATCGAGGCCGACAAGGACAAACTCAGGACACGCAAGGGCGAGCCCGTCGCCTCGGCGGAGTCGGACAAGATTGCGGACCAGATCGCCGAACGTCTGAACGAGCACGCGCACCAGGAAGAGCAGGATCGTTGGTCCGCGTAGGCGTGATGGGCGTGCCGTCCCAGATTGGAACGACCGCGCGGTCCTGAGCATTGGCCTGCACCGGGGTCCGACAATTCCGGCGAATGGCGGCCTCGGCTCGACCTCCGCCCCTGGACCGAGAGCCGGGGCTGCTTGACCGAAGCAAGAGGAGCGGACATGAAAGTGCTTGTTCTCGCAGGGCTCGTTGCGGCTCTCGCATCGCCTCCCTCCGCGTACGGGCAAGGCGGCGCGGGTACCTCCAGGACCGGGTCGAGCATCAATTCGACCGGGACGGGCGGCACGACCGGAGCAGGAGCTTCGGGCCTCAACACCTCATCGGACAACAATAGCGGCGGCGCCAGCGCACCGGCCAAATCGACAACGACGCGGCCGGGGGACAACGACCCAAGGCAAACCCAGGGCGGCCAGCAGGCGATGCCGAACTCGGGCTCCTCCGGAGCGAACCGCAAATAGATGCGCCGCTGGCAATTCGTCCTGGGTGAGGCAGTCGCCCTACCCGTGATACGCGAACAGCTCGATCGGATCGCTGAAGCCGCGGACCTCGTGCTTGCCGACGTGCTCGAGCTCGAACTTCTCCTCCACCAGCTCCGCAAAGTCGCGTGACAGCAGCACCGTTCGACCGAGCTGCTTGGTGAGGGCTTCGAGGCGGGAGGCCATGTTGACGGCGGGGCCAATCACGGTGAAGTCGAGCCGGCTGGTTGAGCCGATATTGCCGTACATGACATCGCCGACATGGACGCCGATGCCGTAGTTCAGCGGCGCGCGGCTGGTCGCGTTGTTCCGCTCGTTCAGCGCCGTCATCGCCTGACGGGCTTCGGTCACGGCGTGGAGCAGGTTCGCGCAGGCATCGGGCTCATGAAGCGGGAAGATGGCGAGCAGGCCGTCGCCGATGAATTTCAGGATCTCGCCGCCGTGCCGCGCGATCGGCTCGGACATCGCGTCGAAATAATCGTTGAGCAGATCGATGACGTCGTCGCGCGGCCAATTGTCGGAGATCTTGGTGAAATCCCTGAGGTCGCAGATCATGATCGCGGCGCGCACGGTCGTGCCGCTGCCGCGCCTGGTGGCGCCGGCGAGGATCAACTGGCCGGCATGGGAGCCGACATAGGTCTCCAGCAGCGTGCGCGCCAACCGGTTCTTGATGCGGATCTCGCTGACCAGCGCCAGCACCGGCAGCAGCTTCTTGAGCGCGGCAATATGCGAATCCTCGAAGCCGCCGGGACGGTCGGTCGCGAAGGTGATGAGATGCCGCTTGCCGAGCGTGTGGTAGAGCGGCCAGGCCACATAGTCGGTCAGGCCCTTTTCGCGCATCTCGTCGTAGAGGGCGTGCTTGCGGCCGAGCGAGGGATCGCGCTCGAGATTCTCGCGCACCTCGCTGGCGCCGTCCTGCATTTCGTTGGCGGGACTGCCAATGAATTCGGACCGCTCGCGGACGTCATAATCCACCCGCGCGATCTCCGCCTCGCGCATGCCGTCGGACCACATGAACCGGGCGCCAAGCCATTGCGGATGGTGGATCAGGACATGCAGCGTCGACCGCTTCAGCGGAATGCCCGCCTGCTGCAGACGGATGCACATGTCGGCGAAGATATTGTCGATGAAGCGTTCGTCGCGCGTGCCGTTGGTCAGCCAGTCGACGACACCGTCGGCCTGCGTGGCGTGGTTGTCTTGCGCGGTCATGTCCTGCCCTTCACGGCGGTCTGCATCAGGGCAGATATCGTGCCCCGGCTCCGCCGCGTCAACCTAGCCAGTTGCATGGATTGTACGCATCGGCCCGTCGGGGCTATCGCCCCTTAGCCGACGATCCGGATCGACCCCAGCACCACCAGACCCGAAACGAGCGCGAGCCTCGATGTCTCGGTCATTTCGATCCTGAGCGTGCCGTTGCCGGGGATGGCAAAATCCTCACCATCGAGGCGGATGCGGCAATCGCCGTGCGGTGCGTAAACCAGATGCGTGCCGGCATGCAACGGTCGATCGCCGGCTTCCCTGAGCGCTTCAAGCTCGATCTCCGCGACGCCGCGCCGCGCCATCAGGTTGACGACCTCGACCGGCCCGGCGTGAAGCTCCGTCACGATCTCGAGCTCGCCGGTGAAGCGCACGGTCGTAAAAGGTTCACGCTCGTCGAATTCCTGGCCCGGAGCCTTGAGCACCAGCCCGCGCCCACCGACCACCATCTGCAAGCGGTCGATGCCCGGCATATGGGAGAAGGGACCGGGCGCCACGATCGGCGTGCTCGCAAAACGCCAGAGCATGCTGCTCCAATCCTTCACCGCTGCGTCAGCGCGATGTTCATCCGCGATATCGGTGAAGATGCCGCCGCCGTTCTTCCAGGGCGAGCGGGTGTAGTCTTCAGATCTGAGCAGTGTTGCCTTCATGGCGGTCCTCGATGCGATGGCGATGCAGGGAAGCGCGTTCGCCCGGCGGGCGGCAATGCGTTCGAAATTGCGGTCATGTTGCGGCTTCCGCTCGCCCGGGTGCGCTGGCCTTGAGATGACGCAAAAGCGCTGCCGCCTCCGTCGGCGGCCGACGCTCGATCCGGCGATACGCGCGCCCGTCGGCCGTTCGTGAGACCATGCCGTGATCGCACAGCGCGCGGCGAAGCAAGGCATCATCGGCGAAAGCGTGCTGACGGTTCAGCAGCGTCTTCACTTCCGCCTCGGCCAGACTGCTCCGCGGCGGAAAGCCGGCCCACAGCACCCAGAGACTCAGCTGCTGCAGGCTGTGGCGGGCCGGCCAGCGCAACAGCCTGCCGTGGTCGTCGAAATGGCGCGCCGCGCGTTGCACGCGCTTCAGATCGACCGCATCGACTTGTGGTGCGGGCGTGCCGCGGTCATCCACGGCAGTGCCGACCGCACGCGCGCGGAAATGCTGATAGTTCCTGTGTCCCGTCGCACGCGCAAGAATGTTGAGCAGCTCGACGTGACCGGGCGGCGACGTCCGCTGCAGCAGCTGGGCACGCACGGATTTCGCGAGCGCCGAGATGTCGCCCGCGACAAAGGCAATGGGAGTTCTGGTCATGACCAATCCTCGATGCGCCGATCCGGGTAGGATTGTCGGAGGTCACCGGCTTACGACGCGGCACGAGGTTGGTGTCGGTGCGATTGAGCCTTGCAGGTTTAGCTTCCCTCGCGGGACGGTGACGCCTGGGTGAACTGCAGACCCACGCAGTTCCTACTATAGACGCCCGGCGGGCTCAAGAGCCTGATGCGAGATGCGCGGACAAACGCGATTAGAACGCCAGATGTCCCGGACTCGGACGCCGCTATTTCGACGCCAGTGTCGCCACGGCCCGCCAGGCGGGGTCGGGCGCGGCCGATGCGAGCTGCTTGCAGCGGTCGCGCATCAGCTCGGCCGGACGATCGTGGCCGCGCCGTTTCAGCACGGCCTCGAAATCGGCGAGCGCATCGGCAAACCGCCGCGCGCGATAGCAGGCAAGGCCGCGCTCGTAATCCCCGATCCAGCCGATCGCCTCTCCGTCGATGGCGTCTTCGTCCGCGATCCCGACCAGTTCGTGTACGGAAAGTCCCTCCTCCCGTCCGTAGACCGCGATGCTGTCGACCTCCCGCGTGATGACGGCGCCGCGCGCCAGGCGTTCGGTCGCCTCGCCGATCAGGATCTGCGTGCCATAGGATTTGTTGGCGCCTTCGAGCCGGCTGGCGACATTCACGGCATCGCCGATCACGGTATAGTTCAGCCGCAACTCCGAGCCGATATTGCCGACCAGCATGCGGCCCGAATTGATGCCGATCCGGATCTGGAGCGGCTGACCGAGATCGTCGGCGAGGCCCGATGCTTCGATCCCCCTGCGACAAGCGAGCGCCGCGCGGCAGCATCGCGCGGCGTGGTCGCGTTGCGGCTGCGGCGCACCCCAGAACGCCATCACGGCATCGCCGATGAACTTGTCGATGGTGCCGCCATTGGCGACGATGATCTCAGAGGTGACGTCGAGATAGCGCGACAGCAGCGGCACCACGCGATCGCCCAACCGCTCGGACAGCCCGGTGAAGCCGGCAATGTCGATGAACATCACGCTGAGCTCATGGACGCTGCCGCCGGGCCGCGCTTCGACGCCCTGGCGCAGCAGGCCGCGGACCAGATCGGCCGGGATGAATTTGCGGAACGCGGAGAGGCCGGACGCCATCTCGGCGATCGCACCCGACAGACTCGCGATCTCCTTGAGTCGTGACGGGTGGCGGCGCACCTGCTCCAGCGCGAAAGCCTCGACGTGGCGAAGCTCGCCGACGACGCGCGACAGCGGCGCGGCGATGACGGAACGCGCCAGCATCGCCGAGGCCAGCGCGGCGAGTACGGCGCCGATGGCGAGGCCGACGATCAGGCGCCGCAGCGTCGTCTCGACCGGGCCGAGAAATTCGGCCTCCGGGATCACGGTGGCGAGCGACCAGCCCGGAAACGGCAGCGGCGTCAGCGCGACCTCGTAGGCGGCGCCGCCGGAGGTGAGCCGGCTTCGCCAGGCCTCCTTGCGGCCGTCCTCGCCCGCCTTGTCGAGCGCAGCGCGCGCCAGCGGCAGCAGCGTCGTGTCGCCGCGCGCCGGATGGAGCTCGTCGGCCTCCTTGTCCGGCGCCGCGACGAGCTCGCCGCTGCCATCGACGATGAAGGCGGTCCCCGTGCGCCCGACCTCGAGCTGCGACAGGAAGCGCGCAAGTCTCGTGTATTCGATGATGACGGCCAATACACCCTGCCGCTCCTGATAGACGTCGATCGGCCCCGCGAACGCGATCGACGGCCGCTCGCCGGTCGCGTGGTCCATCACCCTGAACCATTGCGGATCGTCCGCGGTCAGCCCCGCCTTGAACCAGGCCTGATCGGCGACATGGAATCCGCTGGGCTCGAACCGGCGATTGGCGAATTCGATGTCGCCGGGCACCACGTCGTATTCATCGACGCGGCGCTGGCCCGGATGATCGGTCAGCGAGATCTCCATCATCTCCAGGCGGCGATCGCCGAGCTTGTGCGCGGCGAAGAAGGAGCCGTCGGGCCAGCCGAAGGCGACCCAGGAAATCGTCGCCTGCGACTGCAATTGCGACAGGAACACGAACTCCCGCTTGTCGGCCTCGCGGGTGTCGAGCACGTTCTGCAGGAACAGTGTGCGGATCGCGGTATGCGCGGCGCGGGCCTCGTCGACGATGGCCGAGACCTCCTTGCGCACTGCCGCAACGATCTGCTCGTTGATGGTCGCGGCGAGCTGTCGGCTGGTCGCCTCCGCCGTTCGCCACCAGAGCAGGCTGGAGAGCGCGGCCGTCAGCAGGATCGCGGCCAGGACCAGCGCGGACACCGCAAGACGGATGCTGACCGTCAGCCCAGCGATCGCATGAAGCCGTCGTTCGGGATCAACCTTCATCGCTGTCTTCGCCTGCCATACGAGCCACTGACATTGCTCTACGCCGCCGGGGCTCGCCCGTTACGTCTGGCAGGAAATGGACGCGCGCCGCCAATGCCCGGTGGCTACTGTCTCGATAGACCCTAGGCATTGGCCTTCAAAGAACGCTTGCCCGCTAATGCCGGCCCAAGCGCACCGGCGGTGCGCCCGATCCAAACGGTCTCACGGGTTCGTGAGCAGTCTCGCTGTAACGCGGGCTGCGCGCGCAGCGAAGGAGACCATGCGCGCGTCGCCTGCCAGGCGATGCCATCTCGAACAGGAGAATCTCGATGTCTGCCAAACATGCCGTCACCTCGCTCGTCCTCGCCGGCGCCGTCTCGACCGCGCTCGCGACCCTCGCCGCCGCCGGCCCGCTGACCAAGGCCGAGGGCGAAGCTGCCGTCGCCGCCAAGAAGGAAAAGTGCTTCGGCGTTGCGCTGAAGGGCCAGAACGATTGTGCGGCAGGACCGGGCACCACCTGCCAGGGCACCTCGACCATCGATTTCCAGGGCAACGCCTGGAAGTTCGTGCAGGGCGGCACCTGCACCAGCATCGAGCTGCCGGGCGGCAAGAAGGGCTCGCTCAAGCCGGTCTGACCGCCGGCGCGACGTCGCCAACAAGCACGAACGGAGCAGCACGATGAGCACGGTGATCCAGCCGACCCGACCAGCAGCCATGCCGCTCCGCTTCGCAACGCCCATCGGCGGCGTTGCCGGGACGAGCTTCAAGCCCGAGCATCTGCCTGATATCCTCGAGGCGGGACCTCGGCGTGGCTTCTTCGAAGTTCACGCCGAGAACTACATGGGCGATGGAGGTCCGCCGCATCGCGCGCTGGAGGCGATCCGCCGCGACCATCCTCTGTCGCTGCATGGCGTCTGTATGTCGATCGGCGGCCCTCGGCCGCTCGACAAGGCGCATCTGGCGCGCTTCCGCAGCCTCGTCGCGCGCTATCAGCCGGCGCTGGTCTCCGAGCACCTCGCCTGGTCGACCCATGAGACCAGCTTCTTCAACGATCTATTGCCGCTGCCCTATACCGAAGCGACGCTGGCTAGCGTCTGCGACCACATCGACCAGGTGCAGGAGGCGATCCGCCGTCCGCTGCTGCTGGAAAACCCGTCGACCTATGTCGCCTTCCGCGAATCCTCGATGCGCGAGACCGAGTTCATCCGCGCCATTGCCGAGCGCACCGGCTGCGCGCTGCTGCTCGACGTCAACAACGTGTTCGTCTCCGCCACCAATCAGGGCTATTCGGCGCTCGACTACCTCGCGGACTTCCCGCTGTCGCAGGTCCAGGAGATTCACCTTGCGGGCCATGCCGAGCAGGCCGACGACGAAGGCGATCTGCTGTTGATCGACAGTCACGACGGCCCGGTCGCGGACGCCGTCTGGAAGCTCTATGAAATCGTCATCAGGCGCCGCGGCGCGGTGCCGACGCTGGTCGAATGGGACAGCAAAATTCCGGACTGGCCGGTGCTGCAAGCGGAAGCCCTTGCCGCACAGGCGATCCTCGACCGTCATCAATCCACAGCAATGGCAGGAGAGCGTCATGCTGCCTGAATCCGGTCTGTCCTACGCCGCCGCGTTCGCACCGGCGCTGCTGGATCCGGCACGCAGGACGCCTGCGATCGTGACCGGCCCGAACGGCAAGGCCGCCGGCCGGCGCTACGATGTCTACCGCAACAACGTCACCGTCAGCCTGATCGACGCGCTGGCCGCGATTTATCCGGCGGTGCAGCGCATCACCGGCGCCGAGTTCTTCCGCGCCATGGCACGCTTCCATGTTCGCAGCAATCCGCCGACCTCGCCGCGGCTGTTCGAGTATGGCCGCGACTTTCCGGAATTCATCGCAGCCTATGAGCATGCGCAAGATATGCCCTTTCTCGCCGACGTCGCGCGCATCGAGCGGGCCTGGCTCGACTGCTACCATGCGCGCGATGCCGCCCCGCTGCCGGCGGACCGGCTGTCGGCGGTGACGCCTGGCCGATTGGCAGAGCTGGTGTTCGTTGCTCACCCGGCTGCCCGATGCCTGCGCTCGCAATACGCAGCCGTCACGATCTTTGCTGCCAACCGCGACGGTGCACCGCTTCTGCGCATCGATGCCTCGACGCCGGAGGACGCCCTGATCACGCGACCGGCATTCGACGTCACGGTGCGCCGCCTTCCGCCCGGCGGCGCGGTCTTCGCGAGTAACCTGATCTCGGGGCTATCGCTCGGCGAGGCCGCGGCGGCGGCGCTGGACGCTGCGCCCGAATTCGACATCGCCGCGAACATCGCCGGGCTGATCGAGGCCGGCGCCTTCATCTCGCTCGCTTGCGGAGACCCATCATGATCACGGACCAGCACATGACCACCGAAAGCGGACTGCCCTCGCCCTGGTTGCTCGTCGACAGGGCCAATCGCCTGATCCAGACGCTTGCCGCGCCGTCGCTCGTTCAGCTCGTGCTGCGCCTCGCGCTGGCGGTGCCGTTCTGGCGTTCAGGCATGCTCAAATGGGGCGGCTTCCTCAAGCTGAACGACAGCGCCGTGACGCTGTTCAGCGACGAATTCATGCTGCATCTGCCGGGCGGGCCCTATCACTTCCCGGCACCGACCGTGATGGCATTCCTGTCGGGCTGCGGCGAGATCCTGCTTCCGATCCTGCTGGTGCTCGGGCTGGGCACCCGGCTGGCCGCGCTCGGGCTGCTGTTCATGACTGTCATCGTCGAGCTCACGGTGCCCGATGGCTGGCCGATCCACCTCACCTGGGCGGCGATGGCGCTCGGCATCATGGCTCACGGGCCGGGGAACATTTCGCTCGATCATTTGCTTTGTCGTATCCGTAGCCCGGATGGAGCGCAGCGCAATCCGGGGCAGCTCGCATGATGAGGCGGCGGTCCCGGATTACGCTTTGCTCCATCGGGGCTACAGACCTCACATCCCACTGAGACCGCTATCCACTGCGAGCGTCTGCGCGGTGACGTAGACACTCTCGTCCGACAGGAAGAACAGCACCGCATAGGCGATCTCCCAGGCCGTGGCCTGGCGGCCGAACGGGACGCGGCCCTTGCCGCGGTTGGGGCGGCCGGCGCCGGCTTCGCGACCGTTTGGGGTATCGACCAGACCGGGATAGACGAGGTTGGCGCGGATGCCGCGGCGCGATCCCAGATGGGCGATGTTGCGCATCAGGCCGCCGAGCGCGGCCTTGGAGGAATCGTACACCGCCATCTGCGATCCAGCCTTCAAGGCGGCGATCGAGGAGATGAAGACGACCGAGCCGCCATTGTCGAATCGCGGCAGCGCGGCGCGGCAGCACAGCATGGGACCGCGGACATTGACGTCGTAGATCCTGTTCCACCCCTCGGGGCTGACGTTATCGAGGCCGGTTTTGCCGAAGGTGCCGATGTTCAGAACCATGCCATCAAGGCCGCCCATGGCGCGATGGGCTTCCTCGATCATGCGCTGGACGTCAGCCTCGGACGTCACGTCGGCCACGATGGCAAAGCCCTCGCCGCCTTCATCGGTGATGTGCTTGACGGTCTGCTGCGCGGAGGCATGGTTGAGGTCGGCCACCGCGACCCTCGCGCCCTCGCGTGCGCACAAAATGCTCATGGCGCGGCCGTTGCCGATCGGGTCGGTTGAGGCATCGAATACGCGCTGGCCGCCTCCGACGATCAGGATGCGGCGTCCTTTCAACCGTCCCCTGCCCGGCGCTTCGCCAAGCGACTCCGCACTCGGCGGCCGGACATAGCGCTCCGGCTTGCTCTCGGTCTCCGTCATCTCAGCCGCCCTGCTTCTTGCCGCCGTCATAGACCGTCATCCCGGCCGCGGGATCGAGATCGGTTTCGGTCGCCTCGGTCAGGCGCGCCATCATCATGTAGAAACCGAGCGCGACGATGGACTCCACGATCTCCTGGTCGCTGAAATGTTTGCGGGCAGCCGCGAAGGTTGCCTCGGGCACGCGGACGTTCTCGACCACCTCGCGGCCAAACTTGAGCAGCGCACGCTCGGCCTCGCTCAGCGTGGCGGCGTCATAATCTGCACGCTCGACGGCATCGACCTGCGCTTGCGTGCAGCCGACCCCGAGCGCGATCGGCACGTGCTGGCGCCATTCATAGGCGCCGCCCTCGAGCTGAGCGGCCTGGAGGATCAGGAGTTCGCGGTTGACGGCCGAGAGCTTCTGCTTGTGCAGGATCGAATTGCCGAGCCGCATCGCCGGGATCATGTTGGCCTCGGCATGGGCCATCATGCGGAAGATGTTGAGCTTGACCGGCATGCGGTCGAACGAGGCGCGGATGTCGCCGCTCGTCGTCTCCGGATCAATCAGGGGCAGCCTTGCCACGGTTCTCTCCCTTGGGTTTCCGTTTCTTGTTGTCGGTATCAGCGCCTGCCGCGATCAGCGACAGGAAGAAGGCGAGATAGCGGTCGATCGCTTCGATCACCTTGGGCCGCGGCGAAGGCGTTGCGCCCATCACGTAGTGCTCGAGGCGGATGTAGATCAGGCCAGCCGCGAACAGTCGCGCGGTCTCGCGCGGGTCCGGCGTCTTGAGCAGGCCGGCGAGCGCAAAGCCGCGAAAATAGTCCGTCATCATGCTCTGCTCGCGCGCGTAGAAATGATCGGCGAATTTGGCGCGGATACCGGGCACGCGGTTACGCTCAGCCGTGATCACCTTCTGAAACTGGTGCTCGCGCGGATCGGACCATTGCTCGACGAGGTCGAGCGCAAACTGTCGGCAGAACGCGGCGGGCTGGCGCGCGAGCTGCTTGTAGCGCGGCTCCTCCAGCCGGCTCGCCGAGCTTGCCGGACCATGCTCGCTGACGATCGCCTCCAGGATCGCGGCCTTGCCGGGGAAATGATTGTAGAGGCTGCTCTCGCGGATGCCGACGCGGCGCGCGAGTTCGCGCATCGAGGCGCCGCCATAGCCGCTCTGGGCGAACAGGTCGAGCGCTTCGGTGAGGATGCGTTCACGGGTCGTGGGCGCAGCCGCTTCCGCCGCGCTGGAGGTGTGGACAGCCATGTCGGCTTGACTAACGAACGATCGTTCGCTAGTCAACCGTACGAACGATCGTTCGTTTCGTCAGTCTGGCGGCAATGGTCGCGGCCCGCAAGCCCGCTTGCGGGCGCTGTTCTCGCGTTTCAACTCCGCTCCTCGAGAGGCGGAGAGCAATTTTGGGGAGACGACGTCATGGCGCGCTTTGCCCGCCTTCGTGCGGCCTGCATCCTGTTGCCGCTGCTCGCAAGCAGCGCCGCCTCTGCCCAAAGCAAATACGATCCCGGCGCCGACGACAAGACGATCAAGATCGGCACCACCGCGCCGCTGAGCGGCCCGGTGTCGGCCTTCGCGCAGATCGCGAAATCGGCTGAAGCCTATTTCCGCAAGGTGAACGACGATGGCGGCGTCAACGGGCGGCGCATCCAGATGATCATCGCCGACGATGCTTATAGCCCGCCGAAGACGGTGGAGCAGACCCGCCGCTTGGTCGAGAGCGAAGAGGTGCTGCTGATCTTCGGCGGCGTCGGCACGCCGACCAACGGCGCCGTGCACAAATATCTCAACGACCGCAAGGTGCCGCAGCTCTTTTTGGGCTCGGGCGCGGCGAAGTGGGACGATCCCAAGAATTTTCCGTGGACCGTCGGCTGGCAGCCGACCTATCGCGACGAGGCGATCGCCTACGCGAAGTTCATCAAGGCAAGCCACGCCAATGCGAAGATCGGCGTGCTCTACCAGAATGACGATCTCGGCAAGGATTACCTGAAGGCGCTGGAGGAAGGCCTCGGCAGCGGCGAGGCGATCGTCGCGCGCGCGGCCTATGAGACCTCGGCGCCGACCGTCGATACGCAAATCCTGCAACTGAAGACCGCCGGCGCCGACGTGGTGCTGGTCGCGGCGACGCCGAAATTCGCGGCGCAGGCGATCCGCAAGATCGGCGAGATCGGCTGGAAGCCCACGACCATCATCTCCAATGTCTCGGCCTCGATCAGCGGCGTGCTGGAGCCGGCCGGCAAGGACAATTCCACCGGCGTCATCTCCAGCCAATATCTGAAGGACGCAACCGACCCCGCCAACAAGGATGACCCCGGCTACAAGGAATGGCTGGCGTTCATGGACAAGTACATGCCGGACGCCAACAAAAGCGACTGGCTCAACGTCTACGGCTACACCATCGCGCAGACGTTGGTGACGGTGCTGAAGGCCTCCGGCAACGATCTCACCCGAGCCAACGTGATGAAGCAGGCGACGACCATGAAGGACGTGAAGCTGCCGATGCTGATCAACGGCACCGCGGTGAACAACTCGCCCGAGCGCTTTACGCCGATGACGAGCCTCCAGCTGATTCGTTTCGACGGCACGCGCTGGGTGCCGTTCGGCGATCTCCTGAAGAACTGATCGATGCGGCAGGTCAAGATCGGCGGCATGCGGGTCGATCTCGTCAGCGAGATCCCCGCGCTCGCTTTCGAGAAAGATTGGCTGTTCGCCAACGTCACCGACGCGGTGATCGCGGAAAACCGGAGCTGGCTCGATCATCGCTACATCGAGCCGGAGACCGGCCGGTTCATCCTCAGCCATCACTCCTATCTGGTCCGAACACCGCGCTGGACCGCGATCGTCGACACCTGCTGCGGCAACCACAAGCATCGACCCCGCGTGCCGGCGTGGAACAACCTCGACCAGCCTTATCTCGATAACCTGCAGGCGCTGGGCGTTGCACCCGAACAGGTCGACTTCGTGATGTGCACGCACCTGCATGTCGATCACGTCGGCTGGAACACGCGGCTGATCGACGGCCGCTGGGTGCCGACCTTCCCCAATGCGCGCTATCTGATGGGCCGCGCCGAATATCGCCACTTCGAAGCCGCGCACAATGCGGCGCCGAGGAGCCCAGTGAACCACGGCTCGTTTGAGGATTCCGTGCTGCCGGTAGTGGCGGCCGGCCTTGCCGAATTCGTCGAGACCGATCATCACCTATTTAGCGATCACGACGCGACCTTGCGCTTTGCGCCGGCACCTGGGCACACCGCCGGCAACATGCAGATCCACCTCAACGGCGACCACGATCACGCGGTGATGTCCGGCGACGTCATCCATCATCCGATCCAGTGCGCGGCGCCGTGGCTATCGAATGCCGCCGACGTCGATCCGGCTGCGGCGGTCGCAACGCGCATGGCGCTGCTGGAAGAGCTTGCGGATACGCCGAGCTATCTGCTCACCGGCCATTTTCCGGCGCCGACCGCGGGACGCGTGGTCAGGCACGGCGATGCCTACAGATTTCGTTTCGAAGATTAGGGGGAAACATCATGAAGCTGCGCACGGTCACGCTTTCGTTTCTAGCATTGCTGTCGGCGGCCCTGCCGGCACGAGCCGAAGATCCCGCCGCCTACCCGACCCGCAAGATCCGGATGTTGCTGCCCTACGCGGCCGGCGGCGGCGGTGACGTGGTCGGCCGGCTGCTTGCGGACAGGATGGGCAAGACGCTCGGACAGAGCATCTACATCGAGAACCACACCGGTGCGGCCGGCACGCTCGGCACGCAGATGGTCGCGACATCTGCGAATGACGGCTACACCATCACCGTCGGCGGCATGACCACGCATGTGCTGGCTCCCGCGATCTATCCAAAACTGCCCTACGATCCGATCGAGGATTTCACGACCATCGGCCGCGTCGGCACCTCCTCGATCATGCTGGTCGCCACCAGGAATTTTGCCGCCAACGACATCAAGGGCCTAGTGGCGCTGGCCAAGAAGGGCGAGCCGATCCAGTACGGCAGCTGGGGCGTCGGCTCGACCGGCCAATTCTGCGCGGAGATCCTGATGCAGCAGGCCGGCATCAAGATGGACCACGTGCCGTTCAACGGCATCGCAAAACTCGCCGGCGATTTGCTCGGCGGCCACATCTCCCTTGCAACGCTCGACGTGGCGACGGCAACGCCGCTGGTGAAGGACGGTTCGATCAAGGCGCTGGCCGCCTGCGGCGAGCGTTCGCCGAGCCTGCCGGATGTCGCCAGCTACGGGGAGCAGGGGGTGCCGTTCGATCGCAGTCTGTCCTGGGCGATGTATGCGCCGGCGGGCGTCGCTCCGCCGATCGCACAGAAGCTTTCGGCGGCCCTGAAGGACGCGCTCGGTGACGAGGTGGTGAAGCAGAAGCTGCTGGCACTCGGCATCACCCCGCATTTCGTCCCCGGCGACGAGCAGCGCGATCTCAACGCGCGCGACATCGCGGCCTGGAAGCAGGTTGCCAAGGACGCAGGCATTGAGGTCAAGTGAATAGGCAAAGGACAGGAGCGCGGGCATGAGCCGCATCTTCGGCGCGGTGCGCCAGAACGGATATGTGGTGCGGGACATCCACGCTGCGATGAAGCATTGGATCGAGGTGATGGGGGTCGGCCCCTGGTACTACATGGACCGGGTCAAGACCGACTGGTTTCGCCATCGCGGCGAGGACTCCGCCGTGGAGATGAGCATCGCGCTGGCAAATTCCGGCGACCTCCAGATCGAGCTGATCCAGCAGCGCAACGACGCGCCCTCGCTCTACAAGGAATTCCTCGACGCCGGGCACGAAGGCCTCCAGCACATGTCGTACTGGAGCCACGACTATCAGGCGCTCTACGACAAGGCGATCGGGCTCGGCTACAGGATCGGCCATGAGGGCCAGATCGGCGGCGAGAAGGGGCGCTTTGCCTATTTCGACACCCAGGCCCATCCGGGCACGGTGATCGAGATTTCGGACATCAGCGGCACCAAGGGGCCGTTCTTCGAGAAGGTCCGGCAGGCCGCGATAAGCTGGGACGGCACCCGGCCGATCCGCGAGGTCGGTGGCGGGAAATCGTAGGAGCTTTCGCCGGCTGGGCAGGCGCGTTGGCGGACAAACCATGGTACATAAGCCAGGTGTCCGACCCTTCAGCGAGGCAAGCATGTCCGACACTGACAAGGTTTTCGCCGGCTCGATTCCGAAAATCTACGACGAGTATCTCGTCCCGATGATCTTCTCCGTCTATGCGGAGGACATCGCAAGACGGATCGCCGCCCGCTCTCCTTCCGTGCTGCTCGAGATCGCCGCGGGCACCGGCGCAGTGACGCGCGCCGTGGCGGCGGCGCTGCCGCGCGGCATCCGTTACGTAGCCACCGATCTCAACGAGCCCATGCTCGCAGTCGCCGCGCAGCGTCAGAAGGACGATGATCGCATCAGCTGGCGCCAGGCGGACGGCATGGCCCTGCCCTTCGGTGATGCCGAGTTCGACGTGGTCTGCTGCCAGTTCGGCGCGATGTTCTTTCCGGACCGCACCAAAGCTTACGCGGAGGTGAAGCGCGTCCTGAAGCCGGACGGCACGTTCGTGTTCAACGTCTGGGATCGGATCGAGGACAATGTGCTGACGGATGAAGCGACGGTCGCGCTCGGAAAGCTGTTTCCCGACGACCCGCCGCGCTTCATGGTCCGCACGCCCCACGGCTATCACGACAGAGACGTCATCAGAGCCGACCTCGAACGTGCCGGCTTCCGCGACATCTCGATCGAGACGCGAGCTGAAACAAGCCGCGCGCCATCGCCCGAATACGTCGCGGTCGCCCTTTGCCAAGGCACGCCACTGCGCAGCGAGATCGAGGCAAGAGACGCCAGCAAGCTTCAGGCTGCGACCGACATCGTCACCGAGGCGATCCGGACGCGTCATGGCGCCGGACCGGTAGATGGCAAGATTCAGGCTGTGGTGATCGAAGCGCGTCCGTAACTCCACGTCGTCCGAGCGGCTATCCCGCGTCCTACCACCAGCTCCGCTGCATCGGCTCCGTCGATTGATAGTATTGGTACTGGCCGCGCTGCCGGCGCGGATTGGCCGGCTGTACGTAGGGGTCGCGCTGGTAGAAGAAGCCAAAGCCGTTACCGCCATTGTCCCAGCCGTCATCGCTGGCGATCATGGCAGGAGCGGTCGGCTTGCGCGTGATGAAGCCGCCTTGCGGCTGGTCGCTCAGCACAGCGACGAATTCGGTCCGATAATTGGTCTCGCTGCTCAGTGGCTCGTCCGAGATGATGATGGAAGAGCGCGGCAATGCAGTCGGCCCGATGCGATCCCAGACGTCCTGCGGGATGGTGATGCGGTCGAGCGCATTCCTCGCCTCGTCGCCGTTCTCGATCGTGACCACGCTCCAGCGCAGGCCCGTAGCGGACTTCGCCATCGCCGTGAAGATATGCGTGCCGATCGGCTGCTCGGGATTGCGGATCGTAACGGGGACTTCGATGCTGGTGTCGAACACCTCACCGCCGCCATCGGGTGCTGGCTTGTGCGTGTTTCGCCGCACGTAGAGCTTCTGCGTCGAGCGGCTGATGTAGACCGAGACCGGCTCACCCGCGAGCTTTGCGTCGGTCGCGGCCTTCACGGCGTCGGCCTTCCTGGCCGCGGAGGCCTTCGCGGCGTCCTTCGTCGCGGCCACGGCATCGCGCTTCGGCTGCGCGGCGGCCTTGGCGGCGTCGAGCTGCGTCGCCGCGTCGGCGGCCTTGGTCGCCGCCTTCTGCTTCAACTCCTCGGCCTTGGCGCGGGCCTGATCGTTCTTGGCATTCGCGAGCGTCTTGTCGGCGAAGGCGAGCTCGGCGTCAGCGCGGGCCTTCTGCTGTTCCAGCTTGCGCAGTGCGGCAGGAAGCGACGCAGCTTCCTTGGCGGCGGCGGACGCAGCCTTCTTGGCCTCGTCGGCGGCCCTTGTGGCCTCGTCGGCCTCGACGGAGAGCTTGTCGGCCAGCCTGGGCGCTGCCGCGATCGCTTCCGGCTTCGGTACGAACAGCGAGGGGTGAGCGATATCGGTCGGGACCGTATCGTGGGGCGAGATGATCACCCGCATCCCGATATAAGTCTTGTCGAACAGGTTCTCGGCAAAGCCGAAGGGCATGCGCACGCAGCCGTGCGAGGCGGCATAGCCGGGCAGCGGTCCGCCATGCAGCGCGATGCCGTTCCAGGTGATGCGCTGCATGTTCGGCATCCAGGCGTCGTCATACATGGTCGAGCGGTGGTCCTTGTCCTTCTCGACGACGGCGAAGACGCCGGCCGGCGTCTCGCGTCCCGTGGTGCCGGTCGACACCGGCGCGCGCAGGATCCAGCCCTCTGAATCGTAGAACGTGACCTGCTGGCTCTTGATCGACACGATCGCCATGATGGGATCGCCGGCCTGGCGCTGCGCCACCGCCTCGGCGGGCTGGCGCGCCTGCTTGGCCGCGCTCGCCGGCGCGACCGCCGCCAGGACCGCCATTGCCGCCAATGTCACGATTCCGGGAGGCAACCGACGCCGCATCGCCTTGGTGGGTTGCGCCGTCGTCAGTCGGTTTTTCATGCCATCCTCGGTCGAAATGCCGGCCCGCTCGTGCCGATCATGTATCAGATTGCGGTCATTCAATTAAGAAAGCGCAGCCGCCATACGTTCCGTCTGTGGCGATATTCGGCCCGGTCCGGCGACAAATCCCTCATATATGACGGCCCGAGCCGGCGGAAGGTCGGTTGCAGCCGGGGTTGGTCCGAACCTGGTGGCATTCACTGCGGCAGAATGTCCGCCTCTGCCGGCAAGGACACGCCCGTCAGGCGCCCAGAGCCTTGCGGTTGAACGTCCGCAGGAAACGCAGCGACAGCGTCCGGACATTGGCGACGTTGAGCAGCCAGGCCGCCGCGACATAGGCAAGGCCGCCGGCGAAGCTGACGATGACGAGCGACACAAAGCCGGTGCCGCCCGCTTGAGACCGCGCAGCCAGGATTGCAGCCGCCATCGCCGCTGCGGAGGCCGCAATACCGGCGAGGCGGCCGAGGTCGAACGGGACCGGGTGGGCGCGATGCATCAGGACGACGGCGACGAGGAAACCGAGCGCCTCGGTCGCGAGCGTCGCCAGTGCCGCCCCAAAGATCCCGTAGCCGGCGACGAGCGCGAACATCAGGACCACGCTGACCACCAGCGTGAGAAAGGACTGCGCCGCCAGCATGAAGGGCCGCTCGGCAAGCTGGAAGCTGATCTGCACATAGAACTGATTGGCGATACCGAAGAAGCGGGCGAGCACCAGGGTCGGCAGCAGCGCCGACACGCCGGCGCGGAAGTCGATGCCGACGAGCGTGCCGGCAACCTGATCCGCTGCAAGCGCGAGCCAGATCGCAACGGGGGTGACGACGACGAGCAGCAGCTCGAGGCTCTCGGTCAGCCGCTCCCGCGTCGTCTCCTTGCTATTCTCCGACAACGACCGGAACACCAGCGGCACGGTGGCCGCGGCAACGCTGGATGCGATCATGACCATGAACTGGCGCGGCAGGTCGGCGGCAACGCCGAAGATGCCCGCGGCGTCCTTGCCGAGCAGATACGCGACAATCAGGCGGTCGCAGGCCGAATAGACTGCAACGGAGAGCCCGGCCAGCGTCAGCGGCAGTCCGTAGCGCGCCAGCTGCATGAACTGGCTGCGCTGGAAGCGCGCGATTTTGGTGCGGTCGCCGACGAGGTTCAGGATGATGCCAGTGAGCGACCCCAGACCAAACGCGGCAAGCAGCCCCAATCCACCCCAGCCGAGCCAAATGCCGAGGAGGCCGAAGCCGACGCTCGACACGCTGCGCACGATCGAGATCGCGGCAAACCGGTAGGGACGCAACTTGGCGCGCTCGAACTCCTGGCCGACATCGACGGCATTGGCCATGATCGCGACGAACACGCTGGCGAGCAGCAGCTCGACACTGAGGTCGCTACGGAACAGGAAGACCAGCGGCGTGGTGGCGCACAGCACGGCGACAGTAAGTCCAAAGGCGACCATCGCGGTGCCGCGAAAATCCACCTCCGCCGACGTCGCCTGATAACGCGACACCGACAGCTTGATCCAGGCGAAGAAGATCGCGCCCAGAATGCCGGCAAGGCTGATGCCGACGACATAGACGCCGTACTCCGCCGGCGTCAGCAGCCGCGTATAGGCCGTGACCGCGAAGAAGCCCACCGCCGCAGGCAGGATGTAGGCAACGAGATAAATCGAAAAATGTCGGTTCAGCATGCGAGCACGGGACCGGCGGCGGTCTTGCGGGTGTGACGGCCGTTCATCAATGGGGCCTTAAATGGGGCCTTTGGCGGGGCAAACGAATGCGCCGCAGCATCGCTCAAGAGTGTCACATAAGTCTGCAGATCGGGCGGCGAATGAAGCCTTGGAGCCGCTTTCGCGCGTTAGCGTTAAATTTGCCCTTCCCTGAACGGCAAGGCGCGATCACGAAAAGGAACCATGGCTTCCAGGCGGCAGAGGTTAACTTAACAAGGCGAAACCCCGGCGTCGCGAGGCGCCGCTTGGTACGATGGTGCGTTGGTTCGAAAAGGACGGCCGTGACCAGGCTCGACAGACGCGAATTTCTCCTCGGCAGCGCCGCAGCCCTCGCGGCGGGCGCATCCGCGTCGGCGGCGCCGGCGTCGAAACTGGCGCAGCGCCATCCGGGGTTCGGGGCAGCGGCCACGCTCTGGGACCTGCAGGCCGATCCCAGGCTCGGCGAAGCCATCAGCACCTATTGCACCCAGGTCGTCCCGGTGCTCGAGCTGAAATGGCCGATGCTGCGGCCGAATGCGCACACGTTCAACTTCGAGCGCGCCGACGCGATTCTGGATTTTGCGCGGGACAACGATCTGACGATGCGCGGCCACGCGCTGGCCTGGTATCACGACATCCCGGACTGGGCCAAGCAGATCAAGGACACACGCGGCGTCGAGCGCGCCTATGTCGACCACATCGGCACCGTCGTCTCCTACTACAAGGACAAGCTGACGTCGTGGGACGTCGTCAACGAGCCGATCCCTGACAATCCCCGCAGCCCGAAGGACCGGCGCGATACGTTCTGGACGCAGCATCTCGGCCAGAGCTGGATTCCGCTGGCGTTCCGCACGGCCGCTGCGGCCGATCCGTTCGTCAAGCTCGCGATCAACGAATATGATATCGAGTCGGCCAAGGATTCCTTCATTGCCAAGCGCGCGGCTTATCGCAATCTGATCATGGACCTGCTCGACCAGGGTGTTCCGCTGCACGCCGTCGGACTGCAATCGCATCTGCACGCCGAGCTCGAGATCGACACCCATGGGCTCGCCGAGTTCGTCACCGAGCTGCGCTCGTGGGGACTCGAGGTGTATGTCACCGAACTCGACGTCGACGACCAGAAGCTGACGGGCAATCCGGCCGAGCGCGACGCCATCGTCGCCAAACGCGTCGACGACCTGCTGACGGCCATTTCAATCAGCGGCCCGGTGCGGTCGATCCTGACCTGGGGCCTCTCGGATCGCTACAGCTGGATCAACGGCACCTTCGCCCGCGCGGACAAGCAGCCGAACCGGCCGCTGCCGCTCGACGGCGAGTTCAAGCCGAAGCCATTCATGGACGTGATCAGCAAGTTCACAAAGGACGTTTGAACGCGCGAGCTTAGCTGCGCGTCTTCACCTCGAACTCGGCCGCGTCTCCCATATCTTCGGGAGACAGGCTCGGAGCCCGGCGATCGCGCGAGCTGAGGCGGAACACGTCGCGGATATCCTCGACCGAGGTCGAGGAATAGGACTGGATGCAGAGCGCGACCTGCCCGGGCGAAGCGGCACGCATCAGCGCTTCGATCGCCGGGCGGTCGAGCGGCGTGTCATCCCAATGCGAGACCGCGATGCTGTCTTCGGTGACCCGATGGGCGGCAAGATGCGCGGGCGAGTTCGCGACGAAGTGGCCGTACATCAGATATTCCGAGAACTTCTTCTTCCGGCACAGCGCCAGAACCCAGTTCAAGCCGGTCGCCGACTTGATGGCGGCGGTCATCGCGCGCGCGGTGTCCTTGTCCCAGACCAGCGCGTTGCCGACATAATCATCGGCGGGAAACGAGCGATCCTTGATACCGAGAAGCTGATCGACGGTGCGCAGCCACAGCCCGTGCAGCGGGTGGTCAGCGCGGATGTCCTTCGGCGTGACGAACAGAGGCGTCTTCTCAGCCCCGGCATATTGGCCGACGTCGAATTCGCGGAAGAACAGATTGTCCGAATCCAGGATGCAGACGCGCTGCTCGGGCGCATTGAGGACGCCGGCGATCTTCAGGATCTGCTGGATGTGCCAGCCATGCACCGGCGAGGACAGCAGCGACAGCCAGACGCGGCGCTTGCTGATGAACTGGAGCGCCGGCGGCAGCGCAAACAGCCATTTCGGCAAATAGCGCGAGGCCGGAACGATGACCCGCTTGTCGGAGGCGAAGCGCTCGAACAGCGGCACGTCTTCATCGTTAACGAGAACATAATGCCGCGTGTATCCCGAGAGCCAGGTGTCGATGCTCTCGCTGAGCAGCGAAAAGCGTTCGATATCCTTGGCATAGCTGGCGGTCAGCAGGGCAACGGAATGCATGGAGCGCGCTCAAATGGCCATCAGGCCGTACTCATAGCGGCGCGGATAGAGACTGGAAACTCTCAACCTGAATCAAGGTAAAGCGAAATGGAGCGCGACACGGGAAATCTAGCTTTTGGATTTCAGGCTTCTGATGTAGGCGACCGCTCGCTCCGCAATAGCCGGATCAAGGTCGGTTTCTCGGATTCTCCGTTCGATCAACTCCAGGTCCAACGGATGCGTCTCATGGATCGCGCCAACGAACTGCTTGTCCCTCTCATCCAATCTGGCGATTTTGGACACGACGAGGTCTTCCGGCGCAGGCGCCACGCCGATTACCGTCCGTCCTTCGACTTCGGTCTGCACTGTAACGGCGGTGCCGCCAGCCTCTCGGAAGCTTGGCCGTCGTCTCATCCACGCCGTCGATGTAGAAACCATGTGTTCGGTGAAAGTGGCTTTCAGATCCGAAAAGACCATCGATGTGCTCAGACGCAATAGGCTGCACACCGTCACGCGTGCGCTTGGCCTCCGTCATTTCCCAGACTTTCGCGTTTGCTGGAAACGCATCGATTTCCGGCGATTCCGTCGCCGCCTCCGGCGCGTCCGACATGGAAGCCAGAATCGCCTGGCTACCAACGATGAACACGGTGTCCGTCTTGAACTCCAAGGCAAGTGCCCTCACCACTCTGAGCAAATCCTCGAAATCGCGGAAGGGGCCACCAGGCATCACAGGCCTCGAGCAGAAGCGAGTTGAGTGCTCAAGCCGCGCTCGACGATTCTTCTCGCAGCCCTCCGTAGCCGGATCCTCGTGTCGTAATCGCCGAAATGAATGCCATCGGTGAGAAAGAACGGCGACGAATTGCGCAATCTGACCATCTCGCGATCGCGACTGATCAGTTTCACCGCCAACTCTCCAGTCGGAAGCGCCAGCAATTCCTGCCACTCCTGCACGAATGGCCAGTCGGTGAATTGGTCGGCCTGACGCGTGTGAGCTGCCTTGGCCTTGTCCACCAAAGTTGGGTCACGACGAAGTCTCCGCGCGATCAGCCGATGCATCATCAGCTTAGCGGTGTCGCCAACCACGCCTTCGTTCAATCCGTCACTCATCTGCTTGTCCGTGGACCGGACCAGAATATAGACAACCAACGCGAAACAAAAAAGAGCATAACTTCCAGATAGTTGCCACCTCGATTCCGGCAAGCCCTAATCCGACGGCAGTCCCTGCTCGATCCCGCGAAAGCGCAGCGGCGCCAGAGCCGAGGCGCGCTGCCACCAGTCGGCGACACGGTCGTCGAGCGCGGTCACACCACGGCCCTGGCCGGGGAAGATCCGGATCTGCTGCACCGCCTCGGCTTCGAACCCCCCGCCCCTGCGCGTGATCTTGAGGGCGGCGCCTTCACGGTCCCGCTGGGTCAGCGGCACCAACAGGCGGCCGCGCGGCCGAAGCGCCTCGAGCCAGAGCGGATGCGGATGCGAGAAGCCGGCGTGGATGATGATCACGTCAGCGCGCTCGCGGATCTCCTCACATCCGTCGCCATGGACCACCTCGACGTTATGATAAGTCTGAAGGAAACCTGCAGCGCGGCGCGCCAGACGCTCGTCGCATTCGATGGCGATCACCCTGCCCTTGGGTCCCACGATCTTCGACAACACCGCCGAGAAATAGCCGAGCCCGCAGCCGATCTGGACCACGCGGTGCTTCTCCTTGATGTCGAGCAAATCGATGAAATGCGCCCACAGGCTGGGCAGCCCGGTGTCGAGCTTGCGGCGCGCGTCGATTGCGACCAGCACGTTGTCATAGAGATGGACGGGATCGCCATCCGGCGTCAGCCGATAGCTGCGCGCCGCTTCACTCTTGATCCGCCAGGGCCCTCTCGGCAGAAAGTTTTCGCGCGGGATGGCGGCGAGCGCTTCGAGCAGGCGCTTTGAGGCAATCCGCTCGCGCTTTGCAATCCTCTCCACATAGCGCGCACGCGCGGCGGCAAGATCGCTCATGTCAGGGGTCGGCGCGTTCGCGGACCGGCGCGTCCGCACCGAGCTCGTTGACGAGCTGCACCGCCTGCTTCAGGTCCGGCGTGTAAAAACCCTCGCTGAACTTGCCGACAACGGGCACGAGCAGCAGACGCGCGTGCTCGCGCCTGCCGGCTTGATGTGACAGGTGCGCGAGGCTGACGGCGGTGCGAAGCTCCCAGGACAACGCGCCCTGCTTGCGCGCGATCTCCAGCGACAGCGCGAACAGATCGCCGGCCTCCTGTGCCGAGGCCGGGTCTCCGTCCGACAGCGTGATCTCGCCCTGCAGGCGATAGACTTCGGCGAGATAGGAATGATCGCCGGTCCGCCGCGCGGTCGCGAGCGCACCATCGAGCGCGCGCAAGGCGGCCTCGCGCATCCCGACCTTGGCGTAGGCCTCCGCAAGCAGGCAGCGGAACCAGCAGCCGGCGAGCCAGGAATCCATCGCCTCGTACTCGTCGAGGCCGAAGCGCATCTGGCTGAGGCCTTCATCGGCCTCGCCGAGTTGCGCCAGCGCCCAGCCGCGCAGGATCGCCGCCTGCTGCTTCCAATGCAGAAAATTATGCTCGGTGGCGATGATCATGGCGCGGTTGGCATGGTCGCGCGTGCCCTCGACGTCGCGCAAGTGCTGGCAGAGATACGCACCGAACACGAGCGCGAAGGCGAGCGTGAAAGGATGGCGGATCTTCTCGGCATTCGCGATCGCCTGCTCGCTGTGCTGGCGCGCCGCGTCGGGGCGGCCGAGGAACCACAGGAGGTAGCCGAGATAGGACAGCGAGACGACGCCGGGATCGATGCCGTGCCGCTCCATCAGATCGGAGTGGAGATCCGGGCTGTAGAGATTGATGCAGCGGTGCAGATGATGTTGGGAAGCGGCAAAGCGGCCGCGATAGAGCATGGTCATCGCGATCGAGCGGTGCGCCTCGATCAGATAGCCGGTCTGCTGCGCCGGCTGTGCCCGCTCGTTGAGCCGCTCGCGCTTGGCGAATTTCAACAGCTCGACGCTGAGATCGTGCGCGCGGGTGAGATCGGCGCGGATGAAGTGACAGACCCAGAGCCCGCGGGTGGCGGCAAAGATCTTTTCGTCGTCGTCAAGCTGCTGGCCGAGCTCGAGCGCGCGGATGTAGTTCTCCTCGACCTCCTGGACCGCGTAGCCCTTGGCGGCAATCAGCGCGTTGCCGAGCGCAATGCGCAGCTCGAGCTCCATTTCGTCGGCGCCCTGCATCCGCGCATTGGCCTGCACGACGCTGAGGCCGCGGCGCAGATGGCCGATCGCCTCCAGATTGGCGCCGGTCTTGGCCGCCTGCTTGCCGGCCTTGAGCCAGAAGCTCGCGGCGCCCTCGCTCTGGCCGGATTCGGTCATGTGATGGGCGAGCAGCTCCGGTTCGCGCTCGGTCTTCTCCGGATACATCTCGGCAAGCACCTGGGCGATCCGTGAATGCAGCTTGCGGCGCTCGCTGTGCAGCAGGCTCGCATGCGCGGCGTTCTGGATCATGACGTGCTTGAAGGAATAGAGCGCATCGGGCGGAAGACCGCGGCGCATGATCAGCCCGGCCTGCTCCAGATGATTGAGCGCCGCCTCGATCTGTTCCGCCGGCGTATTGGCGACCGCGTGCAGCGTCTCGTAGGAAAACTCGCGGCCGATGGTGGCGCCGATCTGCGCGATCCGCTTGAACGGCCCCATCCGGTCCAGCCGCGCCATCAGCGAGTCGGTCAGGGTTGCCGGGATCGCGAGCTGCCGCCACGGGCCCGACAGCACGTAGCGCCCTTGCCGCTCGGTCAGCAGGTTGGATTCGAGGACCGTCTTGGTCAGCTCCTCCAGGAACAGCGGCACGCCGTCGGTCTTGACGATGATCTCCTCGACGACCTCCTTGGGCAGCTCTCTGCCGGCGACGCGCTCCACCAGCGTGGCGCGCAGCTGCCGGCTCAGGCGGTTCAGCACCAGCGTCGTGATGTGCGAATGCGCGTTCCAGCTCGGCTGGAATTCGGACCGCGCGGTGATGATGACCAGGATCGGCCGGTTCTGCACCCGGTCGACCAGGAGGTCGATCACCTCGCGCGAGGTCGGGTCGATCCAGTGCAAATCCTCGAACGCGATCACCAGCGGCATCTCGCGCGCAAGGCCGAGGAAGTGATTGACCAGCGCCCCGACGGTCGCATCCTTCTGCTGCTGCGGCGACAGCTCGAGCCGCGGATAGCGGTCGCCGGTCGGCATCGACAACAGCGCGGCAAACAGCGGCGTGACCTGCTCGATGTCGCCATGAGCGGCGGCGATCGCGCTCTCCAGGCCCGCCAGCGACAGCGCGGACGCATCCTCGCGGTCGAGGCCGAGGTAGAATTTGAGCTGCTCGGCGAACGGATAGAACGCGGTGGACGTGTAATAGGGCGAGCACTGGAACGAGACCTGTCCATGCCGGTCGCCCGATATCCGCTCGAAGATTTCCTGGATGATGCGCGACTTGCCGATACCGGGCTCGCCGAACTTGACCACGACCTGGCCGTCACCATCCTTGGCCTGCTCCCAGCGGCCCATCAACAGCGCGATCTCCTCCTCGCGGTTGACGAGCGGCGTCAATCGCGTGCCCATGGCGGCGGCGAAGCGGGTCTCCACCCGCGAGGCGCGCACCACGTGCCAGGCCTGCGTCTTCTCGGATATCCCCTTCAAGGCATGGACCCCGAGATTGCGGTAGTCGAACTTCCCCTTCAACAGCGACTGGGTCGATGAGGAAATCACCACGCCGTTAGGCGGCGCGAGGCCCTGCAGGCGCGCGGCGAGATTGACGGTTTCTCCGACCGCGGAGTCGCGCTCTTCGGTGCCCTGCCCGACGAGATCGCCGACCACGACGAGGCCGGTCGCGATCCCGATGCGGACGGCGGGTGAGTGGCTGAGCCCACCGCGCAGCTCGGTCGCGCGTGCGCTCGATAGCAGCCGCACGATCTCGAGCCCGGCGCGCACCGCACGTTCGGCATCGTCCTCATGCGCGGTCGGATAGCCGAAATAGACGAGGATACCATCGCCGACGAAACGGGCGGCAAAGCCCTCGTAATGCTTGACCACACGGACGCAGGTTTCGCGGAAGCTCGCGATCATGTCGCGAACGTCTTCCGGATCGAACTGCACGGACAGCGAGGTGGAATCCACCATGTCACAGAACATGGTGGTGAGCTGACGCCGTTCAGCGCCGACCTCCGTGCGCGTTGGCGGCACCATTGTCGCGGGCGCCTCGGCCGTTTCCGCCTGGAACAGCGCCGCCATCGCCCGCTGCAGCCGCTTGCGATCGCCGAGCGGCAATCCGAGCTCGACCAGATCGGATTCGGTCAGGTCACCCATGACGTCGAGATCGAGACGGTGCTGTACGAAGAGATCGGTGTAGTGGCCGAGGCCGACGCCCTCGAGCCAGCGCTTCAGCTCGCCTTCCCTTTCCGTGTCCGGCCCATTCTCCAGCATGGTGATTTCTGCCCGACCATAATTCCGTCGAAGGGCTTAGGGCCCCTCAACCACAGATTTTGGGGCCAAAACTTCACCTCAGACTGGACGCGTTCCCTGACTTCTTGGAAGAATAGCTCAATCGGATCAAAAGGGAACGGAATTGTCGGACGTCACACTCCCAGCCCCGGAGGAATCAAGCGGCACGGCGGCCGAAACGAAGACATTCGTCCATATCGGCGGCCTGCTCGATTTCTACGCCCGCAAGACGCCGGCGGCGCCCGCCCTCCTCGCCCCGGGTCGGCCCGTCCTCAACTACGGCGCGCTTGGCGAGGTGACGCAGGATCTCGTCGGCACGCTGCGCCGGCTCGGCATCACCTCTGCCGACCGGATTGCGGTTGCGCTGCCGCGCGGCGCCGACAGCGCGCTGGCGCTGATCGCGGTTGCCTCGAGCGGCGCCTGCGTCCCCGTCAATCCCGATCTGACCGCGGACGAGCTGCAGCGTTATTTCAGCGAACTGAAGCTGACCGCGCTCGTGACCCGGGCCGACATGAACTCGGCAAGCCGCGACGTCGCCAAGGCACTCGATATCGCGGTGATCGATTTCGTGCCGGGACCGCAAGACAATCTGGGCGGCGGCAAATTCATCGGTCCGACGGTCGGGCCGGCGGCGACCGGCGGCGCCTCGCGCGGCGACGACGATGCGTTCATCCTGTTGACGTCAGGCACGGCGGCGCGGCCGAAAATGGTACCGCTGACGCATCGCAATGTATGCCTGTCTGCCTACAATGCCGGCCACGTGCTGTCGCTTTCGTCCCGCGATCGCCTGCTCAACGTCCTGCCGCTGTTTCACGCCCACGGCCTGATCTCCGGCCTTTTGACGGCGCTGGCCGCGGGCTCCAGCGTGATCTGCACCGACGGTTTCGATGCACCGTCCTTCTTCGGCTGGATGCGGGAGCTGCAGCCCACCTGGTACACGGCGGTGCCGACCATCCATCGCGCGCTGCTGACGGCGGCGGAATCCGACCCGGACCGCGCCCGATCGTCGTCGCTGCGCGTGATCCGCTCGGCCTCGGCCTCGCTCGCGCCCACGATCCTCCAAGGACTGGAGGCGACGTTCGGCGTTCCCGTGCTCGAGACCTACGGCATGACCGAAGCGGCCTCGCAGATCGCGGCCAATCCGTTCGAGCAACGCAAGGTCGGATCGGTCGGGCGCGCCGCCGGCCCCGAGATCGCGATCATGGACGAGGCGGGCCGCGCGCTTGCGAGCGGCGAGCGTGGCGAGATCATGCTGCGCGGACCGAACATGAGCCGCGGCTATTACAACGACGAGGCGGCGACACAGGCCGCCTTCCGCGACGGCTGGTTCCGGACCGGCGATCTCGGCTATCTCGACGCGGACGGCTATCTCTTCATCGTCGGCCGCATCAAGGACGTCATCAACCGCGGCGGGCAGAAGATCTCGCCGCTGGAGGTGGAAGAGGTCCTGCTCAGCCATCCGGCGGTGCTGGAGGCCGGCGTGTTCGCCGTCCCGCACGAAAAGCTCGGCGAGAACGTCGCCGCCGTCGTGGTGCTGCGACCGGATGCGGAGGCGACCTCGGATCAGCTGCGCCAGTTCGCGCGCAAACGGCTCGCGGCCTACAAGGTGCCGAGCTTGATCCGCAGCGTGGCAGCCCTGCCGAAAGGCGGCAGCGGCAAGATCAAGCGCAACGCGCTGGCCGAGCTGATCGCCAAGCCGGAGAACGGCGACGAGGCACGGCTGCCGCGCAACGCGCTGGAGACACAACTCGCCGAGATCTGGGCCGGCCTGTTGGAGCTGCCGCAGATCGGCGTCGATCAGGACGTCTTCGCGCTCGGCGCGGATTCGCTCGCGGTGACGCAGATGCGCTCTCGCCTGCGCGAACGCTTCAACGTCGACTTCTCATTCGAGGACATCTTCGATTGCGCCACGGTCGTCGCGCTTGCAGCCCGGATCGACACCGCCGCAAGCCGGCACGGGGCGACACTGCCGGCCTGGCGGCAGGCGATGGAAGCAGACGCGCTGCTCTCGTTCCAGCAGCAGCGGATGTACGTGCTCTCGCGGCTCGATCCGACGCGCTACAATTACAACGTCGTCGAAGTCGCGGTGCTCAAGGGCCAGATCGACGTCGCCGCGCTTCAGGCGAGCCTTGCCGCGATCAGCGCACGCCACGAGGCGCTGCGCTCGGTCGTCGTCGAACGACGGGGCGAGCCGGCGCAGCTCGTGCTGCAATCGCCGCCGCGGCTCAAGCGGGTCAAGCTCAAGCCCTGTCCTGCCGACAAGCGGACCGCAGTGATCAGGCGCGAGGCGCTCAAGCTCGCGCAATACAAGTTCGACCTTGCGCACGAGCCGCCGCTGAAAGTCACCCTGCTGTCGTTCGACAAATCCAGCCACGCGCTGGTGGTCAATGTCCATCACCTCGTCACCGACGGCTGGTCGCAACGCCTGTTCTGGGAGGAGCTTGCCGCCCACTACGCCGCCGCTCACAAGAAGAGCGCGGCGGCCCTGCCCGCGCCAGCTTTTCAATATCGCGACTTCGCGCTCTGGCAGCGGAGCTGGGCACAGACGCCGGCAGCCAAGGACCAGCTCGACTATTGGCGAGGCCAGCTCGACGGCGTCACCACGCTGCCGCTGCGGACCGACCGGCCAAGGCCGGAGGTCTGGAGCGGTCACGGCGCCCGCCACTATCTCGAGTTCTCCAAGGCTCTCTCGGGCGATGTCCGAGCATTGAGCCAGGATCAGGGCGTCACGCCTTTTATGACGCTGCTCGCAGTCTTCCAGTGCCTGCTGTACCGCCACACCGGGCATGAGGACGTCGCGACGGGATCGCTGATCGCCAATCGCAACCAGATCGAGAGCGAGCGCCTGATCGGGCTGTTTGCCAACACCCTGATCCTGCGCAACGATTTTAGCGGCGACCCGAGCTTCAGCGAGATGTTGCGGCGGGTCCGGCAGGTCACGCTCGATGCCTACCGCAACCAGGACCTTGCGATCGAGGAGGTGTTGCGCGCATTGCAGATCGCACGCCGCAGTGACGGCAATCCGCTGTTCCGGATCATGTTCATCCTCCAGAACGCCTCGATCGAGGCGGCACGCTTTCCCGGCCTCTCGACGCGGCGGCTGGAGATCGATCCGAAAGTGGCGCGCTTCGACATCACGCTCGAGCTGGTCGAGGCCGACGGTCGCTTCACCGGCTTCTTCGAATACGCCACCGACCTGTTCGACGCCGCGACGATCGACGGCATGGCGGCACAGTTCAAGTTTCTGCTGAAGGCCGTCATCGCCAATCCGGAGCAGCGCATCTCGCGCCTGCCGCTCCTCAACGAGGCCGAGCGCCGGCAATTGCTGACGACAGGCCGGGGCGTGCCGGCCAATTTCACCACCCGCGGCAATGTGAGCGAACGCTTCGACCGCCAGGCCAGGACAATACCGAACGCCATCGCGGTGACGGATGGACACACCACCCTGAGCTATCGCGAACTGGCGCGCCGCAGCCGGTCGGTTGCGCGCTGGCTGGTGCGCGAAGGCGTCGGTGCCGAGAGCGTGGTGGCCTTGCTTGCGGATCGCGGCCCCGACCTGCTCGCCGCGATGATCGGCGTGCAGCGCGCGGGCGCGGCCTTCCTCAATCTCGATCCCGATCAACCGCCGGCGCGGCTCACGACCATTCTCGGATCGAGCTGCGCCCGCATGCTGCTGACCGGCCGCGCGCGGTCACCCATGGTTGCCGCGCTGCTCGAACCGCTGGTCGAGCGCATCCCGGTGGCTGAACTCGAAGATGCGATCGCCTCGGGATCGACCAAGCCGTCCCGCGCCGTACGGCACACAGCCTCTAGCCTCGCCTATCTCATCTATACGTCCGGCTCCTCCGGCGCGCCGAAGGGCGTCATGATCGAGCAGCGGGGCCTGTCGAACCATCTGGCCTCGCTGATTGCCGAGCTCGGCCTCTCTGCCAGCGACGTCATCGCGCAGTCCGCGCCGCAGAGCTTTGTCATCTCGGTCTGGCAGTTCCTGGCGGGGCCGATGGTCGGCGCGCGCGTGCATGTCTGCGACAACGCGATCGTGCAGGACCCGATCCTGCTGGCGCGGGAGATTGAACGCGAAGGCATCACGGTGCTCGAGATCGTCCCGTCGCTTTTGCGCGTCATCGTCGAACGGATGAACGAGGCGCAGGTCCGGCGCGCCTTTGCGAGATTGCGGCTGCTGATCTCGACTGGCGAGCCGCTGCCCGTCGAGCTTTGCCAGGCCTGGTTCGCCCGTTGCCCAAAGGTGCCGCTGATCAACGCCTATGGCGCGTCGGAATGTTCCGACGACGTCTCCCTGCATCGCCTGACCAAAGCGCCGGCGAGCGCGACGAGCAACGTTCCGGTCGGCGCGCCGCTGCCGAACACCCAGCTCTACGTGCTCGACGCCAACCTCCAGCCGCAGCCGGTCGGCGTGACCGGCGAGCTCTGCATCGGCGGCGCCGGAATCGGCCGCGGCTATGTCAACGATCCCGCGCAGAGCCGGCAGCGCTTCCTGCCCGATCCGTTCTCGCGCCAGCCAGGCGGTCGGCTTTACCGCACCGGCGATCTTGCCCGCCGCCGTGCCGACGGGACGCTCGAATGCCTCGGCCGCGCCGACCTTCAGGTCAAGGTCCGCGGCTACCGTATCGAGCTCAAGGAGATCGAGAACGCGCTGGCCGACCATCCGGGCGTGCGGACCGGCATCGTCGAGCCGCGCCGCGAGGCGAGCGGCGATGTCAGGCTGATCGCCCATATCGTCGCACGGCCCGCCAGCCGGATCAGCGCCAGCGAGCTGCGCGAATTCCTGAAGAGCCGGTTGCCGGGCCACGCCATCCCGTCCGCATTCCTGTTCCTGGATCACGTACCGCTTAATGCCCATGGCAAGATCGACCGGTCCGCACTGCTGGTGCCGACGCAGCAGGAGGCGCCCGGACCGGACGCGCCCGTGCCGGCGCGGCGCTTTACTGAAAAGGTGCTGTCCGACATCTGGATCGACCTGCTCAAGGTGGAAAGCCTGGGTGTCACTGACAATTTCTTCGACCTTGGCGGCCATTCGCTGCTGGCGGGCCAGGCGATGGCGCGTATCGCCCGCGCGCTCGGCGTGTCGCTGCCGATCAAGACCATCTTCGAGGCACCGACGATCGAAGGGCTTGCCCGGCGGGTCGACCAGGCCATGGCGGCGACGCCGCGCAAGCCTGCCGCAAGCGTGACAAGCCCGGCCAAAGCGAGCCTGACCGACAGCAGCGGACCAACGCTCTCGATCGCGCAGGACCAGATGCTGCGGATCGAGCAGAACCTCCCGGGGTTGCCGCTGTTCAACCTGCCCTTCGCGTTCCGTCTGCAGGGTCCGCTCGATGCGGCCGCCCTGGCACAGGCGATCGAGGACGTCGTGCGCCGGCACGAATCGCTGCGGACCGCGTTCGGCTGGAACGGCGAGGAGCCCGTCAGCCGCATCGCCGCACCCGGCACCCTCGGCCGTGTCCTGACCATCGAGACGATCGGCGACGGTCATCCCCACGCCAACAAACGGCGCAAGGCGCTGGAGCTCCGGAAGATCGAGCTTCTGATCCAACAGGAGACTTCTACGCCCATCGACACGACGCGCGCGCCGCTGCTCCGCGCCCGGCTGTTGCGGCTCCATGACGACGAACATGTGCTGCTGCTGACGCTGCATCATGCCATTGTCGACGGCTGGTCGATCGGCGTGCTGTTCGAGGAATTGTCCAGCCGCTATGCGGCGCTGGCCGGATATCAGTCGGTACCGCTACCGAAGCCGCCCCCGGCCTTTTCGGACGTCGCACGCTGGCAGCGCTGGTGGTGCGGCACGGACGCCGCCCGCCTGCAGGCGGCCGACTGGACGGAGAATTTGCGCGGCGCGGTGTCCGTTTTCGACGGCGAATCAAGCCCGGGCGCGTCGACCGGGCATCATCCGGTGAATCTGGATCGTGAGCTGATCAGCCGGCTCACGGCGTTCGCCGGCCGGCACAATGGCACGCTGTTCATGTGCCTGCTCACCGGTCTGAAGGCCCTGCTGCTGGCCCGGACGGGTCGCACCGACATCTCTATCGCCACCGCCATGGCCAATCGCGCCCAGCCGGACACCGACCGAATCGTCGGCCCGTTCGAGAACACGGTGATCGTCCGCACCAAAATCACGCCGGAGCTATCGTTCACGCAGGCGCTAGCGCGGGTACGCCAGAGCGTGCTCGACGCGCATGCGCGGCAAGAGCTGCCCTTCAACATCCTGGCCGACCATCTGGAGCGGGAGGGCATCGATCCGGCCTCGCTGCTCCAGGTCTATTTCACGCTGCAAAATCCGCTGCGCCAGCCGCTCGATCTCCCGGACCTCGCGACAGGATCGATCGGCAACATCGCACGCGAAGGCCAGCCGGTGCTGCCGATCGACCAGACCTGGCTGTCGCTGATGCTCAAGGAGCGCCCGACCGGCATCACCGGCTCATGCAATTACAAGCTTGAGCTGCTCGACGGCCGCAGGGTCGGCGCGTGGATGGAGGATCTCGTTGCGCTGCTGGGGGCCGCCGTCGCCCAGCCCAACACGCCGCTCGACCGATTACTCGCGCGCAACGCGGCGTGAGCGGATGACATCGCGGACTAATACGGGTTCACTCGTCAAAGCTGTGCATGACCAAGTTGCATCTTGATTATTTGGCGCCGTCGCGCAAGATTATTCCCGCGTTTTGATTTGGACGATTATTTTCCACCGGGGGAGTGTTATGGGTTTCATCAAATTTACAAAGGGCACGTCGTTGAGCGACAAGGACCGCAAGGCCCTCCAGAAGCTGCTCGGTGCCGAGAAGAAGAAGCTCCAGTCCGCGCTGAAGGACGTCGACGCCAGCCTTTCGGTGCTTGGCGGTTCGAAGAAAGCCAAGAAGAAGAAGAAGAGGTAAGATTCGTCGGCCGGGACGCAGTACGAATCTTTAGGGCTTCACTTTTCGGGGATGGGCCGCTCGCGTGTCGAGTTGGGGTCTCGCACAAGCTTGCGCCTGTAAACCGGCCTGCAAATCGACAAGAATTCGCCCGGGTGGACCGCTAGAAGCGGTCCGCTTGATTGATTCTTGCTCAGTTGTTTCTTCCGTCGGGACCGGGGATCTGCCTTCGGCCTGACGCAAAAGGCCCAATTGATGGCGGACGACAGAATTGAACTCTTTGTCGGACTGATCGAGTCCATCGACGCGCCGGGCGCGGTCGAGGCCTGTCGACGGCTGCTCTCGGTCGACGAACGGGTCCGGGCCGATCGCTTCATGTTCGAGCGGCATCGGCGGCAGTATATTTTCGCACATGCGATGCTGCGCCTGGCCCTGTCGCAGATCGCCTCCAACGTCGCGCCGTCCGACTGGTCCTTTGCAGCCGGCCGCTATGGGCGGCCGTTTGTCGCAGCACCCGCGACCTCGAGCGCGCTGCATTTCAGCCTGTCTCATGCCGACGGCTGCGTCGCCTGCGTCGTGTCGAGACATGAGTCCGTCGGCGTCGACGTCGAAACCGTGTCGCGGCGGGTGGCGCCGCTATCCACCGCGCTTCGCTTCTTTGCGCCGGAGGAGGTCGAAACGCTGCGCGGACTGCCGGAGCCCGCGGCGACCGAGCGCTTCTTCGACTATTGGACGCTCAAGGAAGCCTATCTGAAGGCCAGGGGCTTTGGGCTCAATCTGCCGCTCGACGCCTTCGCGATGCAGGTCTCGCGCGAGGCCATCGAGATCAGCTTCAAGCCCGATATCGCCGACGATCCCGACGGCTGGCGCTTCTCGCTGTGCTCGCCCTCACCCTCGCATCGCCTCGCGATCGCCGACGGCTCCCGTGCGGACGGTGGCCTTCCCATCAGCCGCAATGCCTGGCCGCTCCAGGAAGCGGCTGAATGACGCAGCCGCGGCTGCGCGTCTTTCCCGCGATTTCACGCAACCGCGACGCCGGAAAATATGTCGGCGAGCTGATGCGGGTGGCGCAGTTCGCCGACCGCAACGGATTCGAAGGCATATTGCTGTTCGAAGGCAACGACGTGTTCGTCGAGCCCTGGGCCATGGCCCAGCACGTCATGGCTGCGACGACGCGATCTTCGCCGCTGATCGCCGTCAATCCGGTCTACATGCACCCGTTCACGGCGGCGAAATTCGTCTCGTCCTTTGCCCAGCTTTACGGCCGCAAGGTCTATCTCAACATGATCACGGGGACCGCGGTCAGCGACTTGCAGGGGCTGGGCGACGACCAGTCGCATGCCGACCGCTATATCAGGCTCGGCGAATTCGTGGGGCTGATGCGGCAGTTGCTGGCAAGCCCGCGGCCGGTGAATTTCGAGGGCCGCTTCTACCGTGCGCACCATCTGCAGCTTCGCCCGCGCCTGCCGGCGGAGCTGATGCCCGAATTCCTGATCGCAGGCCAATCCGAGGCGGCCCAGCGCGTGGCGAAGGAGACCGGCTGCATCAAGATGCAGATGCTGCCGCCGGATCTCGATCGCGGCCTCAGCGTATCAGGCATGAATTTCGGCATCTTCGCCCGCGAGGGGCGCGAGGAGGCGCGGCAGGCCGCGAAGCTACGTTTCCGCGACAACCCTGACGATCGCGAGCTTCTCGTGCTCACCATGGAGAACACCGATTCCGTGTGGAAGCGGCACCTCTATGCCGGCCAGAGCGGCGATCTCGGGGACAATGGCTACTGGCTGCTGCCGTTCCTGACCTTCCAGGCCGACTGCCCCTATCTCGTCGGCAGCTACCGGGAGATCGGCGCGAAGCTGAAGGACTTTGCGGCCAAGGGCCTGACCACTGTCATGCTCGACATGGTCGCCGACGAGGCCGAGATGCAGCACGTCTGCAAGGCGCTCGCGGCAAGCGGGATGTTTTGAGGACGGATCCTGTGCCTCCACATCGTCATTGCGAGGAGCCCTTGCGACGAAGCAATCCAGACTGGTGCCGCGGAAAGATTCTGGATTGTTTCGCTTCGCTGGCAATGACGGAGGATGGCGGTCTATTCGGCGAACCTCACCGCGCCTCTTCGAATCCGGCCAGCACCGAAGTCAGGTTCGCGCCCAGAATATCCGAGAGATAACCGCCCTCCTGCACGAACACGGTCGGCAGGCCCATCTTCGCGATGGCCTGGCCGATGCGCCGGAAGCCGGGCGTGGTGACGGCCAATCCCTTGAGCGGATCGTGCTCGGAGGCGTCCAGGCCGAGCGCGATAACGAGGGCACCGGGAGCAAAGGACTCGATCACCTTGCGCGCCACGTCCATCGCCTGGATGTAGCCGTCATCACCGGTGCCGATGGCGAGCGGAATGTTGAGATTGGTGCCGAGGCCGGGTCCCTCGCCGCGCTCGTGGGCATAGCCCCACACATAGGGATAGTAGGCGATGGGATCGGCGTGGATCGACACCGTGTAGACGTCGGGCCGGGCGTAGAAGATGCCTTGCGTGCCGTTGCCGTGATGGACGTCGACGTCGAGGATCACGACGCGCTCGTGCTTCTGCCGCAGATGCGCCGCGGCGATCGCGCTGTTGTTGAGGAAGCAGAAGCCGCCGGCCATGTCGCGATAGGCGTGATGGCCGGGCGGACGGCAGAGCGCATAGACAGCATCCTCGCCGTCCATCACCATCTGCGCGGCGGTGACCGCAACGTCGGTCGCGGCACAGGCCGCAGCCCAGGTGCCCGGACCGATCGGCGCTGCGGTGTCGGCGGTGTGCCAGCCGAGCTTGCCGACGATGTGGGTCGGGTAGGTCGCAGCGTGGCGCACCGGATGGATGTTGCCGATCATTTCGGGGCCGGAATCGCCGAGCGCGGTCCAGGCGTCCCAGGCTTCGCTCAGGAACGACAGATATTCCGGACTGTGGATGCGCGCGCGAGGCCCCTGCCCGAATGTGGTCGGCTCGACTAATTGATGCTTGCCGTCCTTCAATCCCTTCAGCAGGCGGTCGGCGCGCTCCGGCTGCTCGGTGGTGCGTTTGACGACGCCGCGAACCAGGAAGAATTGCGGATCGTGGCTGCGGTGCAGTTCAGTATGGACGGCTTTCACTCAAACACTCCGTGATCGCATGCTCACAGACGTCTTGATCGCTGCGGCAGCCAGATGCAAGCAAGAAGAATGCCGTCTCGCCCTGCGCCGGAAGCAGATCGCAACCGGCGCTCAGCAGCGTCCGCGCTGGAGGCAGTGCTCGCGACCCGGTTGATCGGTGCGGAAGGACTCGATAAAGCCACCCTGACGCTGGGTGACGAAGACGGTCTTGCCGTCGCTGCCACCGAAGGCGAGGTTGGTCGGCTCCTTGGCCTTCAGCGCGATCTCCCGCTCGACCGCGCCGTTCGGCTTCATCAGCGCAATCGTGCCCTTGAGAATGCGCGCAACATAGAGCCGGCCGATGACGTCCGTGCGCAGCCCGTCGACGGTGTCGGGTTGAAACGCCTTGACGAGCTTTGCGCCGGTGAGCTCGTTGCCGTTGATCGCATAGGACCAGATCTGGCCGCTGCTGGATTCCCCGACATAGAGCGTCTTGCCGTCAGGGCTGAGATCGATGCCGTTGGTGGTGCCCATTGCACGCGGCGCCGACATGATCTGCCCCTGCACCGTGCCGTCGGCGGCTTTCGCGATCCGCCAGATATGGCCTTCGCGGCCCTTCCAGTTCGGATCGCTCGCATAGATCGTGCCCTCACGTGCAATCGTAATGTCGTTGGGCTGGTTCATCTCGTCGGAGTGAAACCAGAGAGACGGCTCGGTCGCCCCCTTCGCAATCGCGAAGATGTTGTGCTTCTTGTAATCGGCGATGAACATGGTGCCGCTGCGGTCGAAGCGAATGGCGTTGCCGACACTGCCATCGGGCAGCGCCGTGAACGGCTCCGACGCGGTGGCGCCGGCTGGCAGCCGGCCGATGGTGCCGGGCTTGCCGAGATTGACCACGAACAAATTGCCGTCGAGGTCAGCCGCGGGTCCCTCGATACCGAAGGTATATTCGCCGGGAGGCGTCACCTGCGCGCTCTCGAACAGCTTGGTCTCTGCCTGGGCGGATGCCGTCGCAACGGCGAGTAGGACGCTACTGCACAGGCACCAGAAACTCCTGCCGGATGTAATAGCCATCGCCGTCGGTGCACTCGCCATTCAAATAGGGATCGGCAGGCCGGAATCGGCTGAAGCCGGGTTTGTCTACAGCGCTCCTTTGTGTCACGACAACGACCTTCGCAGCCGGTATTTCGCCGCATTCCTTGCTGGTTTTGCCAAAGAATTTGCGCTGCGGCGGGCCCGGCTTGATCCGCATCCGCGTGCCCGGAACCATTGTCGCGACGAGCAGATCCGCGGTGTCCAGCAGGCGTTTGTAGCCTGGCTCGGTCTTCGGCAGGCTCTCGCCGCCCGGCGGCATCAGCTTCTCCGCGCCGAGACCGCGCAGTCGCGTGCGTAGCTTGCCGGCATCGGGATCGCCGGGATAGATCCAACCGTCCTGCGACAGCATGAAGCGGAGCACCGCCGCGTCCTTCTCCGCCTCCGATTGGCCGCCCTTCAAACCGAAATCGGAATGGCAGCCGACGCAATGCTTCTCGACGAGGCCTTTGCGCAGTGTGGTCAGCCGGGCGCTGTTCTGCGCATCCCTGGCGACGAAGGCCGCGAGCTGATTGATCATCGTCTGGCTGCGCATGTCGCACGGCAGCGGCTGTGGCGGATCACCCGCGGCACGATCGATGCGGATCACCGTCCGGTTCTTGTCCTCGACCAGCCAGATCGCGCCGTCTTCCGCGACCGTCATGCCGACCGGCGCACCTTGCGGCCGCGCGCCGTTGACGCGGTGCCAGCCTGCGATCAGCTCGTCGAACGGCGAGGCGGCGACCTCGCCGGCGTCTGTCTGAAAGCTGCGCGCCGGATCGGCGGCGCAACTGACGTGGTAGCGCACCGGCGCCGGGGACGGCTTGGGGAAACCGCGATCGTCGACGTCGTAGACGAGGACACGGCTGCCGGTCGGACGATAGCCGTGGAGGCCGACCAGCAGCTTGCCCTCCAGCTCCGGAAATTTGCCACCGTGATAATAGAGCATCGCGAGCGGCGCGCCGTGCGGCGGCATCAGCGAGAGCGGCGGCTTGTAGAGCGCGTTGGCGGTGCAGAGCGATTTGTAGAGCCCACCTTGCAGCACGTTCCTGAATTCCGGGCTCGGCGTCGACAGATCGTAGCAATAGGGCCAGCCATAATGCCTGCCCTGCTCGATCGCGTTGATCTCCTCGTTCGGCTTGAAGATGTCGGGCAAGTCGCGGCTGTTCTCGCCCTGCAGGAAGGCGTAGCCGGCCTCGGGAAACTTCGGATGCAGCGCCAGCGCCATCGAGTTGCGCAAGCCCCGCGCATAGACGGTGTGCGGCGGATCGGCATCGCCAGGCTTCAGCGCCGGGAAGACGCCACCCGTGGGCGGCGTGAACAGCCAGATCGCTGCCATCGCGGAAGCGCCCTCGGCCGCCGCGCAAGGCTTTGTGATCGGCGCCGGCGTGATGCAGTCGTCGCTGTGCGAGCCGACATTGACGAATAGCCGCCCGTTCCTGTCGAAGACAAACTGCTTGAGCGGATGCGCGCTCTCCTGGAGCCTCGTCCCGTCGGGCAGCGTGATCCGGCGGCCAGGCATATGACGGATGATGGTCTCGACCGTGCCGCGCGGATTGTCGGCGAGCGGGTCGAACCGGAAGATGGTCTCGGCGGTCGAGGCGTAGAGCTTTTTGTCCGGGCCGATGGTCAGGCCGAACGGATATTCGATTCCCGTCAGAAGCTCCCTGAACCGCTGGCCCTGGGCCGCGCGCGGATCGAGCAGCAACAGCCGTCCGTCGGTGTGGCCCCAGCCGCCCATGTCGGCCACCACGAGCAGCTCCCGGCCCGGCACCTGGACGATCGCGCGCGGGAATTTCAGGCCATCCTCTTCGCTGGCGACGAGGCCGGCGCAAAATCCGGCTTTCATGTCGATCTGGATCCTGGGAAAAGCGAGATCGCCATTGCCGCAGGTTTCCGCGCTGACCGCATAGCCGCTGCGGCGGAGCGGCTCCGATGACGCCGCCGAGATGAGCCCAAGCAGGACCGCCAACATCCCCGCACATGCGCGCAGGCTTCGGCGTCCACGCCTGGATGTGAAGTAGCTCACGGCGGCCCCCAAGATTTCCCGCGAAACAGCTGTTTCATGCCGTCCGAACGCCGTCCAGCCGAACATCACTCGCCTGTGATTAAACCTGTAACGACCTCTGAGCCGACCAATATCCGTAGATTCCCTTACCGGGCTCGACCCGAATGTTTCGCGAAGGCTTCGGGTGGTATCGATTTGCCATCCAAGTTACTCCCGCCAGGAGGCGCATATGGTCCAGGTCTATTTTCACTGCTCCAACACCGAGGGCACGCTGATCGACCGCTACGGCGCCGCCGTCTCCAATCTCACGGAGGCGCGCGACCGTGCCTCCCAGATCATGAATTCGATGATCCAGACGCCCGGCGCTGAAGACTGGCGCGATTGGGTGATCCATGTCAGCGGCTCCGACGGCGAGGATCTGTTCGATCTTCCCTTCACCGCCATGCTCGGCAAGCCGCATTGAGGTGATGTCATGTTGCTCGCTTCACTGAGCCTGTTCCGCCAGCCCGTGAACTTCGTCGCCGCCAAATGGCAGACGCTGATCAGGGTCGCGGGCGACCCCTACCGCCCGGAGCTGCACTACATGCGCGGGCCGGGCCCCAAATGGCGCGCCAAGTATCAGGCCAGCCGGCTGAACCGCTCGCTCTGAGCGCTGAGGCCTCGCGGCTTCCAATCTCCGTCTCTCCTTCGTCATGGCCGGGCTTGTCCCGGCCATCTACGTTTTGGGGCGTGGGCCAAAGACGGATGCCCGAGGCAAGCCCTGGCATGACGAGCAGGGCAAGCGTGCCCCACCTCACCTCCCCGTAAACTTCGCCTTGCGCTTCTCCACGAAGGCGTTGCGCCCCTCAAGGGCGTCGGCGCTCTTGCGGATCACCGCCTGGAGTTCGATCTCGCGGCGGAACTGCGCCTCGTAGGTCGCATGCTCGCTCTCCTCGACGAGCAGGCGCGTTGCCACCAAAGCGCGGGTCGGTCCCTCGGCGATGCGGCGCGCCAGACCCAGCGCCTCGTCCATCAGCTTTGCATCCTCGACGACCTGCCGCACCAGGCCGATCTCCTGGGCGCGTTCGGCCGTCAGCGGCTCGTTCAGCAGCATCAGCTCGAGGGCGCGCTGGCGGCCGATCAGCCGCGGCAACAGCCAGGTCGAGCCGAGATCCGGCACCAGCGCGATGCGGCTGAACACCTGGATGAAGCTCGCCGACCGCGCCGCCACGATCATGTCGCCGGCCATCGCCAGGCTGAAGCCGCCGCCGGCCGCGACGCCATTGACGGCGACGACGACGGGCACGCGGCATTCGCGCAGCGCCTTGAAGGCGGGCCAGTAGAACCTCATGACGCCGGCAGCAAGATCCTCACCCAGCGCTTCCGAGGCCTTCAAATTCTGTCCTGAGCAAAAGCCACGCCCCGCGCCGGTGAGGATCAGGGCTCGAATACCCTCGTCCTGCGACATCTCGCCGATGGCGGCGGCGAGCGCACCGAGCAGGTCCCGGCGTCATCGCATTCAGGCTCGCCGGCTCGTCCAGCGTCAGGATTCCGACCGCGCCATCCCGCGCCTGTTTCACACCAGCCATGTCGCGTCTCCCTTTGGATTTTCTCGTTGGCGGCAATGTGCCATCCTTCGCAACATCAGCCAATGCTGAGCTTCCGCGCCAGCACAGCAACGCCAGAACAACAGAGATCAAGACGACATCATGCCTCATCAGTTCAGCCTCAACCAAACCATCCGCAAACCCGCCGTCAGCTCCAAGGGCGGCATCGTCGCCTCGCAATCGCGGCGGGCGGCCGAAGTGGGCGCGCAGGTGCTGGCGGCGGGCGGCGACTGCGTGGACGCGATCGTCGCAACCACCATGGCGCTGAATGTGGTGGAGCCCTGGAACAGCGGCATCGGCGGCGGCGGTGCAATGGTGCTCTACCGCGCCAAGGAAAATCGTTACGAGGTGATCGACTACGGCATGTGTGCGCCGCAGAGCCTGCGCGTTGCCGACTATCCGCTCAGCGGCGAAGGCGCTGCGTCCGATCTCTTCCCCTGGCCGCGGGTGAAGGACGATCGCAACATCCACGGCCCCGGCTCGATCGCCGTGCCCGGCGTCGTCGCCGGGATGGAAGAGGCGCACCGCCGCTACGCCAAAATGCCGTGGAAGGATCTGGTCGCGCCGGCAGCCAGGCTCGCCGGCGAAGGCCTGCTGGTCGATTGGTGGACCACGGTGACGATCTCGGGCTCGGCCGCCGATCTCAGGCGCTATCCCGCCAGCGTGGCGGCGTTCCTGAAGGATGGGCTGCCGCCGAGCGCGCCATGGGGCATCAAGGCCGAGACGCGACTGCCGCAGGACACGCTGAAAGCGACGCTGTCGCATCTCGCCGAGGCCGGACCGCGCGATTTCTACCAGGGCGATCTCGCCAGGAGCATCGCCTCCGACATCAAGGCCGATGGCGGTTCGCTGTCGGTCGAGGACCTCGCCGCCTTCCGCGCGCATCTGCGCGAGCCGCTGGCGATCCCGTATCGCGGCGGCAAGGTCTATGCGACGCCTGAGCTCACGGCCGGGCCCACCATGGCGCACGCGCTGCGTCTGTTGCAGCAGAGCTTGACGCCGGCAAGCGCGCCGGACGCGGCTGCCTATGTCGAATATGCGCTCGCTCTGCAGGCGGCCTTCCGCGAGCGGCTCAAGGACATGGGCGATGCCGACGGCAAACGCTCGCTCGGTGCCGAATATCTGGCTCCCGCCTGCACCACGCATTTCTCCGTGGTCGACCGCCACGGCAACATCGCCGCGGTGACGCAGACGCTGCTCTCCTCGTTCGGCTCGAGATATGTGACGCCGCACACCGGCATCGCCATGAACAACGGCATCATGTGGTTCGATCCGACGCCAGGCACCACCAATTCGCTCGCGCCCGGCAAGCGTTGTCTCTGCAACTACACGCCCGTCATCGCCGAGACTCAGGACCGCAAGCGGCTCGCGGTCGGCGCCTCCGGCGGCCGCCGCATCCTGCCCTCGGTGATGCAGCTCGTCTCCTTCGCAATGGATTTCGGCATGGACCTCGATGCCGCCATCCACCAGCCGCGCATCGACGCCAGCGAGGGCGCGGTGGTGATCGGCGATGCTCGCTTGCCGGAGGACGTGCGCAAGACGCTGGGCTCGCGCTTCGACTATGAAGAGACCCGCGTGCAGACGCTGCCGCAAAAATTCGCCTGCCCGAGCGTGGTGATGCGCGAGGGCGACACGAATTCCGGCGCGGTCGAGATCTTCCAGCCCTGGGCCGACGCGGTGGCGGAAGCCTGAGCGCATCGATCAATGCGGGAATGTGCCAGCGCGCGTTGAGTTCTCGCGCGATTACGCATCTGCGCGAGCGTCACGACTCCTCCACATTCGCAGGGAACTTACCTACCGGCCGTTCGTTGATTGAACGGACAAGTGCGCTCGCCCCCGTGGAGGACATATGAAGAAACTTGCGCTCGCCGCGTCGCTGATCCTTGCAGCCGGATTCACATTCACCAGTCCTGCCCTGGCCAAGGGCGGGCATGGTGGTGGACATGGCGGTGGACATGGGCACGGCCATGGTCATGGTCATTCGATGGGCCATCATTACTACGGCTCACCGCCCGGATGGTCGCGCGGACGCAAGGTCGGCTGGCGCGGTCACGGATGCCCGCCCGGCCTGTGGAAACAGGGCCGCTGCTGACGTCCTATATCTATCTGTGATGCAAGGCGTCGCTCCTGACCGGGCGGCGCCTTATTCACATGCCGAGCCGGTCCCGTATGCGGCCAGCGATCACGGCGGTCGTCACCCCGACCGGCCAGAACGCGTGCATCGGGATCGGCTTGATGCCCGTGATGGGCATGTCGATCTCCGCCTTGGCCCCGCCGATCAGCCGACGCGCGAGCTGCGCGCCCATCGCGGTCGCGAGCGCGACGCCGCGGCCGTTGCAGCCGAGCGAGATCAGGATGCCTTCGGCCGGCTCATGCACGTGGGGATAGTGATCCCCGGTGATGGCGAGCCGGCTATTCCAGCCGTGAGTCCAGGCAACGCCTTTCAACTGCGGCCATAGCCGCTCGGCATAGCGCATGAGATAGGCGACGTCGTTCGGCGACTTGATCCAGCGCATCGGGCCGCGGCCGCCCATCAAGAGACGATTGTGCTGATCGATGCGGTAATACACCGTGATGTGGCCGCTCTCGTAGAGCACGGACCGCGTCGGCATGATCGCGCGGGCCACCGTATCGGAGAGCGGCGCCGTGGCCGCGATCGAAGAGAAAACCGGCACGATTGTGCGGCGGAGCGCCGGCCAGAGATCGTCGGTAAAACCGTTGGTGGCGAGCAGGACCTTGTCGGCATGAACCACCGCCCGCGGCGTCTCGATGCGCCAGCGGCTGCCATCGCGGCGCAGTGACAGCGCCGGCGTCTCGCCGTGCACCTTCGCGCCGGCCGAGACCGCGGCGCGTGCGAGACCACGGGCGTAACTGAGCGGATGCAGATCGCCGCCGCGCGCATCGAGCATGGCGCCGATGTAGCGGTCGGTACCGGTCATCTCGCGGAGCTGCTCGCGGTTCAGATATGTCACTGGCATGCCGCGGCGGATGCATTGCTGAGCGGTGGTCTTGATCGCGGCAGCCCTGGCCTCGTGATAGGCCGCGCGCAGCGTACCGTTCTGACGTGCCTCGCACGGGATCTGGTAGCGGCGGATCAGATCGTGCGTGAAATTCGTGGTGCCGTAGGCGAACTCGATCATGCGGCGGCCGAGGTCAGCGCCGAAATCAGCCGCGATCTGATCAGGATCGTGCTTCAGGCCGGGATTGGTGTGGCCGCCATTGTTGCCGGACGCGCCCCAACCCGGCTCCTGCGCCTCCAGCACCAGCGCCTCGACACCCTGCTCCGCCAGATGCAACGCCGTGGACAGGCCGGTGTAACCACCGCCGACGATCGCGACCGAAACATTCCTGTCCGTATCGAGCGGCGGCGTGGCGGCCGGCGCAACGGCGGTGTCGGCATAGAGCGAGGGCGGCAGAGGCAGGCGCGCAGGCATGGCAAAGACCAATCAAAGCGGATGCAGCACACGCCGCAAAAAATCCTGCGTGCGCGGATGCTGGGGCTGGTTGAGCAGCGCCTTGGCCGGCCCCTGCTCGACGATGACGCCGCCGTCAATGAACAGCACGCGGTCGGCGACGTCGCGGGCAAAGCCCATCTCGTGAGTGACGACGACCATGGTCATGCCGTCGTCGGCGAGCTTGCGCATCACGCCGAGCACGTCGCCGACGAGTTCGGGATCGAGCGCCGAGGTCGGTTCGTCGAACAGGATCGCCTTGGGCTGCATAGCGAGCGCCCGCGCGATCGCGACGCGCTGCTGCTGGCCGCCGGAGAGCTGCGGCGGATGCGCATCGGCCTTCTCGGCAAGCCCGACCTGGGCAAGCAATGCGCGGCCGCGCTCCAGCGCCTGGGCACGCGGCTCCTTCTTCACAAAGAGTGGCCCCTCGATCACGTTCTCCAGCGCCGTCCGGTGCGGAAACAAATTGAAGCGCTGGAACACCATCGAGACCTGGGTGCGGATGTTCACGATCGACGGCGCATCGCGATCGACTTTCAGGCCCTCAACGCTGATCTCGCCGCGGTCGTAACTTTCGAGCCCGTTGATGCAGCGCAGGATGGTGGACTTGCCGGAGCCGGAGGGACCGACGATGCAGACCACCTCGCCCTTCTGCACGGAGGCCGTGATGCCCTTGAGCACCTCGTTCTCGCCAAAGCTCTTGTGGACGTCGTTCAGCTCGATCATCGCTTGCCGGCCCGCTTCTCGAAGTGACGAACCAGCAGGATCAGCGGAATGCTCATGGTGAGGTACATCAGCGCCACAAGCGTGAACACGCTGGTGTTCTTGAAGGTCGAGGACGCGATCAGCTTGCCCTGCAGCGCGAGCTCGGCGACCGTGATGGTGGAGGCCTGCGAAGAGTCCTTCAGCATCATGATCATGACGTTGCCGTAAGGCGGCAGCACGATGCGCACCGCCTGCGGCAGCACCACGCGCCGCATGGTGAGCCACCAGCCCATGCCGATCGACTGCGCCGCCTCGATCTGCCCCTTGTCGATCGCCTCGATGCCGGCGCGGAAATTTTCCGCCTGATAGGCCGAATAGGCGACGCCGAGCCCGAGGATCGCGGCCTGCAAGGCCGATAGCGTGACGCCGAGATCGGGCATCACGAAGTAGAGGTAGAACAACAGCACGATGATCGGGATGCCGCGGATCACATTGATCAGGCTGGCGCTGATCATCGACAGCGCCTTGATGCCGGACACCCGCATCATCGCCCAGATCAGGCCGAGCACCGTCGAGAGCAATAGCGAACCGATGGTGACGACGATCGTCAGTGCGACGCCGTTCATCAGGATCGGGAAGAACTCGACGGCGTCGCGCCAGAAGCCTTTCATCGGGCAGCCTTCATCGATCCGAATTTATCGATCAGCCCTGGGCCTTCAGGCCCCATTTATCGAGGATCTTGTCGATGGTGCCGTTGGCCTTCAGCTTGGCCAGCGAGGCGTTGATCTTGCCGAGCAGCGCGCTCTCGCCCTTGCGCACGCCGATGCCGACCGAGCCGACGGTGACGGGCTTGTAACCATCGACGAGCCGCACCTCGGGGAAGCCGCCCTGCTTCAGATTGTAGGCGAGGATCGGATAATCGGCGTAGCCGGCCTTGAGGCGACCGGTGTTCACGTCGCGCAGGATGTCCGGAATGGTGTCGTAGGCCTTCACGTCGGCGAACAGGCCGGACTTCTTCAGCGCATCGACGAAGGCGGTGCCGACCTGCGCGCCGACGGTCTCGCCCTTGAGGTCGTCCTGCGTAGCGTAGGCCTTGGTGTCGGTCTTCGGCACCACCAGGCCCTCGCCGTAGGTGTAGATCGGGTCGGAGAAATCGACGACTTCCTTGCGCGGTGCGGTAATGAACATCGCGGCGGCGATGATGTCGATCTTGCTCGAGGTCAGCGACGGGATCAGCGCCGAGAATTGCATCGGCTCGATCTGCACATTGAAGCCGGCATCCTTGCCCACCTCGGTGACGAGATCGACCATGATGCCCTGGATGGTGTTGGTCTTGGTGTCGAGGAAGGTGAAGGGAATACCCGTCGGGGTCGAGCCGACCTTCAGCACCTGCTGCGCCGAAGCGGGCGCCACGGCTATCAGTGCGAGCGCCGCGACCGCGGCCAGACCAAAACGCTTCATCGCATCCCCCTTTGGGTCTGGCCGATGGCGGCGCTCGCAGGTGTCGTGATCAGACGTTGCGAGCCGAGCCGTTTCGGCCTATTTTCACCAATATGAAAATTTGGTCACACTTTCGCGGATGATGCAAGTGGTTTTCATGCACATGAAGGAAGCGGTTTGACGTGAGCGGTGGCAAAAGAATGCGCAGACCGGCCGCGATAAAGCCGGTGAAGAGGGTGAAGACCAAAGCCGTCGCCAAATCCGCCGAGCCCGCGATGGACGTCGCGGTCGGCCGCCGCATCAGGGATCTCCGGCGCGTCAGGCAATTCTCGCTGGAAACGGTCGCGGCGCGCACGGACCTGTCGATCGGCTTTCTCAGCCAGATCGAGCGCGGCCTGTCGTCACCATCGCTACGCGTGCTGGCGACGCTCGCCGACGTGCTCGGCGTCGGCATAGCCGCACTGTTCGGCGCAAGCCCAAGCGCCGACGGCACCTCCGATCAGGTGGTGACGCGCGGGCTGCAGCGGCCCGAGCTGAAGCTCTGGCGCACCGGCGTCTCCAAGCAATTGCTCAGCCCGGCGAGCGCCGACAACAAGCTCAATCTGTTCCTGGTGCATCTGGAGCCCGGCGGCTCCACTGGCGACGAGCTCTACACCCATGACGGCGAAGAGGCCGGCCTCGTGCTCGAAGGCGAGATGATGCTGACGGTGGACAGCGAGACCTGGTCGCTGAAGACCGGCGACAGCTTTCGCTTTGCCAGCCGCCGGCCACACCGGTTTTCCAATCCGGCGCAGGATGCGAAGGCCATGGTGCTGTGGGTGAATTGCGTGACGGGGGCGGGGTGACCGCTCTCCCTCTCCCCGTTCTTACGGGGAGAGGGTCGGGGTGAGGGGCGCCCTCCGCGCAAGCGGTCAGAGTGAGACTCGCGGAGGCTCCCCCTCAACCGGAATTTTCTATGCAAATTCCGGCCTCTCCCCGCACGCGGGGAGAGGCGAAGAGATCACCCAAACCGGTGCTTATACCGCTCCACCGTCAGCGCACTCACATCGATGTCCGGCTTCTTGCCCGACAGCATGTCGGCGAGCACGCGACCCGAACCGCAGGACATGGTCCAGCCGAGGGTGCCGTGGCCGGTGTTGAGGTGGAGGTTGGCGAATTGCGTCGGGCCGATCACGGGCGGGCCGTCCGGCGTCATCGGACGCAGGCCGCTCCAGAACGTCGCCTTGGCGAGATCGCCGCCGCACGGAAACAGATCGGACAAGGAATGATCGAGCGTGGCCCGGCGCGCGTCGTAGAGCTTGTCCGAATAGCCCGAGATTTCGGCGGTGCCGCCGACGCGGATGCGGTTGCCCAATCGCGTGATCGCGACCTTGTAGCTCTCATCCATCACGGTCGATTCCGGCGCGCCGGAGGCCTCCTTGATCGGCACCGTGATCGAATAGCCCTTCACCGGATAGACCGGCAGCGAAATGCCGAGCGGCGCAACCAGCCGCGACGACCAGCTGCCGAGCGCGAGCACGTAAGCATCAGCCTGCAACATGCCGGCGCTGGTCGCGACGCCGCTGACGCGCGCGCCGTCGGTGACGATACGGTCGATCGAGGTGTTGAACATGAAGCGCACGCCGAGCGCCTCGGCATGCTTGGCCAGCGCCTGCGTGAACATGTGGCAGTCGCCGGTCTCGTCCTGCGGCAAGCGAAGCCCGCCTACGAACTTCTGCTTCACGCCGCCGAGTGCCGGCTCGACCGCGATGCAGCCCTCGCGACTCAGCACCTCGAAGGGCACGCCATATTGCTTGAGCACGGCGATGTCCTCGGCGGTGCCGTCGAGCTGGGCCTGGTAACGGAACAGCTGCAGCGTGCCTTGCGAGCGCTCGTCATACTGGATGCCGATGTCGCGGCGCAGATCGCGCAAGGAATCGCGGCTGTATTCCGCGATCGGGATCATCCGGCTCTTGTTGACCGCGTAACGCGCACTGGTGCAGTTGCGCAGCATCTTGAGCAGCCAGACCCACATCACCGGATCGAGCTTCGGCCGGATCACCAGCGGGCCGTGCTTCATCAGGAGCCACTTCACCGCCTTCACCGGCACGCCGGGGCCGGCCCAGGGCGAGGAATAGCCGGGCGACACTTCGCCGGCATTGGCGAAAGAGGTCTCCAGCGCCGGCTCGGGCTGACGGTCGACGACCGTGACCTCGTGGCCGGCACGCGCAAGGTAGTAGGCAGAGGTGACACCGATGACACCGCTGCCGAGGATCAGAACTTTCACGCTTGGTCAAACTCCCGCGGCATCACGCTCGCCGCTGCAAGGAAACAACTCGCAACGGCGAGAGCAATTATCAGGCCACCCGCTTGATGGCGTCACCCAGGATCGACACGATGTCGTCGATGTGGCTCTTCTCGACGATCAACGGCGGCGACAGCGCAAAGGAATCGCCGCTCATGCGGAAGTACAGCCCGCGATTGAAGCAGTCGACCATGACGTCGTAGCCACGCGCACCGACCGCACCGTCACGCGGCGACAGCTCGACCGCGCCCATCAGCCCGCAATTGCGGATGTCGATGACGTTGGGCAGGCCCTTCAGCGAATGCAGCGCATCGCGCCAATAGTCGGCGATCGAGGCGCCGCGCGTCAGCAGGCCTTCATCCTTGTAGATGTCGAGCGTCGCAATGCCGGCGGCGCAGGCGGTCGGGTGCGCCGAATAGGTGTAGCCATGGAACAGCTCCATGACGTTTTCCGGGCCGATCATCATGGCGTCATGCACCTTGCGATGCGCGAACACCGCGCCGCACGGAATGGTGCCGTTGGTGATGCCCTTGGCGGTGGTCATCATATCAGGCGTGACGCCGAAGAAGTTGGCGGCGAACGGCGTGCCGAGGCGGCCGAAGCCGGTGATGACCTCGTCGAAGATCAGGAGAATGCCGTGCTTGTCGCAGATCTCGCGCAGGCGCTGCAGGTAGCCCTTCGGCGGCGGCAGCACCGCGGTCGAACCGGGCACCGGCTCGACGATGACGGCAGCGATCGTCTCGGCGCCGTGCAGAGCCACCAGACGCTCGAGATCGTCGGCGAGCTCGGCGCCGTGCTCGGGCTGGTCCTTGGCGAAGGCGTTGCGGGTGAGATCGTGGGTGTGGCGGATGTGGTCGACGCCCGGCAGCAGGGTGGCGAAGGCGCGGCGGTTGGCGACCATGCCGCCGACCGAGGTGCCGCCGAAGCCGACGCCGTGATAGCCGCGCTCACGGCCGATCAGGCGGGTGCGGCTCGCCTGGCCGTTGGCGCGGTGATAGGCGAGCGCGATCTTCAGCGCGGTGTCGACCGATTCGGAGCCGGAATTGGTGAAGAAGATCCGGTCGAGGCCCTTCGGCGCGATCTCGGCGAGGCGCTCGGCGAAGTCGAAGGCCAGCGGATGGCCCATCTGGAACGACGGTGCGAAGTCCAGCGTCATCAGCTGGCGCTCGACTGCGGCGGCGATCTGCTTGCGGCCGTGGCCGGCATTGACGCACCACAGGCCGGCGGAGCCGTCGATCACCTTGCGGCCGTCGACGGTGGTGTAGTGCATGCCCTCGGCCGAGGAGAACAGGCGCGGCGCCTTCTTGAACTGCCGATTGGCCGTGAACGGCATCCAGAACGAGTCGGTCTTGATAGTGTTCGGAATCTGATGAAGGGTCACGGCCGCGCTCCTTTGCTGACCCTCTAGCAGAGCCACGGCTTCAAAAGCGCAACAAGTCCTTTTCTGGTAACCTGCAAGCCATTGATTTCGCTGGGGCTGCCGGTCCATATTTGCGCGATCCGCAACACCTGCAACACAGGACTTGGCTATGAGCGTCGACATCGGTGGACGGCTGCGATTCATCCGGGCGCGTCACAAGCTGTCACAGCGCGAGCTGGCCAAGCGCGCCGGGGTCACCAATTCGACGATTTCGCTGATCGAATCCAACCAGATGAACCCCTCGGTCGGCGCCCTCAAGCGTATCCTCGACGGCATCCCGATGGGGCTCGCCGAGTTTTTCGCGCTGGAGCCGGAGTCGAGGCGCAAGATCTTCTACCGCGCCGAGGAGCTGACCGAAGTCGGCAAGAAGCCGATCTCCTATCGGCAGATCGGCGACAATCTGTTCGGCCGCAGCCTGCAGATCCTGAAAGAGCGCTACGAGCCCGGCAGCGACACCGGGCGCGTCCACCTCGTCCATGACGGCGAGGAAGGCGGCATCGTGATCTCGGGCAAGCTCGAAGTCACCGTCGAAGACGAGCGGCGCATCCTCAATCCGGGCGATGCCTATTATTTCGAGAGCCGCCGCCCGCACCGTTTCCGCTGCGTCGGCGGCAAACCGTGCGAGGTGATCTCGGCCTGCACGCCGCCGACGTTCTGAATCGCGAACAGTCGCATCCGGAAGGTTCCGGGCGGCCACCGGTATCTTACGGTGGTTGAGCCATCTCAATTTCCGCGCGCCGGACCGCTATATATTACGAACCGTAGCCGAGCAGCCTGGCTTAGAGGTGCTGAGGTTATGGCCCCGGACTCCTGGGTACTCCGGGGCCGCTTCGTAACAGGGGCTCGCGCATGAAGACCACTCTTGCCAATGCGGAAGCCGCGCTCGACGAAGTCCTGCGCGACACCGACAAGCTCCGTTCGCGCGAGCTGCGCAAGGCCATCGCGAAATACATCGAAGTGCAGAAAGAGCAGATCAAGGCTCTCCGCAGGATGATGAACTGATCGTCCGCCGCAGAGCGAGCGGGCCTCGCTCCGCCTGCCGCCTCAACGCTGCGCCAGCAACTCCTCAATCCGGATCGGGAATTTGCGGACGCGCACGCCAGTCGCATGCCAGACCGCGTTCGCGACCGCGGCGGCACTGCCGGTGATGCCGATCTCACCGACGCCCTTGATGCCGAGCGCATTGACGTGCGGGTCGTGCTCCTCGACCGTGATCACGTCGAGCGGCGGCACGTCGGCATTCACGGGAACGTGGTACTCGCCGAGATTGGCGTTCATGATCCGGCCGCTGCGGCGGTCGGTGACGGCCTCCTCGTGCAGCGCAAAGGAGAGGCCCCAGATCATGCCGCCGAACAGCTGGCTTTGCACCATACGCGGGTTGACGATGCGCCCGGCGGCAAAGGCCCCGACCATGCGGGTGACGCGGACCTGACCGAGTTCGGGATCGACCTTCACTTCCGCGAACACCGCGCCATGGGCATGCATGGCATATTCCTCCATCGCCGCGGGGTTCGGCGCACCGGTGCCGTGCGCCTCGACCTCGGCGACGCCGGCGCGCGCGAGGATCTCGGCATAGCTCTCGCCGCGGCTCTCGTCATCGCGCCGGATCAGTCTGCCGTCACGCGCGATCACGCCGGCATTGCCGGCGCCGAACAGCGGAGAGCGCTCGTCATTGGTGGCGAGATCGGCGAGCTTTGCGATCACGGCCGCGCCCGCGCTGTGGATCGCCGCACCCGCGGTTGCGGTGTGCGCGGAGCCGCCGGCGATGCCGGCATCGGGCAGGTCCGATGTCCCCGCCTTGAACGTGACGCGGTCGACATCGAGGCCGACGGCGTCGGCCGCGATCTGCGCCAGTGCCGTCCAGGCACCCTGCCCCATGTCGTGTGCGCCGATCTCCATCACGCCGGAGCCGTCGCGGCGGATCGCCGCGCGTGCTTCGGCCTGGAACATCAGCGCCGGGAAAGTCGCCGTGCCCATGCCCCAGCCGACCAGCAGGCCGGCATCGTCGCGCATCTGACGCGGCTGCAGCGGACGCTTCGCCCAGCCGAAGCGCGCCGCGCCCTGATCGTAGCAGGCCCGCAGCGCCTTTGACGAGAACGGTTTTCCCGTGATCGGCTCGACCTCGGCATAGTTCTTCAGGCGGAAGGAAAGCGGATCGATGCCGCAGGCCCACGCCATTTCGTCGATCGCGCTCTCCAGCGCAATCGAGCCGGTCGCCTCACCGGGTGCGCGCATGAACAGCGGCGTGCCGGTGTTGACGCGCACGGCGTCATGCGAGGTGCGGATCGCAGGCGCCGCATAGAGTGTGTGCGAGGCATCGGCCGCGGGCTCGTAAAAATCGTCGAACGTACTCGATACGGTCCGCGCATGGTGATCGAGCGCGGTGAGGCGCCCCTCTCCGTCGGCACCGATGCGCAGGCGCTGGCGCGTCGGCGCGCGATGGCCGACCGGGCCGTACATCTGCTCACGGCGCAGCACCAGCTTGACCGGCTTGCCGACCAGCTTCGCCGCCATGATGCCGAGGACCGGCGGGCCGCCCATGAGCCCCTTCGAACCGAAGCCGCCACCGAGGAACGGGCTGCGGATGTGGATCTTGTCGTGCGCGATACCGAACAGCTCGGCGATGCGCGCAAGCGACAGCTTCAGGCCCTGGGTCGGCATGTCCACGGACAGCTTGTCGCCATCCCAGTGAGCCACGACCGCATGCGGCTCCATCGCGTTGTGATATTGCGGCGGCGTCTCGTAGGTCGCGTCGATCTGCGTCTCGGCCGAGGCAAGGCCCGCCTCGACATCGCCGCGGTGATTTTCGGTGGGGTTGCCGACGCCGACGACGGGCGGCACAAAACTCTCGCCGGCATCGAGGCCGATGAGCGCAGGCAGCGTCTCATAGCGCGGCGCCAGCAGCGCGGCACCTTCCGTCGCGGCTTCAAGCGTCTCGGCGATCACGACCGCGATCGGCTGATTGGCGTAGCGGACCTCGTTGCTCTGCAAAGCCTCCATCCGAAACACGAAGGGATTGGTCTTGATCTCGGGGTCGATGGCGAGGGGTGGCTTGTGGTCGGACGTCATGACATCGACGACGCCGGGATGGCGCTTGGCGGCGGCGACATCGAGCGACGCCACACGTCCGCGCGCGATGCTGGAGGTCGCGATCACCGCAAACAGCATGCCGGGCGGATGATTATCGGCAGCATAGGTCGCCTGCCCCGTGACCTTGAGGACGCCGTCACGACGGGTCAGCGGCTGGCCGATATTAGAGCCGTGGCGCAGATGGGCAGGCGCACTGGTGAGGTTGAGCTCAGGCATGGATGGCTCCTGATGTCGAGGCAAAGGGAGAGGCCGGCAGTGCGGGCAGGCGCGCGGGCGTACCGGCGGCAGCGAGGGTCAGCGCGCGCACGACGATGCGGCGTGCGAGCTCGATCTTGAAGGCGTTGTCGCCGGACGGCTTTGCGTCGGTCAGCGCACGCCAGGCGGCTTCCTGGAAGGCATCGGTCGTGGGCGCGACGCCCTTGAGAACGTCCTCCGCAGCGCTGGCACGCCAGGGCTTTGCGGCGACACCGCCGAGCGCAAGCCGCGCTTCGGCGATCCTGCCGTTCTCGATCCGCAACGCAGCAGCGGCCGAGACCACCGCGAAGGCGTAGGAGGTTCGCTCGCGGACCTTGAGGTAGCGCGCATGCGGGGCAAACTCGCGCGCCGCCGGCGGCAGGCGCACTGCAACGATGAGATCGCCCGGCTCGAGCGCGGACTCGCGCTCGGGCGTATCGCCGGGCAGGCGATGCAGCTCGTCGAGCGCGATCTCGCGCCGGCCCGCCCGCCCCTCGATCTCGACGACCGCACCGAGCGCGACCAGCGGCACGCAGAAATCGGAGGGATGCGTGGCGATGCAGCTCTCGCTCCAGCCGAGCACCGCGTGGGTGCGGTTCTCGCCGCCGCGCGCATCGCAGCCGCTGCCGGCCTCGCGCTTGTTGCAGCGGCTGGCAGTGTCGTAGAAATACGCGCAGCGCGTCCGTTGCAAGAGATTGCCGCCGACGGTCGCGGCATTGCGCAACTGCGCGGATGCCCCGGAGAGAAGGGCTTCGGCGACGGCGGGATAGGACCTTGCAAAGTCCGCATCATGCGCGAGATCGGCGTTGCTGACGAGCGCACCGATGCGCAAGGACCCATCGGCGAGGCGCTCGATGCCGTCGAGCCCATCGAGATGCGTGACGTCGACCAGACGATCCGGACGGCTGACGCCGCCCTTCATCAGATCGAGCAGATTGGTGCCAGCGGCGAGATAGACCGCGCCCGGCTGGGCAGCGGCGGCAACCGCTTCAGTGACGGTGGCAGGCCTGACGTAATCGAACGGTTTCATGCGGAGCGCCTCTGATCGCTTTCGTCCATCTGTCCTTGCGCATCGAGCACGGCATCGACGATGCCGGCATAGGCGCCGCAGCGGCACAGATTGCCGCTCATGCATTCGCGGATGCGTTCGGGATCGTTGCCGGCCTGGCCTTCGCCCATCATGCCGATCGCGCTCATGACCTGACCCGGCGTGCAGAAGCCACACTGAAATCCGTCATGGGCGATGAAGGCGGCCTGCACGGGGTGCAGCTGGTCGCCGCGCGCAATGCCTTCGATGGTGAGGATGTCGGCGCCGTCATGACTGATCGCGAGCGCGAGGCACGAGTTGATGCGCTTGCCGTCGACCAGAACAGTGCAGGCGCCGCACTGGCCGCGATCGCATCCCTTCTTGGTTCCGGTGAGATGGAGGCGCTCACGCAGGAGATCGAGCAGCGTGACGCGTGGATCGTCGAGGACGAAGTCGCGCCGCGCACCGTTCACGGTGAGGCTGATGGAGTGGTTCATACAAGGCTCCGATCAGATTTGGACATGAGTGATCGCGCAGCGCGCCACCGTCGTGGCCGCCGTCGATCCAAATTGACCGGGCAGAAGCCGGCCAACATCGAGGCGAAGATACGGAGGCTCCCTCCGCTTAACAAGGGCCGGTGGAAAAATATTGGAATTGGTCAAAACCCCGTGCGCCACCAACGCGATGCAGCCCGGCAAGGGTTCAACGAGGGTTCAATCTAACCAATTCGTGATCTACATTGCCTGATATGGACGACCACACCGACCAGACCCGGAAGCCCCGCGCCGATGCCGTGCGCAATCGCGAGCGCGTGCTCGAAGCCGCCAAGGCCGTGTTCAACGCGGGCGGCCCGGAGGCGAGCCTGGAGGCCGTCGCCAAGCGCGCCGGCGTCGGCATCGGCACGCTCTATCGGCATTTTCCGACGCGTGAGGATCTGTTCGAGGCGGTGTACCGGCGCGAGGTCGGGCAGCTCAGCGAGCTTGCCGAGCACCTGCGAACCGCAAAGGATCCGGTCGAAGCGCTGCGGCGCTGGCTGCGGTCCGCCGTCGAATTCGTTGCCACCAAGAAAGGCATGTCGGCCGCGCTGGCGCTGGCGTATCAGAGCTCGTCGGAACTTGCCGTTTTCTCCATGGAGCGGCTGACCAAGGCGATCGGCTCGCTGCTCGCGCGCGCGGTCGCAGCCGGCCAGATGCGCGCCGATATCAGCCCGGAGGACCTGCTGCGGGCGTTTTTCGGGATGTGCTACATGCACGATCAGCCGGGATGGCAAGCCTCGGTGCTGCGCCTGCTCGACGTGTTCGTCGACGGATTGCGGGTGCAATCCGCTGCCAAGGCCAAGGCGCGCGCGGCCAGGCCAGACAAGCCCGCGGTGAAACGGAAGCGATAGCGCGCCCGTATTGCCCTGAGGTCATGCTAGGATCAGCATTGCCGGGATTTCAACGCGGAGCCTGTCATGCGCATTGCCGCCTTGCTGGTCGCTCTCAGTATTGCCTTCAATCCCATCTCAGCACGCGCCGACGATGTCGCGACGGCGCAGGGCGTGATCCGGGCCCAGGAGCAGGCCTTCGCCCGCGACGATGCGAGCGCGGCCTATTCCTTTGCCGCGCCGGCGATCCGGGAGATCTTTCCCGCGCCGGACATCTTCATGGCCATGGTGCAAAGCGGCTACGCGCCGGTCTACCGGCACAAGAGTTTCGAGTTCGGCGAGAGCAAGATCGAGGGCGGTTGGATTGCGCAGCGCGTCCACATCGTCGATGCCAATGGCGAGGCCTGGGAAGCCCTGTACACGCTCGAGCAGCAGGCGGACGGCAGTTACAAGATCACCGGCTGCTCGCTGCTGAAGGCGGGACAGGCGGTTTAGGTTGCGAAGCCAGGTCCGGTCCTGACCGACTTCATCCGCGAGCGGATCAACAGCAACACGACGATGCCGATATTGAGCGCGTTCCACGCCACGCCGTTGGCGAACGCCGCGGCGTAGGAGCCGGTGGCATCGAAGATGATGCCCGACACCCAGCCGCCGAAGGACATGCCGAACACCGAGGCGAAGATCACGATGCCGACGCGCGTCGCCGCCTCGCTCGCCGGCATCGCCTCGCGCACGATGATGGCATAGCTCGGCACGATACCGCCCTGGAACAGGCCGAACATCGCGGAGATGAGATACAGCGAGGCGAGGCTGTCGAAGAACAGATAGAACACCAGCGCGAAGCCCTGCGCCACCGATCCCACCAGCAGTGTGCGGATGCCGCCGATCTTGTCGGCGAGGAAGCCCGAGCCGATCCGGCTGACGATGCCGCAGGCCATCATCAGCGACAGCATCTCGGCGCCGCGCGCCACGCCATAGCCGAGATCGCCGCAATAGGCGACGATATGCACCTGCGGCATCGCCATGGCGACACAGCAGGAGATGCTGGCGATCGAGAGCAGCACCGTCAGCGTGTTGGTCGAGAGCTTGAGATCGACGCGCGGCGGTGGCGCATTGGCGTGATCGTGGACCTTGTCGTCGCCCATCTGCGCACGCAACACCAGCACCAGCATCGTCATCAGGCTGACGCAGACGATGCCGATGCCGATATGGGTGTGACGCCAGCCAACCTCCTGCATGCCCCAGTTCACGATCGGCGGCCACATCGTGCCGGCGAAGTAATTGCCGCTGGCGACGATCGTCACGGCAAGGCCGCGATAACGCTCGAACCAGTGCGAGGCCTCCGCCATCAGCGGCGCGAAGGTCGCCGACGTTCCGAGGCCGATCAGGAAATACGCCGCCACGAACTGCCAGAGATGCGCGGACAGCCCCGCGAGCACATTGGCAACGCCGAGGAAGGCGATGCTGATCGCCATCGCGGGCACGATGCCGAACCGGTCGGTGATCTTGCCGGCGATCACGCCGCCAAGCCCGAAACCGAACATCATCAGCGTGAAGGCGAGCGACACCGCGCCGCGTGTGGCACCGAATTCCGCTTGCACCACGGGAATCACGACCACGACCGCCCACATGCCGACGGCGCCGATCGAGCCGATCACAAGCGCAATAAGCAGCCGCATCCAGGCCTGACGGGAATCAGGGCTGAATGAATCAGAGCTTTGTCCTGGATGATTGGGCGCGTGCACGCGCGGAACATGTTCGCGGATCGCCTTGCGGTCAAGCATCGTGGCGCGATATTGGGCATGCGCGGTGCACTGCGGTAATAAGTTCTTGGCGAACGCGCGTTTTGCGATTAGTTTGCAATCTGCGTGAGCAAATCGCCGCGCGGAACACATGTCGGCGGAATGTTGCTGCGTTTGACACGAGCGATGCGGATCAGGGTGGGGCGGATCATCGCCCTCGCCTATCTGTTCTGCGTGCTCGCGCCGGCCGCAAGCCTCGCCTTGGGCAGCGGCCCGGCGCCGTGCCTTGATGAGGCCCTGCTGGCAGATCCCGCACCAGTCCATCATCAGATGGGGGCGGGTCATGCGCACGACGGCGCATCGCACGACCACGCGGGGGTGCACGCGCATCACCAAGCCAAGCAGGACGCGCCGGCTCAGCATGACCATGGCGGCAAGGGAACAGTCGGCCCCTGCTGTGCGATGATGTGCGTCAGTGGGTTGCCGGCCGATCTGCCGGTCGTCGCGACGCTGGTCCAGCCAATGTCCACCTGTGCGGCCGAGATCGTGGCCAGCCTGCACAGCGCGGCGCCGCCCCTGCACTACCGTCCTCCCATCGCCTGATCTGACACGACGATTTCGGGCCGTTGCGCGCTTTTGCGCGCGCGGACCTGTGGTCTTTCAGATCAGGGATGAATCATGCTTGCGCTTTCCGGGGCGAAGTTCGCCGCCGCATCCGCGGTGGGTGGACGACATTTTCGATTCCATTGGCCGCTGCTGGCCGCACTTGCGCTGGCGCTGTCCGGCTGCACCCCGGCAACGACGCAAGTCGCCGGCGCCGATCCCGCCGATCCCTCGGCGAAGGTCGCGCCTGTCGGCTATCGGTCGACCATTGCGCCCTACACCAGCCTGCGGCCCGCAGCGCCGGCGCCGTGGCGCGATCGCAACGACGCCGTCGCGCCGCGGCCGAAGCAGGACCGGTAGGAGCGCGCCATGACACATCAATTCGCGCCAAGCCTGCTCGTTCTCGCCGCGCTCGGCCTTGTCGCACCCGGACTTGCCGGCTGCGCCGTGTTCTCGCCCGACAGCGGCATGAGCGCGGTCTCCGAGCTGACGAGCCAGACCATCAACAAGGATGTCGCCTTCGTTCGCACGCCCGAGGGAGCGGGCGCGGTTGACGCGCGCGTTCGCCAGTTGTTGTCGCGGGCGCTGAGCGTGGAGGCCGCCGTTCAGATCGCACTGCTCAACAACAAGGGATTGCAAGCCGCCTATAACGAGCTGGCGCTGGCCGAGACCGATCTGGTCGAGCAGAGCCTGCCGCCCAATCCCGTGTTCTCGATCTCGCGGATCTCAGGCAACGGCGCCAGCGAGATCGAGCGCCAGGTGGTCGGCGACATTCTTGCGCTCGCCACCCTGCCGTTCCGCTCCGACATTGCCCGCGACCGATTCCGACAGGCGCAGCTGCGCGCGGCGCTGGCGACCTTGCGGCTCGCCGCCGACGTCCGCGGCACTTACGTGCGCGCTGTCGCCGGCAACGAGATGGTGGCGCTGCTGACGGATGCGAAGGCGACGGCGGAATCGACCGCACAGCTTGCGGTCAAGCTCGGCGAGACCGGCTCGCTCAACAAGCTCGACCAGGCCCGCGAGCAGGTGTTCTACGCCGAGACCACCGCCGACCTCGCCTCCGCGCGCCAGGCGGCGACGAGCGCGCGCGAAAGGCTCGCGCGGCTGATGGGATTGTGGGACGGCGGCCTCGACTTCCGTCTGCCCAATCAATTGCCGCCGCTGCCGCGCCGGCCGCAGGCACTGCCCTCGATCGAGGCCGATGCGGTAGCCCATCGCATCGATCTGCAGATCGCCCGGCTGGAGCTGACGGCGCTGGCGAAGTCGCTGAACCTCACCGAGGCGACCCGCTTCGTGACGCTGCTCGATCTCGCCGGCATCTCCCGCCGCACCAGGGATCCCGAAGGCGCGCCGTTCCGCGAACGCGGCTTCGACGTCCAGTTCCAGATCCCGATCTTCGACGGCGGCGAGGTGCGGATGCGACAGGCGGCAGAGATCTACAATCTCGCCTTCAACCGCCTGACCGAGCGCGCCGTGAACGTGCGCTCGGAGGCGCGCGATGCGTATCGGACTTACCGATCCACTTACGACATCGCCAGCCACTACCAGCGCGAGATCATCCCCTTGCGCAAGATCATCACCGAGGAGATGCAGCTCCGCTTCTCCAGCATGCAGGTCGACATCTTTGCGCTGCTCACCGAAGCACGACAGCGTCTGGCCTCGCTGCGCGGCGCGATCGACGCCCGGCAACGATTCTTCCTCGCCCAGTCCGACCTGCAGACCGCCGTCAATGGCGGCGCGCCTGCTGCGAGCGGCGACACTTCAACCACCATCGCCGCGGCAGCGCCTGCCGACGGCGGCCACTGAGATGGAGGCCGACATGTTTTCCCGCAGAGGATTTTTGGGCACCGCCGCGCTGGTCGGCGCATCCGCGGTGCAAGGCCGTGTGCAGGCGGCATCGATCCCGGAAGCTGCGCACATGGACAAGGTGGTGATGCAGCCGCCGCTGCACCCCGTCAGCGGACCGGACTATCGCCCCGTCGTGACGCTGAACGGCTGGTCGCTGCCGTTTCGCATTAACGGCGACTGGAAGGAATTCCATCTCGTCGCCGAGCCCGTGGTGCGCGAATTCGCCGAGGGCATGAAGGTGAATCTGTGGGGCTACAACGGCCAGTCGCCGGGCCCGACGATCGAGGCGGTCGAGGGCGACAAGGTCCGGATCTTCGTCACCAACCGCCTGCCCGAATACACCACCGTGCACTGGCACGGCATGATCATTCCGAGCGGCATGGACGGCGTCGGCGGGCTGACCCAGCCGCACATCCAGCCGGGAAAGACCTTCGTCTACGAGTTCGAGATGAGGAAGAGCGGGACCTTCATGTACCACCCGCATTCCGACGAGATGGTGCAGATGGCGATGGGCATGATGGGGATGGTCGTCGTGCATCCGCGCGATCCGAACTTCCGACCCGTCGACCGCGACTTCGTGTTCGTGATGAGCACCTATCGCGTCGATCCCGGCACCTATCTGCCGCTGGTCAACGAGATGACCGACTTCAACATGTGGACCTGGAATGCGCGGGTGTTTCCCGGCATCGACCCGCTGCCGGTGCGGCTCGGCGACAAGGTGCGCGTGCGCATCGGCAATCTCAGCATGACCAACCATCCGATCCATCTGCACGGCCACGCCTTCGCGGTGACCTGCACCGACGGCGGCTGGGTTCCGGAGAGCGCGCAATATCCGGAGACGACGACGGACGTGCCGGTTGGCGCCGTTCGCGTGTTCGACGTGCTCGCCGACAATCCCGGCGACTGGGCGTTCCATTGCCACAAGTCGCATCACACCATGAATGCGATGGGGCACGAGGTGCGCAATCTGATTGGCGTGTCGCGCAAGGACCTCGCCAAGGCCGTCGGCAAGCTCGCGCCCGACAGCATGGCGATGGGCTCGACCGGCATGGCGATGGGCAACATGGAGATGCCCGCGCCCGACAACACGCTGCCGATGATGACCGGCACTGGACAGTTCGGCCCGATCGAGATGGGCGGCATGTTCACCGTGATGAAGATCCGCGAGGACCTCGCGCGCGACGATTATCGCGATCCGGGCCCGTACAAGTTTCCGCAAGGCACCGTCGCCTACGAGGTCGAGGCGCCCGATGCGGCACCAGTGCGGCAACCGGGCAAGCCGACCCACAAGATGAAGATGTGAGCGTTTCGATGAACCACCAACTGGAGATGACGATGAAGACGATCAAGCTCGGCCTCGCGCTGGCAGCGCTTTTGACCGCGCCGGCCCTTGCTCACGACAAGCACGGGCACGCGACCTTTTCGGCCGGCGAGCCCGGCGACCCCAACAAGCCCGCGCGCACCATCGAGATCCTGCTGAACGAGATGGACTACGCGCCTGCCAAAATCGAGGTCAAGCGCGGCGAACAGGTCCGCTTCGTGCTGCGCAATGTCGGCAAGGAGGACCACGAATTCCTGCTCGCCACCACCAAGGAGAATCTCGCGCATGCCGTCGAGATGAAAAAGCATCCGCACATGGAGCACGACGATCCCAACGGCGTCAGACTCGCACCGAACAAGACGGCCGAGATCCTCTGGAAGTTCAGCAAGCCCGGCACGTTCGAATATTCGTGCCTCATTCCCGACCACCGCGACTACGGCATGGTCGGCCACGTCACCGTCAAGTAACGCGAAGGGAGTCTGCCATGAACCGCATCATTCGTATTGCCGCAGCGCTGACGCTGACTGTCGGCCTTACCACTGCTGCCCTCGCGGCCGGGGCCGCCGCGATCAGCGGCGAGGTGAAAAAGATCGACGAGGGCGCCGGCAAGATCACGCTCAAGCACGGGCCGGCCAAGAGCCTCGGCATGGAGGACCCCATGACCATGGTCTACCGCGTCAAGGACCCCGCGATGCTCAAGCAGGTGAAGGTCGGCGACAAGGTGACCTTCGAGGCCGAGGAGGCGGCCTCGGGGTATACGGTGACCAGGATGGACAAGGCGAAGTAGGAGCCTTCCACTCGACTGTCATTCCGGGGCGCGCCGCTTGGCGCGAACCCGGAATCTCGAGATTCCGGGTTCGATGCTTCGCATCGCCCCGGAATGACGGCCTTGGGCCCCGAAATACCCCTCCCCGCCCTCTTCCCGCCCCCGCGTTAACCCTTTGCTAACCATACACCGGGCAAAAATTGCCGGGTGAAGTCGAGTGTCGTCAGCCGCGTAGAACGGGAGCTCCCGTGGACGCCAGTGCGGTGCCTCACTTTCGGAACGGCGGCCCTTCGGCCGCCGCGCAGACGTTTGGGGCGCGCGGACGGCAGTCGCGCGGGGAGGCAGCTACCATGGTCGACGTCACCGCGGGACAGGGCGTAGGCACCGCAAGGCCCTCGATTCCCTCCCTCAACGAGATCGTCAACGTCCTCAAGCGCGGCGACATCGCGCTGGCGCTCGGCATCCTCACCATCCTGGTGGTGCTGATCCTGCCGCTGCCCGCGATCGTGCTGGACCTGTTCCTGGCGATCTCGATCACGCTGTCGATCCTGATCCTGATGACCTCGCTGTTCATCCAGACACCGCTGGAATTCTCGGCCTTCCCGACCATCCTGCTGATCTCGACCATGCTGCGCCTGTCGCTCAACATGGCTTCGACCCGGCTGATCCTGTCGCACGGGCACGAGGGCACGGCTGCCGCCGGTCACGTCATCGAGGCCTTCGGCAGCTTCGTGATGGGCGGCAATTTCGTCATCGGCATCATCGTCTTCGCCATCCTGATCATCGTCAATTTCGTCGTCATCACCAAGGGTTCGGGCCGTATCGCCGAGGTCGCCGCCCGCTTCCACCTCGACGCCATGCCCGGCAAGCAGATGGCGATCGACGCCGACCTCGGCGCCGGCCTGATCGACGAGAAGGTCGCCAAGCACCGCCGCAAGGAGCTGGAGGACGAGAGCGGCTTCTTCGGCGCCATGGACGGTGCCTCCAAATTCGTCCGCGGCGACGCCATCGCCGGCCTCTTGATCGTCTTCATCAACGTCGTCGGCGGCATGATCATCGGCGTGGCGCAGCAGGGCATGTCCTTTGCCGACGCCGGGCGCAGCTACACGCTGCTGACCGTCGGTGACGGCCTCGTCACCCAGGTGCCGGCGCTGATCGTCTCGACCGCCGCCGGCCTGCTCGTCTCCAAGGCCGGCGTCTCCGGCGCCGCCGACAAGGCGCTGATGAAGCAGTTCTCCGGCTATCCGCAGGCGCTCGCGATGTCCTCGGCGGTCATGCTGGTGCTGGCGGCCCTGCCGGGCATTCCGACCATTCCCTTCCTCGCACTCGGTGCCGGCGCCGGCGCGCTGGCCTGGCACGCCCGCAACCACAAGAAGACGTCCGTTCAGGCCGAGGAAGCCGCCATGGCCGCGCCTGCTGCCGGTCAACCCGGCGCACCGGGCGCTGCTGCGGCCGAGGAGCCGATCTCGGCGGCACTCAAGATCGACGACCTCAAGATCGAGCTCGGCTATGCGCTGCTGCCGCTGGTCAACGGCCCCGACGGCACCGACCGCCTGACCGAGCAGATCAAGGCGCTGCGCCGTTCGCTCGCGATCGAGATGGGTTTTGTGATGCCGGCGGTGCGCATCCTCGACAACGTCCAGCTCGAGGCCAACACCTACATCATCAAGATCAAGGAGGTCGACGCCGGCACCGGCAAGATCTGGCCGAACCAGTTCATGGTCATGGACCCCGGCGGCAGCCAGGTGCAGGTGCCCGGCATCCACACCACCGAGCCGACCTTCGGCCTGCCCGCGACCTGGGTCGACGCCAGTCTCAAGGAGGAGGCTTCGCTCAAGGGCTACACCGTCGTCGACGCCGCGACCGTGCTCTCGACCCACCTCACCGAGCTGCTCAAGGCCAACATGTCGGACCTGCTCTCCTATGGCGAGGTGCAGAAGCTGCTCAAGGAGCTGCCGAAGGAGCAGAGCGAGCTGGTCAAGGACATCGTGCCGGGACAGGTCACGGTCTCCGGCATCCAGCGCGTGCTGCAACTCCTGCTCGCCGAGCGCATCTCGATCCGCGACCTCTCCACCATCCTCGAAGGCATCGCCGATTCGCTCGCCTTCTCGCGCAATCCCGCCACCATGGTCGAGCATGTCCGGGCTCGCCTCGCGCGGCAGATCTGCGCGCAGAACACCTCCTATGCCGGCTATCTGCCGCTGATCGCGCTGTCGGCGCGATGGGAGCAGGCCTTTGCCGAATCCATCATCGGCCAGGGCGAGGAGCGCAGCCTTGCGATGCAGCCCTCGAAATTGTCGGAGTTCATGACCGGCGTGCGCGAGGCGTTCGAGCGCGCCGCCCGCGAAGGCGAGGCGCCGGTGCTGGTCACGTCTGCGGCAATTCGTCCCTTCGTCCGGTCCCTGGTGGAGCGGTTCCGGGCCCAGACGACGGTGCTGTCGCAGGCCGAGATCCACCCCAGGGCGAGGTTGAAAACGGTCGGAAGCATCTGATTTGCCTTAAGAAGCCGTGTGTTTTTTGGACACAGGCAAATGGTTTTTGAGTTCCTGGCGCCTTGTGGACCAACCCTCGACAAGGCGCCTGAGAAACACATTACAGCCTTGAAATAATTACCAAAACGCACGATCAAGGGTCGCTTTTGATCGCGATCTTTCACGTCCTGTCACGCTCTTGTGATGGCCTCTTGGGAACGAATCCCCCCAATACTAGGTTATTGGGCACCGGAAGCATGAACCTGCCTGAAACGGCCGGCGACTACTTCGGGTAGATGGCGGCAGGAGGCTTCCATGAACCACTCGATCTACAGCGCAGATCGCGCGACCCATTTGAAAGTCGTGGTCGTCGCCCTCGTCGCAGGGATCGCGGTGGCGGGCCTCGGCATCACGGCACGCACGGGTTCGGACGAAGGTCTGACCCAGAGCGCCCGCGTCATCAAGGCCGACAAGCCGGTTGTTATCACCAGCGCGAATGCGTCCCTCGTTCGCTAAGGAGATCTGACGAGTTTTGTGAATTCACGCGGCTCTTTACCAGCCCCCCAAAGTCGCCACGTGGATATGTAGACGACCCCAACCCCAAGTCGACTACAGAAAGCGCCCGCCCCCCACGGGCGCTTTCTCATGTCTGGGGTGATGTTTCGGTCGCGTGCAGACCTCACCCCAAATTCGTCATCGCGAGCGAAGCGACGTGTCCGCCGAAGCCCTTGGCGAAGGCGCAAGCAATCCGCCCACTCTCGTGTGCCGGACGCGCTGCAGCGTTCTTACGCTGCTGCGCAGAGCCGAAGAGGCGCTGCGCAGCGTCCGGGGCACGAGAGCGGAGTTTGGCGCGCGAGGTCAAGCCATCCACAATCTCTCCGCACTGACGGTATTCGTTCCGTCATCCTGAGGTGCGAAGCGTGCGATGCGAATGCATCGCATGCGGAGCCTCGAAGGATGAACGGCCGAGATGCAGACGGGCTGTCGCCCTTCGAGGCCTCCGCTTCGCTCCGGCGCCTCAGGGTGACGATCTTAGATGTCGCTTGCGGCAGCATTCCTTATTCGCTTTCGACGTGGAGACACAGCTTCGCATCCTCGCAGCGCATTTCGCCCGAGCTTTGCTTTATCGCTTCACCCTCGTTTGAAAGAGGGCGCAGGGAAGACCGGGAGCCCGCTGGCACCCGCGGTCCACTGTGCGAAACCTGCGTGACAAGAAGTTGCACAGCGGCATACCGGTGTAGCCAGGACATCCCGGCCTTCCCTGCGCAGTGGCTTTACGGCTTATGTCGTGTTCTCCCCGGGGAGCGTTGCACTATTGCCCCCGTCGCCTTGCGGATGGCTGGCGGATGCGTCCGGTTGGACGACACCCATCACCACAAGACTTGGCGCACAGACCCCGGGCGCCAGGACGACACGATTTTGCCGTACGCGGATCACATCGGTCGTGTGCGCGAGGTCTTCGCTCACGGTTACCCGCCCTGCGAAAGCTCTTCGCGCCGATGTGGCCTGCGTCCACCGCCGCCCGGCCCGCGTTCGTGACGATCGCGATACGCCCCTCTTCCTTGGGCCGGGTTGTCGCGACACATACGTCATTTCCGAATTTCGGTAAAGTGGAATATTTTCGCCGCCGCGCGTTGACCCATCGCTCGCGTGTTTTGCCCGTCGGCCAGCGCAAGATCTTGTAGGGCGAGCAGCGCGAGACTACCGCGACCCATAGCTCGGTGGCGGTGCCTGCACCGTCGGCGCGGCCGCCGCGAACAGCTCATCCTTGCTGCCGGTCAGCGGCGGATAGATGCGCTTGCGGTTGATAATGTTCTTGGTCGCCTTCGCAGCCTGACCGGTCGCCTTGACCTCGCGATCCCAGCCTTCGGTGTAGAGCGCGCCCCAGCCGCCGAGATCGAGCACGGTCACGTACCAGTCGATCCGCAGCGGCAGCATCGGCAGGCCGGCGAGATCGGCGACCACATTGTGGCCGGCGAAGCGGCCCATGGGGCGCGCGAACTGGCAGGACATCACGGTCGGATGCAGCCCGTCGACCACGCTGGAGGCGACATCGCCGGCCGCGAACACGCCGCCGACATCCGCAACCCGCATGAGGGGATCAACCAGCAGGCGCCCGAGCCGGTCGCGCGCGTCCGGAAAGCACGCAGCCAGGGGGCTCGCACGCATGCCGGCACACCAGATCACGGTCTGCGCCGGAATGAACTCGCCGGAGTTCAGGCGAATGCCGGCCGCCTCGACCGAGACGACGCGCACGCCGAGGCGCATCTCGACGTCGAGCGCGGCCAACGCCGTCTCGATGACGGGGCGCGCCGGCGTGCCGATGGTGGCGCCGGCCGCGGAATTGGGATCGACCAGGATGATGCGGCGGCTGCCGGTGATGCCCGCGCGCGCCAGCCTGTCGGGCATCTCGGCCGCAACCTCGATGCCGGTAAAGCCTGCGCCGACCACCACCACCGTCGAACGCCCTGGCGACGGCGCGCTGCGGCCGAGCGAGACGAGATGATCCTCGAGGTGGAGCGCCGCGGTATAGGTATCGACATCGAAGGCGTGCTCGGCAAGGCCTGGAATGTCGGGACGCATCACCTCGCTGCCGAGCGCCAGCACCAGGCGGTCATAGACCAGTGTCTGCTCGCCGCTGCTCGTGACCAGCGAAATTTCGTGCCGGACCGGATCGATGGCTTCGACCTCGCCGATCTCGTGACTGACACCAACGGGATCGAGCAGCTGCGGCAACGGTATCGCGACCTCGCTGAGATCGACCTCGTAATTGCGCACACGGATGTTGTGATAGGGATTGCGATCGATCACGCAGATCTCGATGTCGCTGCCAGCGCCGATCTCGTCGCGCTTGCGCGCGGCACCGATGGCCGCCCACAGGCCTGCAAATCCGGCGCCGAGCACGACGATACGCGCCATGTCCGTTGACTGCACTTTCCCAATGGAACGACAAGGGAACGACAAGCGATCGAGCGGTGTACCCGCACAGGTAGATATAGCTCATCGCCGCGAATGGGCCAACTGTGATCCGCAGAACGAAACCGGGGCGCGCCTACGCCTCGCGCAATTCCGACGGTGTCGCGCCAAAGCGCTTGCGGAACGCACGGTTGAAATATGACAAATCAGAAAAGCCCGAGGAATGCGCAATGTCGCTGATCTTGCGCGCCCTGGCGCGGGGATCGCCGAGCAGCTTACGCGCCTGCAGCAGGCGCTGCTCCAGCACGAATTCGGTGAAGGTCGTGCCGGCCTGCTCGAACAGGCGTTGCGCCTGGCGTGGGCTCAAGCCCGAGCGCGTCGCGATCTCGGACAGGCAGAGATCGTTGCGGCCGAGCGCGGCCATCACATCGGCGCGCATGAGGTCGAGGCGCGCCGCCGCATGGCCGCGGCCGCGCGCAAGACTTGCATGCTCGGCATCGGTGCCGAGCAGGAGGCCAACCAGATCGACCATATGCTGCGCGGTCAGGCGCTGGCCCACCGCGTCGAGGTGCGGCGCGTGATTGGCGGCGAGCGCGTGGTAGCGGAAGATGGTCTCGGCGACCGCACCGTCGCTGAGCACTTGCGACAGCTTGTCCTCGGTACGCGGATTGATGTCGAGCAACGCGCGGCGCGGCATGCGGATGGTGGTGAAGCGGTTTTCATCGGTGTGACCGACGGTGCCGGTGATGCTCATGTCGACGAGCACCATCTGCGCGGGCGCAAGCTCCACGGTGTGGCCATTCTGCCCGACACGGACGAGGCCGGCATGTGCGGCGATCAGCACGAGGTCGTCGCTGCCGTCGGCAAGGTGGCTCTGGGTGCGGGAATATTGCGCGGAGGCGCCTTCCGGAATGGCGAGCGCGATGTTGTCGACAACGCTGATCTGGAGCCGGCAATCGATGCTGTCGCCATGGCTCGGCCCGATATCGAGGCCGCAGGCACCGAAGGCCCGCTCGCGCCAATGCTCGAACGCAGGGCCGTGCGGCAGTCCGGTGTATTGGTGAACGAAGATGCCGGGCGTTTTCGCTGCATCCATTTGTTTTCTAGCCCCTCTTTCGGCTCCGCGATCGGCGGCGCCGACTGCAATTTCCGGGAATTTGACGCCACGAATTGCGGCAAGGTTCAAATCGGGGGCGGATTCCAGGCGACTTGTCGGGATGCGACGGCGAGATGGACCGTGGCGACAAGACGCGGCTTCGTAGCCCGGATGCAGCGAAGCGTAATCCGGGGTTGTCGCCTGATGGCGCGGTGGTCCCGGATTGCGCTGCGCTCCATCCGGGCTACGGGACCTACTTCTTCGTGGGCGCCTGCGGCTGGGACGGCGGTACGGTCTCGATCAGCTTGCCGGAAAAGATGGGGGCCGAGGTCGGCTGGCCGTTAGGCGAGCCGCCGGCCTGCTCGACCGTGACCGCGTAGGTGGCGCCGTTGACGACTTCGGAATCATAGGAGGCGAGCAGCGGACGCGCGGTGAATTCGCCGGCGCCGATCACACCGAGCGAGCGCGGGCGCGGCAGCTTGTCGGAGATCAGCCAGAGCTCGAAGCTCTTGCCGGGCTCCGGCGTCGCGCCGACCTTGCGCACGGTAAAGTTCTTGGTCGCGCCGTCGATGGTGAGGATGAAGGCGGGGCCGCCGCCCTGGCCCTGCAGCAGCGCGACATATTGCGCGGCGGCGGTGAGCGGCGCGGCCGGCGTCTTCACTTCCACCGTCTGGATGCGCGGCGCGGGACGTAAAGCCCCCGGCAGCGCGTCGGGCAGGAAGATCTGAAGCGACAGCGTCACCAGCAGCGCGGCCGCGAGCGCGCCGACCGCGGATGCGATCGAGCGCCAGCGCTTCACGCGGCCCTCGAGGCGGATCACGTTGGTGTCGTCGGCGATCGGCACCTGCGGCGTCCGGACGACCTCGGGATCGGGCGCGTGGACCTGCGGCATGAACACCGGCGCAATGTCGGGTATCGCATCGGATCCGGAGCGCACCGGCTCGGGCTGCTCTGCCTCGGGAGGCTGCGGCTCCGGTTGCGAGACCTGCTCCAGCGGCGCTTCCGGCGGCGCGGCTTCGACGGGCGGGACTGGCGGCGGTACGACGTCGGCCAGAACAGGCGGCTGCTGCGCAAGCACCGTGCGCGCAATCTCGGACCTGATGTTCTCCCACACGACCGGACGCGGCTCGACCGAGCCGACCATCTGGTTGAGGGCGCCGAGCCGATAGGCCCAGGCCTGCACGATTTCGGCGAACGCCGGGTCCACCGCCATCATGGTCTCGACCTGCGCGCGCTCATCGGCCTCGAGCGTACCGAGCGCATATTCCGCGGCGAGCGCGATATGGTCCTCCGAGTAGGCCATCACATGCAGTCCAGAACCACCCTCACCGTATAAACCTTCATAGTCCGAGGCACTCCCGGATATCCAACATGCTGCGCCGGAGCCACGTCTTCACCGTGTTGACGGGAGCTGCGAATTTCTCCGCCAGTTGCTCGCGGCTCCAGCCGTTGTAATAGGCGAGAAGCACGAGCCGCTGACGGTCGGGCTCGAGCCGGCCGATGCATTCCAGCAGCCGCTTCAACTCCTCGGTCATCTCCCGGCGCGCCAGCGGATCGGGGCTGTCGGCCGCGACCTCCATCGCCTGCGGCTCCTCCTCGATCGAGACCTCCGACTTCTTGCGCACGATGTCGATCGCACGGTTGCGCGCGATCGAGGCCATCCACGTGATCGGCGACGACAGCGCGGGATTGAACTGGCCGGCACTGTTCCAGATCTTGACGTAGGTCTCCTGAATGACCTCCTCTGCGAGATCCTGTCGGCGCAAGATACGGAGCACGACGCCATAGAGTTTCGCGCGCGTGGCGGCGTAGAGGCGCTCGAACGCCGCCTGATCGCCCTTCGCCACCGCCTCGATCAACCCGACCAGCTCTGCTGGCGTCAGCATTCAGCCCCCCAACCTTCCTCCCTCTCCCCCGCCTGCGGGGTCGGGACGAGCTACGCTCGCCCTGAGAGGATCGGGGTGAGGGGGAGTCTCCGCAAGGGAGGTTGCAGACGGACCCGCGGAGAGTCCCCCTCACCCGGATCGCGCCGGACGATGCTACGCATCGCCGGGGCAATCCGACCTCTCCCCTCAAAGCGGGGCGAGGTAAACCACGCACCACCATAGCGCGTGGCCAAGCCGTCCACCAAGGGGTGCGGCGCCACGCTGTGGATAGCACATGCGAAAACCCGGACCTTGCGGGTCCGGGTTTTACAAATTCTCGGCGGTTTGGCCGCTGGCTGTGTCTTTAGGCGACGGCGCCGATGCGGGCGCGCATCAGGCCGATGCTGTCGAGGTCGGCCTGCTCGCGGGCATTTTCCTCGGCGCGCTCGCGGGCCTGGTCGCGTTCGTCCAGGAGCTCGACCTTCTTGAGCTCCTCGAAGGCCTCGGCCAGCGCGGCCTTGGCTTCGTCGAGCTGGCCCTTGAGCTCGTCGGCCGAGCGGGTCAGGTTCTCGCGGCGCTGAATGGCGGCCTTGGCATAGGTCGGATAGGCGAAGTGCGAGGGATCGTTGATCCCGGCACGCTCCTGCTCGGTCGTGATCTCGCGTTCAAGATCGGTCGACATCCGCTGGAAGTCGGCGATCATGGTCTCGATCTGGGTGACCCGGCGGCGCTTCTCGTCGACCTGAAACTTCTTCAGGCGGATGAGGGTATCTCGTGACTTCATCGACTCGTACTCCCCAGAAGTCCCCTCGCTGCACGTGGGACGTCACCGGTCTCCCCACAGGCCCGACTGGGGCCAAGACCGGCTCTGCTACTCTGTGGGATGGGATGATGACCTGACAAAGTTAGCGTTCCGTTTCCAAATTACCGAGGATATGCGCCAATTGGCGATAGCCGTCAGCCAGAGACGCATTTTCGTCCTTGCGCTGGCGCAGGAACGCCTCGAGCGGTTCGTGCAGGCGGATCGCCTCGTCGACCTCGGGGCTGGAGCCGGCCCGGTAGGCGCCGAGCCGGATCAATTCCTCCATGTCGGCATAGGTCGCCATCACCGCGCGCGCCTTCTGGATGGTCGGCCAGAACTGCGGATCGGCCGATTTCGGCATGGTGCGGGAGACGGATTTGAGGATGTTGATGGCGGGGTAGCGGCCGCGCTCGGCGATCGAGCGCTGCATCACGATGTGGCCGTCAAGGATGCCGCGGACGGCGTCCGCAATCGGCTCGTTATGATCGTCGCCGTCGACCAGCACCGTGAAGATCGCGGTGATGGCGCCCTCCCCGAGGCCCGGCCCGGCGCGCTCCAGAAGTTTCGGCAGCTCGGTGAAGACGGTCGGGGTGTAGCCCTTGGCCGTCGGCGGCTCGCCGGCGGACAGGCCGATTTCGCGCTGGGCCATGGCAAAGCGCGTCACCGAATCCATCAGGCAGAGCACGTCCTGGTTCTCGTCGCGAAAATATTCGGCGACCGCGAGCGTCAGATACGCCGCCTGGCGGCGCATCAGCGCCGGCTCGTCGGAGGTCGCAACCACGACGACGGAACGCGCGAGGCCCTCCTCGCCGAGGTCGTCCTGCAAGAATTCCTGAACCTCGCGGCCGCGTTCGCCGATCAGCCCGATGACGCTGACCGCAGCATCGACGTTGCGCGCGAGCATCGACAGCAGCACCGATTTGCCGACGCCGGACCCTGCGAAGATGCCCATGCGCTGGCCGCGGCAGCAGGTGAGGAAGGTGTTCATCGCGCGCACGCCGAGATCGAGCGGGGCGCCGACACGCTTGCGCGAATGCGCCGGGGGCGGCGCATTGCGGAACGGCATCGGCGAGGCGCCTTGCGGCAGCGGCCCCTTGCCGTCGATCGGCTCGCCCAGCGCGTTGACGACGCGGCCGAGCCAGGCCGACGACGGCCGCACCAGATTGGCGGCATTGGCGATCACGGCCTTGCAGCCGCGGCGCACGCCGTCGAGGCCGGCGAACGGCATCACGACAGCATTGTTGCCGGAGAAGCCGATCACCTCGCAGGGAATCGAACGGTTGGCGCCGGTCTCGATCACCAGCCGCGCGCCGACCGACATCGCGTGGATGGGGCCGGCCACCTCGACCATCAGGCCGCGCACACCGACGACGCGACCGTAAATATTGATGCCGTCGATATCGCCGATCTGTTCGGCAAGCGCCTTCATAAGACAGCCTTCATCAGGAGCGCGCTTTCATATGAGGCTTCATAGAATGGCCGCCCGCCTTCGTGAGCCCCGGGCCTTCACGGGGAAAACCTTAAGTTTCGCCATATTTCTGAACGGCGCTTAACTTCGTGTTTACCCGCATCATTAATCATTGCGTCACTGTCTTTGTGACTGAGCGTGACTCCTCTTCAGAAGAAGGCTGAGTCGCGGGAGTCGGTTAGGCCCGTCTCTTAAAGTGGAACTTGAACAGAACTGGGTGACGAAAGCTGCTTCTTACACAAGACCTTAGGGCGATTCGACAAAAATTGCACCCGGGGGACTTGCGTTCCAGAATCAGGATTTGTTAACCATCTGTTGTCAGGATCCGAATCAGTTGTTCAAAGGCGTTTTGTTGAGTGCCGCGAATGCGGCCGACCTGACGCCCAGGAGCGGCGACTATGGGGAACTGGCATGCGCGTTTTGCTGATTGAAGATGACAGCGCCGTCGCGCAGTCGATCGAGCTGATGCTGAAGTCTGAGAGCTTCAACGTCTACACGACCGATTTGGGGGAAGAAGGCGTCGATCTCGGTAAATTATACGATTACGACATTATCCTTCTCGACCTCAACCTGCCCGACATGTCCGGCTACGACGTGCTCAAGCAGCTTCGGGTCTCCAAGATCAAGACACCGATCCTGATCCTCTCCGGCCTCGCCGGCATCGAGGACAAGGTCAAGGGTCTCGGCGTCGGCGCCGACGACTACATGACCAAGCCCTTCCACAAGGACGAGCTGGTGGCCCGCATCCATGCGATCGTGCGCCGCTCCAAGGGCCATGCCCAGTCGGTCATCCAGACCGGCGACCTCGTCGTGAACCTCGACACCAAGACGGTGGAAGTCGGCGGCCAGCGCGTGCATCTGACCGGCAAGGAATATCAGATGCTGGAGCTGCTCTCGCTCCGCAAGGGCACGACCCTCACCAAGGAAATGTTCCTCAACCACCTCTATGGCGGCATGGACGAGCCCGAGCTGAAGATCATCGACGTCTTCATCTGCAAGCTCCGCAAGAAGCTGGCCAACGCTTCCGAGGGACGCAATTTCATCGAGACCGTCTGGGGCCGCGGCTACGTGCTGCGCGAGCCCCACGAGCACGAAGAGCGCATTCCCGCCTGATCTTCTGGGTTTACGTCGCAAGCCCTCCCGGGCTTGCTCCTCCCAGCCTGGACCCCGCCGCAAATGGCGGGGTTTTGTTTTTTGGGGATGCCAAGGCGGGTTCAAAGGCGGCTTCATCGCCCTCCTCCCATTGAACCGCTATCCTCCTCCCATCGACGAATGGTCGCTGCACGATGGGGGAACGATGATCCTGCAATCACTGGCCGGCCTGCCCGCCTTCCTGGTCTATTTCTGCACCGGGCTGATCGCGATCGTGGCGTATCTGTTCGTCTATACCCGCATCACCGCGCATAACGAGTTCCAGCTGATCCGCGACAACGAGCCGGCGGCGGCGATCGCGCTCGGCCTCAGCCTGCTCGGCTTCGTGGCGCCGCTGGTCAGCGCCATCGCACATTCGGCCAACGTGCTGGACTGCCTGATCTGGGCGATGATCGCGCTGATCGTGCAGGTCATCGTGTTCTTTCTCGTGCGCGTGCCGGTGCCGAACCTGTCGGCGCGGATCGCGGCCGGCGAGCTGGCGCCGGCCATCTGGCTCGGGCTGTCCTCACTCGCGGCGGGACTGCTCAACGCCGCCAGCATGATCTATTGAGATGGCCGACAAACCTTCCAACAAGCAGTTCGGCAAGCGCCGGCCACGCCTGCCACAGCCATTGCCGTTGTCGGCCAAAGCGCCGGTGAAGCGCTCCGGCCATGTCGCGCTGCTGGTGATGGGCACGCTCGCGGTCGGCACCACCGCGTACACGATGATGCCGCGGCAGAATTGCGAGCCCCCTCCGTCCGGAACGGACCCGGCGGTGCAGACAAGCACCAATTGCAGCAGCAGAAGCAGCTCCTCGAGCAGCGGCAGTTCGCGCTGGTCGTCACGGTCGAGCTTCTTCAGCAGCGATTCCTCGAGCCACTCCTCATCGGGCACGTCGTCCGATTCCGGCCACAGCAGCGTCAGCCGCGGCGGCTTCGGCTCGTTCGGCCATGGCTTCTCGGGCGGGGGCTAACAATGCAGCGCATCACGTGCCTGGAGCGCGACGATTGGCGAGAGACCGCGGCGCAATGCGGCTTCGTCTTCCACACCATCGACGGCGAGCGCTATTGGGACGAGCGCGCCTATTACGGCTTCACGCTCGACGAGATCGAGCGCGGCATCGAGACGCCGACCGCCGAGATCGAGGCGATGTGCCTGGAGCTTGCCGGCCGCGTCATCGGCGAGGAGCGGCAGCTGCGGCGCTTGCAGATTCCGGAAGCGTTCTGGAATTTGATCGCAGAGAGCTGGCAGCGCGACGACCGCAGCCTCTATGGCCGGCTCGATTTGAAGTTCGACGGCAAGTCGCCGGCAAAACTGCTCGAATACAACGCGGATACGCCGACCTCGATCTTCGAGGCCGCGGTGTTTCAATGGACCTGGCTCGAGCAGGCGATCGAGCGCCGTATCATCCCTGTTCGCGCCGATCAGTTCAACTCCATCCATGAGCGACTGATCGCGGCGTGGAAGGAGATCGCCGCGGGCCGTCACGTCCATCTCACCGGCACCACCGACAACTCGGAAGACGCCGGCACGCTCGCTTATCTCGAAGACACCGCGCGCCAAGCCGGCCTCTCGACCAGGCTGCTCGACATCGAAGAGGTCGGCTGGCGCGATGAGCCTGGCGGCTTCGTCGACCTCGACGAGGCCGACATCGCACTCGCCTTCAAGCTCTATCCCTGGGAATGGATGTTCCACGATTCCTTCGGCGCGAAGCTGAAGGACGCGGCCACGCGCTGGATCGAACCGCCGTGGAAGGCGGTGCTCTCCAACAAGGGCATCTTGCCGCTGCTCTGGGAGATGTTTCCGAACCATCCCCATCTGCTGCCGGCGTTCTTCGAGGATGACGCGCGGGCAGCGGAGCTCGGAACATCCTACGTACGCAAGCCGCTGCTGTCGCGCGAAGGCGCCAACGTCACGATCGTGTCCGGCGGCGTATCGCTCGACGAGCAGGAAGGTCCCTACGGCGCCGAAGGTTTTGTGCGCCAGGCGCTCGCGCCGCTGCCGAATTTCTCAGGCTTCTATCCGGTGGTGGGAAGCTGGCTGGTGAATCACGAGCCGTGCGGATTGTCGATCCGCGAGGACGAGAGCCCGATCACCGGCAACCGCTCGCGATTTCTGCCGCATGCGATTTTGTGAGTGCAATGGCGCATGAGAAGTATCTCTCGACGCAATTGAAAGTATCGTAGGATGGGCAAAGCGAAGCGTGCCCACCATTTCTGTTGCAGTGTTGGATCGATGGTGGGCACGGCGCAAGTGCGCCTTTGCCCACCCTACAATTCCGGACTCGCGGAAGGATCACCGCGCCGCGGCAACCTTCAACGACGGCGGCATCAATCCGCCCATGGGGCGGCCGGAACGTGCGGGGTTGAGCTGGTAGAGACCGCGGCGCTCGGCGATGGGACGGAACGCATCGGTGATGCCGACGACGGATTCGGCAGCGCCGAGCAACAACGTGCCGTCGGTCTCCAGGCCCTTCGCCATCCGCTCGAAGATCACCGCCTTGGTGTCCTGGTCGAAATAGATCAGCACGTTGCGGCAGAAGATCACGTCGAACGTGCCGAGATGGGAGAAATCCTGCAGCAGGTTGAGCTGGCGGAACTGCACCATCGCGCGAATGTCGGCATTGAGCTGCCAGGTGTCGCCGGATTGCGTGAAGTACTTCATCAGGTGCTGGATCGGCAGGCCGCGCTGCACCTCGAACTGGCTGTAGATGCCGGCCTTGGATTTCTCCAGCACCTCCTGCGACAGATCGGTGGCGACGATCTCGATGCGCCAGCCGGCCAATGCTGCGCCCATCTCCTTCACGCACATCGCGATCGAATAGGGCTCCTGCCCCGTCGACGACGCCGCCGACCAGATGCGCAAGCTCTTGCGCGCCGCGCGCGCCTTGATCAGGCCCGGCAGGATGGTGTCGCGTAAATGATCGAACGGGATCTTGTCGCGGTAGAAGAAGGTCTCGTTGGTGGTCATCGCTTCGACCACGTCGGTCGCAAGCCGGCCATCGCCGTTCCTGATCTTCAGCACCAGATCGGGAATGCCTGATAGACTCGCCTTGCGCGCCAGCGGCAAGAGCCGGCTCTCGACCAGATATTGCTTGTCGGGCGACAGATCGAGGCCGGAGCGCTCTTTCAGGAACTTGCGCAGATAATCGTAGTCAACCGGCGTCACGCGCGATCTCCCGCGAACAGGCGGTTGACCTTGGCGCCGATCTGGTTGAGCGGCAGGATCGCCGCGCAGATGCCGGCATTGGCCGCCGCGGCCGGCATGCCCCAGACCACGCTGGAGGCTTCGTCCTGCGCGATGACGCTGCCGCCGGCCGCAACGATGTCCTTGCCGCCGCGCATGCCGTCCGAGCCCATGCCGGTCAGGATCACGGAGAGGATGCTGCCGTGCCAGATGTCGATGGCGGAGGTGAAGAGCGGATCGACCGCGGGCTTGCAGAAATTGACGGCGGGGCCGTCGTCGAGCGCGATCACGGTGTCCGCACCGCTGCGCGCCACGCGCATGTGCTTGCCGCCGGGCGCGAGATAAATCCGTCCCGGCTTCACCGGCTCGCCGTCGACCGCCTCGGCGGCCGGCTTACGGCTCGAACGCGCCAAATGCTCGGCAAGGATGGTGGTGAAGGTCGGCGGCATGTGCTGGGTGATCAGCACCGGGAAGCGGTCGATCACCGGGCCGAGCTCGGTGACGAGCGCCATCAGCGCCTGCGGACCGCCGGTCGAGGAGCCGATCAGCAGCACCTTGGGGGTCTGAATGGAGAACGGGCGCATGGTGAGCGCCCCGGATGACGCAGCAGGCACCGCCGGAGCGGGCACTGCGGGCCGCGCAACAGGACTACGCGGGGCCGGAGCCGGGCTCGCCGGCGCCAGCGGCGGACTTGCCACCGCGGCCTTGCGACGCAGCCGCGCACCGAGATGGCGGATCTTCTGGATCAGGTCGTGATGAAAGATGTCGGCGGCCGACGCCTCGCGCGTCGATTCTGGCTTCGGAATGTAATCGGCGGCGCCGAGCGACAGCGCCTTGAAGCTGATCTCCGCGTTACGGCGGGTCAACGTCGAGGCCATGATGATGACGAGATCGCGCTTCTTCGCAAGCAGCTGCGGCAGCGCCGAGATGCCGTCGAGCTCGGGCATTTCGATGTCGAGCACGGCAACGTCAGGATTGATGCGTTCGATCTGGTTGACCGCTTCGAGCCCGGTGCGCAGCGAGGCAGCGACCTCCATGTCGTGCTCGGCGCCGATCCACCGCGAGATCAGACCGCGGATGACGACGGAGTCGTCGACGATCATCACCCGCAGCGGCCCCGCTTCGCGCGAGCCGGTCGTGGCCGAATTACCTGCGAACGCAACACTCATTACTCACCAACTCAGACTGAAAGGGTACAGTTGAAAACAAGCGCCGAAGAATCGCTTCGGCCTCCGGCCGATCGCTCAGATAAGGCCGACTTCCTGGAATTTCGCCGTCACGATGTCCTTGTCGAACGGCTTCATGATGTATTCGTTGGCGCCGGCATGCAGCGCGCGCGCGATATGCGCGACGTCGTTCTCGGTGGTGCAGAACACCACCTTGGGCTGGTCGCCGCCGGGCATGCGCCTGAGATGGCCGAGGAACTCGTAGCCGTCCATCACGGGCATGTTCCAGTCGAGCAGCACCGCATCGGGCAAGCCGCGCTTGCAGGCCTCCAGCGCCTTCTCACCGTCCTCGGCTTCGAGGATCTGGAAGTCGAGGCCCTCCAGGATCCGGCGCGCAACCTTGCGGATGACGCTGGAATCATCAACGACGAGACAAGTTCGCATGTGAACCTCTGCTTCCTCCCCCTTTGCGGGGGGCACTTCCAATTACTGGCACGTCGGCGGCGAGCCGCCGTATCAGGCCGCCATCATTTCCGGCGCGAGCTCGAGGACGCGATCGACGTCGAGGACGACCATGAGCTGTCCCTCGAGGCGGTGGACGCCGCCGGCGAGCTTGGCCATGCGGGGGTCGAGG